>NZ_CP173678.1:2885000-3533750 GCF_051903925.1 Zavarzinia sp. CC-PAN008
CCGCTGGATGTAGGTCGTGGGATAGGCCTTCAGCTGGGTGATGAAGCGGACCGCCTCGCCCCACATCGTGCCCGGCCGGGACAGGCCCTGCAGCCGGGCCCGCGTGCGGGCGGTCGGGTCCGTCACCGCCGACCGGACCTGGTCCGCGAAGTAGGTTGCCAGCGATGTCTCGAGCTCGTCGCGGCCGCGCGTCACCGCCAGGGCGCGCGCCTGGGGGTTCTTCGACCGTGGCCGGACATAGGCCAGCATGTCGGCGTCGGAGATCCCCCGGACGATTTCCGGCGTCAGGTAGAGCCGGCCATCCTCGGCCCGGCGCAGGGCGCGCGCCTGGCCAGAGATCAGGGTCCAGGCCTCGGCCGAGATGCCGTAGCGGCTCAGGCCCTCGCGCGTGAAGTCGTCCAGGTGCTGCCAGCCGGTCCCCAGCCTGGCCCCCAGGTGATGCGACAGCATCAGGCCGACGCCGGTCTTCTGCGCCGTCGTCCACCAGTTCATCAGGTTCAGGCGGAAGAACAGGTCCAGGCTGCGCGACATCACGCCCGGCAGACCGTCCTCCGCCCGGAACGCCTGGGCGATCGCGCCGACCGTGCCGTCGATCCCTGCGCCGATCAGGTCGGCCACCTCCCGCCGCGCACTGTCGTCCGGCAGCCGGGCCGCAAGGTCGGTCAGGCCGCCGGCCGCGGCGCTCAACGGGTTGATCCCGGCATGGCGCAGGCTGGCCGCCCGCACCGCGATGTCGGGCAGGGCGGACAGGACCACGCCGCCCAGCTTGGTGATCGAGATCCACGCCCGCGTCACCTGGCCCACCTTGGCCAGGCCGATGCTGTCGGGAATGCGGGTGGTGCCGTCGACCTGCTGGAACAGCGCGACCGCGAAATCGCCGCCGACGCGGGCGGCCTCGACCACGTCGGCGCGGGCCTTCAGCCGCTCGACGTCGGCGTCGAACGCCGCGCGCGGGCTGGTTCCGAAGGTGCGCATCAGCGCCGTGTTCTGCGCCGCGCGCTCCAGGCCGCCGATCGCGGCGTCCAGCACGCCGCCCCGCCCGAACTGGCGGTGATAGCCCAGCCAGTCGTCGGCAGACCGAAAGTGCAGCACGCGGTGCTGCGACGCCTTGCGGGCCAGCGAGCCGGAGCCGTAGGCCTTCAGGACCGGATCCTCGGCGCCGGCGGACTTCAGGTGCTGCCCGGTCGACAGGCCCCGCCAGACCGCCTCCAGGAAGCGGGTGCGGTCTGCCGCCGTCATCGGCCCCTCATCGGTCGCGAAGGTGTCGTCCGTCAGGCGCGGCTCGATCGCGGCCCGCCAGGCGGCGAAGCCCGCGTCCCGCACTTTCAGCAGGTCGTGGCTCTGCCGCACGACATAGCCGGGCAGCTTGTTGATCCAGGCGCCGGCCCGGTTCTGCAGGACGCGCGCCGCCTCCTGGGCCGTGTGGATCGCCTGGGCGATCTGCTTCGCCTGGGCGTTGCCCGTGTCGCGCCCGCCGGTGTCGTCGGTCAGGCGCCACAGCTCGTTCGCGACATCGTCCTCAAGCTCGGGATGGCGCGCGCGCCCCCAGATGTCGGGCATCAGCAGGCCCAGAACGCCGTCCCGGCGCAGCTGCGACAGCATCGGCCCGATCAGGCGGAAGCGGATGCCCTGCATCTCGGCGTCGACAGAGCGGGCGACGCCCGGCCCGCTCTCCTCGCTGCCGGCGATCAGCGTGCGCAGGGCCCAGCCCTCGCGGCCCTTGTGCTGGGCATAGAAGTCGTCGCGGCGCAGCCTTGCGCGCTCGTTCACCAGTGCGGTGCGGCGCTGCAGCAGGGCCTCCATCCGCTGCTCGCCCATCAGGCTGGCGGCCGCCTGGGCCAGCGCCTCGGGATCGCTGATCAGGGCCTCGTCGCGCAGCCGGCGGCGGCGCCGTTCCAGCGCATCGACCATGGCCACCATCTCGGCGTCGGTCAGGTGTCCGCCGGCGGCGGCGCGCATCTGCGCCTGGCACTCGTCGGGCAGGCGCGTGGGGCGGGTCGAGCTCATGCCGCGCCCCCTGGGGCACGCGGCAACAGGCAGGCAGCGGCGGCACTCAGCGCCGCATCGGCCGCACCGGCCTTGTCGTCTGCCGCCTTGATCGCATCGAGGGCGTCCTGCACGCCCGGCATCTCGCCTGCCTCGGCGCGCAGGCTGGCCTCGATCGCGGCGATGTCCGCCTCGAGCTCGCGCAGTTCGTCGAGCTGCGCCAGCTGCTCGAGCTGGCGATAGGCCTCGGGTGCTTCCGGGTCGGGCGGCGGCCCTACTCGGCCGCCTGGGTCTCCGGCGCCGCGCCCTGCTGGGCCAGCCAGGCGCGGTAGCCGATCCGTTCCTGTCCCGCCATCTCCCGGGCGCGCATCGCCGCCTGGTAGCGCCTGCGCCGCGCCGCCTCGTCCGCCGGAACCTGCGGGTCCAGGTCCGCCATGACGGTCTCCATCTGGATCCGTTCCAGGTCCATCACGCCCTCCGGCAGGGCGCTCCAGCCCCCCGCGGTCGAGGGTGCGGGGCGCTTCACCCCGGGCGACGTTGTTGTCGGATCGCGACCAGCCATCAAAGACCTCCGCCCCGTATATGCGCCCGAAGACATCCCGCGGCAAGGATGCAACCGCCGCGACATAGTCGGGGTCGACCATGCGGCCGGTCTCGTCGAAGCGCACCAGCACCCGCCGCAGGGTCTCGGCCTCGCCCAGGTCGACCAGGTGAAGGCGGACGCTGTATCCCGCCGCGGTGGCGCGTTCGGCCAGGCGCAGGAGGGCATCGGCATCGCGGCCGACGGTGGGATAGACGATGTTGTCGCCGGCTTCGATCGCCCGGGTCAGCATCCGCGATGCGATGGCGGCGCTCTCTGCGTGAACGGCATTCGCGCCGATGCCGCCTTCGAACTCCGGCAGCTCGGCCTTGGCATCGTCGCTGTCGACCACGCGCGCCTTGCGCCGCGCCTTCAGGGGATCGACGAAGGTGCTCTTGCCTGCCCCCGGCGGGCCCATGACGATGTCCAGGATGCGGCCGTCCTCGGGGGTGTCCCGCGCCATCAGCGCGTCCTCGACCTGCTGGCGCAGGGCCTGGCGCTCGGCCGTGTCGATCGTGTTAGTGGGCGGCATCGCGGCGCCGCGCGCCAGCGCGTCGATCAGGTCCTCGCCGGTGTCCGGATGGCGGTGCTCGCCGCGGCGCACGGTGGCCAGGACCGTCCCGTCCGGCGCCTTGAACTGCCGCGCGCCGTCTTCCGGCGGTGGCTCTGCGGCCGCCGGCGGCGCCTCGGGCGGTGGCCGTGGCGGCTCACCAGCACCCCCTGCAGCGGCCTCGGTCGTGCTGCGCTTGCCGCGCACCGCGTCCAGGACCTGGTCGGGGGTCGGCGGCGGCCCGAACAGGTCGGCCTCGCCGGCGCGGAAGCGCGCGGCCTCCTCGGCATAGGCCTCGAGCAGGTCGGCGATCTGGCCCTTGCCGCGCACGCGGGTGAAGCCTGCGTCCTGGAACAGGATCTTCAGGGCGGACGTGATCAGCGGTGCCTCGAACAGGTCCAGCTGGGCGACCAGGTCGCCCACCTTCTGGCCCTCGGCGCGCGCGCGGGCGATCACGTCGACCGCCTTCACCAGCGCGTCCGTGATGTCGAGCTCGGCCGGCACGATCCCTTGCGCCACGGCGGCGCGCAGGCGCGCCCAGGGCAGGGCGGCCTCGCCCAGCGCATCGGCCAGGCCCTGCAGTTCGCCGGCATCGCCGGTCAGCGCCCGGATCAGCGGCGCCCAGGCATAGCCGCGCACGGCCGCCGCCAGGCGCGACCGGCCGGCGGCGTTGATCGTCCGCCCGCCCGTGGTCAGCCCGGTCATCTCGGCATCGCTGGCGATGGTGCGCAGCAGGGCGGTCGCGGCCATGGCCTGGTCGGCCGCGTCCAGGCTCCGGCCGCTCGTGGCGCGCAGGGCATCGGGCTGGCTCGCCAGCACGCCGGCATCGGCGCGGCCCTGCTCGGTCGCGTCATGGGCGGCGATCGCCGTCCGGTTCGCTTGCCTGCCCAGCCTGGCGCGGCCCTCCAGGTCCAGCGGTGTGCGGCGGACCCGCACCAGCACCGGCGCCGCCATGCCCTCGGCGTCGTACCCTTGCGCCTTCAGCCAGGCGCGATAGGCCTCGGCCTGGGCGCCGCCCATGCGGTAGGCACGGCGGATGGCCATGGTCCGGCCGTTGCCGCTCTCGACCGTGCCGTCGGCCGCGACCAGCGGCGCGCCCTGGTCCAGGCCGGCATCGTTGCCCAGGCGGCGCGGCTCCAGGTTGGCCGCCATGTCGATGACCTGGGCCTGCATTTCCGCACGGCCGCGATCACGCGGCTGCAGCGCCTCGGGAAAGCGCGGGTCGAGCGTGAAGTCGTCGGAATGACTGGTCACCAGGTCGTCGAGCTCGACCAGGGCCAGCTGCACCTGCAGCTCCTCTCCGGTCGGCAGGAAGGCGGCCGCCGGCTCGCCGATCGGCCGCGCCGCGATCGGCTCCAGGCTCGCCTCCGCCCGCGCCGCCCGGTCGACCGCCACGGCCTCGGCGCGCGCCTGGGCCTCGGCGATCCCGCGCAGGTTGGCCTGGAACGCCGCGTCCAGGCTGGTGCCGGGAACGGGCTGGATCGGTTCGCCCGCCGCGATCTGCGCCGCCGCCTGGTCGATCGCCTGCGCCTGCACCGGGCGCGGGACGCGGGGCGGGCCGAAGGCAAGGTCGCGCACGGCGCCCGCGCCGACGTGCAGGCCGCCGCCCAGCGCCGTCCCGAACGCCAGGTTGAAGAAGCTGTCGGCCGCGCTGTAGTCCCGCTGCTCCGCGGCCGACAGGCCATAGGCCAGCGGCTCCAGCAGGGCAGCACCGGCCAGGCCCTCGACGGCGCCGACGCCGGCCCGGATGCCGGCGCGCCGTGCCGCTCCACCGGCGGCTGCCAGCATGGCGCCATAGCGCGCCTGTCCCACGACGGGCAGGAAGCTGGCGGCCACGTTCAGCGGATCCAGCACGCTGACGCCCAGGGCGACGGCGACGGCCGCCGGATTGAGCGCGCTGCGCCCGGAACGCGCGATGATGTCCCGCCGCCGCAGCTCCTCCAGTTTCAGCCGGCGCAGGTCGGCGGCATAGGCCTCGGTGGCCGGCGCGTCGAAGCGCAGATGGCCGTCGATGCCGAACCGGGCGTTCAGCTCCTCGGGCGGCAGGCGGGGGGATGGGGCCGGCGGCGCCACACCGGGCGGTGGACCCGTCGGGATCCGCAGCACGCCGGGCCCGTCGTCCAGGCCGCCGGCCTCGCCCATGGGCAGGCCCAGCTCGGTCGGGATGCCGGGCAGGCCCAGCATCTCGTTCTCGAGCTGCTGCGCGCCGGCGCGGGACAGCGCGCGCTCGGTCAGCGGGCCGGCGCTGCCGCTCCACGTGTCGCCGGCGATCGCCCCCAGGAACGTGGAGAACGGCACGGCCCTGCGCTCGGTCCCCAGCGCCCGCAGGCGGGGATCGGGATCGGGGATGTAGGTCTGCAGGCCGACCATCACATGGCCCCGCCCAGGGCGCCCATGCCTGCCCGGGCGCGTTCGGATCGCGATCCCCGGCCGGCCTGGACCAGCGCGTCCCAGCTCAGTTCAAACCGGCTGCCATCCGGCTTCAGTGCCGGCTCGCCGTCGGCGTGCAGCAGGACCAGGCCGCTCTCGTCCGCGTTGGTCGCCCAGCGCCCTTCCGCCTGCACGTCCTGCACGGGGGCCAGGGCCAGGTCCGCCTCCGTCTGGTAGGGTGCGGTGCGCTCATCCGCCATCAGGCTGCCCGGCTTCAGGTCGGCGCGGATCTGTTCGGCGCCCGTCGCGATGGCGTCGCCGTCCAGCCGGGCGGGCACACGGAACGTGCGGTGGATCGTCCACAGCGCGGCCAGGCGGGCGGCCGCGGCATCCGCCGCCGATGCCGGGTCGGGCTCCCGGCGCAGCTCCGCCAGGGTCAGCGCCTCGGCGATCGCCACCAGGTCGCTGCGCGCCTCCGGGTTCGGCACGGTCAGCAGCAGCTCGGCCAGGCTCTCGTCCAGGGCCGTCCGGGCCGTGGTGCGTTGCTGGGCGCTCATGATCTTGCCGCGAACATCCTCGGGCCAGGCCATGACCTCGATCAGGTCCCTGGTCGCGACCGGATCGACCTCCTGGAACATCAGCGCGCCATAGGCCTCCCGCGGCAGGCCGGCGGCCACATACTCGGCCCGCGCCCGCTCGGCCAGCTCGCCCCAGCCTGCCGTCGCCTCGACGAACTCCCGGAACGCCTCGGGCCGCTGCGCCGGCGGCGTGGCCATCAGGTCGGCGACGCTCTGCTTCGCCAGCGCCTCGGGGATCAGCCGCTGCTGGCTTGGGGCCACACCCAGGCGCTGCTGTTCCGCCAGCAGCGCCCGGCCATAGGCGGGCAGCTGCGCCGGGTCGGCCCGTGCCGCCTCGTTGAGCGCGCGCAGCTGCGGCAGGGCGGCGACCGTCCCCGCCGGGTCCTTCGCCCGCGCCGCCAGCACGCGCTGCGCCTCGGCCGTGGCGGCGGCATAGATCTGCTGCCGGAAGCGGAAATCGTCCGCACCCTCCGCCGGCTTCAGGCGCTCGACCTGTGCCGCGATGTCGGCCGCCGGCAGGCCTGCGAAGCCGACCGTCGCCCGGGCGCCCTCGCGTGCGACGTCGAGCTGGACCAGCAGGCGCGTCGCCGCCTGGGGATTGTCGGGCGCGATGTCCCGGATCACGTCGGCGTCCGAGAAGCCTGCGACCGGCGCCCCTGTCGCCAGGATGGAGGCGATCGACTCCTCGGCCACCCGCGCCGTCTCGACCGCCCGCCGGTTGCGCTCGGCCTGGGCCGCCGCCTCGGCCTCGCGGGCCAGGCGCTCGGCCTCGCGCGCCTGCGCCTCGATCCGCTCGCCCGAGGTGCGGAACAGCTGCAGCCGGGCAGCCGCGGGCAGGCGGGCGATCTCCTCGGCCAGTTCGGGGGCGACCGGCTGGCGGGCCGCGGCGATCGCCGCCGGCGTCGTGCCCATGCGTGCCAGAACCGACCGGGCATAGGCGCGGCCGTTCGGCCCGGGCAGCCGGGACAGCCACGCATCGTGCGTCAGCTGCTGCCCACGCGGGTCGCCGATCGTCTCCAGGAAGCGGTCGACATTGCCGACACCCTGGTTATAGGCGGTCAGCGCGATCGTGACGTCGCCGCCATACCGGCGCAGCAGCTTGGCCAGGTGGCCGACGCCCAGCGCGCGATTATAGTCCGCGTCCTCGCGCCAGCGGCGTTCGTCCCAGGGCAGGCCAGCATCAGCCGCCGCCTCTGGCCCGGTGCCGGGCATGATCTGGGTCAGGCCGACGGCGCCTTTAGGCGAGGTGACGGGACTGCCGTCGGCGTTCAGCTGGCGCCCGCCGCTCTCGACCTGGGCCAGGCCGCCGTCGACCAGTTGCGCCGCCAGGGCCTGGAAGTCGCCGCCCTCGCCCGGCAGGGTGCCGACCGCGACGCCCGGGGGTGCGGTGCCGGCGGCAACCGCCGCCGGATCGGCCTCCAGCGCCGCCTGCACCCGGGCCAGCGCCACGCGCTGCCGCGTCTCGATGCCCAGGCGCGCGGCTTCCTCGCGGCCGACATAGCCGCCGGCGACGCCACGGGCCAGCATCTCCGGGATCGCAGCGTCCGCCGCGGCCCGCGCCGGTGCGCTGGCCGCGGCCCCCGCCTGCAGCTCCAGGTCGTTAAGGCCGGTCAGCAGCTCGCCCCGCCACTGGTCGCGATCGGCGCGCAGGCTGGCGGCCTGGGCCGCGGCCAGGACGGGCAGGGCGGCCGCCTCGAACGCGGACGAGAACTGCGCCCGCGCATCCTCGTCGACGCCCAGCTTGCCGGACGCCTGCCGCCCATAGTCCCGTGCCGCCCGCTCGAACGTGGCGACCAGCGGCCGGGGATCGGGGGCCGCCGCGATCGCCGCCTGCTGCTCGGCCAGCCAGCGCCGGCCCTCGATCTCGGCCCGGTTGATCTCGGCGGCCTGGCGCGCCCGCTCCGCCTGGACGTCGCGCTCGCGCAGCACTTGCGCCAGGCGCCCCGTCGTATCGGCCAGCTGGGCCACGGCGCGCGCCGCGCCCAGGTCGGGGTTCACTCGCGGCGCCTGGGCCGCCGGGCCATAGCCGCCGGTCGAGACCAGGTCGGGGATGCGCGGCATCAGAAGCGCCCGCCCGGATAGGTCGGCCCGATCGGTCCCTTGGTCCCGCCTGCCTTCGCGAACCAGCCGCCGCCCTGGCCGGCCGTCTTGACGCCGCCGCCACTGAACGCGCCGCTCGTGTAGGCCTGGGCAGCACCCCCGGCCAGCGCCGTGCCCGCCGCCAGCCAGCCGCCGCGCCGCGCCGCCTTCGCGTCATGGCGCAGCTGCTGCGCCTCGCTGCGCGCTTCCCAGGCCGACCGCCGGCCCTGATAGGCGGCGATCTGCGCTTCGAGTTCGCCCTCCATCGCCCGGTCGACCAGAACGTCCAGGATCGAGCCGGACGGCGTCAGGCCGCTGCCGCCGACGGTCGCCCGCGCCTCGCCCATGCGCCGCTCGACCTGGGCCCGCGTGCGCTCGGCCTCGGCGCCGGCGACGTCGCGCGCGGCCTGCGCCTGGGTCTCCAGCCCCTGCGCCTGCGCGTCCGCCGCCTGGCCTTGCGCATAGCCGCCCAGCACGGCGCTGCCGGCGCTCAGCGCCGTCGAGGCGAGGAGCGCGATCTCGACCCCGCTCACGGGCGCACCCGGCTGAACAGCCAGTGCGCGGCTCCGTCCGGCGCATAGCCGTCCATCCGCGCCTCGAGCCTGAAGCCCAGCAGGCTCAGCCAGCGCCGCGCCGGCTTGAACTCGGCGCAGGCCGTTGCCTCGATCCGGCGCCACGCCTTCAGGTTGGCGCCGATCTGCGCGCGCACCAGGCGTGACAGGGCGACCATCACCGGCCCCGCGTCCGTCGCGACCAGGCCCCAGGCGATGGCGCGCCCGGGCCACATCTCGACCAGGCCGCCGCAGGCGATCGGCCGGCCGGCGCGGCACACGGTCCAGCTCGGCCCCTCGACCAGCTGGGCATCCATGCGAACGGCATTCGCGCGCTCGGCCGCCTGCGCCGGCTGGATCGCCAGCGCCGCGGCATCGCCCGGCATGTAGGGGCGCAGTTCCAGGGCCTCAGGCATGATGCCTCGGCTGGGGCAGGCGCCCCGGCTGGTGGCGCAGGCGGTCGGCCGTCGCCCCGTTCCAGTAGCGGTGGTCGAGCGGCAGCAGCTTGACGGGCGCCCGCACCAGCGCCCGCAGCAGTGCGCCGCGGTCGAAGCCGTGGAAGCGCTGCCATTCCTCGTGCCAGGCCTCGAACAGGGCGGCGACCGCCGGCGTCTTGCGGAAGGCGAACGCGCCGGTGCGGAAGGCCTGCACCCCTGGCGCCGTCAGGTCGGTCGCCGCCTTGTCCTCGGGCGGCAGCTTGCCCAGCCACAGCGGCCCCTGGTCGTGGGTCGCGGTGATGACCAGCTCCCATCCGGCGACCAGCGCCTGCCGGTAGAGGTCGAGCTTGCCCAGGCAGCGGGTATCGGCGTCCAGGTACAGCGTGTGATCGAACGGCGACAGGCTGGCCAGCCGGGTCTTGATCGACCGCGCGCCGACGGGATCGACGTCGGTCCCGTCGAACGTGTGCACCGGCCAGTCATGGTGCCGCTCCAGGCTGGTGCGGCACAGCGCGGCCTCCTCGCGCGCGCGCCGCCCCAGGCGGATCATGACGACGCCGAATGTGGGGTCAGGCATCGCTGGTCACCTCCAGGATCACGGCCGCGATGGTGCCGGGCAGGGGCAGGGTGGGCTCGAACCGGATCACCGGCTCGCGGTCGTGGCTCATGGGGATCGCCACGGGCGCGATCGTCGACTTCAGGCGCGGCGGCCGCCCGGTCGGGTCGTCCGCGGTACGGTCCGTGGGCAGGCGCTCGGCCCGTCCCTGCACCACGACCTGCAGGCCCAGCGTGTCCTTCACCCGGATCCGCGCGCGCGACGCCCGCCGGCGCCGGCCCTGCAGGCCCTGGCCGGGCACGTCCAGCGGCGGCGGCTCGACATGGGATCCGGCGACGTAGGAATGGCCGACATGGACCAGCGCGCCGCCGGGGAAGGGGACCTCGACGCTGCCGCCCTGCACGATCGCGGTCCCGGCCAGGCCGCCATCGGCGACGATCGTCACCGGCTCGCACTCCAGGTGGTCCAGGCCCGCGACCTGGGTCGCGACGATCGCCCACTGGTCGGTCTCGAAATAGCCGTCGAAGCCACCCTCGGCGAAGGGCAGGACGATCGTGCCCGCGACCTGGTCGGGCGCCAGCACGGCATCGACCCGGATATGCATCTCGCGCGGCCGGTCGCTGGCCCGGGCCGGGCTGCTGCGCTGGCGCAGCGCGATCCGCCGCCCCACCAGGCCGGTGAAGTCGATGGCGCCCTCGACCTCGGGAAACGCCGTCAGGGTGACGTTGGGAAAGACGCCGAAGGCCTGCAACAGCCCCGGCGTATGGGCCGACCAGCCGTCATAGCTCAGGCTGTCGTCCAGGTGGACCGCCTCCGGCTCCGCCTGGGGCAGGGCCCAGGCCTGGCTCAGCCACTCGATGTGGCGCTCGATCACGTCGCCATTGTCGCCGCAGCAGCCGCAGCCTTCGCGGCTGCGCAGCACGACGACCCACAATTCGTCGCTTCGCCCGTCCGGCGTCGGGATCACGCAACAGGCCTCGACGATCGGCGGCCCGTCCAGGTAGCGCCCGCCCAGGCGATGCGGCATCCAGCCCAGCACCTCCTCGGACGGCTCATAGACCAGCGACAGCAGGGCGCCGTCCCCGCGCACCGCCCACAGCGTCTTGTCCGGGCGCAGGGCCCATGCCAGGTCGACGACGCCGCCCACCGTCACGTCGTCCGACCGCAGGGTCAGGTCGCGCGTCGATGGCGCCCGCTCCGGCGCCAGCTCCTCCAGCGTCAGGCCGCCGCGCCCGACATAGATCACCCCGTCGCCGATGCGCAGCGGCACCGGGTCCGGCTCGGCGCCGACCCGCACCGTGTTGCGCGTCTTGGCATTGTCGGGCCCGAACGCCTCGGTCGTCGTCGCGGGGCCCAGGGGGATGATCCCGCCCATCGTCCCGCACAGCAGGTCGTCGCCGGCGGTCAGCCAGCGAATGGCATTCACCTCCGCGTCCGAGATGGTGAAGCTCAGGGCATCGTCGGCCCGCGTATAGCCCAGGCGGCCGGGCCGGAAATTGTCATAGTCGCCGACGCGGGATGCCCAGACGGTCTGGGGATCGCTGGTCGTGCCGCCCCACACGACGCGGTCGTTGTAGAACACGACGGCGCGGGGGAAGCCGTGCCGCGCGTGCCAGGCGCCCTCCGCCCAGAACGTCGTCGCCGCCGCATAGGGCAGGCGCTCGACGACGGTCGCAGTGGCCGTGGTCGCATTGCTGACGGCGGTGATGACGGCATAGCCGCTGCCGTCATGCAGGAACCGCCATGTCGTGTTGCCGTCGGACGCATCGCCCTTGTCGTGCGTCGGCGGTGTCGTGAAGCTGAAGAAGGCCGGCGGCTCGCCGCTGATCTGGTCATAGGCGACGGCCTCGTAGACCCGGCCCAGATAGGTCACGACATTGCCCAGCAGGTAGAGGGTTTCCTCCTTCCAAGTCCGCTCCGGCACGGTGCCGGATGGCGTCCGCAGGCGCACCCGCTGGCCGATCCAGCTCGAATCGAACAGGTCGGCGGACGCGGTCAGGGTGACGCTGCCGGTGACGCCGCTGGGCGTGATCGTGGTGTCGCTGCCGTTCTCCGGCCGCCATGGCCCGCCCTTGGGGTCGATCGCGACCAGGCTCCAGTCGGTGTCGCCGCGGCGCTCCAGCTTGCGGGGCATGGTGGCGCCGCACGCCAGCCGCAGCACGTCGCCCGACTGTGCCCACTTCAGCCCCGCCAGGTCGCCCTCGCCATAGGGCGTCACCACCTCGAAGGGTTCGTCCTCGTCCGGCGCCGGCTTCATCACCGGCCCGTGGTTGCGGAAGAAGCGGAAGTAGAGCGGCCCCGCCTCGATCGCATAGGCCTGGGCCGCGGAGAAGATGAAGGGGATCAGCCGGCGCCGGCTCTCGACCTCCAGCAGCTTGGCGACCGCCGCATGGCGCGTCCCCGGCCGGAAGCGCGCCGGCCCCTGGGCCAGGGCCTGGAAGTTGAGGGCCGAACGGCAGCCGCTGTAATAGGCGCCCAGGTCCGTCCGGCCCAGCAGCCGGGCGCCCAGCACGCCGCCCTCGAACGACAGCACGGGCGCGTCCAGCGCGGGGCGGGAGCGCAGCGCGCGCGCCATCAGGACCGCGCCTCCAGCCAGCTCGAGCGGCCGTCGACCTCGGCGGGCGAGCTGGCGCTGGCGCTGGCATGGCGCGCCTGGGGCAGCTCCGCCTGGTACAGCAGGCCCATCGCCTGCTGCATCTCGGCCGTACCGGTCAGCGCCAGCGCCAGGCGCTCGGCCGCCTTGACCGCCAGCGCCCGGCGCAGCAGCGCGTCCATCTGGTCGGGGTCGGTGACGTCGCGGGTATAGACCAGCGCCAGCGGGGCGGCCGCGTTGCTCAGGATCGTGCGCCCCTCCTGGGTCCAGCGGTCGCTGAACTGCGCGTCGTCGGCTGGCCAGTCGCCGATCTGGCGCGGCTGCACGCAGTCGCGCGGCAGCTGGAACGCCCGCGCCCAGCCGAAGGCCGGCGCCGTCGCCAGGGCGGGCAGCTGCTTGCGCGCCTTGGCTGCCTTCCACGGATGGGACTGCAGCACCGCCAGCCGCACGCTCTCCCACACGCCCAGGAACAGGCGCCCGGCGCGCTCGTCCTGGACCAGGTGCTGCACCGTCTCCTGCCCCAGCAGGATCAGCGCCTCGTTGGCAATGCTGACCAGCGACGCCACGGGGCGATCAGTCGATCGCGTACTGGACGCGGACGCTGATCGTGCCGGCGGCCGAGCCCACGGTGTTGGCCGTCAGGCACAGCTCATAGGTCTGCTTCGGATCGGAGGAGAAGCCGCCGTCCTGCCAGACCCGGTTGTTGACCTTGTCGATGTTGCGCGCCTCGAACGCGACGTCGAGCGGGGCGGTGCGCCCGCTCGACAGGTCGACGGCGCTGGCATAGGCGTCGGCGTCGACCACGGCGCCGCCATTGTCGAGCGTCTGGTAGAGCCCGACGTCGTAGCTGGTGCCGCTCGTGATCGCGTCGTTGGTGAGCAGGATGGCCGCAATGCGCCAGTTCGACTGCACCTGGCAGATGCGGAAGACGCTCGTGTCGTCGTCGGCCGCCGCGACCTCCAGCGTGGCGGCGATCTCGCGCAGGCGCGCGCCCTGGTCCGTGACCTCGTTGGGCACGCGGGGGCTCGCCTCGATGTTCTGGATAAGCTTGGACTTGGTGTTGACGACTGCCATGGATCAGGCTCCCGGATAGTGTGGAGCCCCGCGTGGGGGGCGCGGGGCGTTGGCCCTGCGCCGCCTCAGGCGGCCTTGATCTCGACGACCTTCTTCTCTTCCAGGCGCGTCGCCCCGTGCCACCATTCCAGGTAGGCATAGGCGTTGAAGCGCTTGTCGCTGCGCTCGGTGATGCGCTGCTTGCGCTCCAGGCGGGGCTTGTAGCCCATGCCCGACTTGCACCAGACCGGGATGCGCCGGTAGTTGCTGCCGTCCTTCAGCAGCCGCTCGGTGCGGATGAAGGTGAAGCCCATCCACTTGTCGATCGTGCCGTCGACCAGGGCCTGGACCACGTTGTAGTCCTTGCTGGTCACCTCGACATAGGTCAGCAGGTTCATCAGGTCGTCGGCCGTCACGGCGACGAACATCGGATCGTCGTCGTCCGGCTCGCCCTTCAACAGCAGGCCCTTAGCCTTGCGCAGCTTGCCAGGCGTCAACCCGACATTGCCGGTGCCCACGGCGTCGGCCCGGTCCAGGCTGTGGTCGTTGACCGCGACCACTTGGGCGCCGGGGAAGGGAACGGCCGTGTTGCCGTCGACCCCGCCGGTCGCGGTGGCGAAGAACGCCTTGATGATCTGGTCGTCGATCGTCCGGCCCATGTAGTTGGCCTGGGCGACCGAGACGGTGTTGGTGGGATCGTGCAGGGTGGAGAAGACGTCCGGATCGGTGATCAGCACGCCCGTGTCGAAGCCCTTGAAGGTGATCATGCGCCGGTAGAGTTCCAGCACGTTGTTCGGGCTGTCGCCCCCGGCGTCGGTGATCTCCTGGCCGCCGATCTCGCCGGCATAGTCGAAATACGCCTTGTTGCCCTTGTCGGGCATGGCGTTGGCGGCCGGGCCTTCGGTCACGGCCACGCGCAGCCGGGACTTCTTCTGCTGCCCCAGCCACCAGACATTGTCGGAATACTGCTGAACGTAATGCGGGGTGAAGTCCATGAGGGGACCCTCGATCGCGAGAACATTTGGGTTCTTGCGACTGAGCTCCCCGGGGCTGCTTCGGACCCGCGGGACCCTTAGGTCCCTGAGCTCCCCGACGTCCTGCCGGACCCGCGTCTAGCGCTTAAGGCCCGCTCGGCCACGACGAATCATACCTGTTTCAAACGTTGGATCAACAGCCTAAGCTTGCTGAAAAAGACCGGAGGAATCGAAATGAGGTATGTGATCAAACGACTGGTGCTCGGCAGCCCCCACGAAGTCGAGTTGAGAGTGGAGGAATACGACAGAATAAAAGAGGCACGTGAGACACTTACAGCTATTGGAATGTTTGAAGATGCGTTTCTGTTATTGATGGAAAATCATATCGAAATCGAGAAGTATCTGTTTGAATACGCACTCACGTCGCTTACGTACGCCAACTTTGATTCGATTGATTTTGGTATGGCTCGAATTAAAATAAATCAAAAGCTCAACGCAATTCTCGCCGCGGCAAAGTACTTTAATGATTCAATAAAACAGCATTTGGAATTTGTTGGTGAATCGACCCTATCTGAAATAACCAACTTTCGGAGTCAGCAGTATGATAGTAGCAAAGCATACCGACTGATGGAGCTCCTAAAAAACCTTTCGCAACATCAGGAAATGCCTATCGAGGCAATTTCCCTCGATAATTCGTGGGAGGACAACTGGTCTCGTATGAGAGTTACTCTCATCCCATTTGTCACCTCAAGGACCGTTCTCAAAAGCAATAATCTAAAGCAAGTGATACGGGAAGATTTGTCTGGTTGGGAGAAAGGAAAAATCGAGCTGATGCCGCGACTGAGAGCTTACATTGAAAGAATTGGAAAAATACACGAATTCTCTCAAGGGAAATTCTTCGAAATCCAACAGTCATGTGAACGTGAACTCGACGCAGCTGGAGCACGTTACATATCATTGTATCCCGCTGAAGGCAGCTTAGGTTTGGTTGCGGTGGAGAGTCCAAGTGAGTATGTATACGAAAATCCAATATACATCCGAATTCCAAACGACGAACATCGGGAACGAGTTCAGTCCAGAACGAGGACGATGCACCGTTTTAGTGACAGGTATGTTGGGTGGCGCTAGAACAGATAGAATACTCGACGCCTTGAGGGTAGGGTTGGTGTTTGCGATGGTCGCCGATTAAAACGATTAATTTGCGACATTTGTAAACGCTAAGATCGTGGTGCGAAACCTTTGGGGTAGAACACCACTTCGTTGGAGATCGTGACGCTTGTCCATTTTGTTCCGTCGTCACACAACGAAAGAGGATATCGCTCTCCAATCCCAGATGTCCGATGCCAAGATAGCACTTTCTGAGGGGTGGGAGGCAGCGCCTTCCACCAGCTTTCCTTAATGTAGGTATTTTCAAAATAATCAAAGGAAAAGCGTAATAATTGATCTGGCACTCTTGTTGTGTCAATTGACAAAAAGCTATCACAAAACTGTCGTGATGCAGAGCATTGTGCTCCAATCCATCCAAGAAACGCTATTGATCGACCGGAAAATGAAGTTATATTTAATATGATATGATCCAATATTTTGTCATCGTACCCTAGGGATTGAAGCATAGTACCTTGAAAATCATATTCAACTTGACTCGCTCCAGACGCCACAACAGGTAAAATATCTGAAAACTCGAGATAGACACCATAGATATCATCGAATCTGTTTTTCATCAGAATTTCATCAGCTTGATTCTTGTAGTGTTGTAGCTCTGCAAGGCCAATGTTGATTGATGCTTCATAGGCAGCAACTTCTTGTTGAATATGTTCCTGGACTTCGAATGACATACCTTTGTCAGCAATCTTATGAATTGGGATAAATGCAAGTTGTACCTTTTTTTGGTACAGTTCATAACATAGGGACCGATACGATAGCAGAAACATTGAACGCTTGTCGGCAACGAAAGAATCCCCCTCAATGTACCTGAAAGTCTCGTTGTCATGCTTGCTGCAAAAACCTGGAAATGTCGAAGCTCGACCAACACCTATCTTTTCAATGGACCGCTCCAGGGGAGACTGTTCTTTGAATGGTGATGATTGAGGTTTGCAACTGAGCACATGTCCGTTTTCCGCTATTGCACGAATACCGCCATTCTTCTGTATGGTGTGTGAAGATATAGCTGGACCGGAACAGGATTTTGGGCCGCTAAGCGGATGGGCACAGTATCCGCGTCTGAATTGAGATTCATGTTGGAAATATAACTTGGGAAAGTTTACCCTCTTTTCATTTTCCCGATTCATGTGACACGACTTCCACTTCTTCCCACTTTTACACCAGCAATAGTCATTTATTCCCATGAGTCGTCGTGGATTCAGGAGCCCCTCGCTTTTAAATTTTGAGAATATGCTCATGGCTCCCACCTTCTAGACGTGTTGAGTCGTTTGCCGACCGGTGCAGCTCCAGCGGTCCCTCTACGCCGGAAAAGCTGCCTTATACAGGTCTGCCATCTCCTGCAAGGCGTCTCCATGCGCCGGGTGGGCGGCGTTGTGGTAACGCTTCATGAACTCGGCGTCGCCCTCTCGCTTGCGGATCTCCGCCTTGGCCTCGTTGGGGCTGCGCGGGCCGGCCAAGGCAGCGCCAGGGCCCTTCACCAGGGTCTCGGGGGTCAGGTTGCGCGCCAGCTTGTCGAACAGCTTGAACATGCGCGGATCGTTGCCCAGCCCCGTCTCGGACAGGTAGTCCGCCAGCTCCTGCCCGCCATAGGCGATCACCGCGTCGCGTGCGCCCTTCACCCGCGCGTCATAGGCGCCGCCCAGCTCCGCGCGCAGCTGCTGCTCGACCTCGGCCGAACGCGCGGTTTCGGCCTGCTGGCCCTGCTGCATCACGGCCGCCGCCGTCTTGCCATAGGCTTCCCACATCGCGGCAGCCTGGCGCTTGGTGACGCCGGCATCGTGCGCCGCCTTCAGCCAGGCCGCCTTGTGCTCCGGTGCCACCTCCGGCATGCCCTCGACCGTCGGCAGCTCGTACCCGTCGACCTTTTCCGGCCGGCCGAGGCGGCTGTAGACGTCGCCCCAAGCGGGATCGTCGTCCTTCACCGGCATGCGCAGGACATGGGCCTTGTCCAGGCCCAGCAGCCCCGCCGCGTTCTTGTACGACTTGGCCAGCGCCCCCAGGCCGCTCTCCTTGAACGGCAGGAAGGTCGGGTCGGCCCGGTACTCCTCCGGCAGCGTGTCCATGAAGGCGGGCGCCGCCGGCGGGGCCGAGGCGGGGGGCGTGCCGCCTCCACCCCCACCGGCGCTCTCGGCCTCGCGCAGGACCATTGCCCACAGGCTAAAGGATCGGGAAATCTTCATCGCGTGCCCCTTCGGTTTCGTCCCGGGCCAGCATCCGGGCAATGTCGTCGTGCGTGAGGTGGGCGAGCTCCAGGATCTCCAGGACCATCGCCCGGCGCCCTTCCCAGCGCGCCAGTTCGATCGGATCGCTTGACGCGGTCGGCCGGATCACCCCGCCGCGCCGCACCAGGTCGACCAGCATCAGGTGCCCATCGGGCCCCGACAGGCGGGTGCGATAGGCCCGGCGCACCGCCGCGTCGCGCGCGAGCTCGCGGCCCTCGTCGGGATCGCGGCGGAACCACAGGCGCATCACGCGGCCTGCAGGAAGCGGGCGGCCTGGGCCGCATCCTTGGCGCCGGCGGCGATGCCCTGGCCGGTCTCGACGGCGGCCGCCATCGCCTGGCGCTGCTGCGTCTCCGCCATGATCGAGGCGACCATGGCGGGCGAGCGGATCAGCCCCCGCGGACTGCCATAGAGCCGGGCGCCAATGCGCAGTGTCTGCTCCGCATCGATCGCCTGGATCGCCTGGGGGTTCACCTGGGCGACCTGGGCCGCCAGGACCAGCAGGCGGTTGATGCTCTCAGCCTCGGTCGCGCGCTGGGCCGCCGCGATCGGCGCCACGTACTCGACCTTCAGGGATCGCCCCCGCAGCGCCTGGGGCACGGGCAGGAAGCGGCCGCGCCGCATCAGGATGTCGAACACCCGGTCGATCAGCGGCGACAGGAACTCGGCTTCAAGCCTGGTCAGCATCGGGGACAGCAGGCGCAGGCGCTGGTCGCGCCGCTCGATCACCTCCGTCGCCGTCATGCGATCGAGTTCCGGCAGCTTCAGCCACTCGACATAGAAGGTTTCGCGGATGCGCTGCCGTACCTCGTTCATCATCTCCATGCCGATGCGGGGATCGGCACCGGTCAGGATCGGCGCGATCCGGTCGAACTGGGACACACCGCTGCGGTAGTAGTTCATGGCCCCGGGCCGCAGGTTGGCGGCCGTGACATAGCCGTCGTCCGGCATCTGCATCGGCGGATCCACCGACCGCTGGGCCGCCCGGATCGTCGTCGTGGCCATGGCGTTCAGCATCTTGGTGTCGGGCAGGGCGATCATGCCCGGGCCATAGCCATAGATCTCGCCGCTGCGCTTGGACCAGCGCGCCGCCAGGAACGGCATTTCGTCATAGCCGCCTTCGCGGATCACATGGCCGCTCTCGCGATCGACGTACACGCTCGCCACGGGCTTGGTCTTAGGGTCCACCCCGTCGCCCCTGGCATCCTCACGGGGCAGGGTGGCGTGCAGCAGCGTGACCTTCTCGCCCGGCTTCTTCTCGGCCAGCTCCAGGATGCGCCTGCCCGCCGCGTCGCCGAACATCTGCCGTGCCTGGCGCGCCGTCGGGCAGAACTTGCGGAACAAGGTATCGACCCGGCCGTCGGCATCCTCGGCGATGAAGCATTCGGCCAGCGGCCGCGACGCGAACTGGATGTCGGTCAGGGCCCCGCCGCTCGGCGCCGTCCGCTCGCCCACGTAGAAGCAGCTGGTCGCCAGCGCCGTGTAGTCCAGGTAGAACTCGTGCGCCGCCGGCCCAAAGCCGGAGGAGCCGGCGCTGAACACGTTGTGCATGCGCCTGGTCGCGTCCTCCAGCCAGGCCGCGACCTCGTCGTCCTCGGCCAGGTCCTCGTCCTCCGGCCGTAGCTCAAACCACTTCAGCCAGGGGGAGGTGGCCGTGCCGTGCAGCGCGTTGGCCAGCTGCTCGGCCGCCGCCGGCGTCGTGCCGTCCACCTGGCGCTGGCTGCGCTTCTCGCCGGGCGTCCGCGTCGTGGTGAAGTCGCGGCGCGGCAGGACGAAGTCGCTGACCTCCTGCCAGTGCGTCTCCCACGTCTTGCGCTCGGCCTCCAGCTCGTCGAACCGCCCGCACAGCCGCTTGCCCAGCGCTTCCGTCATGGTTCAGCTCCCCAGCAGGGTCTTGGGCGCGGCAGCCGTGGGCGTGCCCGCCGCCGGCGTCAGGATCGTGGCCGCCCGGCCGCTGGCCGTGCGCTGCCGGGCCATCTCGGCATCGGCCGCGGCCATCACGGCGGGATCCGCCTTGGTCGGCGGCGCCGGCGGCGGCGTCATCGCCGGCCGCTTGGGCATCAGGAAGCTCATGTGTGCGGTCTCCTAGCCGAACGGGTCCCAGGTGGTGATCGCAGGCGCCATGGATCGCGCCCTCTGTTCCTCGGCCCGGCGCATCAGGCCGCCATAGCCGGTGTCGCCCAGCTCCAGGTATTGCAGCGCGTCGTGCACGTTGGCCTCGAAGTTCTTCTCGGGCTCGTCGTGGAAGGTCTCGCCGCTGCCGGAGCGCACCCGCTTGTAGCGGTACAGGCTGTTGAAGCCGCGGCGCAGCACCTTGCAGCGCGAGCTCACCAGGATGGCCGGCCGGCCGCCGTCCAGCGTGCGGGTCAGCTGCTGCCGCACAGCTTCGGTGCGGGCCAGGATCCCGTTCGTGGGGGCCAGGCGGATCGCAATGCCGGTCTTGGCCGCCACCACGTCGCGCCAGGTCTGTTCGTCCTCGCGGGCCTGCGCGGCCCGGGCGCCGGCGGCGGGGTCGGCCCAGCCGCAGTCGACGTCGAAGCCGGGATAGCGCTCGCCCAGCAGGGCCAGCAGCTCGCGGCTGAAGCGTTCGGCCCCGACATTCTCCAGGCACAGCTCGTCCAGGATGCGCCGCTGGCCGAAGCTGTCGCGCTGGCCGATCACGGCGGCGGGGTTCAACCCCTGGTCGAAGCCCAGCCGCAGCTTCACGCCGCGCAGGGGGGCCAGCGGTTCGGCCGAGATGTGCAGCGCGTCCGAGAACTCGCCATAGACCGGCTTGCCGTCGCGGCTGTAACCGAATTCGTTGCGGATCATGCGCCGCACGTACCAGTCCGACTGCCCCTTCGCGGCGGTCTCGTAGTAGCCGGCGGGCAGGTTGTGCAGGTTCTCGGCCTGCGGGCTGAAGCCGGAGGGCTGGCGGTAGAACTCCCACCCCTCCGGACGGTTCTCGACGAACAGGTCGAAACACCAGCTCTCGGTATCGGGCGCATTGAAGTCGCACAGCCCGCCCTTCCAGGTCGGCCCACCCTCGACCTGGGACGGGTAGCGCAGGCGACCAGGCAGATAGGTGACAGCGTCTCGCGTCACCAGGTCGGCCTCGTTGAGCCAGAAGCCGGTGATCTCGTAACCCCTGGCGACGTCCTCGATCGAGCGATCGCCCAGCGCCACGAACTCGACACGCAGCTCGACGCGCTTCATGCCCCGCGGCCCCGGTACCTGGAACACGATGTCGTGGGAGGCGGGACCGTCGTTCTCGCCGCCCGACCAACCCGGCAGCGGCACCCACTGGCGCCAGGTCGGGATCGTCGTCTTGTGCAGCTGGCGATATGTGTCGCGGATCGCCACCCACTTGGTCCGCGCCACCCCGTCGATAGGGGAGGGTGCCTGTTCCGAAGCGATCTTCAGGATCTTATTGACCACGGCCGACGTCTTGCCGCTGCCGATCGGCCCCATGATCCCGACCATCTCCGCCCGCGACCGCATGAACGCGGCGGCGACCGGGCCTGGCGGTGTCCATTGCAGGCGGATGGCGCTCATCGCGCGCACCCCCGACCCCGGGCCCGGCCCGTGACCTGTCCGCGCCGGGCAGGATCGCGAACGGCATTCGCGAATTTCGCCGAAGCGAAAATGCACAGCGCGCTTGCCCCGTTCAGAGGGCGCGCGGCGCCTGGGGGCCCGCCCCCCGCGCGGCCGCGCGTCGCCCGCTCGCCCGGAGCGCGCGCCCAAACGGACCGCGCCCGTGCCCCCGATCCGCGCGGCTCAACGGTCGCCCTCCAGGCCCGCGGCCGAGGCGCCCGACTGATCCGCAATCAGCGGTTCGTCTAGCCTAAGCCGTTGATCCGACTGGATTTTCGCCCCGTTGTCCAACTCCGGCTGTCCAACTGCCTCGGCATCGGACCCGCTAAGTGCTTGATTTTCCTCAACCTCGATGTCGAGCACGACCCCGTCGCCCGCAGCGTCCAGGCCGTCCCCCGAACCCGCCTCCAGCGAGCCGATGACCAGCGTCACCGGCGCCGCGCCCTCCAGGTTCACGGCGACCGCCTGCCGTTCGTGCAGGTAGGGCAGTGCTGCCACCGCCGCCGCCTGCTGGATCTTGAAGGCGTCCTCCTTGTCACAGCCGAGCTCGACCGCCAGCACGTCGACCGGCCGCGACCAGGTCTCCGCCAGCACGACCAGCGGCGAGCGGTAGCGGCTCAGGATGTAGTCGGCGAAGGCCGCCGTGCGCTTGTTGCGCGATCCCGGCTTGCGCCCGCGCCGCGCCGGGTCGACCAGGGCCTGCGCCTCGGCCTCGCGCGCCTGGCGGGCCGCCTGGTGCAGCGACGGCGCCCCGCCCAGCATCGCCGCCGCGACGTCCTCCGCCGGCGCCAGCGCCGCGAACGCCAGCTGCTCCGGCGCGTCCTCGCCGTCGTCGCCGGGCCCCAGCAGGTCGAGCGCCGCCGCGACCCCCGGCTTCGCCCCGCCCGTCACCAGAACCCCCCTAGATGGCGCGCCTTCGCGGGACGCGGCGCAGCGGTCCGACCGTTACGGACCGTTTCACCGACCGTTACGCCCTCAAGGAGATCTAACCCCCTGTAAGCATTGGGAGATTTATGGAGGTGTAACGCTGTAACGCCTGTAACGCACACCTCGCGCGTGATCGCGCGGCCGCGCGCCCGCACCCATACGCGCCTGAGCAGCGTTACAAGCGTTACGACCGTTACAGCGGCCCGAAACTCCTGCGAAATCAACGACTTGCGCTGTAACGCTGGCGCTGCCCAGACCGTTACGAGCGTTACGCCGCGCAGCCCATCGCACTGCTTGACCATGGCAAGGGTCGGGGTGCGGGACGCGAAAGAGCGTGTGACATGGCGTCGCATGATGGTCATTCCCCGGACCCAGCGCCCTTGAGCCCGCTGTTCAGGATCGGGTCGAGCGGCAGAAGGGTGGCGCGCGAGGGCGCGCCACCGAAGCGGAGCGGGGCCGCGGCCTTTGCGTTCTTCCCCCGGCGCAGGCTCTGGACCCAGACGCCACGGGCCCACGTCGTGCCCTTGAAGAGGGCCGCCAGACCCTCGTGCCGATTGGCCACGGCAAGCCAGAGGCGGCCCTCTCGCGTCTCGATCTTGAGCCCGTGGCCGGCCAGGACGGCGTCGGCATCGGTGTCCTGCCCGCGCGCCGCCACTTCGATCCAGGTGCCCAGCGTGTGCCGCGCGCCGGAGCGCACCGTGTCGATCGGGCTCGACAGCAGGTGGCCCAGGCACATCGCATGGTCGGGCGCATCGTCCGCCGCCTCGGCCAGGTCCTGGCGCGCCAGGCGCCGTTCCCACTCGTCGAGCTCGTCACTGTGCGGCAGCAGGTCGGCTGCCCCCAGCAGCAGGTCGCGACAGGCGAGCAGGGTGCCGAACTGGTCGGCACCGCGGCCCGAATGGCCGGCGCGCTGCATGGCCTGGCGATAGGCGGCAAGCGTCGCGTGGAAGCGCGGCCAGCCGTCGACCATGCGCCGCGCCAGCTCCGCCCCCCACTGGCGCCACAGCTTCGCATCCTTGGCCGGCTCCTTCGCCCCGCGCGGGATCTCGTCGAGTTCCAGGATCGCCATGCGGCTGCGATCCTGGCTGGTCAGCGCCGGGATCAGGATCGAGGAGAACAGGAACGAGGCGCGCGCCGTGAACTCGGCGCCCTGGTGGCTCTCGCCGCCGCGCAGGATCACGCCGCCGGTGACGGCGACGCGGGCCAGCTTGATGACCATCTGCTGCTTGCGGTCGTCGGCATCGGCCTCGAGCTCATCGAGGGCGACGGGCCGCGCGTCATAGCCCAGCTTCTGCCAGATGCCGGCGGCCGACGGGTCGACGCTGTCGAGCAGCGCATCGCCGAACAGCGCCTTAAGCAGCTCGTTCAGCGTCGACTTGCCGGTGCCGCGATCGCCCGTCACCCAGACGACGGGGCGATAGCCGAGTGCGCCGGCGATGATGGCCGAGCCGATCCAGCCCAGCAGCAGGTCGGGGTCGAGCTCCGGCCGCCGCCAGTACCACGAGCGCAGCAGGCCCAGCAGCGCCTGCGCACTGTCGGCCTTGACCGGCACGGGGTGCGGGCGCGGCATGGCGGGCCTGGCGGGATAGACCCAGCGACCGACGATGCCGGGCCGCTCGCGCCGGCCGTCGATCATCACCCGGTCGCCCAGGTGCAGGATCAGGCCGCCGTCCTCCGCCTCCCATGCACCGGCGCCGCGCACATGACCCTCGGGCGACCACACGCCCCGGGCAGCACCCGCGCGCATCAGGCAGCGCTGCACCTCCTCGTTGCGAAAGCCGATCAGCTCGCCGGTCTTGGCGTTGTACTGCGGCCACCACTCGAACAGGCGTTCGCTCTCCCGCCCGAACAGGGACAGGATCTCCTGCCGCCCGTGCTCGCTGGCCTTGAGGTCGATCAGCTGGTCGAGCTCGTCGAGATACCAGAACGTCCGCCGGTACTTGCCCAGCGGCCGCACCGGGCAGCCCTCGGGCAGGCCGTCGCCGGCGCCCTGCGGCTCGTCCGGCTCCTCGTCCGGGTCGACCAGGCGATCGCCGGGCGGCGGCGGGGGCGGCGGCTCCGCCGCGTCCACGCCGTCCCACGGGGCCGCCGCCTCGATCGCCGCGGCCACAGCACCCGGCCCGCGCGCCTGCAGCAGGTCGTTCGCGTCCTTCATGGCGCCGGGTCCTTCGGCGCCGCATCTCTGGGGGCCCAGGCGACGCGCACCAGGCGCCCCTCGGCGCGCAGCTTCGCCAGGCCCTGCTGCAGGTGGCGCAACTCGCCGACGCAGCCCGGCCGGTCGGCGAAGTGGATCACCTCGGTCACCTGCGGCGGCAGGACCAGGCGCGCCAGGTTGCCCAGCGCCACGCACGCGGCGGTGCGCAGGTCGGGGCAGTCGACGGCGATCGACAGCGCGTTCTCGATCCCCTCGGCCAGGCCCAGGCGCTCGCCCTCCCGCATCTCCGCCCAGCGCCGTCCCGATGCCCCACGCGTCAGGCGGATGCACCCCCCGGCATAGGCGCCCAGCGCCATCTTCGCGTTGTCGACCGGCGCCTTGGTCACGCTGCCGTCCGCCCGCTGCGACAGGAAGGTTCTGTGCACCGCCATGAAGCGGCCGTCGGGCGCCGTGATCGCCGTGACCATCGCCGGCCAGCGCTCGCCGCTCTCCTTGTGCAGCAGGGAAGGGTGGAAGCGGACGGCGCCGGGGACGCGCTCGAGCCGGCCGAGGTCGATGCCGCGCCCGCCCAGATACGCCTCGACCGGCGTGCCCACCACCTTGGCCGAACCCTCCAGCCACAGCGCCTGCGCATACTTGGCCAGCTTCTGCGCCCGCTCGGCATCGTCGAGGCGTGTCGCCTGGGCCTGGGCCTGGGCCTTGCGCCGCTCGATCTCGACGCGATGCGTGTCGCCGCTGTCCCAGCCCAGGAACTGCTTGGCCCAGGCCAGCGCCTCGCGCTTGTCGCCCCGGCAGATGGTGCGCGCGACCAGGTCGAGCACGTCGCCGCACTCGCCCGTCGCACTGTCGACCCAGACGCCGACCTTGCTCCCACGCAGGTCGAGCCCCAGGCTGCGCCCAGCCCCACCGCCCAGCCCCCCGCACCGCCACTGCGAGCCTTCGCGAAACCCGCCCGGCAGCAGCTCCAGCGCCACGTCCTGGATGCGCGCGTTCAACCCTGCGATCACATCCTCGATCGGCACCAGGTGCCTGCGCTGCGCCGCACTCATGCGTGCATTCCGGACTTGAACGCTGTCCGATACGTTGCTACCTGCCGAGTCTGGAAACGGACATTTTCAGGAGAAATTTCATGCAGCAGATTGCCCAGCCCACTCACATAAACTTCAGCGAAGTCGACCTTGCAGCACTTCAGAAGTATGTCGCGTTCAAGACGCCGAACATTGCGGCGGTCGTGATCGACATACTTGATAAATGCATTGAGATTGAAGCTCCGCCGCAGTTCGCGAACGACGACCTCCCTCTCGACAAGTCCACCGTGGTTTTGCTTTGGCCGCGTCATTTGGCCTATCTGCAGTACGACAGGCAGCAAGGGACGGCTTACGGTGGGTGGGCGCTCGGCACGGTCAGGGCTTGGCTGGCCGACGATCTCGTCTGATCGAGCGGTCGTCCTCATCGCAGGTCCGCCCGGTCGTGCCACAGCAGGTTGCCCTGCGGCGCCGGCGTCTCGTGCAGCACCCGCCCCAGCGCCTGGTCGGCGTCGAGCTGCCGGGCGAGCGCATCGGCCAGGCGCCGGTCCTCGTCCGGCAGGCTCTCCGGCCGCTTGGCCAGCAGGTCGCGCGCCCGCTGGACGTTGTCCTTGCGCACCCGGCACTGCGCGGCGATCGCCAGGAGCGCGCGCCCGTAGCTCATGCCGGCCCCGCTTCGAAGCGCTCGCGCCACGGCGTGTGCCAGTCCTCGGGCTCGACCCGGGGCGGCAGCACGGCGATGCCTTCCAGCGCCACGGCCAGGCGCGCGCCCATGTCGGCGACGCGCCGGCCGATCGCCTCGCCTAGCGTCACCGGCGCCGGCGCCTGCCGGTCCAGCGCGCGCCAGACCTCGGCCGGGCTGGCGCCGTGATGCAGCGCCAGCGTGACCAGCCTGGCCAGGTCGCCCAGCTGCGCCTCCAGGTCCGACCCGTCCGGCGCCCCGAACAGGGCTAGCCCCGCCAGCGCGTGGGTCCGCGTGTCGACCTCGGCCCGGATCTCGATCGTGTACGGCCCCGCCGTCACCGCATCGCACAGCACCGGCCGCCGCGTGGCACTCATGGCCGGCACGTCGAGCAGTGGCGCCCGTCCCGGTCCATCACCTGGCAGCAGCTCTCGCAGCGCCGCGAAGAAGTCCCCGCCGGCACGGTTGCCGGCGGGGCAGGCGGGAGGAAACGCCCAGGAAGGGCAGCCCCGCCCGCCGATCCGCTGGCGGCCGGAGCCTCGGGAGCGCCGCCCGCTGCGGCCGGCGCAAGCTTGATGATCTCGGCGGATGGCCGGGGCACGTCGTCCCATGACCAGGCATAGCCGCCGGGTGGGATGCGCGAATGCCGTTCGCGCCGGCTCATGCGCACCGCCCAGCCATGAGGTCGGCCAGCAGGCCGGCATGATCCGACACGGCCCAGCCGACGACGGTGCGCGGGTCGAGCCTGGCCAGCGTGACGCCGGCCAGCCCGATCGCCGCCAGCTCGGCCCGCGCCCGCCGCTCGGCTGCCTCGATGTCGGGCACCAGGGCGTCGCCCACGCGCACGATCGTCCAGGTGACGTCGCCCACCCGCGGCCCCAGCTCGCCCAGCACGCGGGCCAGCGGCGGGGGCGGCGTCGGGGTCCCCACGCGCTCGCGCGTGGGGTGGCTCGGCACCTCGACCTGGGGTGCGGCCTTGCGCGTGCGCGGGATCGCCGGCGCCTCCGGCGCTTCGGGTGCCGGGCCGAACAGCCCGCCGATGCTCATCGCAGGCGATCCCTCGGCTCGTGCCTGTCATGCGGGGACGGCGCTTGCGGCGCCGTCCCCTCTGCCGTGCGCGTCTCCGGGTCCGCCTCCCGGATCGCGTCGGGCAGGGTGTGGGGGTTGGGGGAGGTGAGCGGTCCAGGGGTTGGCACCTCCCCCTCCGCCGGCGGATGCATGGGCTGCGGGAGCCCGCCGGCGGATATCGGCACCAGGATGTGGCTGATTACCGGCACGCAGCTCAGGTCCACACCTTCGACCGTGACCGGCGGGCCAGCCGTGAGTGCTGCTGCGGCCTGGACGGCCAGGGCGCGCATCTGCGGTGACGGTTCGTTGCTCACGCGGGTGTCCGATCCGGCTTCCGGCGCAGGTGCTTCGGCGTCGACACGCGCGGAGCGCAACGGTTGGAGGTCTGGCGCGGATCGGCGCTCTTGCCTTGGCCCGGGGGCGGCAGCCCCTTCAGTGCGGCAAGCTGGGCGGCCGCGCTCGTGACACCACCCCTGTTCTGGATGCTCCGCAGCTTGAGCCCTCGCGTCGTCACGCCGCTTCCTCCGTGCGCTCGGCCGGTGCGGCCGGCAGGGTGTAGAAGTCGTTGGGCTGCACCGCGCCCCCCGTCTCCCGCACGATCGCCGCCATGGCCTCGGGGTCTGGCATGCGGGTGCCGCGCTCATAGCGGCTGACGGACGAGTGATGGCGCCCGATCTTCTCGGCCACCTCTTCCAGGGTCAGGCCCTGTTCTCTGCGCCATTCCGCGAATCTCATGTATGCTTTGTGCCATTTCGGCCAAAAGCGCGCAAGAGGTAGTGGGCCATTATGGCCGCAGCACAATCTGTGCCGATACGGCACAATATCCTGGTGATGTTGCAGCTCCGGGCCATACGGAAACGCAGCGGCCTGACCCTTCAGGCCGTCGCGACCTCGCTCGGCATCGACCACACGACGCTCCAGCGGTGGGAGACCGGCAAGCGCGACCCCAGCGTGAGTGACATCCTGCGCCTGGCCGACCTCTACGGCGTCCACCCGGGAGAGATCTTCCGCCCGCTGCCCGGGCAGGATGACCAGGCCGCCCGCGTCGCGGCCATTGCGGCACAATTACCGTCCGATCGCCTGGAACACTGGCTTGCAGTCGGCATGGCGATGCTGCCAGCCGCACCGCCCCCTAACGAAACGCGGGACCGACGCTCATCCCGGCGTGCCGCTTGACATCTCTCAACGCGCGAGTGGGATAGTCTCTTCTCTATCGAGAGGCGGCTTTCTGATGCGCGTTTTCCTATTGATGGCAGCCGCTATCGTGTTGTCGGCCGCTGCCCCAACACAGGGGACTTGGAGCGTTCGGGAACTCGCCAGTTGGTGCCGCGGTCTCATGGCGCATCTTGATAATCGGGCACCAATTGAGACTTTTGAACCGGTAAAAGGCGGCATGTGTATCGGGGTTATGAACGGCACTCTGGTGTCTCTAAATGTTTGGGCGCGGGAGCTGTACTGCCTACCTCCTGGTGTCAGTAACGAACAAGCAGCTAGGATATTCATCCGATACGCCGACCAGCACCCAGAGGTGCTTCATGAGGAGTATCCCAAGCATTTGTTCATTGCGTTGGGCGCGGCATTTGTTTGCCGCGATGGCCAATCGCGCTGAGCTGGTCGCTAACGCCACCCGGGCGGAGCGCGACAGTCTGCCGCCGGGGCGCAGTGGGCCCGTGACCTAGTGCCGGTCCATGACCTCGCGGCTGAGATCCGCGTCATCGACGGCGACACGATCGACCTGGGCGGTGAGCGCATCCGCCTGCTCGGCATCGACACGCCGGAACTCCGCGCCCGCTGCCCGCAGGAGCTGGACCGGGCCCGTGCCGCCCGTCGCCGCGTCGTGGACCTGGTGGCGCAGTGCGGCGTCGGCGGGGTGGAGCGCGCCGGCCGCGATCGCGCCGGCCGCACCCTGGCGCACGTCACCGTCTGTGGCCGTGACCTGGGCACAATTCTCCTTGACGAGGGTTACGCGCGGGCCTGGATTCGCGGTCGCCGAATCGACTGGTGTGGATCACACTAGAGATCGGACTCGCTCCGGACGAGGCCGCAACATCTTCAGGGAGATCCTGTCAAGGGATGAAATGATCGGACACTACGGTCTATCCACAACTTTACTCCCTCAGATCGAATTGCTGGGGATGGATGCCGTTTTCTCGCCGAACCCTCTTGCCACGCAGCAGAACTGTGTGCAGACAGGATCTAGGCAACGGTCGCATCTGTAAGCCATCTCATGCTGGCCCCAATTCAAGCTTTGGCCCCGTTTAGGGGTCGGGGGAGCGGCGGGCTTAATCCCGCACATGGCATGAAGGAGGTTGGCTATGAAGCCACCCTATTTCAGGGTGCCTTCCCAGTTGCGGCACCGTCGGCGGGTGAGTGTGGTGCCCGGCCGCCGACGGTACCCTGGTAAGGCCAAGGTCCAGATCTAGATCTGGATGGCCCAAGGGTGCGGCCGTTGCCAACCGTCCCTGCGCGATCAAGCGCCATCTCAAACACCCCTGTCAACGATTCGGGCAGCCCGCACGGCGTGCGGGATCACCGCGAACGCCGTTCGTCATGGCCCTGGGCCAGGCCGCTTGCCGTGCCCGAAGGCATAGCCCAGATCGGGAACCCGCGTCGGCCGCGTCACTTCCCATCCCTGTGAACTGAGCAGGACCAACACGCGATCGACGGCGGCCGTGATCTCCGCCTCGCGCGCCGCCTGATGAGCGATCTCAGCGGCGCCCCCGGCGCGAGAGCGCTTGTGTGGGCGGATGCCATGGATCGCCTGCGCCAATGCCACGCGCAGCTCGGCCAGGGGGATGCATTCCCTTGTGTGGTCGGTCATCAGCATGATCATGATTGGAACATAACAAGAACTCAACGGCCCTAGGGAATTTCCCAGGTGCGCGGTATCCGGGTAACGCGGCACACGAACCATCTGCGCACGACGATTCCGGTTCGTTCTCGCGAGTGCGCAGCTTCATTCCAGTGTGTGCCGTATTGGCAGAAATGGTTTGCCGGTAAGTTGGCCGTTATGGCACATTCCGGGACACCACAACCCGGACGGTTCCCATGACCCGCACGCTTCCCTCCGGCGCCCGCGTGATCCCGATCGACGCCGCGCGCCGCCCGCTCGACATCAACCGCGTCGCTGCCGGCAATGCCTTCGTGCCGCCGCCGCCGCGCGCGCCCGCCCCGCTGATCGGCACGCCCCTGGCCTGGGTGCTCCTGGCCTCCAGCTGCTCCGGCGCCTGGCTGGCCCTGGGCTACGTCCTGGCGAAGGTGCTGGCATGAGCGGGCGCGCCCGGCCGGCGGCACCCCGCCGTCCCTTCACCGAGCGGGAGGATCGCCTGCTCGTGTACCTGCGCGACGGCGGCCTGGGCTGGCGCGCGATCGCCGCCACCTTCCGCTTCAGCTTCGGGGAAGGGGGCGGCCGCGCCGCCGCCACGCTGCAGCAGCGCCACGCCATCCTGGCCTGGCGCGCCGCCCGCGCCGCCCGCGCGCCCGCCGCATCGCGGCCGGGCGCCCCGGTGCAGCCCGAGGTGCGGGCCGAGGTGCGGGCATGAGCGCCGCCGTCCTGCCGCTGCGCCCGGCTCGCCGCACGGTCGCCACCGTCCGCATCCGCGCCGAACAGAAGGGCGACCAGATCGGGGTCGAGCTGCTGGACCACGACGTCAACGGCATGGTCCTGGTGGCCGCGGCCGACTGCCTGCTGCGCCACATGGCCGAGCGCCTCGCCGCCGGTGGCCTGCATCGCGCTGCCGAGCTGCGCCGCGTGCAGCGCGCCCTGGCCGAGCTCGGCCTGCAGCAGGTGCTGGACGCATGACCGCGACCTGCGCCACGCGCCCGCCCGAGGGCCGCACGTTCGAGGTCGGCGACACGGTCGAGGTGACGGCCGGCGAGCACCAGGGCCGCCAGGGCATGGTCGTGGGGCGCATGCGCTGCGACCCGCACCTGGTCTGGGTCTACCTGCGCGACACGATGATCGGCCTGGCCAGCCGCGAGCTCGCCCTCCTGCGTGAGGCGACCCCCACTTCCTCCGGCGAGGTGCCCCATGCCTGAAGCCATGATGTTCGACGAGCACGAGGTGGCGGCCTATCTCGGCCGCACCTGGAACTGGTTCCGCAAGGCCCGCAAGCGGCTCTACACCAGCGGCTTCCCCCGGCCGGACCCGCTGCTTCGCCGCACCGACAAGACCTCGATCGACCGCTGGCTGGAACAGCGCCGCCCCGCCGCCCTGCGCCAGGGCCCCGACGTCGCCGGCAGCGACCAGGCCGACGTCCTCGACCAGCGCGCCGCCCAGCTCGCCGCCCGCGGCCGCCGCAACACCGCCGCCCGCAGCTCCGGGGCCCGCGCATGAGCCGCCCCACCGCGAAGATGCGCGCCGCCGCCGCCGCTCTCCAGGCCCCGATTGACCTACCGGCCGCCCCGCCGCCGGCGGCACCGGCCCAGGCCGCGCACGGGGTCATCGCCATCAGCTACCTGAACATCCGAACGAGCGACTACAACCCGCGCAAGACGTTCGACCTGGTCACGCTGACGGAGCTTGCCGAATCGATCAACGCCCACGGCCTGCAGCAGCCCCTCGGCGTGCGCCCCGCGATCCAGGATGGCGTCTACATCCTGGTGATGGGGGAGCGTCGCTACCGCGCGATCGGCATGCTGCTGGACGACGGCCGCTGGCCGGTCGACCGGCCGGTGACCTGCATCGTGCAGCACCCCGCCGGCATCGCGGGGCACATCGAGGCGGCCCTGGTCGAGAACGCGCAGCGCGAGGACGTCGCCCCGCTCGAGGAGGGCGAGGCGTTCCTGGCGCTCCACCAGACCCACGGCCGCACGGTGGCGGAGATCGCCGCGTCGATCGGCAAGACGAAGCGCCACGTCCAGCTGCGCATGGACCTGGTCAGCAAGCTCTGCGACGACGCGCGCGAAGGCCTGCGCACCGGCAAGCTCAGCCTGGCCCACGGCCGCGCCCTCTGCCTCGCCCCGCAAGGCGAACAGAAGAAGCTGGTAAAGAAGATCCTCGACAAGTCCCCGCCGACCTGGGCGGAGACGGGCGAGCGCCTGATGCAGCACATCCGCTTCAGCCTGAAGCCCGCCGATCACGCGCCCGAGGGCCTGAGGCTGGACGTGGTCGAGGACCCCGACACGGGCGAACGCTACGTCCACGGCGACCAGCTGAAGGCCGCGAACAAGGCCCGCGCCGAAGCCATCCGCGACGACTGGCGCGCCCAGGGCAAGACCGCGGAGATCGTCGACTACTTCAGCGAATTCAACTTCGAGCGCTGCCCGCCTGACGAGGCGATCGTGCTGCACCTCGACTACTTCGGCAGCCTGACCGAGCACGTCGGCTTCCGCCGCAAGCCCCAGGCACAGCCGGACCCGGAGCGCGAGGCGCGGCTGAAGGCCGAAGCGGAGCGCCGGCACCAGGATGGTGCTGCCTTCAGCGCAGCGATGCGCCTTGCCCTGGCCGAACATCCCCAGCTGGCTGCCCGCGCCCTGCTCGGCGCCGTCGTCCAGGCGCGCGGACCCGCCGATTGCTTTGTCCTGCCGCAAGCCACCTGGAACGTCGGCAGCGTGCTCAGGGCCTATCACGACCAGTGCGCCGCAGCCCTCCCGATCGCCGCCGACGCCGCCCTGCAGGTCATGGCCTCGATCGCTGCCGCCAGCTTTCACGTCCAGTACCTGCACGATCCGAACCGCCGCTACCTCACCGCCCTGGCCGACGCCATGGGCGTGGAGGTCCCGGCCTTCATCCGCCTCGACGCCTCGACCCCCGACGCGCCGGACGAGGCAGACGACGACGACCCCACCGACGACCAGGAAGAAGGCGACGCCGCATGAGCCAGAACCTTCACCGCTGGATACCCTCGCAGCTGGGCCATGGTGAGGCGATGTGCGCCCGGTGCCACATCACCAATCGCGAAGCTGCTGTGCTGGGGCGATTGAACGCCTGTTCTCAGGCAGCCAATGACCTGACTTCTCACGAGCACCTGGTACTTCGCGCGCTCTCGGGCGAGTTCGAGGTGGCACTGGCCGCTTGGGTCACCGCCGCCTTCGAACACCTGGCGGCCGTCGGGATGTGCACGAATGAACCGCCTTACATCATCACCGACGCCGGCCGCGAAGCACTGGCCGCCGCGAAGGCATCGGGTCGAGTGGTCCTCGATGCCTGACTACCGCTCCGACCTAGTCGACATCGCGGGCAAGATCGAGCGCGAGACCGATCGCGCCTGGCGCTTCAACGACGGCACACGCACGGTGTGGTTGCCAAAGTCACAGGTCGAGTGGGACCCTGACGCCCGCACCATGGCCATGCCCGAATGGCTGGCCAGGGATAAGGAGCTCATCTGATGACAGCCAAACTGCTGATGACTGTGATGTATCATGACAAGGTAGTAGCCACACGCAGGTGGGCGATAGTTCCGCGGCGTGGCGACACGGTGATGATCGGGGTCGAAGGCGAGCCTAGGGACGTCTATGTCGCAGAGGTCAGCTGGACACTCGGCACCGACGAAGATCCCGAGCCTTCGGTCGTGATCCTCCTACAAGACATTCGCCCGAAGGGTTGAATGTGGCCCGCGTCAAGATCCCCTACCTGGTGGTGAAGCCTGGCGCTGCCGGCGATCGCTACTACTGGCAGCCGGCCCGGGTGCTGCGCGACAAGGGCTGGAAGGCGGTGTCGCTCGGTGAAGACCAGGCCGCGGCACTCGCCCATGCTCAGGCGCTGAACCGCAAGGTCGAGGCCTGGCGCACCGGGCAGGAAAAGGTGGACGAGGTAATGGCCCCCGACGAGGTGGTGGCCGCCGGCACCCTGGGCGCCGTGATCCGCGATTACCAGAAGTCCAGCTGGTATCGCGACCTGGCGCCACGCAGCAAGCGCAGCTACGACCAGAACATCGACATCCTGCGCGATTGGGCGGGCGACATCGCGGTGCGCTCAATCACCTCCGGCCGGGTCCAGAAGCTGCACGAGGCCTGGAGCAAGACACCGACCCGGGCCAAGGCGCTAGTCGGCATGCTCCGCATCCTGCTGGACTTCGCGCGGCGCCGCGACCTCGTCGAGGTGAACGCGGCCGAGAAGCCGGGCATCAAGCAGATACGGATCAAGGGCCGCCTGTGGTCTGACCAGGAAGTGATCGTGATGGCAGCAGCTGCCGGCGCGCTCGGCTGGCACTCGATCGGCACCGCGATCATCGTCAACCACTGGATTGGCCAGCGCGAGGGCGACGTGCTGGCGCTGCCCCGCACGGCCCTGGTCGACGGCGTCTTCAGCGTCGAGCAATCGAAGACCGGCGCGCGGATCGAGGTGGAGGACAATCCCTTCGTCCGCCGGCGCGTCGAGCGTGAACTGAAGCGCCAGAAGAAGCGCAAGGTGGCAGGGCTCACCCTGCTGCTGTGCGAGACGACGAGCCAGCCCTGGGGGGAGGACTATTTCCGCCACTGCTTCGCCGACGTGCGCGCCCGCGCTGCGAAGCGCCTGCCCAGCTGCAAGACGCTGCGCTTCATGCACCTGCGCCATACCGCCGTGACGCGGTTGAGCGAGGCGGGCTGCACGCCGCAGCAGATCGCCGGCGTCACCGGCCACAGCCTGGCCCGGGTCGAAGACATCATCGACCGCTACCTGGTCCGCACCGCGGCCCTGTCGCGCGAAGCGACCGACCGACGCGCCCGTCATGAAGCTGAGAAGAAGGCGGCCAAGCCGGGCCGGCGGCGAGCCGATCCGGTCTGATCCGCGAATGCCGTTCGCGTTTCGAACCGGTCGAAGTTGGAATTCCAATTATGCCCGAGTTGGAATTCCCGATGCGTTCCTTAAGGGAGAACGCCTAACCCCTTGATCCGGTTGGTGGGCGCACAAGGATTCGAACCTTGGACCCGCTGATTAAGAGTCAGCTGCTCTACCAACTGAGCTATGCGCCCCAACCGAGGGGCGCTGTTTAGCAATGCTGGCGCGCCGTGTCGAGGGGCACCGCGCAAAAATCAGGTGGGATTGTCCGGCGCTGTTGTCGCATCCCGGTTGGCGATGGGGCCCAGGGCGGCGCGGCCCAGCGGGTCGAGGCGCATGGCCTCGCGCAGGATGTCCGCCGCCATCGGCGCCGCGACCTTGGAGCCGCCACCGCCATGCTCGACCATCACCGCAATCGCGTAACGGGGCGAGTCATAGGGCGCATAGCCGACGTACAGCGAATGGTCGCGCTCCTCCCAGGGCTTCTCGTCGTCCCGGCGCACGCGGGTCTGGCGCTCGGCACGGCTGATCCGGCGGACCTGGGCGGTGCCGGTCTTGCCCGCCATCAGGAAGGTGTCGTCCGCCTTGCGCACGTGGCGGGCCGTTCCTGCGGCGCCATTGATGACGCGGTTCATGCCCTCCAGCGCCAGCGCGATGAAGCGTTCGTCGATGCCGAGCGAGGGGGCGGGCCCGTGCGGCTCGCGGTCCTGTGCCCCCACGCTGCGAACCAGGCGGGGCTGCACGGCGCGGCCGCCTGCCGCCAGGCGCGCGGTCATCACCGCCAGTTGCAGCGGGGTCGCCAGGACATAGCCCTGGCCGATGCCACAGATGAGCGTCTCGCCCTGCTGCCAGGACTTGCCCAGGGCCTGCTGCTTCCAGGCCTGGTCCGGCATGATGCCGCCCCGTTCGCCCGGAATCTCGATCCGGCAAGGGGCGCCAAAACCGAACAGGCGCGAGATCTCGGCCAGGCGGTCGATGCCGGTGCGCTTGGCGATGTCGTAGAAGTAGCAGTCGCAGGACTGTTCCAGCGCCTGCACGAAGTTGACCGTGCCGTGGCCGCCCCGCTTCCAGCAGTGGAACTCGTGGCTGCCAAGCTTCACCGAGCCGCGGCAGGTGACGGCGTGGGACGGCTGTATGGCACCCGTATGCAGCGCCGCCAGGCCCACCACCATCTTGAAGGTGGAGCCGGGCGGATATTGCCCGGCGATCGGCTTGTTGACCAATGGCGCCTTGGGATTGGTCCGCAGCGCATGCCATTCGTCCCGGCTGAGGCCGATGTTGAAGGCATTGGGCTCGAACGCAGGCGTGGAGGCCATGGCCAGGATGTCGCCCGTGGCGACGTCCATCACGACGGCGGAGGCGCTCTCCTCGCCCAGGCGGGTCGTCGCGAACTGCTGCAGGTCCATGTCGATGGTCAGGACGACGTCATCGCCGGCCGTGCCGTCGGTGCGGGCCAGTTCGCGGATCATCCGGCCATAGGCATTGACCTCGACCCGGCTGTTGCCGGCGCGGCCGCGGAGCTCCGGCTCAAGGCCCTTCTCGATGCCGTTCTTGCCAATGCGGAAGCCCGGCAGCTGGTAGACGGGATCGTCGTTGATCTCCTTCTCCGACACCGCGCCGACATAGCCGATCACATGGGCCAGGGGCGCGCCGATCGGATAGGTTCGCGTCTCGCCCACGTCGGGCTGGATGCCGGGCAGTTCGGGGCTATGCACGTTGACCCGGGCGAAATCCTCCCAGGCCAGGTTCTCGGCCACGGTCACGGGCAGGAAGGCGCGGCGGCGTCCGACCTCGCGCTTGACCCGGCGGCGCAGATGGTCCGGGAGGTCGATGAACTGGCCAAGCGCGGCCAGCGTCTGCTCCACATCCTCCGTCTGTTCGGGCACCAGCAGGACGCGGAAATTCTGACGGTTGGTCGCCAGTTCGACCCCGAAGCGGTCCAGGATGCGCCCGCGCGAGGGCGGCAGGAGCTGCAGGTTGATGCGGTTGTCCTCGGCCAGCATCAGGTACTGCTCGCTCTGCACCACCTGCAGGTAGTACATGCGGCCGACCAGGACCGAGAGGAGGGCGATCTGGCCGCCGGCCAGCATCGCCGCCCGGCGGGTGAACGTCTTGTAACGCCCGGTCTCGTTCTGCTGGCCCATCGCGGCGCGTCCCCCTCAGGCCCCGATCCGCTTGGGCGGAGGCGGCACCATGCGGCTGAAGACCAGGCTGCCGATGGGATAGATCGCGATGCCCAGCACAAGCTGCGTCAGCAGCGGCATGGGCTGGATCAGGGTGCCATAGAACAGGCAGGCGACGGCATAGGAGACAAGTGCTGCCCCCGTCGCGATCGTGGCGAAGCCGAACCACGCGATCAGGAAGGTGCGCGCCACGAAGACGCGCCGCTGCGTCTTCAGGAAGCCGTGGACCAGAAGCAGGATCAGCGCGTTCAGGCCGATCGGCCCGCTGCCCAGCACATCCTGCGTCAGACCGATCAGGAAGACGCCGCTGGCCGGCATCAGCATGGGCTGGAAGATTGTCCAGTAATAGACGGCGACCAGCGGCAAGACCGCCGCGACCAGGGTGAAATGTGGCACGCCAATGCGGATCGTGCCCAGGAGCACGCAGAGTAGCGCGACGACGATGGGCGCCAGGCTGTTCAGGCCCCCCTTGGACGGATCATCCGGCGTCATGGCGCGGCCGTCGGGCTGTTGGCGGCGGGTGCCGTGGCTGGTGCGCTCGCGGAACCCTCGGCCGGGGCGGCCGCGGGTGCCGCGCGGGCGCTGCCGCGGTTCCATTGCGGGCGGCCGCCATCGGTCTCGATCGCCTCGATCGGGCCCTCATAGTGCAGGACGCGGACATATTCCAGCCGGCTCCAGTCGGCCCAGGGCCGGACGCGCGGCTCCGACCCCCGGACGCTTTCGATGATACCGACGGGAAGCCCTGGCGGAAACAGGCCGCCATGGCCGGACGTCACGATGCGCTCCCCCACCTGGGGCCGGATGGTGGCGCGCAGGAAGGTCAGGCGGGGCGTGTCGTCATTGTTGCCGGCCAGGACGCCGCGCTGGTGGGTCGATTCCAGCAGGATGGGCACGCGGCTGTTGAGATCGGTGATGAGCAGGACGCGGGCCGAGCGCTCACCGGCCGCAGTCACCCGACCCAGCACGCCCTGGTCGTCCAGCACGATCTGCCCCACGGCCACGCCGTGGATCGTGCCGGCGTCGATCACCACGGTGCGGACGAAAGGCCCCCCGGTATCCGCGATCACGCGCGCGGCGATGTAGTGGCCCTCGGGCTCTGGCCGCAACTGGGTCAGGGCGCGGACCCGTTCGTTCTCCTTCTGCATCTGGCGGGCGGCATCGGCCCACAGGCGCAGCCGCGCGTTCTCCTCGCGCAGGCGTTCGTTCTCGTCGTAGACGTTGGCCAGTTCGTTGAGCTTGCGCCCCATCTCGCGGACCGCCGTCACCGGCCGGCTGATCGCGTCGAGCAGGGGGGCGGTGTTGTCCATGATGAACGTGCGGCCACGCTCCAGCAGGACAGCATCGGCCTTGCCAAGGATCAGCAGGCCCGCCGCCGTCGCCAGCAGCGTCGCATAGGCGAAGCGCTGGACGACCAGCTTCAGCGGCTGCGCCAGGCGCAGCACGGGACCTGTGTTCAGCTGTCTCACCTGTCATCCATCCGGGGGGACCGACTCATGATCTGCTGGCTCCGCTGCGACGTGCCCTCAGGATGCAGCCAATTGCGGCAGCGTTAAGCCTCTCAGGCAAATCTGCACGAAGCCTGAAGCCGCAGCCGCCGGGATTGTTCGACCGGGCGGCAAGGTTGCACCCCCACCTGCGCCCCCTGGCCTACGTCCCCAAGCTTGTCCTGGGAAACCATGAACAACCGGGGCACGGGGGGCGGGGGATGGGGACGAGTGGCCGAACCTAGTAGGAGTTGGCCAGCACGGTGCGGAGCGACTTCATGTCCTCCAGCGCGCGGCCGGTCCCCTTGGCGACGCAGGTCAGGGGATCGTCCGCGATCGAGACGGGCAGGCCCGTGGCGTGGCGCAGCACGAAGTCCAGGTTGCCCAGCAGGGCCCCGCCGCCGGTCAGGACGATCCCCTTGTCCACGATGTCCGCGGCCAGTTCGGGGGCGGTGTGCTCCAGCGCGACCTTCACCGCCTCGACGATGGCGGAGACGGGCTCGGCCAGGCTTTCGGCGATCTGGCGCTGGCTGATGACCAGTTCCTTGGGCACGCCGTTCATCAGGTCGCGGCCCTTGATCTCCATGGTCAGGCCGTGGCCATCCTCGGGCGGGCAGGCGGAGCCGATCTCCTTCTTGATCCGCTCGGCCGAGGATTCGCCGACCAGCAGGTTATGGTTGCGGCGGATATAGCCGATGATCGCCTCGTCCATCTTGTCGCCGCCGACGCGGACGGAGCGGGCGTAGACGATGCCGCCCAGCGACAGGACGGCCACTTCCGTCGTGCCGCCGCCAATGTCGACGACCATCGAGCCCGTGGGCTCGGTCACCGGCAGGCCGGCGCCGATGGCCGCCGCCATCGGCTCCTCGATCAGGAACACGCGCCGGGCGCCGGCGGATTCCGCGGATTCCTGGATGGCGCGGCGCTCGACCGCGGTCGAGCCGGAGGGGACGCAGACGATGATCTGGGGCGAGGCGAAGGAGCGGCGATTGTGCACTTTCCGGATGAAGTGCTTGATCATCTCCTCGGCGACTTCGAAGTCGGCGATGACGCCGTCGCGAAGGGGCCGGATCGCCTCGATATTGCCGGGCGTGCGGCCCAGCATCATCTTGGCCTCGTCGCCCACGGCCAGGACCTGCTTCTTGCCCCGGTTGTTGACCATGGCGACGACCGACGGCTCGTTCAGGACGATGCCGCGGCCCTTAACGTAGACAAGGGTGTTCGCGGTGCCGAGGTCGATGGCCATGTCGGCCGACAGCATGCCGAGCAGCTTCCCAAACATGAATTCTGGACTCCCAGCCGGACGCCGCTGCGCCTGCCCTGAAACTGCTCTTTGCCCCGGCTTAAGGCGCACGTTCTAGCGGCTTGACGTGCCCGTCACAAGAAACCCGGTGTGCGCGCGGCCGGGACGACTCGTCGCGGCGGGCGGCGGGGCTACAGATCGTCGTCGGGAATGTCGGGGTAGAGTTCGGACAGCGGCACCTTGAGGCCGATCGACTCGAGGACAAGATGCTGGTCGCGGCCGCGGATGAGGTCGACCAGCCAGCGGCCGTCTCCGGTCCTGCGATGAACTTCGCAATGCGGTTTCTCTGGGTCGATCAGCAGGATCTCTTCGACGGAGGGGATGGCACGGAAATCTGGGAGCTTGGTCCGGCGATCAACCCGCTCAGTAGACTTGCTCAGGACCTCCACGATGAGGATGGGGTCTTGCGCATAGGGTGTTTCGCGGTCGCGCTCTGAACATGTGATCAGAAGGTCGACGACATAATAGGTGAGATCGCGAGTAGGCGAGAGGATGCCCGCCTCGCTTCTTTGTTCGCAACCTTTGCGCCCGCGGAGTACGCCACCGACGGCGACTGCCAGCGCGGGAATCATCCGTTGATGCGCTCGGCTTCCCGGCGACATCGCAACGAGGACGCCACCGCGCAATTCGTAGCGCGTGTCGGTACCGTCGTCCCAGGTCAGGAACTCCTCGATCGTCATCTGGCGCTGCGCGGCGTCAGCCATGGGGCCCTCAGGCAGTCACGGCATCAGCCTAGCACAAACGAAAAAGGGCCGCCGGTTGCCCGGCGGCCCTTTCGCAGGCGCCCGAAGAGACGCTCAGTTCTTGGCCTTGTCGACCAGCTTGTTCTTGGCGATCCAGGGCATCATGGCGCGCAGCTTGCCGCCGACGTCCTCGATCGGGTGCTGGGCCTGGATGGCGCGGGTCGCCTTGAAGCTGGCCTGGCCGGCGGAGTTCTCCAGCATCCAGTCGCGGGCGAAGCGGCCGGACTGGATATCGTCCAGGATGCGCTTCATTTCTGCCTTGGTCTCGGCCGTCACGATGCGGGGGCCGCGCGTGTAGTCGCCGTATTCCGCCGTGTTCGAGATCGAGTAGCGCATGTTGGCGATGCCGCCCTCGTAGATCAGGTCCACGATCAGCTTCACCTCGTGCAGGCACTCGAAATAGGCCATCTCGGGCGCGTAGCCGGCCTCGACCAGGGTCTCGAAACCAGCCTGGATCAGGGCGGTCAGGCCGCCGCAGAGCACGGCCTGCTCACCGAACAGGTCGGTCTCGCACTCCTCGCGGAAGCTGGTCTCGATCACGCCGGAGCGGCCGCCGCCGATGGCGCTGGCATAGGACAGCGCGATCTCGAGCGCATTGCCGGAGGGGTTCTGCGCGACCGCGACCAGGCAGGGGACGCCGCCGCCCTTCTGGTATTCGCTGCGCACCGTGTGGCCGGGGCCCTTTGGCGCGATCATGAACACGTCCAGGTCGGGACGCGCCTCGATCAGGCGGAAATGGATGTTGAGGCCATGGGCGAAGGCAAGGGCGGCACCTTCCTTCATGTTGGCGGCCAGGTGGTCGCGATAGATCGCGCCCTGCAGCTCGTCGGGGGCCAGGACCATGACGATGTCGGCCCAGGCGGCGGCGGCCGACGGGTCCATGACCTTCAGGCCTTCGCCTTCGGCCTTCTTCACCGTGGGGGAGCCGGTGCGCAGGGCGACGGCGACATCCTTCACGCCGGAATCGCGCAGGTTCAGCGCATGGGCGTGGCCCTGGCTGCCATAGCCGACGATCGCGACCTTCTTGCCCTTGATCAGGTTAACGTCTGCATCGGTGTCGTAGTACACGCGCATGTTCTGCCTCTCCCTCGCAACGGCGGGGGCCAAGGCGCGCGCGTTGCGCTCCGTGCCCTTGCGTCCAGCCTCGCCGAAATGGCGCGACCATAGCGGGCGCGGGACGCTTGTCCAGCCTTTGGGTGGAAAAGGCTGGCCTGCGCGGGGTTCAGTGTGGCTTGAGCTGGGCCACAGCCTGGAGCAGGGCAGAGATGAGCTGCTCCGGGCTATAGGGCTTGGACAAGAAGCCCAGAGGCGCTGCCGGCGCGGCGCGGGTGAGGGTGCCGCCATCCGTATGGGCGGTCACGAACAGCGAGCGGATGCCGGTGCGCTGGTAGACCTGCTGGGCCGTGCGGATGCCATCGCCGCCGCGCGCCAGGCGGATGTCCATGAGCACGAAGTCCGGGCGCAGGCGCTCGATCGTCGTGCAGGCCTCCGGCTCGGAGCCGACGGTCGCCGCGACGGTGACGCCGGAGGCCATCAGCAGTTCCTCAAGATACAGGGCCGAGATCAGCTCATCCTCGACCACGACAAGGCGCAGGCCGCGCAGGGCCGCAGCGCGGGGGCGGCCGAATCCGGGACTGGGTCCGGCCGAGGGCGGCGGCATAGCGTTGCTGCTCCATTCCTTGTGCGCCTTGAGCTCCCCTGCCGCATCCTGGGGATCGTCGAGGCTGTTGGCTGCGTCGCATCGGGAGAGGCCGGCGTGCACCGGGGCCAGGGGACCCGGCGGGCACGCTGCCGGGTCCCCGTTCCCCGGCTGGGAAAAGCGCATGGCAGGGGCCCAATCCGGTGTCATTGTCCGGTGATAATGCCCCGGCTGGATTTTGGTTCCAGGACTGTGCGCGCGTCGTCGGGGTGCCCCGTTATCCGGTCGCCGCGGCTGCTTGGGTCCCGTATCCTTGGCGGGGCCACCCAAAGAATCAGCCGATCGAGGAAGCGCCCATGACGCTGTCGCCGCTGCCGCACCTGGACTGGGGTGCTGCACCCGATGGCCGCTGGGTCACGGTGGGAGATGGCTGGCGAGCCCTGGGCGTCGAGCCGGTCGACATGCTGGGCAGCGGCTGGCATTCACTGCTGGAGCCTGAGGGCGCGCCGGGCGCCATCGCCGCCCTGGCGGAGCTGGCGGCGCGGGGTGGCGGCGGCTGCGATGTCGCGATCCTGGTCGGCGGGGCCACGCGCTGGCTGCGCATGATCCTGGCACCGGGGAATGCGGGCCGGGCTGCGCTCGACGGCCGGGCGGTCGAGGTCACGGACCTCGTCACCGCCGCCGCAAGCGCCGACCACCGTGTGGCCCGCCTGCAGCATCGCATCAAGAACAATCTCCAGGTGGTGATCAGCCTGCTCGGCCTGCAGGCCCATTACCTCAAGGACCCGACCCTGCGGGTCCAGCTGGAGGATGCGGTTCAGCGGGTGCGCTGTGTCGCCCTGATGCAGGACCAGGTCTTCCAGGCGGCCGACATGACGCGCATACCGCTCGCCCCGGCGCTGGTGGCGCTGGGCGATCAACTGGCTCTTGGGGGTGGGGTCGCCGGGGGTGACGATGCAGTCGCAGAGGCGGCACTGCCTGGCGATCGGGCCTCTGCCCTGGTGCTGCTCTGCAACGAGGTGCTGATGTCGCTGCTGAAGGGTCGCGACGGGGATGGCTCGCGGCATGGCGACGAGGCTGGCGGCCTGGACCTGGCACTGGCGGGGGAAGGGGGTCTGCGGATCGCCGTCCGGCTGGGCGAACCCATCGAGCGGCTGGATCCCCTGGGGGAGCGGCTGGCCGGACTTCTGGCGCGGCAGCTCCGGGCGGAAATCCGCCAGGAGCCCGGTGCCATCAGTGTGATCGTGCCGCTGAAGACGCAATAGCGCCGGGCGGATCGCCCGGCGCCATCGCTGTCGGCTGGCTTGCCGCGGCTACTGGGCGGCGACGCCCATCTGGCCGGCCAGAAGCTTGGCCTGCTCCAGCTGCGCCTGCGCTTCCGGCAGGTTCGCCTTGGCATAGCGCTGCAGGTTCTGGTCGGAACTGTCGGCCGCCTGCTGGCCCAGGAGGCTCACCGACTCGGTGCGCGCCGTGACCTGATAGTCCAGATAGGCCCGGTCGAACGCGGCACCGTCCAGCTGGGCCATTTCCTCAAGCTGGGCCGCATCCTCCTGGTTGGGGGTCATGGGCGCGTTCTTGCCCGCCTGTCCGGCCATCAGGGTCAGTTCCTGCTGCGCCTTCTGCTGGCTGGCGAGAAGCTGGGTCGCGTACTCGCGCACGGTGGGCGTGGGCGAGCGCTGGATCGCCAGTTCCGACGCCTTGATGTCGGTGATGTTCGAGGACGCCGCCTCGATCGTGAAGCGCTCGGCCATGCCGCCGCCCAGGCCCGTGGGGGTGCCGTCGGGCGACATGGACTGGTCGGCCGCCATCGCCGCGGGGGCCGCAAGCGCCAGGGCGAGAACGCTGGCCAGGGTGGTGGAGCGCAGGGTCTGGAAACGGGTCATTGACGCAACCTTTCGACTGTCGGTGAACCGGTCGGGTTCTGCGCAGGCTGAAGTCGCGCGCCGGCCCATTGTTCCTTGCGATGCGTGTGCCCTTGCCTTGCGCATGGCGGCGGAAATGACCAGCATCGGGGAACACGGGGCGGACGCCAGACAAAGGGGCAGACATTGGACGTGGCCGAGCGCAGAAACGGGGATGTCGCGATCCTGGCCCCGCGGGGGCGGATCGATCACGAGTCGAGCCAGGCCTTCCAGCAGCGGGTGCTGGCGGCCCTCACGCCCCAGGCCAAGGTGCTGTGCGACTTTTCCGGCGTCGACTATGTCAGCACCGCCGGCCTGCGCGCCCTGATGGCGGCGGCCAAGCATGCGACGGCCAAGGGCGCCCGGGTCGGCCTGGGCGGCCTTCAGCCCGAGGTGCGCAAGATCTTCGCGATCGCGCGATTCTCCTATGTCCTGCCGATTTTCGACACGGTGGACGAGGCGGTGGCCGCGTGGAAATCCTGAACGCCGTCCTCATCGAACACAGCCAGGTGCCCACCGCGTGAGAGACGACCGGCCATGAAGGTGAAGTTCTGGGGCACCCGCGGTTCCCTGCCCACTGCGCTGACGTCGGCATCGGTCCGCGCCAAGCTGCGCGAGGCGCTGCTGCGGGCCAAGGGGATCGACCTGACCAGCGAGAAGGCGGTTGAGGCCTATCTGGACGGCCTGCCGTTCTCGATCGCTGGAACCTATGGCGGGAATTCGCCGTGCGTGCAGCTGGTCGACGGGCAGGAGGAACTGTTCTTCTTCGACCTTGGATCGGGCGCGCGCGACCTTGGGCAGAGCCTGATCCAGAAGTACGGCAGCCCCAAGCTGCCGGTGCCCGTCAACATCGTGATGTCCCACCTGCACTGGGACCACATCATGGGCTTTCCGTTCTTCACGCCGGCCTATGTGCCGGGCAACGTGATCCGCATCCATGGCTGTCACGCCGAACTGCGGGAAGCGTTCGAGCGGCAGCACGGCGCGCCGTCCTTCCCGGTCGATTTCAAGGCCCTGGGCGCCAGGATCGAGTTTGTTGTGCTGGACCCGGACGAGACGCACCATGTCGGCGGCTTTGACCTCCGCATCATGAAGCAGCGCCATACCGGCGACTCCTATGGCTACCGGGCAACGCGCAATGGCCGCAGTGTTGTCTACGCCACCGACTCCGAACATCGGATCGACACGGCGGAGGAGGCCTATCCCTATACCGAGTTCTTCTGGGGCGCCGATGTCGTCGTCTTCGACACGATGTACTCCCTGGCCGACGCTGTTTCGATCCGCGAGGACTGGGGCCATTCCAGCAACATGGTGGCGGTGGAACTGGCGCAGTTCGCCCATGTGAAGCATCTGGTCCTGTTCCATCACGAGCCGACCTGCGACGACGCCATGCTCGACCTGATCCTGGGCGAGACGCAGGCCTTCGCCCAGCTGAGCCCGAGCGAGCCGCCCCTGCAGATCAGCTCGGCCTATGACGGACTTGAAATCGAAGCCTGAGCCGTCCGCGCCCTGGTACCGCTCGCGGACGCGGCTGCTGGGGCTTGGCCTGCTGCTCCTGATGGTCCTGGCCGTGGCGGTACGTGGCGACCGCAGCGGCAATGCGACGGTGCAGGGCCCAGCGCCGCCCGACCTCCTCGACAATGTGCGCGACGCGACCTTTGACCTGTGGCAGGCCTGGGCCCCGCCGCCGCAGCGTCCGCTGGCGGCCCGCGTGGTGGCGCTGGACGAGGAGAGCCTGTCCCGCTACGGCAACTGGCCCTGGCCGCGCAGCCTGGTCGCGCGCCTGGTCGACGGGCTGAACCAGGCGGGTGCCGCGGCGATCGGCATCGACATCATCTTCGCCGAGCGGGACAGCCATTCCCTGGCCTCGCTCGCACGGCTGCGCGCCGACCTGGCGCCCGATGTCAAGGCGATGCTGGAGGCCCTGCCCAGCGACGACGACCGGCTGCGCGATTCGCTGAAGGCGGCTCCCGTCGTGCTGGCCATGGCGCCCAATGACGGGGTCCAGGTCGGGCCCCGCGCGCCGCTGCCCGCCACGCTGATCCTGGGCCAGGGGGGCGAGCCCTATCCCTGGCTGGGCCGTTTCGCCAGCGTTACAGCCAGCCACAGCGCGCTGCGTCGCGCGGCGCCCGGCGCCGGCCTGATCGCGCAAGGCGGGGCCGTGCCACGCGGCATCCCGCTGCTGATGGCGCGCGTCCTGGCCGACGCGACCGGGCGGGTGACGCCCACCTATGCGCCCGCGCTGACGCTGGACATGATGGCCCTGGCTACGCTGGACCAGGCCGGCCGGCGGCAGCCCTTCGTCGTGGAGGTCGGCGCGCGCGGCCTTGACGCGATCCGCCTGGACGACATTCGCATTCCGGTGGATCGCCAGGGCCGCGTTCATGTCCGGCTGCAGCCCAGCGCCCTGTCCGCTCCCCGCATCATCCCGGCCTATCAGGTGATCGAGGGGCAGGTGCCGCCAGGCGCCCTGGCCGGGCGCTTGGTCCTTGTCGGGGCGACGGCGGCGGGCCTTGGCGACAGCAAGGCAACGCCCGTCGATCCGGCCATGCCGGGGGTGGAGATCCACGCCCAGCTGCTCGATTCGTTCCTGGCCCAGCAGTATCTGGATTGGCCCGCCTGGGGCCTGTGGGCGGAGCTTGGCCTGCTGCTGGCGGTGGGCCTGCTGGTCGTGCTGGGCCTGCCCTACCAGCATCCGCGCCTGGCTTTGCCCCTGGTCTTCCTGGTGATGGCGGGCGCCCTGGCGCTCAGCTTCGGGGCCTTTGTCGGCGGCCTGCTGATCGACGGCACGGCAGCGGCCCTGGCGGCGCTGGTGCTGTTCCTGCCGGTACAGGGCGGCACGCTGCTGCACGAGATCCGGGTCCGCCGGCAGGTGGCGGGCGAACTTGCCCAGGCGCAGACGCGGGAATTGCGCATCCAGGCCGATGTCGATGCCGCGCGCACGATCCAGATGGGCCTGCTGCCCCGCCGCTTTCCCGCATTCCCCGAACGGCAGGACTTCGACCTGCACGCCATCATCGAGCCGGCGCGCGGTGTGGGCGGCGACTTCTATGACTTCCTGCTGGTCGACGAGCGGCACCTGTTCTTTGCGATCGCGGACGTTTCGGGCAAGGGCATCCCGGCAGCCCTGTTCATGGCGGTCACGCGCGACATCCTCCACCGGCTGGCCGCGCAGCAGGATGGCGCCCTGTCCCAACTGATGGACGGCGCCAACAGCCACATCGCCGCCGCCAACGTGCCGATGATGGAGGAAGGGAACGACGGCATGTTCGTCACCGTCCTGGCAGGCGTGCTGGATACGGAGACGGGGGAGATGTCGTACTGCTCGGCCGGCCACGATGCGCCGCTGGTGCGCACCGGGTCCGGCGCGATCGACGCCCTGCCGACCGAAGGCGGGCCGCCGCTGGGCATCCTGGACGAGTTCGCCTATCCGGTGGAGATGGTGCGGCTTGAGCCGGGGACGACCCTGGTCCTCTACACCGACGGCGTCAGTGAGGCCTGGGACACGCAGGACCGCCTCTATGGCGAGGCGCGCATCCGCGCGGCCTTCGCGGACGTGGCCCCCGGGTCATCGGCAGAGATGGTCGCGCAGGGCATCTATGGCGACCTGAAGCAGTTCGCCAAGGGGGCGGAGGTCGCCGACGACATCACCCTCCTGGTCGTGCGCTGGCTTGGACCGGGGGCCGCGGCGGGTGGCGCGGGATAGGTCTCCCCCACAAGGCGGTGAGGGGACTGAAGGGCGCTCAGCGGACCGTGATGGCCACGCGCCGATTGCGGGGTTCGGAGGTTTCGTCGGGGGTCGCGACCAGCAGGTCGGCTTCGCCCCGGCCGGCGATCTCGATGCGGTCGGCGGGAATGCCGTCGCGCACCAGCCGCTCGGCCATGGCGCGCGCCCGCTCGACCGAAAGCTCGCGATTATAGGCGGCGTCGCCCGTCGAATCGGTATGGCCGATCACCTCGATATCCCACGAGGCGCGGCGCCGGATTTCGGGGAAGATGCGGGCGTAGTCGGCTTCCGACTCAGGGGTCAGGTCGGCGCTGTCCATCTTGAAATAGAGCCGGAAATGCGCCGGCATGTCGGGCTGCGCCGCGCGGGCCGGGCCGAACAGGGCGTCGATCTCCTGCCGGCTGCGGGTCGAAGGTCCGAACGGGTTGCGTTCGCCCTTTTCGGCCGAGGCATAGGACTGGTCGAGCAGCGTCTCTGCCCCGTCGCGGTCGCGCACGCTGACGGCACCCACATGGCCGTCGGCGCTGGGGACAAGCACCACCGTGTCGCGCGGTGCCGCGCAGGCGGCCGCAAGCAGGCCCAGCGCCAGGACCGGAACAGCCGCCATATGGGCCATGGCTCTACTCCGCGCTGACCAGGATGGTGGTGCCGCGGATCCCCATGATCATCCGGTTGGTCCGGACCTGGAGCGCGCCGGGCGAGGCCTTGGGGATTTCGCCCGAGGTCAGGGCCAGGGTGCCGCGCCGCATGTCGGCGGTCATGCGCCCCTCATAGGCGCCTGAATCGAAGGCGTAATCGGACAGGATCAGTTCGCTGTCAGGCCCCAGCGACAGGACCGTGTCGTCGATCATGACGACGCCCAGGCTGCCGTTCATGCCGGTCACCAGCACGTCCTGCTGGAAGATCGGCTCGCCCATCGCGGGTGTCAGGCTGGTGCCGTCGCGCTCGATCGTCACGCTGCCCGCCAGGGTGCGGACCTTGCCGATCGGAGATTCGGCGGACGCACCCTGGGCCAGGCAGGGTCCGGCCAGCAGCAGGACGATGGCACAAGCAGCACCTTGCCACGCTTTCCGCATCTTGCATTCCCGGCAGGGCCGGCCCACCGCCGGCAGCAATATCGACACTACTATGCGGCGAAGGCTGCATCACGTCCAAGCCTTCGGCACTATGGGGTGATGGATGTCACATTGCCTGCCGACGCCAGTGCCCTGCGCTCCCTGACCCAGCAGGTTGCGGCCTATTGCGCGGCCGCCGGACAGGCGGAGCACACCTATGACATCGCCTTTGCCGTGGAGGAGTTGCTGGTCAACGCCGCGACCCACGGGCGGTGCGGCCTGGATGGCCCGGGCGAGGTCCGGATCCGCCTTGAGCGGGCGCCCGCCGGCCTTGTCCTGCTGTTCGAGGACGACGGCCAGCCCTTCGACCCGACGGCCCATCCCGATCCCGACCTGATGCTGGGCGCCGACCAGCGGCAGGAGGGGGGTCTGGGGATCTATATCCTGAAGACGCTGATGGACGTGCGCTACGAGCGCCGGGACGGCCGCAACCGGGTGACCTTGGCCACCCGCGCCCAGCCGCCTAGGCCCGGCTGAACGGCAGCATGCGGCGCAGGACCTGGTCGCGCCGGACGAAGTGGTGGAACAGCGCGCCTGCGACATGCAGCACGAACAGCGCGATGAGCACCCAGACCAGCGCCTCGTGCACGCCTTCGGCCGACTTGTGGAGCTCCTGGTCGGGTCCCATCAGGTTCGGGATCGGCACCAGGCCGAACCACAGGGTCGGCACCTGGAACGCGGAGGTGGAGATCGCGACCCAGCCGGTGAAAGTAAGCGCGAACAGGACCAGGTACAGTCCCCAATGCGTCAGCGTGGCAGCCGCCCGCTCGGCCAGCGACATGTGCCCCGGAAGGGCTGGCGTCGGGCCGGTCAGGCGCCATAGCAGGCGCAGCACCGTCAGGCCCAGGATCGTGAAGCCGAACGACTTGTGCCACTGGAACAGCTCGTACTTCAGGGCGTTGTCGGTGACCGCCGCCATGGTCCAGCCCAGCGCCACCATGCCGACCACGAGGAGGCCGGTCAGCCAGTGGAACGCCTTGGCGACACTGCCCCACTCGGTCGCGCTGCTGCGTGCCGCCATGATCAGTTCCCTGCCTTGATCGAGAAGCGGATGGTGACCGGCTTGGCGACGGTCGATTCGTCACCGAACAGGCCCTTGCCCACACCATAGTCCAGGCGGTCGATGACCAGTTCACCGGACGCGCTGGCGCCGCTGTCACTGGTCCCGATCGTCACCGGCAGCGTCACTTCCCGCGTGACGTCGCGGATCGTCAGGTCGGCCACCACCTGGTACTGGCCACCGTCGCCCGCGGTGAACGACTTCGTCGCGAAGCGCGCCTGGGGGAAGTTGGCCACGTCGAACAGGTCGCCACCGACCAGCATGCCGTCGCGCTGCGCGTCGCCGGTCGTGGCGCTGGGCGTGTCGATCACGACCTCCACCTTCGATCCTGGCAGGTCGGCCGCATCGAAGCGGATGGTGGCGGAGAACGTCTTGAACTGCCCCTCGACCGGCGCGCCGCCCGCCGTTGCCGTGAAGCTGAGGCTGCTGGCGGCGGGATCGAGCGTGTAGTCGGCGGCGCGCGCCTGGGTCGCCCAAGCCAGGGCCAGGGCGGTGAGCGCCCCGGCGGCAAGCCAAGCACGCACCGCGCCATGCGCCGTGCCCGAACGCGCCTGCGCCCGGGCCCGCGACGCCGGTCGTCGCATCATTCCGGCGTCGCTTCGGTGTTGATGATCAGGGGGATCTCGTCGCCGACGACCGGCACGCCATAGCTCATGCCGAACTCGCTGCGCTTGATCGTGGTTGTCGCGGTAAAGCCCGCAACCTGCTTCTGGTTCATGGGATGCGGGCCCATGTTGTTCAGCGTCACATCGAGCACGACCGGCTTGGTCACGCCCAGCAGGGTCAGGTCGCCCGTCACCTTGGCCGTCTTCTCGCCCGTCACCTCGACGCTGGTCGAGGTGAAGGTGATGGTCGGGAACTGCTCGACGTTGAAGAAGTCCTTGTTCTTCAGGTGCTCGTCACGCGCGGCCCAGCCCGATTGCACGCTCGCGGCGTCGATCGTGAAGGTGACCTTGCTCTCGGCCGGCTTCTCGGGGTTGAGGTCGAGTGTGCCCTGGCCCTTGCCGAACCAGCCGTGCACGGTCGAGAAGCCCAGGTGGTTGACCGAGAACAGCACCTGCGTATGCGATTCGTCCAGTTTCCAGGGGGCCGCCTGGGCAGCGGGGATGGCGAGAAGGGCGGCAGCCGCAAGGCCGAGGACGGAACGACGGATCATCGAGCTCAAGCTCCTTTGAACTGGTCGGGCAACGGGTCGAATGGCAACCCTGGATTGACCCTGCGCCGGCCGGGCAGCATCCCGGTCCGGCGCTCGAGCCTAGTACAGGTGGCGCGGGGCGGCCACGGGCACACGGGGACCAGATGGGAAACCCCGCGTGCACGATTCCGCAACGCCGGCTATTCGGCGACCGATGCCAGGGGCCGCGCCTCCGCCACGCCCTCGGTCAGGCCGACGGGGCAGGACACGCCCGTGCCGCCCAGGCCGCAATAGCCGTTCGGCACCTTGGCCAGGTACTGCTGATGGTACTCCTCGGCATAATAGAAGTCGGGCGCGTCCATGATCTCGGTCGTGATTGCGCCAAAGCCCCGCGCGCTCAGCGCCTGCTGGTAGCGCTGGCGCGAGGCCTCGGCCGCGTCGCGCTGGGCCGCGCTCGTCGCATAGATCCCGGAGCGGTACTGGGTGCCGACATCGTTGCCCTGGCGCATTCCCTGCGTGGGGTTGTGTGCTTCCCAGAACACCTTGAGCAGCTGCTCATAGCTGACGCGGGCGGGGTCGAACACGACAAGGACCACTTCATTGTGCCCCGTGCGGCCGCTGCACACCTCCTCGTAGCTGGGATTGGGCGTGAAGCCCGCGGCATAGCCGACAGCCGTGGTGATGACGCCGGGGGTCTGCCAGAACTTGCGTTCCGCCCCCCAGAAGCAGCCCAGGCCAAAGATCGCGACCTCGCTCCCGCTCGGGAACGGCGGAACGATGGCGCTGCCGTTGACGAAGTGGCGGCCCGATACCGGCATGGGCATGGAGCGGCCCTTCAAGGCCTCTTCGGGCCGGGGCATGACCTGCTTGGACTTCGAGAACAGCATGGCGGACATCCCTTCCGTGCGCATGGCGAGCAGTTCCCTGCGATATGCGCACATGCGCCGATCCAGGCAAGACCCCTTGGCCCAATCAGCTATTCCGGCGGGGAAGCGCCCGTGTTTGACTGACTGACCGGTCAGGTAATAATGGTGGAATGGCGTTCAGCACCCGACAAAGGGGCAACGCCCAGGAATGTAGGGGGAGTGACATGGCCACGCGCGCGGCACCGGTGTTCGACGACCTGCAACACGCCTCGCGCGATGCCCTGGCCGCGGAGCAGCTGCACCGCCTGAAATGGTCGGTGCGCCACGCCCACGAGAACGTCTCGCATTTCCGCGCCGCCTGCGCGGCCCGCGGCGTGGCCCCCGGCGACCTGAAGCAGTTGTCGGACCTGGCCCTGTTCCCCTTCGCGCGCAAGGGCGACTTTCGCGAGCACTATCCGTTCGGCATGTTCGCCGTGCCCCAGGACCGGGTGGCGCGCATCCATGCCTCCTCCGGCACGACGGGCAAGCCCACCATCGTCGGCTATACGCAAGGAGACCTGGACCGCTGGGCCGACCTTGTGGCGCGGTCGCTGCTGGCGGCCGGGGCACGGCCGGGCGACGTGCTGCACAATGCCTATGGCTATGGCCTGTTCACCGGCGGGCTTGGCCTGCATGACGGGGGACAGAAGGCGGGGCTGGCCGTGGTGCCGGCGTCGGGCGGGCAGACCGAGCGGCAGGTCCAGCTGATCGTGGACCTGAAGCCCCGGGTCATCGCGTGCACACCATCCTACATGCTGGTCCTGGCCGAGGCGCTGGAGCGCGCGGGCGTCGACCCGCGGGCGACGGCGCTGCGCATCGGGATCCACGGCGCCGAGCCCTGGAGCGACGAGATGCGGCGCGAGATCGAGGCCCGCATGGGCACGGCGGCGCTCGACATCTATGGCCTGTCCGAGGTGATGGGCCCGGGTGTCGCCATGGAGCGGGTCGATGCGCGCGGCGCCCTGACCCTGTGGGAGGATCATTTCTATCCTGAGATCGTCTCGCCGGAGACGGGCGAGCCAGTGCCCGACGGCACGCGTGGCGAGCTGGTCCTGACGACGCTGACCAAGGAGGCGGTGCCCCTGATCCGCTATCGCACCGGCGACCTCTCGACGCTGCTGCCGGCGGTGGAGGGCAGTCCGATGCGGCGGCTGGAGCGCCTGCTGGGCCGCACGGATGACATGCTGATCGTGCGCGGCGTGAACCTCTTTCCCCGCCAGATCGAGGAACTGATCCTGGACCACCCGGCCCTTGCCCCGCATTACCGCATCGACGTGCGGCGGGACGGGCCGATGGACCATCTGAGTATCACGGTCGAGGCGTTGGCTGGTGTCGACGACGATGCCTGTGCGGGTGCGCGGGCCGTGCTGGGCCACCGCATCAAGGACCGGCTGGGCCTGTCGGCTGAGGTGGTGATCGCGGTGGCCGGCGCCGTTGCCCGGTCCGAGGGCAAGGCCCGCCGCGTCTTCGATCACCGGCCGCGCTGAGGGGGGAGGGGTCCATGGCGCGCTTCACCTGGCCCGAGCCCTATCAGGTCCGCACGAACGGCATCGACCTGGCGGTCCATGCGCTGGGGGAGGGACCGGTGACGGTCGTCCTGGCCCATGGCTTTCCCGAGCTCGGCTATTCCTGGCGCTACCAGATGGCGCCGCTGGCGGCGGCCGGCTATCGCGTCCTGGCGCCCGACATGCGCGGCTATGGCGGCAGCAGCCGGCCCGCGGCGGTCGAGGCCTATGACATCGTGCAGCTGACCGGCGACCTGGTCGGCCTGCTCGACGCGCACGATGTGGAGAAGGCGATCTTCATCGGCCACGACTGGGGTGCGCTCGTCACCTGGGAACTGCCGGCCCTCCATCCCGATCGTGTGCTGGGCCTGGGCAGCCTGAACATCCCGCACCGGTTCTTCCGCCATATCGGGGAGGAGCCGATCGCGTACCTGCGCCGGACGAAGGGGGAGGGGACCTACATGTCCGTCTTCCAGCAGCCGGGCCTGGTCGACGACGCTTTCGCTGCCGATCCGGAAGCGGCCTTCCGCGGCTTCTTCCGCGCCGGTGGCCTGTCGCGCGAGGCGTTCGCGCAAAAGCCCGACGACTACCGCAACCTGCACTTCAGCGTGATGGCCAGCGAGGGGCTGGCCGGCCCCGAATTCATGTCGGATGCCGAGATCGCCGTCTTCACCCAGGCGGCCCGCGTGACCGGGTTTACCGGCGGCATCAACTACTACCGCAACATCACCCGCAACCATCACCTCCTGGCCGGCACGCCCGAGCGGATCGACGTCCCCTGCCTGATGGTCGAGGTGCCGAACGACTACTACATTCCCTTCGACCTGGTGGGGGAGATGCCCCGCTTCATCCCCGACCTGGAGGTGGCGCGCATCGAGAACGCCGGCCACTGGGTCCAGCAGGAGAAGCCCGAGGAGGTCAACCGCATCCTGGTCGACTGGCTGACCCGGCGCTTCTAGCTAGCGGTGCTGGTCGATGAACTGGGCAATGGCGCCGACCACGGACGGGGCCAGGGGCCACGTGGGGTCGGCGTAGCTGGCGAGATTGGCGCGTGCATCGCCGGGCGGCACGGCGCGCAGGACATGGTTCACGTCCGGCAGCAGGACCAGACTGGCGGCCGGCTGAGCCGCAGCCAGCGCCCGCGCGTCGGCCACCGAGACTTGCAGGTCGGCCTCGCCCTGGAGAATCAGCATGGGCTTGTCGACAGCGGCGGCCAGGGCCGTGGGATCCTGGGCAAACGCACTGATCAGGAATCCTTGCACTTGTGGGTCGAACAGGACCTTGAGCCCTGGGTGCAGCGCAGCGACATCCACCCGACCTCCCGCTTCCAACCGGGCGATGGCAGCCAGGGCGTCGTCCAGGACCGGCGCATTGGCCGGGTTGGCGCGCAACTGCGCCCGCAGGACATCCCCCATGCGCTGCCCGGGTGCCGCGACCAGGATCAACCCGCAAAGTGGCGTCACCCGGGCGGCGGCGGCAAGGGCGATCAGTCCGCCTTCACTGTGGCCGAGCAGCCAAACGCAACGGCGATCCAGCGTCTGGGTGATCACGTTGACCCAGGCCTGCGTGTCCGCAACATAGTCGTCTATCGTGACGGCATTGGCATCGGCCACGGCCGCGGCGCTGCCGAACATGCCGCGCTTGTCGATGCGTACGGTCCCAATGCCCTGGTTGCCCAGGGCCTCCGCCAGGACCCGGTAGGGTCCGCCCTGGACCCCCAGCGCGTTGTTGCCGTCGCGATCCGTGGGGCCGGACCCAGGCAGGATCAGCACGATCGGGGAGCGCGGGTCACCGTCCTGCTGGACCAGTGTCCCTTTCAGCGGCCCCTGTGGTCCGGGCGCCGTCAGCTCCCGGTGAAGGGTCTCAGGCACGGCCGTGCACCCCAGGGCGACAGCCACGGAAAGGACATGAAGCAGTCCCATGATCGTGGCTGCCGGCACTCAGGCGGGGGTCGGGATCAGGCTACGCCCGGATCACGCGACCGTGGCCAGGGGCGCCGCCTCGAAGGCCTCCGGGTCGGGGCGTGTCGTACGGGCCTTGTACTCGGTCATCGTGTGCGGCCACTGGGTCACGATCTTGCCCGTGCTGGAGCGGTAGTAGTTGGAGCAGCCGCCCGCCTTCCACACGCCGACCGTCGCCAGGTCGTGCTGGAGCGCCTGGTTGTAGGTGGACTGGACCTGGGGCTTCACGTCGAGCCAGGCCAGGTATTCGTTCTGGAGCCGGTCCAGCTGGCGCAGGATATAGGCCACCTGGCATTCCAGCATGAAGATGATGGAGCCGTTGTTGGTGTTGGGGCCATAGAGCATGAACAGGTTGGGGAAGCCCGTCGTGGTCATGCCCAGATAGGCCTCTGCCCCGTCCTTCCAGGCGTCCTCCAGCCGCTTGCCGCCGCGGCCGACGACGTCGATCGCCGCCAGGTAGCGCGTCGCGGCAAAGCCGGTGCCCTGGATGATGACGTCGAAGTTGCGCACCGTACCGTCCGCCGTCTCGATCCCGGTGGGCGTCACGCGGGTGATCGCCTCCGTGACCAGTTCGACATTGGGCCGGTTGAACGTCGGGTAGTAGTGGTTCGAGATCAGCGGGCGCTGGCAGCCGAAGGGCCCCTGCGGGCGCATCTTCTCCCGCGTTGCCGGGTCCTGGACCTGGGCCAGGTTCGCGAGACCGGCCTCTTCCGCCGCCTTCAGTGCGTCGGGGTTCGAGAAGGTGATGAAGCCTTCGAGCGAATCGTAGAGTTCCTGCCGGTAGCGCTCGACGATCGTGGGATCGGCCTTCATCGCGGCCAGTTCCTGATCGGAGAAGACGCGATCCTCCTTGGGCAGGACCCAGTTGGCGGAGCGCTGGAAGACGGTCAGGTGGCGTGCGACCTTGGCCAGTTCGGGGATGAACTGCACGGCGCTGGCAGCACTGCCGATCACGCCGATGCGCTTATCCCGAAGGTCCAGGTCGTGCGGCCAGTCGGCCGAGTGGAACAGCGTGCCGCGGAAGTCGGCTTCGCCCGGGATGTTGGGCCTGTTCAGGTCGTTGAACATGCCCAGGCTGGCAATCACCACCTCGGCCTCCAGCACCTCGCCGCCGGCCAGCGTCAGGCGCCAGACCGCCGCGGCCTCGTCCCACACCGCGCGCACGACTTCGGTGCGGAAGCGGATGCGGGGCAGCATGCCGTACTTCTCGGCCACCCGCTCCATATAGGCGCGGATCTCCTTCTGCCCCGAATAGGTCTCGCTCCAGCCGGGGTTCAGCTCGAACGAGAACGAATAGAGGTGGCTCTGCACGTCGCAGGCGGCGCCGGGATAGCGGTTGTGATACCAGGTGCCGCCGACGCCCGTGCCCTTTTCCAGGATCGTGAAGTTGTCATGCCCGGCCTGGGCCAGCTTGATCCCCGCGCACAGGCCACCGGGGCCGGCACCGATGATGAGGATGCGGCGGCCCTTGCCCGATGCTGCGCCCGACGCCGGGTTGGCCTCAATCGTCTTGTCCAATGTGTCTCCTCCCGGCTCTGGCGGCCGGTGTCCCGGAATGTGCACGTCCTACCGGTCAGTATATTCGCTGTCGGGCGCGATCCAAGCTGAATGGCGGCGCAACCTCCCTTAGGCTGGCGCGGAGAGAAATAACGACAATGGGAGGAGGCGCGATGACCCGGCTTGGCAGCGTGGCGGCGATCTGGCGCTTTCCGGTCAAGAGCATGGCCGGCGAGCAGATGGACAGCGCGTTCGTCAGCTTTTCCGGTCTGCTCGGCGACCGGCTCTATGCCATCCAGCATTCGGCGGCGATGCCGGGCTTTCCCTACCTGACGGCGCGGCGGCGGCCCGACATGCTGCACTGGCAGCCGGTCTTTCGTACGCCGGAGCGGGCGCTGGCGCCCGAGAACCTGAAGGCGGCAGAGACGCTGGGCCCCGGCCTCACGCCGCTCTATCCGGGGGCGGAGGCGCTGGCGCTGGACGTGGCGGCGCCCGACGGCACGCGCATGGCGATCGACGATCCGGCGGTTCTGGCCCTGCTTGGCGACGACATGAAGGCGGGTGAGACGCTGGCGCTGGTCCGCTCCGACCGCGCGCTGACCGACTGCGCGCCGGTCTCGATCATCTCCAGCCAGACGATCGACCAGCTGGGGCGCGAACTGGGCCGGCCCATGGACGCGCGGCGCTTTCGCATGAACTTCACCATCGCGCTGGACGAGGGAGAGGGCTATGGCGAGGACGCACTGATCGGCCGGACCATCCGCATCGGCGCGCGCGTCCGCATCGCGGTCCAGGGCCGCGATGCGCGCTGCAAGATGATCACCTATGACCCCGAGACGCTGGAGAGCGATCCCCAGGTCCTGGCGGTGGTCAGCGACAACCACGAGTCCTGCGCCGGCCTGTATTGCGCCGTCCTGGCCGAGGGCATGGTGCAGGCCGGCGACGCGGTGGTGCTGGACGGCTGACGCAGAACCCTCCCCCGGCCCGAAGGGATGGGGGAGGGCAGGGTGGGGGCGACGTCCTGCGGGTTGATGCTTGGGTGGCGGCTCAGATGGCGCGGCCTGCCCTCACCCCAACCCTCTCCCACCGCTTCGCGGCGGGAGAGGGAGCGACGTGGTCTCCCGTTCCCCTACGTCCTCCAGATCATCCGGGGAACTATGGATCGACCATCAAGTCATTCAAAATGTGCAGGATCTACGCCCCGGTGAAGGCGGGCTTGCGCTTTTCGAGGAAGGCGGCGACGCCTTCCTGGTAGTCGGCGCTGGTGCCCATTTCGCGCTGCAGGTCGCGCTCAAGGTCGAGCTGGGTCGACAGGTCGGCGCCCCACGCCGCGCGCAGCGCCTTCTTGGTCGCGGCCAGGCCGCGGGTGGGGGCTGTAGCGAAGCGGGCCACCAGCGCCTCGGCCTCCGCCATCAGCTTGTCGTCGTCGACGCAGGACCAGATCAGGCCCCAGGCGGCGGCCTGTTCCGCGGGCAGCGGCTGGCCGGTCAGGGCCAGGCCCATGGCGCGGGCCTGGCCCGCAAGGCGTGGCAGGATCCAGGTGCCCCCACCATCCGGCACCAGGCCGATATTGGCGAAGGACTGGATGAACCTGGCGCTGCGCGCGGCGATCACGATGTCGCAGCCAAAGGCCAGGTTGGCGCCGGCCCCGGCGGCGACGCCGTTCACCGCAGCCACGACGGGCAGGGGCAGGGCAGCCAGGCGGCGCACCAGCGGGTTGTAGTGCGTCTCGATCGTGGTGCCCAGGTCGTGGCCGGGCTGGCCGGGGGCGATGGCGGGGTCCGCCAGGTCCTGTCCGGCACAGAAGCCGCGCCCCGCCCCGGTCAGCAGCAGGACGCGCGCACCCTCCGCCTCGATCCGGGTCAGGGCCTGGGCGATCTCGCCGTGCATTTCGGCGGTGAAGCTGTTGAGCTTGTCCGGGCGGTTGAGGGCCAGGCGGGCAATGCCGCCGTCGAGCGTGAACTGGATCGTGGCAAAGCCCATCGCGACGCATCCCCCTGTGGTGCGGCCTGTTGCGGCCGTTGCTTCGCTTCTATGATTGAACGGTCGGTCGGTCAATCCAAGGACAAGCGCCCATGCCTGATGTCACCCCTCTGCGCCTTGCCGAAACCATGCTGGCCCGGGAGGGGACGGGACCTGCCTGGGGCATCGAGATCGAGGCGGCGGGAGAGGGCTATTCCAGGCTGGCCATGCGGCTGCGGCCCGACATGCTGAACGGCCACGGCATCGCCCATGGCGGCATGATCTTTGCGCTGGCCGATACCGCATTCGCCTATGCCTGCAATTCGCGCAATCAGGCCTGCGTTGCGCAAGCCGCCTCCATCGTCTTCCTGGACAAGGGGATTGCCGGCGAGCGCCTGGTGGCGGAGGCGCGCGAGCAGAGCCTCGCGGGGCGCAGTGGCGTCTATGCCGTGTCGGTGCGGGGCGAGGATGGGCGCGCGATCGCCGAGTTCCAGGGCCTGAGCCGGACGATTGGCGGCAGCATCCTCTGATTGATTGACCGATCGGTCGGGTTATTATATGAGTCGATCCAGGGAGGATTGGTGATGGCGCATGACGAGCAGACCTTGACCGAGGCCTTGACGGAAGCGTTCGAGGCGCGCGTCGCGGCCGATGCCTTCATCGAGCCCAAGGACTGGATGCCCGACGCCTATCGCCGGACGCTGGTGCGCCAGATCTCGCAGCATGCCCATTCCGAGATCGTCGGCATGCTGCCCGAAGGTGCCTGGATCGCCCGGGCCCCCAGCCTGCGGCGCAAGGCGGTGCTGCTGGCCAAGGTGCAGGATGAGGGGGGACACGGACTGTACCTCTATTCCGCGGCCGAGACGCTGGGCACCAGCCGGCAGGACATGACCGAGGCGCTGCACGAGGGCCGCGCCAAGTATTCGACGATCTTCAACTATCCGACCCTGACCTGGGCGGATATCGGTGCGATCGGCTGGCTGGTCGATGGGGCCGCGATCATGAACCAGGTGCCGCTGCAGCGCTGCTCCTACGGGCCCTATGCGCGGGCCATGGTGCGCATCTGCAAGGAGGAGAGCTTCCACCAGCGCCAGGGCTTCGAGATCATGACGGTGATGGCGGGTGGCACGGCCGCGCAGAAGCGCATGGCGCAGGACGCGCTGGACCGCTGGTGGTGGCCCAGCCTGATGATGTTCGGCCCGCCCGACGACCAGTCGCCCAACACCGCGCAATCCATCCGCTGGCGCATCAAGCGCGAGAGCAACGACGAACTGCGCCAGAAGTTCGTGGACGTGACGGTGCCCCAGGCCGAGGCGCTGGGCCTGACGGTGCCGGACCCGGACTTGCGCTGGAACGCGGCGCGAGGCTCGTACGACTTCGGCGCGATCGACTGGGCCGAGTTCGCGGCCGTGGTCCGCGGCGAGGGGCCGGTCGCCAAGGAGCGCATGGCGGCCAGGCGCGCCGCCTGGGACGAGGGCGCCTGGGTGCGCGAGGCGGCCCTGGCGCATGCGGAGAAGCAGGCGGCACGCGCCGCCGAACGGGCCGCGGCATGAGCGCGGACCTGCCCCTGTGGGAGGTGTTCGTGCGGGCCAGGGGCGGCCTGTCCCACCGCCATGTTGGCTCGATCCACGCGGCCGATGCGCGCATGGCGATCGACGCCGCGCGCGATGCCTATACGCGGCGGCAGGAGGGCGTGAGCCTGTGGGTGGTGCCGTCCGCCGCGATCACCGCGTCCGACCCGGACGAGGCGGGCCCCCTGTTCGAGCCGGCGGCCGACAAGGTCTATCGCCACCCGACCTTCTATGTCGTGCCAGCGAACGTGAAGAACATCTGATGGCTCTCGTTGTTGCTCTTTTTCCACCTCATCCTGAGGTGCGAGCCATCGGCGAGCCTCGAAGGATGGGCCGCCGTAGCGCCGGCTGCCCATCCTTCGAGGCTCCGCTTCGCTCCGCACCTCAGGATGAGGTGGTTCTTGTTGGGCCTGTGCCATGACAGACGCGACGCTGCATGCCTTTGCCCTGCGGCTGGGGGACGATGCGCTGGTCCTGGGGCAGCGAGTGGCGGAGTGGTGCGGGCATGCACCGACGCTGGAGCTGGACCTGGCCCTGTCCAACATGGGCCTGGACCTGATCGGGCAGGCGACGCACTTCCTGGACCTGGCGGCGGAGGCCGAAGGGGCGGGACGCGATGCCGATGCGCTGGCGTTTCTCCGCGAGCCGCTGGACTACACCAATTGCCTGCTGGTGGAGCAGCCGAACGGCGACTTCGCCCGGACCATCGCGCGCCACCTGCTGTTCGCCACCTGGGCGGAACTGGCCTATGGCCAACTGGCGCAGGCGGCCGAGCCACGCATTGCCGGGATCGCCGCCAAGGCCGTGAAGGAAATGGCCTATCACGCGCGGCTGGCCGCCGACTGGACCGTGCGGCTGGGCGACGGCACGGTCGAGAGCCGGCAGCGCATGGTGGACGGCCTGGACTGGTGCTGGCGCTTTGTCGACGAGCTGTTCGTGGCGGACGACCTGGACGCCGGTGCCGCGCAGCGCGGCTTCGGCCTGGACAAGGCGGCCCTGCGCGTTGCGTTCGACAGCCGGATCGCGGCGACCCTGGATGCGGCGGCGCTGACGCAGCCGACGCCGCGGCGCGGCGTGCTGGGCGGGCGGCGCGGGCACCATTCCGAGCACCTGGGGCCGCTGCTGGCGGTCATGCAGTCCCTGCCACGGGCCAATCCGGGGGCGACATGGTGAGCGACGCGGTCGACGCCGGCGCCATCTGGTCGGTGCTGGAAGGCGTGCCGGACCCGGAAATCCCCGTCGTCTCGGTCGTTGACCTGGGGATCGTCCGCGCGGTGGAGGCCGAGGGCCAGGGGGCGGTCGTGCTGACGCCGACCTATAGCGGTTGTCCGGCGACCCATGCCATCGCGCTCAGCGTGCGCGCGGCGCTGGATGGTGCCGGCTTTGACCAGGTGGCGGTGACGACGCGGCTGGCACCGGCCTGGACCACCGACTGGATCAGTGCCCAGGGCCGGGAGAAGCTGCGCCGCTATGGCATAGCACCCCCGTCGCCCGCCGCCCGTGTGGCCTGCCCGCAATGCGGCTCTGCCGCCACGGAGGAGATCAGCCGCTTTGGCTCGACCCCGTGCAAGGCGCTGTGGCGCTGTCTCGACTGCCGCGAACCGTTCGACCGTTTCAAATGTCATTGACCCAGACAGCGCCCCCGTCGCCCGAGGCGGCCCCCGGCTTCCACTTCCTGCGGCTGGCCGAGGTGCGGCGCGAGACGCCGGATGCCGTCTCGCTGCTGTTCGCGGTGCCGGAGCCCCTGCGCGCGACCTTTGCCTTCAAGGCGGGCCAGCACCTGACCCTGCGCCGCGTCATCGAGGGCGAGGATGTCCGGCGCACCTATTCGATCTGCTCCGCACCCGGCGACGGCAGCCTGCGCGTGGCCGTGCGGCACCTGCCGGGCGGGGCCATGTCGGGCTTTGCCAACGGCACGCTGAGGACGGGGGAGTGGATCGAGGTGGGTGCGCCGTTCGGGCGCTTCACCTTCGGCTTCGAGGGGGGCCGCGCGCGGCGCTACCTGGCGATCGCTGCCGGATCGGGGATCACGCCGGTCCTGTCGCTGATCCGCACGGCCCTGGCGGTCGAGCCGGACAGTGCGGTCACCCTGTTCTATGCCAACCGGGGCCTTTCGACCGTGCTGTTCCTTGAGGAGCTGGCCGCGCTGAAGGACCGCCATATCGGTCGCCTGCAGGTCCATCACTTCCTCTCGCGCGAGGTGGACGAGGTCGAGCTGTTCGCCGGGCGCCTGGACCGCGAACGCTGCGAACGGGCGCTCCGCCTGCTGCTGCCGGGCACGCCGGACGCCGTCTTCCTCTGCGGGCCGGCGCCGATGATGGGGGAGGCGCGCGCTGCCCTGGCCGCATTCGGCGTGGAGCCCGGAGCGATTCATGCCGAGCGCTTCACCGTGCTGGCGCCCGATCCGGCACAGCGCGCGGCGGCCGAGGCGCTGGCCGCGACTGCGGGCGCCGTGCCGATGACTGTGACGCTGGACGGTCGTCGCGTCCCTGTCGCCTACCGCCCCGAGGCGGGCAACGTGCTGGACAGCGTGCGCGCGGCCGGCCTGCCCGCGCCCTATGCCTGCAAGGGCGGGGTCTGCGCCACCTGCCGCGCCCGCGTGGTGGAGGGAGAGGTGGCCATGAAGGTGAATTACGGCCTGAGTGACGAGGAAGTGGCTCAGGGCTTCGTCCTGACCTGCCAGGCCGTGCCAAGGGGCCCCGTCGTGCTCGACTACGACGTCTGAGGCTCAGGCTCTGATACACAGGGGGCTGAGAGCCCTTCTGGAGAATCCGTTCACCCCCGCGAATATGCAAACAGACTCTGGGGCTCAGGCGATGATGCCGTGCTGGCGCAGCAGGCCCTCCTCGTCGCCGGAGACCCAGCCGAAGATGCGGGGCGGCCCGCCGCGCATCTGCAGGAAATAGGTCACGTCGAAATCCAGCGGCAGGTTGGGCCGCCCGGGCCGGGCATAGGCGGCGGTCCATCCGACCTGCGCCTGGGCGTGCATGGCGTCGATCGGCTGGACCGCCACGAAGCGGATCACCATGGACCGGGTGCCGATCGCGCGATACCGCGCATGGCCGTCCTGCATTGCGCGGCCGAGGTCGGCGTCGTTGCGCGCGGTCGTGACGCCCTGGGGCGTTGCGGCGATCGTCGCCTCGGCAAACATGGGTCTCAGGTCGTGTACGACCCCCTCTCCCGCGAGGGCGCGATTCACCAGATCCTGGTAGCGCGTGAAGAATGCCTGGATCGCCTGTTCCATCCCGCCTCCCGTCCATGCCCAGCCGGCTTGTCGTCCGGCCAGGCACAGCCAGGCAAACCCTGTGTGGTTCACACGCAGGGGTCGTATCGCGCCTCTCAAGAATGTTCGTTATTTGTTCCTATCGTTTTGTATTTTGTCACGATAGGATGCACAACGTGACACAAACGGGAGGATCAAATGCTGCGCAAGTTCAATCCGGACGGGGCCTCGACACCGAATTTCTACAGCCATGGGGTGGAGGTGCCGGCCGGCGCCCGGCTGCTGTTCATTGCAGGCCAGGTGGGACAAGGCGCGGACGGGGCGATCCCCCCCGACATGGCAGGGCAGGCGGCCCTGGCCGTCGCCAACCTGAAGGCCGTGCTGGCGGGTGCTGGCATGGGGGTTGAGGACGTCGTGAAGTATACGATCTACCTCACGGACGAGGCGATGGTGCCCGATTTCCTGGGGGCCGCCGCGGCCCTGCTGTCATCGCCACCGCCGGCGACGACGCTGCTGTTCGTCAAGGCCCTGGCCAGTCCCGCCCTGTTCGTCGAGATCGAGGCGGTCGCGGCCAAGCTGCCGGGGTAGGTCATCCCCTCCCCTACGTGCCCCGGTTTATGCGGGGCATCCATGAACCAGCCGTTCCGAGTGCTTGCCGGTCGGCTCATGGGTCCCCCGGATAAACCGGGGGACGTAGGGGAGGAGTAGCAGGGGGTCAGGCGCCGGTGGTTTCGCGGAACATCAGCCACTTGGCGTCGGGGGTGTAGGCCCCCTTGATCGCGGCCTTGCTCACCCAGGCATTGGTGCCGTGGTAGAGGAAGACATAGGCGCCCGTCTCCTCCAGCCGGTTCTGCAGGTCGATATAGGTGGCGGCGCGCTTGGCGGGGTCCGTCTCGGTCGTCGCGGCCTTGTTCTCGGCATCCCAGGCGGGATCGCAGGTGCGCTGCCAGTTCCACACGCCAACCTGGTCGCAGGTGTACCAGGCGGTGACGTTGCTGGCGTCGGGGCCGGTCGTGAACTTCACGATGAAGAGCTGGCTGTCCTTCCAGGCCTCGCCCTTGGATTCCATGTGCGAGGCGCTGAACGCCGCGCGGTCCATGGGCGTGATTTCCAGCGTGATGCCAACCTCGGCCAGCTGAGCCTGCATGATCTGGGCGATGGTCGAGTAGTCGGTGTCGGCCGAGAAGTCGATCTTGAGCGACAGGTCGCTGACCCCCGCCTCGGCCAGGAGGGCCTTGGACTTCTCAGGGTCGTAGCCATAGAGGAGCGCCGTGCGCGCACCGGGCAGGGATGAGGGGACGACCCCAAGCGCCGGCGCCACCGCGCCGCCAAAGGTCGTGTCGAGGATGGTCGGCACGTCGATCGCGTGCTGGATCGCGCGGCGGACGCGAACGTCCTTCAGCTTGGGATGCTCGACGTTCATCCCCATCCAGATGTAGGCCAGCGCCGGGGCGGTGCTGAGCGTCGTCTTCGGGTCTGCCGCCTTCTGGATCTGGGGGACCGAGCTCAAGGCCACCTTGGTGATGTCGAGGTCGCCCGCCTGGTAGCCGATCTCGGCCGTCTTCAGGTCGACGATGGGGATCAGGTGGATTTCGTCGAAATAGGGGGCGGTGCCGGTCCAGGCGGGATTGCGATCCAGGACCAGCTTCTCGCGCGGGGTCCAGGCCTTGATCTTGTAGGGACCGGAAGTGGCGAAGGGATCGGTCTCGATCTTGCCGCCGTTCTTCTCCAGGGCCGCCTTGCAGACGACGATGCCGGACGCGCTGGGCAGGGTGATCGTGAACAGCGGCGCATAGGCGGTCTTGAGGTGGATGACGCCCTTGTACTTGTCGAGCACCTCGACGCGGTCCAGGGCCTCCCACTCCTCCTTGTAGACGGCTTCCAGCTTGGGATCGAGGAAGCGCTCGAACGAGTACTTCACGTCTTCGGCCGTCATCTCGCCAAAGTCGCCGGTCCACATCTGGCCGGGCTTCAGGGTGAAGCTGATCGTCTTGTCGTCCACCTGGGTCAGCTCGGACGCGGCGTCCAGCTGCCAGCCCCAGGTCTCGCCGCTCTTGTATTGGCACAGGCCCTGGAAGATCGCGTACATCGGCATCTCGTCGTACCAGCCGTGCCGCAAGGCAGGGTCCAGGTTCTGGATGTCGGTGTCGTTCTGGACACGCAGGATCTTCAGATCCTGCGCCATCACGGCCTGGGCGCGGCCCAGCGCCGAGGCCCCCAGGCCCAGGGCGGCAAGGGCGGTCAGGACTTCGCGTCGATCAAGTCTCATGGGGATCCGGGTCCATCGCTGGAGGCTGAGGGAGGGCACGCACACACTTGCTGTCGCACCGGGGGCCGCTCATGCGGCGGCACCCAGACTGCGGACATTTGGGAAATGGCAGCGCACGCTGTGGCCGGCGCCGTCCACCGCGGTTTCAGGCGGTGCCACGCTGCGGCAGATGTCCTGCGCCAGCGGGCAGCGGGTATGGAATTCGCAGGCCGGCGGCCGGCGGCGCAGGCTGGGCACTTCGCCCGCCAGCGGGGCCGCCCGGACGCCGCGGGCCCGCGGCAGCTTCGCCTCCAGCAGGGCGCGGGTATAGGGATGGGCGGGCCTGGCAAAGACCGAGGCGGTCGGCCCCGTCTCGACCAGGCGGCCCAGGTACATGACCGCGGTGCGATCGGTGACGTGGCGCGTGACGCCCAGATTGTGGGTGATGAGCAGGATGCTCATGCCCAGGTCCTTCTGCAGCTCGTCCAGCAGGTTGAGCAGCTCACCCTGGATCGACAGGTCCAGGCCGGCGGTCGGCTCGTCCGCCACCACCAGCTTGGGCCGCAGGGCCAGCGCGCGGGCGACGGACACGCGGCGCGCCTGGCCGCCCGAAAGCTCGTGGGGATAGCGGTCGAGCAGGGCACGCGGCAGGCCCACCCGCTCGATCAGGCGGGCTGCCATGGGGCGCAGGTGGCCCCGCGCGCGCAAGGGTGGCCGCTCCTGGATCAGCACGGGCTCGGTCACCGCCTGGAACACCGTCATGCGCGGGTCGAGCGAGGCGACCGGGTCCTGGAACATCATCGCCGCCTCGCGCCGCAACGGCCGCCAGGGGCCATCGCCGAAGCCGTCGGCCTGGCGCCCGTCAATGCGCACGGCGCCCGAACTGAGCGGCGTCAGGCCCAGGATGGCGCGGCCGAGCGTGGTCTTGCCGCTGCCGCTTTCGCCGACCAGGCCTAGCGTTTCGCCCCGGGCCAGGCTGAGGGAGACACCGGCCACGATCTCAAGGTGTGCTGGACCGCGGCCCAGCAGGCGGTCGAACAGCGTGGAGCCGGGCACCCGCACCACGGCGTCCGTCACCTCCAGCACGGGGAAGGGCGCGCTCATGCGACGGCCCGGTGGCACAGTGCACGGCTGCCGTCGCTCCGGACCAGGTCGGGCGGGCGGATGCTGGCGCATTGGGGCAGGGCCTCGCCGCAGCGGGGCTGGAAGGCGCAGCCGCTGCGCGGGGCGAGCGGACTGGGCACCCGGCCCGGAATGGTGGGCAGGCGCCGCGTCGCCGTCTCGATGGCGGCGGGGTCGCAGGCCAGCAGGGCGCGGGTATAGGGATGCGTGGGGCGCGACAGGACCTGATCCACCGGTCCCGCCTCGACCAGCTCGCCCGCGTACATCACGGCGACCTGGTCGCAGAGCTGGGCGACCAGCCCCATGTCGTGGCTGACGAAGACGGTGGCGCCCCGCACCAGGTCGCGCACCTCGTCCAACAGGGCCACGATCTGCAGCTCGGTCGTGGCGTCGAGGGCGGTCGTCGGCTCGTCCGCCAGGAGCAGGCGCGGCTCGGTCAGCAGGGCGGCGGCGATCGCCACGCGCTGGCGGATGCCGCCCGACAGTTCGAACGGGTATTGGCTCATGCGCACGGCGGGGTCGGAAATACCGACGCGCGCGAGCATATCCTGCGCCAGGGCCCAGCGTTCGCGCCGGCTGCGCTCCACCCTGTGGTGCTGGAAGGCGACAAGCTGCCGACCGATGGCGACGACAGGATTGAGCGCGGTGAAGGGGTCCTGGAACACCGCGGCGATGCCGTTGCCGCGCAGGCGCCGCAGGCTCGCCTCGCTCTGGTGGGCAAGGTCGCGGCCGTCGAGCAGCAGGCGCCCTTCCGTCCGGGCATAGGGCGGCAGCAGGGCCATCATCGCGTTGACCAGCGTGGTCTTGCCGCTGCCGCTCTCGCCGACCAGGCCCAGGACCTGGCCCTGGTGCAGGGTGAGGGAGACAGCGCGCACCGCGGCGACCGGGCCGTGGTCGCTGTCGAAGGTGATGGACAGCCGGTCCAGCTGGAGCAGCGCGGTCATGTCCGCCCCCGTACGCGCGGGTCGAGCGCGTCGCGCAACGCCTCGCCCAGCAGGGTGAAGCCGATCGTCGCCAGGATCACGGGCAGGCCCGCCGCCGCCACGATGTGCGGCGCCTCGCCAATGAAGGAATATCCGTCATTGATGATGCCGCCCCAGCTGGGCGTCGGCGGCCGCACGCCCTGGCCCAGGAAGCTGAGGCCCGATTCGACGGCGATCACGGCGGGCACGTCCATCGCCACAAGGACCAGCAGGGGGCCCGCCATGTTGGGCAGAACGTGGCGCAGCACGACACGCAAGGGGGACGCGCCCATGGCCCGGGCGGCGAGCACGTACTCGCTGCGCTTCAGGACCAAAGTCTGGCTGCGGACGACCCGGAAATAGGCGGGCGTCATGAACACTGCGACCACGATCAGGATGGTCTGCAGGCTGGGGCCATAGAGGGTGACGACCGCCAGCGCGAACAGGATCATCGGCAACGAGATGACGGCATCGCAGGCGAGCATCAGCCCAAGGTCGAGGAAACGCGGGCCATAGCCCGCCAGCAGGCCCAGGACCAGGCCCGCCACCAGCGCCATCCCAATGCCGGCAACCGCCACCGTCATTGCCGTGCGGGTGCCGGCAATGATGCGCGACAGCACGTCCCGCCCCAGCTGGTCTGCCCCCAGCCAATGCTCCAGGCTGGGCGCCGCAAACCGGTCCGGGGCGCGGATCGCGATAGGGTTATAGGGGGTGAGCCAGGGGCCGAAGATCGCCAGGATCACCACCAGGGCGACCAGGGCCGCACCGATCCGGCCCATGGGCTGGGCCAGGACGCGGCGCAGGATGCGGCGACCGCGGCCGGATCCCGGAGGGCTGTCGGCGGACACGGTGGCGCTGCGGACCGGTGCCGCCGCCACGGCGCTGTCAGAGGGCACGGCGGACACGGGGATCCAGCCTCGCCACCAGCAGGTCGGCCGCCAGGTTGCACAGAAGGTAGAGGGCAGCCGTGACGACGACGGTCCCCATCACGACGGGGAAGTTCCGCGTGATGACGGCGTCATAGGTCAGACGGCCCAGGCCCGGCCTGGCGAACACGATCTCGGTCAGGACGGCACCGGACAGCAGTGCGCCGATGCCGATGCCCAGGACCGCGATCACCGGGGGCAGGGCCACCGGCAGGGCGTAGCGCAGCGCAATCCAGCTGTCGCGGATGCCGAACGCCCGGAAGGTGCGGACATGCTGCTCGCCCAGGACGTCGATCATCGCGGCGCGGACGAGGCGCGAGAGATAGCCAAGCCAGCCGAGCCCGACGGCAAAGGCCGGCAGCACCAGATGGTGCAGCTTCTGTCCCCATTGCCCGGGCTCGCCCGCGCCGATCGCGGGAAACCACTTGAGCTGCACTGCGAACAGCAGCAGGGCATAGATCGCGACGACGAAGGACGGCAGCGAGATCACGCTGATCGACAGCACGCCCGCCACGCGATCGACGATGCCGTCGCGGTGCAACGCCGACCAGACGCCCAGCGGCACGCCCAGAAGGATCGCCCAGCCGATGCCGAGTGCCGTCAGGGCCAGGGTATGGGGCAGGGCACCCAGGACCAGCTCGTTCACCGGCCGGCCGGTCAGCACGTCGGTGCCAAGGTCGCCCTGCACAAGCCGCGACACGAAGTTCCACCACTGCACCACCAGCGGCTGGTCCAGGCCCATGCGCTGGCGGAAAGCTTCCCGCACGGCTTCGCTGGCGCGGGGCCCCAGGGCCACGCTGGCGGGATCCCCCGGCACGACATAGACGAGGCCGAACAGCATCGTCGTCGTGACCAGCAGGACCAGGACCGCCAGACCAAGGCGGCGCAGGGCATAGAACGCCATCAGGCGCGCTCGGACCCGTGACCGGCAGGGCTGTACCTGCCGCAACATGACGCGACGATCGGCACCGCATTCTCCTCTCGGTGTCCTGGCGCGTTTCCCCCTCGTTGTATGCAGTATGCTGAGCCGCGCGGGGTCTCGCAAGCCCACGCGGTGACGGCGATCAGGAAACGACGAACGCGGCGTCCTGCGGACCCTTGTCGCCGTTGATCGGGTTCATGTCCTGGGGGCAGGCCGACAGGACCACGATCACGTCGTCCAGCGCCTTCAGCGCCACATAGTCGCCGGGCCGGCTGACGGGTGGGTCGAAGCTGACACGGCCGTCGGGATGGACGGGAATGTTCATGAACAGGTTCAGCGGGCTGGGCACCTCCGGCGCCTCAAGGCCGATGGCCGCCATGGCGTTGCGCAGGTTGTCGGTGCAGCTGTCGTGGTAGCCGACATGGCCCAGGCATTCGTAGCGGTACTTGTCGCAGGCCGACATCAGCGTGTCGTGCACGCCCGGGCTGGTGTCCTCGACCACCTCCAGGATCGGCCGCCGGTGATTCGTGGGCAGGCCGTCGCCCACCCTGATCCCGATGCGGCTGAACTGGGTCCGGAGATGCTCCATCGACATGACCTCGCGCAGGTCGCCGGCGACGAAGGCCCAGGTGTCGACGACCTGGGTGCCGTTGGGATTCTCGATGCGGATGGTCTGCCCGCGGCCCACCCGCACGGCGCGCCCCGCCCGCGCCGGCAGGACATAGCGGCGACCGGGTTCGGGCCGTCCATCGGGGCTGATCGGTGAGGTGGCGGTGTCGTTGGTCATGGGCGCCCTCCGCTTGAACCGGCGCCGTGGCGTCCGGCCTTCTGGTCTGCGAGCGCAATTGTCGCCAGGGGCCGGCGCATGGCCAGCCCCCGCGTTCAAACCATGGTTGGGCGGGCGGCTTCGGCTGCGCCGACTGACCTCGCGTTCATTTGATCGAACGGCGCATCGAGTCTTGGCAATTTGCAGCGAAAAATGGTACGCCGCATAGGATCACAATGTATGGATCAGCGCAGTGACGCGACTGGTTCGCACAGGGGCGGTGGTATGCAGAAGCGCAGGCGCAAAGAACAGCCGGCGGTATCAGAGTGCGAGATTTCTGTTACGCGGGGTAACCTGACTGAACTTCTGGCACGACCGGGCATGCTTGTCCGACGAATGCATCAGATATACCTTTCAATTTACGCGGAAGAATGCTCCACGTTCAAGGTGACGTCTGTCCAGCACGCGATCATGGCTGTGGTTCATGAGAATCCGGGCCTGGAGCAGGGGCGCGTTGCGTTGGAGGTCGGGGTCGACCGGACGACCATGGCCGACGTCACCCGACGACTGGAGAAACGCGGCCTGATTGAGCGCTCGCACGATCCGTCGGACCGCCGGACCCGCCGCCTGCACCTGACACAGGCGGGCCTGGACACGCTTCAGGGCATGGGCCCGGCGATCGAACGGGTCCATGCGCGCCTGGTGGAACCGCTGCCGACATCATTGCGCGAGGCGCTCTCGGCCACCCTGATCCGGCTGATCGCCGCCCATAACGAGGACGGGCGCGTCCCCATGCGCCTGGGCTGACCTGGGCGAAGGCTGGTCTGGGCGAACCTGGGCCGCCGCCCTCAGATCGAGGGCGGCAGCCGGGGGCGACCGTCAGCGCCTGCGAGCCCCTGTGCCTGGAGGCTCGCCAGGGTGCGGGCGAAGTGCTGGGCCGCGGCCGGCCGCTCCCACCCCTCCAGCCAGTTCTGCTCCAGGAAGGCATGGATTGCCGGCTGGCCCAGTTCGGCCTCCCACAGGATGCCGAGCAGCGAGGCCTCGCACTCCTCGCGCTGGCGCGTCTCCTCGTCGACACAGCGGCAGGCGTCCGCCTCCGCCGCCCGGCCGCTTTCCGGGCCCGCGCCCAGGCCGAAATCCGGCAGCGACCGCCGCTCCGGCGGGCACAGCAGCCAATGCGCCACCTCGTGCACGATCACGCTGGCTTCGCTCCGCGTGCGGATGCAGGTGCCATCCCAACTGAAGGCCACTTCCGGCCGCTCGTCCCGCGTCGGGATGCCGGCGCGCGCCGCCAGGGTCGTGGCCGCCAACCGATGGTCCGGCAGATCATAGTCGCCGTGCGCGCCGCTGGCGGCGATGCGGGCAAAGGCCCGTGCAGCCGCTCCCTCCAGGCGATCGGCGAAACTGTCCAGGACCGTGGGCAGGTCGTCCGTTTCGATGGGCGTCAGGATCATTGGCGAATTGTTAAGCCTTGTTATCCATCATCGGCGGCAGATTTCGCCCGTGCGATGGAGCTGCCATCTTGTCCATCCGAACGCCCAAACTGTTCAGCGCCGAGCGGGCGTTGATGGAACAGCGCAAGACCCAGGCCCCTGACATGGGAGGGCCCCAGGAGGACAGCGTGGACCGCAATGAAATGCTTGCCGCCCTGAAGGAGGTCAAGCACGAGATTGCCGACCTCCGCGCAGTGGTGTCGCAGGCCGCACCCGGCGCCGAGGAGGCCGCGAACGAATTGCGTCAGAACCAGGACGTCCGCATCGAGATCGCGCGCATGGTGCGCGAGATTGGACGCGCGAAGCGCGAACTCGCCTCCATCCGGCATCCGATGTCGGACGACGACCGCATGAGTGCCGCCTCGAACGAGCTGGATGCCATCGTCCTGGCGACCGAGACGGCGACGCACGACATCCTGGACGCCAGCGAAAAGATGGGTGGCCTGATCTCGGACCTGCAGATCCTGCTGGCCGACGATGCCGAGGCCCGACCCAAGGCGGAGGCCCTGGAGAACCACCTGGTGACCATCCTGGAGGCGTGCAACTTCCAGGACATTACCGGCCAGCGGATCACCAAGGTCGTGCGCACCCTGCGCTTCGTCGAGGAGCGGGTGATGTCGATGATCGGCATCTGGGGCGTCGACGCCTTTGTCGACCTGCCCATGGGCAACGAGGTCGTGGCCCAGGGCGACGAGGCCCTGCTCAACGGCCCGCAGCTTGCCAACCAGGGCCTGAGCCAGGACGATATCGACGCCCTCTTCGGCTGAGGGCGTTCGACCAGGCCGGCGCGGCGGCGCTCAGGCCGCTGCCCGCAGCCCCCAGACCGGGGGCTTGCGCCCGATCCAGGGCTGGGCCTGTTCCAGCTGTGCAGCCAGTCGGAACAGCGTCGCCTCGTCGCCATGGCGACCGGCGAACTGCATGCCCAGCGGCAGGCCGGACGCGCTCCAGGCCAGGGGCACGGACATGGCGGGCTGGCCCGTGAAGTTGAACGGCGGGGTGAAGGGAAACGCCTCGGCCTGACGCTGGTTGACGAGCGCCGGATCCAGCGTCACCGGGTCGATATGGCCAACCGGGGGCGGTTCCGTCCCCAGGACCGGCGACAGGAAGACGTCGAACCGGTCAAACAGCGACAGCAACTCAACACTCAGGCGGCGCATCGCATGCGCGCCCTCCACCACCTGCTCCGGCGTGGTGCCCGATGATCCCTCGATGATGGCCCAGGTCAGGCGCTCCAGCTCGTGGCGCTCGGGCGCGCGGCCCGTTTCCCTGATCCGCCGCGCCAGCCGGGCGCGCATGTTGGGGCCCGACACGGCGCGGTGCGCGCGGTAGAGCGGGCGCAGGTCCACGCTCAGGTCATGGGGCACAACCTCGTGCCCCAAGCCCTGCAGCAGCGCCACGGTTTGCTGCAGGGCGGCCTCCACCTCCGCCGCGATGGGCTTGCCGCTGGGCGTGCGGCTGGACCAGGCGATGCGCAGGCGCCCGGGCGGCGTCGCGACTTCCTCCAGCCACGGGCGTTGGCGCGGCGGCACGGCAAAGGGTGTCCCGCCCGGCCAGCCGGCCGTCGCGTCCAGCAGGGCCGCGCTGTCGCGCACCGTGCGTGTCACCGCATGGTCGACCGCCAGGTTCAGGAGACCGTCCAGCCGCGCCGGATCCGTCGGATTGCGGTCGCGCGTGATCTTCATGCCGAACAGGCCGCAGCATGCCGCCGGGATGCGGATCGAGCCCAGTCCGTCCGAGGCGTGGGCCATCGGCACCATGCCGCTGGCGACGGCGGCCGCGGCCCCGCCGCTCGACCCCCCCGTGATGTGCGCCGGGTTCCAGGGATTGCGGCAGGGGCCCAGCCGGCCCGATTCGGTGGTGCCCGTGATGCCCAGTTCCGGCGTGTTGGTGGTGCCCAGCAGGACCAGTCCGGCACCACGGAAGCGCCGCGTCATGATGCCGTCGCTGGCGGCCGGACCGTCGCCGAAATAGTGGCTGCCGGACGTGCAGGGCCAGCCCTCGACCGGGCAGGCAAGGTCCTTGATCAGGAACGGCACGCCGCCGAACGGGCCGTCCGCGGCACGGGTCCGCCGGGCCTCGTCATAGGCCTTGTGCACCAGCGCGTTGAGCTGGGGGTTCAGGGCCTCGATCCGGGCGATGGCGGCTTCGACCACATCGGCGGGAGAGACCTCGCCCCGGCGGATCAGGTCGGCCAGGCCCAGGCCGTCATACTGGTCGTACTCCGCGAATGCCATGGCGTGCGCTCCCCCCTTTGTCTTCTCCGGCACCTCAGCCCGCCGGCGCGACCGTGCGGCCCAGGCTCCACGCATAATAGCGCCACAGGACCAGGGCCGCGGTCGAGCGATGTGGCCGCCAGGCTTCCGCCAGGCGGTCCATGCCGCGCACGTCGGGCCGCTGCTCCAGGCCCTTCAGCCTGCGCGCGGCTTCCTGAAGGGCGACGTCGTGGGCGGGCCACAGGTCGGGCCGGCCATGCGCGAACATCAGGTAGACCTCGGCACTCCAGCGGCCCAGTCCCGGCAGCGCCACCAGGGCGGCGATGGCCTGCGCGTCGGGCAATGCAGCCACGGCGGCCGGGTCGAAACGCCCTTCGACGATCGCCTGCGCCAGGCCCAGCGCGTAGCGCTGCTTGGGTCGGGAGAAGCCGGCCGTGACCAGCGCCTCCGCTCCGGCCGCCAGGATTGCCGCGGGATCTGCGGGATCCACCAGCGCCTCCAGCCTGCGCCAGATCGCAGCACCGGATGCGGTCGACACCTGCTGGTCGACGATGATCCGCAGCAGCGTACCAAATCCCGGAGCCCGGATCCGCAGTTCAGGAATGCCTGCCTGGTCCAGAGCCCGTGCAATATCGGGATCAGCCGAGCGCAATGCGCGCAATGCTGCGGCATGAATACACAGGCGTGCGTCGGTTTCAGTGTCGTCAACCATAACGGATCACAGAAGTGGACAGGTTTGGCAGCAATCTGAGCATTGAATATAACGTGTTATAGCGAAACACCGTTCACGACTAGCTGAACGCTGTGAAGGAAGTCGTTCACTTTCGCCGGTATTTCTGGCTTCATCATGCGCGACTGGGACGAACGTGCTGCGCTGGCCGCCTTGACGGGGCGCAGAAGCCCGCGGGACAGCGGGATCGCCTGAACAGCTGGAGGAATTATGGCGCGGGTAGAGGCCTTCGTGTTCCGTTGGCGTGCAGTAATACTGGCACTACTGGGCTTGGCGACGATCGTTTCCGGCTATCTGGCCAAGGATCTCAAGATCGAGGCGGGGTTCGAGTCGACCCTGCCGATCGGCCATGAGTATGTCGATACGTTCCTCCAGTATCGCAAGGACTTCTCTGGCGCCAATCGCGTCCTGATCGCCTTCGAGAAGAGGGACGGCACGATCTGGGACGCGGACTTCCTGCAGAAGATCCGCTCCGCGACGGACGACCTCTTCTATGTCACGGGCGTTGCCCGCGGGACGGTCACCTCGCTGTGGACGGCGAACACCCGCTATATCGAACTGGTCGAGGACGGCCTGCGCGCGGGCGACGTGATCCCGTCCGGAGTGCAGCTGACCCCTGAATCGATCGAGATGATCCAGCGCAATGTGCTGAAGGGGAACCATGTCGGCCGCCTGGTCAGCTTCGACTTCAAGTCCACGCTGCTGACGGCCGAGCTGCAGGAAATCCACCCGCGCACGCGCCTCGCCCTCGATCCGCTCGAGGTCGCCCGGCAGCTTGAGAAGGATCTGCGCGACAAGTACGAGACGGACGACATCAAGGTCCGCATCGTCGGCTTTGCGCCACTGCTGGGGCAGATCGCCTCCGCCGCCGGAAACGTGGTCGAGTTCTTCGGCTTTGCCTTCCTGCTGACGGTCGGCATGGTTTACCTCTATTGCCGGTCCTGGCGGCTGACGCTGGTGACCCTGTTCGCCTCGCTGTGCTCGCTGATCTGGCAGTTCGGCCTGCTCGCCGTCATGGGCCTGGGCGTCCATCCGCTGTCGATCCTGGTGCCGTTCCTAGTCTTTGCCATCGGCGTCAGTCACGGCGTGCAGCAGCTCAACATGATCGGTGCCGAACTTGCGGCCGGACGCACCAAGGAGGAGGCCGCGCGGACCACGTTCAGCTTCCTGTTCGTGCCGGGCCTTGTCGCGCTGCTGTCGACTTTTGCCGGCTTTGCCACGCTGGGGGTCATTCCGATCGGCATGATCCGCGAACTGGCCGTGGCGGCCAGCGTCGGCATCGCGCTGAAGATCGTCTCGAACCTCGTCATGCTGCCCTTGCTGGCGTCCTACATCGCGCCGGGCGGCAACTACCCTGAGAAAGTGCGCCGTGCCATGGAATGGCGCGCGCGCTTCTGGCCCACGGTCGCCACGGTCGCGGGCCCCCGCTTCTCGTTCGTTGTGGTCGGCCTTGCCCTGGTGCTGGGCGCGGTCGGCCTGTACGAGGGGCGCAACCTGCAGATCGGCGACGTGCATGCCGGCGCCGCCGAATTGCGCCCCAATGCCCGCTACAACCAGGACATCGCCTTCATCACCAGCAACTACGCGATCGGCCTGAACGTCCTGACGGCGATCGTGGAGGCGCCGGAAAACGCCTGCGTCGACTACACGCTGATGCGCCTGCTGGATCATTTCCAGTGGACCATGGCCAACGTGCCTGGGGTCCAGGCCGCCGTCGGCCTGCCCTTCATGTCCAAGACGGTGGGCACGATCTGGCGCGAGGGGAACCTGCGCTGGCGCGCGGTGCCGCGGGACCGCAGCGTGCTGTCGCAGGCTGTGGGCGTGGTGCCGACGGCCAGCGGCCTGCTCAATTCGCGCTGCACCGTCCTGCCGCTGATGGTCTTCACCAGCGACACCAAGGCCGAGACCCTGCACGACGCGGTGGTCGCGGTCGACGCATTCCGGCGCGAGAACAAGCTGGGCACCACGCTGATGGGCCTGCTGGACGGCATGCCCGACACCAGCGCCGCCGACCGCGCGGTGCTAGACCGCGGCGTCCACCAGTCGCTGGTCCTGCTCGGCGTGCTGGAGTTCCTGGAGAACAACCGCGAGACGTTCCAGCGCTTCGGCATCGCCTCGAACTGGCTCGACCCCGCCCTGCGCGAGGCCATGCTGAAGGCTCCCGCCAGCCAGGCGCCGATCGACACCGCGCTGGCCACGATGGCGGACCTGGAAGCCAAGGCCGGCGCCGAGCCGATCTCGAACCGCGACTGGCGCGAGGCAGAGCGTCAGGCCCGGACCCCGATCGACGAACTGGCGCCCGAGTCCCGCGCGACGCTGGAGGGCATCCAGAACGCCAGCGAGGACGCCAAGCGGGCCCGCGTCGCCCAGCTGATGAGCGCCTATCTGGAGAAGAACCGGCCGGCGATCGAGACGGGCAACCGCAATTTCCTGCGAGTCCATCCGCTGGACTGGGCGATCCAGTACTTCAAGTCGCTGGAAAACCCGCCCGCCGTCCTGACCCGCGCGGCCGAGTTCCTGAACCTGCCTGAGACGCGGACGCGCGCCGTCAACGTGCGGCTGGCCTCCGGCAATGGTGGCATCCTGGCGGCGACAAACCAGGCGGTGGCGGCGGCGGAAATCCCGATGCTGCTCTATGTCTATGCCGTCGTCATGGTGCTGGTCATCGCCAGCTATCGCGAATGGCGCGGGGCCCTGGTCTGCGTCCTGCCGCTGATCCTGTCGACCATCATCGGCAACTGGCTGCTGACGCTGCTTGGCATCGGGCTCAAGGTCTCGACCCTGCCGGTGCTGGCGATCGCGGTCGGCATCGGCGTCGACTACGGCATCTATGAGTACAACCGCATCCAGCGCTACATGAGCATGGGGAAATCGCCCTACGAGGCCTATCTCCAGGCGCTGCACGATGTCGGCTCGGCCACCATGTTCACCGGCTTCACGCTGGCGATCGGTGTCGCGCTGTGGAGCTTCTCGGAATTGAAGTTCCAGGCTGACATGGGCCTGCTGTTGACCATCATGTTCATGGTCAACATGATCGGCGCCGTCACTTTGCTTCCGGCGCTGGTCGCGGTACTGGAGGTGCTGGTGCCGCGCCGTGGCGGCGTGGTGGTGCCGAAGGGAGCTTGGCATTAGCGCGAACACCTCTCCGGGAACCCGGTGCGCCCGATCCTGGGCGCGCCGGGTCGTACCGGCCCTGGGCCTGGTTGCCCTGGCCGTGTCGCTGTCGGCGTGCGAGACGGTCACCGATTCCGCCTGTCCCAGTGTCGCCCGCCTGAAGGATACGGAACGCGTGACCGTGTTCCGTCCCGGCAGCGGGCGCGACATCACCGACATCCTCTACGAGGGCGAGGTGACGCAGGTGGCGCTGACCTGCCGTGCGCGCGACGAATCGATCAGCGTCGACGTGAAGCTGGCCGTGGTGGCCCGGCGCGGCCCGGTGTCGGACATCGGCGATGCGGAGCAGCCGATCTTCGCCGTCGCGGCGCGGGGCGAGGCGGTGGCGCTGCGTACGGGCGAGATGCTGGACCTCTCATTCAACCGCGACGGTGTCGCGATCGAGGAGACCACCGTCTCGTTCGAAATCCCGCGGGAGGGCCAGGAGAGCCCGCGTGCCCTGGATGTGCTCGTGGGCTTTGTCCTGACGCGCGAGCAGCTGGCCTTCAACCGCTTCCGCGCGGGGGCGTTTCCGGTGCCGCAGGCGGCCCCCGACACGGTCCCGCTGGAAGCGCCCGAGGCCGTCCTGCCGCCCGAGTAGCGCGCCCTGCGCCGCCACGGCCCCTTGCCTTTCGCGGCGGGCCGTGGTGTAGCTGTCGGCAGGTCAGTACGACCCCTGTGGGAGAGCCCGGCGAGGAGCCGGCGCCGAAGGAGCAACCGCCCCGGAAACTCTCAGGCACCCAGGACCGCAGGGGGTAGACCGCTCTGGAAAGCGGACCGGGCCATCAGGGCCGCGGTCCCACCGACGGAGTAAGCCGTCCGTCCTGGCGCTGCCTGGGCGGGCTGGTCAATCTCTCAGGTCACCGGACAGAGGGGGCATGGTGTGCGCAAGCAATTGCGCCCGCGATGCGCATTCTGTTGGGGGCCTGGCCGGTGACCGATCTACTCCGCACTCCGCTTTACGACCTGCACCGCAGCCTGGGCGCGCGCATCGTGCCCTTTGCCGGCTACGAGATGCCGGTCCAGTACCCCGCCGGAATCCTGGCCGAGCACCGCCACACCCGCGCCGCCGCGTCGCTGTTCGACGTCAGTCACATGGGTCAGGTGCGGATCTCCGGCCCTGACGCGATCGCCGCCATCGAGCGCCTGGTGCCCGGCGACATCGCCGCCCTGGCGACCGGGCAGGTCCGCTACACGATGTTCACCAACGAGCGCGGCGGCATCCTGGACGACCTGATGGTGCAGCGTCGCGCCGCCGACCTGATCCTGGTGGTCAACGCGGCCAACAAGCATGCCGACATCGCCCACATGGACGAGCATCTGGTCGGCCACCGGGTCGAGTATCTGCGCCATCGCGCGCTTCTGGCGCTGCAGGGGCCGAAGGCGGCTGCGGTGCTGGCCCGTCACGCCCCGGGGGTCGAGTCGATGCCCTTCATGAGCGCGCTCGCCGTCGACATCGACCGCTTCCTGGCCTGCATCATCACCCGCTCCGGCTACACGGGCGAGGACGGGTTCGAGATCAGCTGCGAGGACAAGGACGCCGCCGCCCTGGCCACGCGCCTCCTGGACGAGCCGGAGGTCGAGGCAGCGGGCCTGGGCGCCCGCGATTCGCTCCGGCTGGAGGCCGGCCTGTGCCTGCACGGGCACGACATCACGGCCCAGACGACGCCGATCGAGGCGGGCCTTGCCTGGACGATCAGCAAGCGGCGCCGGGCGGAAGGTGGCTTTCCCGGCGCCGATGTCATCCTGGGCCAGCTCCGCGACGGCCCGCCGCGTCGTCGTGTCGGCCTGCGCCTGGACGGACGCCAGCCCGCGCGCGAGGGGGCGGAAGTTGTTGGCCCGGACGGCGCCGTGGTCGGCGTCCTTACTTCCGGGGGCGTCGGTCCCAGCCTGGATGTGCCCATCGCCATGGCCTATGTCCCGCCCGCGCTCGGCAAGGCCGGGCAGGCACTGGCCGTCCGCGTGCGCGGCAAGGACTTGCCCGCCCAGGTCGTGGCCATGCCCTTTGCCCCGCATCGCTATTTCCGCGGCTGAGGCCGCTCCTTCGAACCCGTCATCGCAATTCCGAGCCTGGAGAACTCCCCTTGCTGCGCTTCACACAGGATCATGAGTGGATCCGGGTCGAGGGCGACCTCGGCACCGTCGGCATCACGCCCTATGCCCAGGAGCAGTTGGGCGATGTGGTCTTCGTCGACCTGCCCGAGCCTGGGCGCGAGGTCGCCAAGGGGGGCGAGGCCGCGGTCGTGGAGTCGGTCAAGGCCGCGTCCGAGATCTATGCCCCGGCCGGCGGCACGGTCGAGGCGGTGAATCCCCGACTGGCCGACGAGCCGGCGCTGGTCAACACGGACCCGCTGGGCGACGGCTGGTTCTTCTCCCTGCGCCTGGCCGATGCGGCCGAGTTGGACGGGCTCATGGATCAGGCGGCCTATGACGCCTTTGTCGCGGGGCTCTGACACGTGCGCTACCTGCCTTTGACCGAGGCCGATCGCGGCGCGATGCTGGCCCGCGTCGGCGTCGGCGCGATCGACGACCTGTTCACGGATGTCCCCGCAGGCGCGCTGCTCGCGGCTCCGGTCGACCTGCCCCGCGCGGCCGGCGAACTGGCCGTGGAGCGGACGCTGACGGCGCTGGCCCGGCGCAACCTGTCCGCGGGCGAGGTGCCGAGCTTCCTGGGCTGCGGCGCCTACCGCCATCATGTCCCGGCCGCCGTCGATCACCTGATCCAGCGTGGCGAGTTCCTGACCAGCTACACGCCCTATCAGCCGGAAATCGCGCAAGGGACGTTGCAGTACCTGTTCGAGTTCCAGACCCAGGTGGCCCTGCTGACCGGCATGGATGTGGCCAATGCCTCCATGTACGACGGGGCCACGGCGGCGGCGGAGGCCGTGCTGATGGCGCGGCGCGTCACGCGCCGTACTGACGTCGTGCTGGCCGGAAACCTGCACCCGCATTACGCCGCGACCATCCGCACGCATGCGGAACTGGGCGCCGGCGGGCAGGTGGTGCAGGCGTCCGCCGATCCCGCGGGAGGCAATGACGGCGCGGCCGACGTGGGCAAGGCGACTGCCTGCCTGGTCGTGCAGACCCCCGACGTGTTCGGCCGACCCGTCGACCTGGTGCCGCTGGCAGAGGCGGCGCACGCCGTGGGCGCGCTGCTGGTCGTCGTGGTCACCGAGGTGGTCGCACTGGGCCTGCTGGAGCCGCCGGGCGCCCAGGGCGCCGATATCGTCGTGGGCGAGGGGCAGGGCCTGGGCGTCGGCCTGAACTTCGGCGGCCCGCACCTGGGCCTGTTCGCGACACGCGACAAGTACGTGCGGCAGATGCCGGGCCGCCTGGCCGGCGCCACGGTCGATGCGGCGGGCCGGCCCGGCTTCGTGCTGACCCTGTCGGCGCGCGAGCAGCACATCCGGCGCGAGAAGGCGACGTCCAACATCTGCACCAATTCGGGCCTGTGTGCGCTGGCCTTCACCATTCATCTCAGCCTGCTGGGGGAGGCGGGGCTGACCCGCCTGGCGCGCCTGAACCACGAGGCCGCCTGCCGCCTGGCCGACCGGCTGGAGGCCGTGAAGGGGGTGCGCCTTGCCACGCCTGCCTTCTTCAACGAACTGACCGTGCGCCTGGGACAGCCCGCCGGCCCGGTGGTCGATGCCCTGGCGCAACGCGGCGTCCTGGCCGGCGTGCCCGGAGCGCGGTTGTGGCCAGGTGCGGCGGATCTTGATGACGTCCTGATCCTGGCGGCCACCGAGTTGACGACGGACGAGGACATGGACGCCCTGGTGGCGTCGCTTTCCGAGGTGCTGGCATGAACGAGCAGGGACGGCCCAGCCGGCCGGCGGCCAACGACGCGGGCACCCCGATCGGGGCCACGATATCCGGCAATCGCGGCCTGGATATCGAGGAGCCCTTGATCTTCACCCTGGGGGAGGAGGGGCGCACCGGCGTCGACCTGCCCGTGCCCGACGGGACCGCGCTGCGCCTGGGTCCCGCGCGGGCCCGGCGTGGCATCGGCCTGCCTGGCCTGGCCGAGCCCCAGGTGGTGCGCCACTACACCCGGCTGTCGCGCCGCAACTATGCGATCGACCTGGGCATCTTCCCGCTCGGCTCGTGCACGATGAAGCACAATCCGCGCCTGAACGAGCGGATGGCGCGGCTGCCCGGCTTTGCCGACCTGCATCCGATGCAGCCGATCTCCACCATCCAGGGTGCGCTGGCCGTGATGGACCGGCTCAGCCATTGGCTGTGTGTCCTGACCGGCATGCCGGGCGTCGCCCTGGTGCCCAAGGCAGGGGCCCAGGGCGAGTTGTGCGGGCTGATGGCGATCCGCGCCGCGCTGGCCGCGCGGGGCGAGACGCGCACCCGTGTCCTGGTGCCCGAGTCGGCGCACGGCACGAACCCGGCGACGGCGGCAGCCTGCGGCTATGTCGTCGATCCGGTTCCGGCGACTGCGGACGGCCGCGTCGACCTCGCCGCGTTCAAGGCCAAGCTGGGTCCGGACGTGGCGGCGGTCATGCTGACCAACCCCAATACCTGTGGCCTGTTCGAGCGTGACGTGAAGGCGGTTGCCGACGCGATCCACGAGGCCGGCGGCTTCTTCTACTGCGATGGGGCCAACTTCAACGCGGTGGTGGGCAAGGTGCGGCCCGGCGACCTGGGCATCGACGCGATGCACATCAACCTGCACAAGACCTTCTCCACCCCCCATGGCGGGGGCGGGCCGGGCAGCGGCCCGGTCGTGCTGTCCGCGGCCCTGGTGCCGTTCGCGCCGCGGCCGCGCGTGGTGCGCGACGGCGACGGCTTCACCCTGGACGAGGGCGACGGCGGCGAGGACGGCGTGGTGGGCCGCCTCTCGGCCTTTCACGGGCAGATGGGCATGTTCGTGCGGGCCCTGGCCTACATGATGAGCCATGGCAGCGACGGCCTGGCCCAGGCGGCCGGCGACGCCGTGCTTTCCGCCAACTATATCCTGGCCTCGCTCAAGGACGTCATGAGCGCGCCGTTCGGCGATGGCCCCTGCATGCACGAGGCGCTGTTCGACGACACGTTCCTGGAGGGGACCGGCGTCACCATGCTGGACTTCGCCAAGGCGATGATCGACGAGGGTTTCCACCCGCCCACCATGTATTTCCCCCTGGTGGTTCATGGCGCGCTTCTGGTCGAACCGACCGAGAGCGAATCGCGGGAGAGCCTGGACCAGTTCATCGCCGTCCTGCGCGGCCTGGCGGAACAGGCCAAGTCGGGGCAGGCGGAGCGCTTCACCCAGGCGCCGACCCTGACCCCCCGCCGCCGCCTGGACGAGACCCAGGCCGCGCGGCAGCCCGTCCTGCGCTGGCGCCCGCCCGCGCTGCCCAAGGCGGCCGAGTAGAGGCGCGCACTGCCCTTCCCCTTCTCCGTCGCACAGTGATGGGGAAGGGGGCGTGGTCACGGCTCAGCATCCCGTTGATCCCCGCGAAAGCGGGGATCCGGGAGTCGCAGGAACCTGCGCTTGGGGCCCTGGATCCCCGGCGTGGCGGGGATGAGCGGGGATGGGGGCGTGACAGTAGCCCCGTTCAATTGAGGTGACGGAGGCATTCAACGGGCGCGAGCACGAGGTTCAAGGTGCCGCGCGCAAGCCCACGACAACGCACACTCCACAAACAGAAACGGCGCCCAGTGGGCGCCGTTTCCGTCTTGGCTTGGGTGCCAGTCCTCAGTGCAGGCGACGGCCGGTGTCAGCGATCGCCTTGTCGATCAGGGCCGCCTGTTCGGCGGGGCCCAGCGACTTCGCGATCACGTCGCGCGCGGCGGCGATGGCCGCGTCGACAGCTGCTGCACGGACCTCTGCCGCGGCCTTCTGCTCGGCCTGGGCGATGCGGTCGAGCGCCTGCTGCGTCCGCCGGGCGACGGCCGCGTCAAGATCGATCGCGGCCTGTGCCGCCAGCGCCTGGGCTTCCGCCTTGGCGTCGGCCAGGACCTGGTCGGCGCGGGAGGCGGCCTCGGCCTGCCGGGTCTTCCAGGTGGACAGGGCGGCAAATGCCTCCTCCCGCAGGGCGCGGGCCTGGTCCAGTTCGGCCTTGATCGTGGCGCTGCGCTTGTCGAGCAGCGCCGTGACCGTGGCCGGAACCTTGACGTAGATCAGGATGCCGACGAACACGAAGAACGCGGCGGCGACCCAGAAGGTCGTATCGCTGAACAATTCCATCAGGACTGCCCCTTCGCGATCGCTGCGTCGACCGCAGCGCTCAGCACCTGCGGCTCGGCCGACCGGCCCAGCAGCTTCTCGACCACCGCTCCGGCGACATCCGCAGCGACGCCCCGCACTTCGGCCAAGCCTGCGGCGCGGGCCGCCTGGATGCGCTGCTCCGCCTCGCGTGCCTCGGCCCCCAGACGGGCTTCAAGCTCGGCCTTGCGCTTGTCCGCCTGCGCCGTCAGCGCGGCGCGGGCCTCGTTGACGATGGCAAGCGCTGCGGCATGGGCCTCGGCCAGGTTCTTCTCATAGGCGGCCTGCGCTGCCTGGGCCTGGGCCCGCAGGGCCTCCGCCTCGGCCAGGTCGCCCTGGATACGGCGAGCCCGATCCTCCAGCACCCGCCCGACCGGGGGCAGGGCGACGCGCGACATCGCGATGTAGAGCACGATGAACGCGACGATCAGCCAGAAGATCTGAGGCGCGAAGTCCTCGAACCGAAGCTGGGGCAGGCCGCTCTTCTGGGTATGCGGCTCGGCATGGATCTCGCCGACCTCGCCCACGGAGGCGGGGGGCACCACGTCGATGACGGTGGCGCCTGGCGCTCCGGGCTGGCCTGCCGGCGGCTGGGTCGTCTGCGCGACCGCAGCAGGCCCCGCCAGAACCAGCGCGAGCGCCGCCGTGGCAAGCAGACGGGTTGCCATGATCCGGCTCAGAACACGAAGAGGATGAGCATCGCCACGACGAGGGCGAACAGCGCCACCGACTCGATCAGCGCGAAGAACAGCATCGCGTTGGCGAACAGGCGGGGAGCCGCCCCCGGATTGCGCAGCGCGCCCTGGAGGAAGTTGCCGAACAGCAGGCCGAGGCCGATGCCGACGCCGAACAGCGGGATGGTCGCCAGGCCGGCGCCGATCAGCTTTGCAGCTTGCGGGTCCATGAATGCAGTCCTTTCGATGGGATCCGTAAGAAGACTTGGATCAGTGATGCAGATGGATGGCGTCGTTCAGGTAGATGCAGGTCAGGATCGTGAAGACATAGGCCTGCAGAACGGCGACCAGGAGTTCGAGCCCGGTCAGTGCCACGATGAACGCGAAGGGCAGCCAGCCACCCGCGATGCCAAGCGCCACAACGAAGCCGGCGAACACCTTGAGCATGGTGTGGCCCGCCAGCATGTTGGCGAACAGTCGGACCGAAAGGCTGATCGGCCGCATCATGTACGAGATCACCTCGATCACGATGATGAGCGGCGCCAAGACCAGGGGCAGGCCCTTCGGCAGGAAGTACGAGAAGAAGTGCAGGCCGTGCTTGGCGATGGCCAGCAGCGTCACGCCCAGGAACACGCCGAAGGCCAGCGTGAACGTGACCGCGATGTGGCTGGTCACCGTGAAGCTGTACGGCAACAGGCCCAGCAGGTTCAGGAACAGGATGAACATGAAGAGCGTGAAGATCAGGGGGAAGTACTTCATCCCCGCCGTGCCCACGTTCTCCTTGATCATGTTGGCGATGAACTCGTAGCTGAGTTCGGCCATGGACTGCATCCGGCCGGGCACAAGTGCCTTGGGCCGCATCGCCATGACCATGAACAGGGTCACCAGGATGACCGCCGCCGCCATGAACAGCGCCGAGTTCGTGATCGCGGCATCGATCGGCCCCAGTTCCAGGGGCACGATCCGCCTGATCTCGAACTGCTCCATCGGGCTATGCCCAGCAGCCATGTTCCCGCCTTATCCCTGCTTGCGGTCGTTGCGGTCCTGCTCGGCCATCGACCGCATCGCGGAGCGGACGACCGTCAGGATCCCGGCAACGCCGCCGAGAATGAAAAACACCACCAGTCCCCAGGGACTGGACCCCAGCAGCAGGTCGAAGCCGTAGCCGATCGCCCCGCCGACAAAGAAACCCGCGACCAGCTCAACGCCGGCACGCATGGCCAAGCCCATCGCCGTTTCCGGCGGCCGCTCCGAAGCCGGAGGCTCGTAGCGCTGCTGCATCTCGCGCAGCCTGCGGTCGAGGTCACGAAGGTCGGGTGGCGGCTTCTGATCGGACATCACAAGCTCCCGCGGATGCAGGCCAACAGGCCAGCAGTCCGGGCCCCGCCCCAACGGCACCCCAGCCCGTCGCGGCGGGCGCAACCTATGAGGCGGGCGAACGCGCTGTCAAGGCGGCTTGGGGCCTTGGTCCCGCCCGTTTTGCCGCAGGGCAGCATGAACCCGTTCGCACCGGCCGCACGCGCACCGTCCGCGGTTGCGCAAACGCGGACGGGCTGGATGCGCAAAGCTCCAGGCTGGCCGTCATCCGCGCTGCGCAAGGCGCGCAAGACAAGGGCGCTCGGCCGTCCGCGCGGCACCGGCGCGGTGCGCCGCCCCGGCCCTGGCTGAGGCATGAGACGTCTCCTTTGACGGGCGCCGCCGCGGCCTCCCACGGCCCCAGGCGATGGGGTCTGGCGATCGGCGCGAACGGGCGAATCGTTGGTGATGCCGTGCCGATTCGCCGGCTATTCCGCGGCGCGCAGGACAGGCGCACGGGCCAACTCGACCGAAACCAGGCGCGAGACGCCGCGCTCGGCCATGGTGACGCCATAGAGGCGGTCCATGCGCGACATGGTCAGGGAATGGTGGGTGACGACCAGGAAGCGCGTCTGTGTCCGCCGCGCGACATCTTCGAGAAGGTCGCAGAAGCGCTGCACGTTGGCATCGTCCAGCGGCGCGTCGACCTCGTCCAGCACGCAGATCGGTGCCGGGTTGGTCAGGAAAACGGCAACGATCAGCGACAGCGCCGTCAGCGCCTGTTCGCCGCCCGACAACAGGCCCAGCGACTGGAGCTTCTTGCCCGGTGGGCTCGCCATGATCTCCAGGCCTGCTTCCAGCGGATCGTCCGACTCGCTCAGCACCAGGTGAGCGCGGCCGCCGCCGAACAGTTTCTGGAAGACCTCGCCGAAATGCTGGTTCACCGCGTCGAAGGCAGCGGCGAGCTTCTCCCGCCCCTCGCGGTTCAGGGCGCCGATCGCCTGGCGCAGGCGGGCGATGGCCGCGGTCAGATCGGCCCGTTCGGTCTGCAGGGTGACGATCTCGCGCCCGATCTCCTCGGCCTCGACATCGGCGCGGAGATTGACGGGACCCATGGCGTCGCGGTCGCGCTTGAGCTTGTCCAGCCGCTGCTCCACACCGTCGGCGGGCGGCAGGTCGTCGGCGGCGTCCAGGCCGGCCGCGTCGGCAAGGTCGCGGGGCGACAGACCAAGGCGCTCGGTGATGGCCGCTTCCAGGTCGGCCAGGCGGCCCGCGGCCTGCTCGGCCGCACCCTCGGCCCGGATGCGCCGCTCCCGCGCGTCGGCCAGCGCTGCCTCGACCGCACGCACGGCGGCGTGGGCGCGCGTCCCGTCGGCTTCTGCCTCGCCCAGCGCCTGGGCGGCCGCATTGCGCGCATTCTCACCCGCGGCGATCCGCGTCTCCGCCGCCATGCGCGCTTCGGCCAGTTGGGCAGGCCTGTCCTCCAGCTCGGCCGCCTCGGCCCGCAGGGCCAGGACCCGGGCATCGAAGGTGGCGATCTGGCCCTCCGCTGCTGTCCGCCGCCTGGTCCAGGCCAGATCCTCGGCCGTGACCGCCTCGATCCGTTTGGCGCGGGCCAGCGCCTCTCGCCGCAGGCTCTCAAGCTGGCCGCGCTTCTCGGCCAGGGCTGAACGCAGCAGTCCCACCTCGCGGGCGAGTGCAGTGCGCGCCTGTTCCAGCGCGTCGCGCGGGGGCAGGGCGGCAGCTCGCGACTCCGCCGCGGCCAGGGCGGCAGCCACGTCTGCCGCGTCGCGCTCGACCCGGGCCATGCTCTCAGCCAGTGCCGCCAGCTTGGCCTCCCGCTCGGCCCGGACGCGGGCAGCCCGGGCCGCTGCCTCGCGCAGACGGGCCAGCGTGTCCTCCAGGCCACGCAGGGCCTGGCGACGGTCCAGCACCTGGGCGTTGGCGGTCGCCCGTGCGGCCCGCGCCGCCTCGTGCGCCGTACGGGCGTTGGCCAGGACTGCCTCTGCCTGGGCCTGCTCTGCCTCCAGTTCGCCCAGGCGGTTGCGCTGGGCCAGGCGGATTGCCGCGGCACTGGGCGCCTCGGCCGCAGCCTGGAAACCATCCCAGCGCCACAGCGCGCCCTTGCGCGTCACCAGGCACTGGCCGGGCTGAAGCTGTGCGGCCAGGGCCGGCCCCTGTTCGGGCAGGACAATTCCGACCTGCGACAGGCGGCGGGCGAGGGCGGGCGGCGCCTGGACCTTGTCGGCCAGCGCTTCGACGCTTGGCGGCAGGGACGGCGCCGCGTCATAGGGCGGCAGGGTCGTCCAGCGCACCGGGGCCGGCTGGTCCAGCGGTGCCTCGACATCCTCGCCCAGCGCGGCCCCGAAGGCGGCCTCATAGCCCGGCGCCACACTCACCTGGTCGAGGATCGGGGCATGGCGCCCGCTACGGCCACTGCTCAGCACCTGACGCAGGCCCTTGGCCTCGCTGGCGCAGCGTTGGACGTCCGCCTCGGCCTTGCGCGCCTGGGCCTGGGCCTGGGCTTCCGCCGGTTCGCTGTCGCGCGCCGCCGCCTCCGCCGCGTCCAGCGCGGCCCGGCCGTCGGCCAGCTGCGCCTCCAGCGTGGCGATGCGGCCGGTGGCGTCATCCATCGCCGGGTCGGCCGCCTGCTCGGCGCCAAGCCGGTCACGCTCGCCGGCCAGCCTGCGCTGGTCGTCGAGGCTGCGCTGGCGCTTGCGCTTCAAGTCGTCCAGCTCGCGTTGCAGGGCGGCCGCGGCGGCGTCGCGCTCGGCCAGCCGGCGGGCGGCCTGGTCGGCCTGGGCTTCAGCGGCGGACAGGCGGCCGCCAGCCGCTTCCAGCTCTGTCTGGGCCGCAGCCTCCAGCGCGGGCTGGGCGCCGCGCTGCGCCTCCAGTTCGGCCCGTTCCTGGCCCAGGCGGGATTGCGCCTGGGCCGCGTCCTCGACCAGCGCCTGCTCGCGGGCGCGGTCGCGCTCGGCCTGCACCACCTGGTTCGCCAGGCGCTGGCGTGCCTCGCCGACGCGCCGTTCCTCGAGCGCCAGCCCGTCACGCTCCACCCGCGCGGCGTGCAGCGACTGGGCGAGCTCGGCCTCGCGGCTGCGCAGTGCGGGCAGGCCCGCTGCGATCCCCGCCTCGACCGTCGCGGCGGCGGCGGCTTCCGCCGTCAGGCGCACGACCAGCGCCTCCGCCTCGCGCAGGGTGGCGGCGGTGGCGGCGATGGCGCCGGCCGCTTCGCGATGGCGCATGTGCAGCAGCAACGCCTCCGCCTTCCGGATGTCGGCGGCCAGGTTGCGATAGCGCGTCGCCTGCCTTCCCTGACGCTTCAGGGCGGCCACCTGCGTCTCCAGCCCGCCGATCAGGTCATCGACCCGCTCCAGGTTAGCTTCCGCACCCTTCAGCTTCAGCTCGGCCTCGTGCCGGCGGGCGTGCAGGCCGCCAATGCCGGCCGCCTCCTCCAGGACGGCGCGGCGTTCGGCGGGCTTGGCCGCGATGATGGCCGCGATGCGTCCCTGGCCCACCAGGGCGGGGGAGCGCGCGCCGGTCGCCGCATCGGCGAAGAGCAGCTGCACGTCGCGGGCGCGGACTTCCTTGCCGTTCACGCGATAGGTGGAGCCGACGTCGCGCGTGATCTTGCGACTGACCTCAAGCTCGTCGAGTTCGTTGAAGGCAGCCGGCGCATCGTGGCCGTCATTGTCGAGGGCCAGGGCCACCTCGGCGAACGGCTTGGCCTGCCGGCTGGTCGTGCCGGCGAAGATCACGTCGTTCATCTCGGTCCCGCGCACCAGACGCGCCGAGCTTTCTCCCATGACCCAGCGCAGGGCTTCGAGCAGGTTCGACTTGCCGCAGCCATTGGGTCCGACAATGCCGGTCAGGCCGGGCGCTATGACCAGCTCCGACGGCTCGACGAACGACTTGAAGCCGGACAGACGCAACCGGGTGAAGCGCAAGCAGGTTCCCCTTGAACGGGACCCCGCCCAACCCCCACCCGTCGCCTTGGCGCGCCCGAACGGGGACGCGCGCCAGTCCGGGTCAGAGGTTGGGTCGGGCGTCCTTGATGATCTTTTCCAGTTCCTCGAACGACAGCGCGCCGGAATAGACCTCGTTGTCGATCACGAAGCTGGGGGTCGAGGTGATCTTGAAGATGTTCTGTGCGTCCAGGCGGTACTGGACGATGCGATTCTTCAGCGCCTCGTCGACCTTGCAGGCATCGTACTGGGCCTTTGGCAGGCCGCCCATCTTGGCGATGTCGTCCAGTGCCGCCTGCGGATCGGCCGAGGTCGCCCAGTTCTGCTGCGTCGCGTAGAGCACCTGGAGGAAAGCACCGGCCCGTTGCGGCCCGGCGCAGCGCACCAGGACCGAACCGGCAAGCCCCGCGCGATCGAACGGGAAGTCGCGGAACACCAGCCGCACCTTGCCTGTGTCGATGTACTTGGTCTTCAGCTCCGGAAACGTCGTGATATGGAAATGCGCGCAATGCGGGCAGGTCAGCGACGCATATTCCAGGATCGTCAGCGGTGCATCGGCGTTGCCGAAGACGATTTCGTCCGCGGCGATCTCCTGCGGCGTGGCGCTGGCCTGGCGCACGCCCAGGCCGCCCACCAGAGCGGTGGTGCCCACAAGACCTAGTAGGGTGCGGCGCGAGAACGGCATGGTCATGATGGCATCACAAGATGTTGTGGATGTAAAGGCTTGCATGTCATCTCCTGGTATGGAGGGATTCGGTCTGGAGCACCTCTGCCCCCAGGCGCGCCAGGGCGTCGCGCAAGGGGCCGGGTTGGACCTTGGCGGCAAGGTCGGCCGCCTGGGCCGTGCTGGCGGGGGACGGGGCGGCCCGGGGCGGCCGGGCGGGCGCCCGCCCGGCATAGCCCTGGGCCATGGCGAGGCGCTCGACCGCGCGAAACCCCAGATAGGCGTTGATTCGTTCCAGCAGCACGCCGGCACTGTGCTGCAGTTCCAGTGCCGCCGTGCCTGTCGCCACGATGTGCAGCGTGGCGCCCTCCTCGCGGCCCCGGGGCCAGGCCAGCTTGACCGGCGCGGTGCTGCGGCCCATCCGCTCGCCCACGATCGCGGGCCAGCGACTGAGCAGCTCGACCTGGGCAAAGCCCTGGCGCCGCGCCGCCGGTGCAATCACCGGGGCGACGCAGGCACCAAGGGGACGCGGGCCCTGGAAGCGGGTCGCGGGTGCTGCGGCGGCGCGTGCCTTGGGCGCCTTGGTGCGGGGGGAGCGGGGCGCGGTGGGGGGCACGGGGGACATCGGGGCGGACCTTAGCGTGGCCGAGGCTTGCCGACTATTGTGGCGCGATGATGGTGAAAGCCGCGGCACCCGGCGAAGCGGGGCCCCCCAGTGAATGCGACCCGGATCGCAGCCTGCCCGATGTGCGGGCCGACCTTCTGGCCTGGTACGACACGGCGCGCCGGCGCCTGCCCTGGCGCGCCGATCCCGGGGTCGCCGCCGATCCCTATCGGGTGTGGCTGTCCGAGATCATGCTGCAGCAGACGACGGTCGCGGCCGTGGCGCCCTATTTCGCGCGCTTCCTGGCGCGCTGGCCCGATGTCGGGGCGCTGGCCGCGGCACCGCAGGAGGAGGTCCTGCGCGAGTGGGCGGGACTTGGCTACTACGCCCGTGCCCGCAACCTGCATGCCTGTGCCCAGGCGGTGGCGGCGGGGGGCGGGCGCTTTCCCGCCGATGTCGCGGCGCTGCGCGCGTTGCCGGGCGTCGGCGCCTATACGGCGGGAGCGATTGCCGCGATCGCATTCGGCATCGAGGCGGGCGCGGTCGACGGCAATGTCGAGCGGGTGCTGGCCCGCGTTCTGGCCGTGGACCAGCCGCCGGCCGAGACCAGGCGCCGGGTGACGCAGGCGGCCGCAGCCCTGGCCCGTGGGCCACGGCCGGGCGACCTGCTGCAGGCGATGATGGACCTGGGCGCCACCCTTTGCACACCGCGCAGCCCCGCCTGTGCCCTGTGCCCGGTGCGGCCGCACTGCGCCGGCTTCCGCGCCGGCCTGGCGGCCGACCTGCCGCGCAAGGCGGCCCGCGCGCCAAAGCCGACGCGGCGCGGCATCGTCTACTGGCTGCGCGACGGGATGGACCGGGTGTTGCTGCGGCGGCGGCCGCCCAAGGGCCTGCTGGGCGGCATGCCCGAACTGCCAGGAGGGGAGTGGGTGGTGGGGGAGCCGGCCGAAATGCCGCCCCTGGCCGCCGACTGGCGTGCCGTTCCGGGTGCTGTGCGCCACGTCTTCACCCACTTCTCGCTGGAACTCGAAGTGCGCCGCGCCCGCCTGCGCTTCGCCCTGGCGCCGCGCGGGACCTATTGGGTGCCGATCGCCGAGATCGACCAGGCCGGCCTGCCCGCCCTGATGGCCAAGGCTGCCGCCCATGCCTTGCGCGCGGGCGGCTGAGCCTTCAATGGGCGATGGCGCCGCCGGGCAGGCCGCCCGCAGCCGGAAGCTCGGCGCGCACCTGGGCCCGCAGGGCGTCGAGGGGGACGGTCTTGCCCTTGTAGTCCAGGTGCCAGAAGGTCCAGCCGTTGCACGCCGGCGCACCCTGCACCTGGGCGCCGACATGATGGATCGAGCCGCTGGCCTGGGCGCTGACCAGCGTGCCGTCGGCGCGGACCTTGGCCGCCCAGGTGCGGCGCTGGTCGAAGACGACGGTGCCGGGCGGCACAAGGCCACGCTCGACGAGGACGCCAAAGGGAATGCGAACTGCCTCGCGCCGGCTGGGCGTCACGGCCAGGGCCTCCGCCTCGGCCGGGACGATGCCCGCCAAGCGCTCCCGCGCGACCTTCACATAGGCTTCCTCGCGCTCGATGCCGATGAAGCGGCGTCCCAGGCGCCGCGCCACTGCGCCGGTGGTGCCGGTGCCAAAGAAGGGGTCCAGGACCACGTCGCCCGGCCGGGTGGAGGCAAGCAGCACCCGGTGCAGCAGGGCCTCCGGCTTCTGCGTGGCATGTGCCTTTGCCCCGTCGGACTTCAGCCGTTCGGCCCCCGTGCACAGCGGGATGAGCCAGTCGGACCGCATCTGGAGGTCGTCGTTGAAGGCCTTCAGCGCATCGTAGTTGAACGTGTACTTGCGCTGGGCCTGGTGCTTGGCGCACCAGATCAACGTCTCGTGCGCGTTGGTGAAGCGCCGCCCGCGGAAGTTGGGCATGGGGTTCGACTTGCGCCAGATGACGTCGTTGAGCACCCAGAAGCCGAGGTCCTGGACCGCGACACCCACCCGGAAGATGTTGTGGTAGCTGCCGATGACCCAGAGGGCGCCCTCGTCCTTCAGGACCCGGCGCGCCTGCGCCAGCCAGGCCCGGGTGAAGGTGTCATAGGCGGCGAACCCCTCGAACCGGTCCCAGTCGTCGTCGACCGCGTCGACGACCGAATTGTCCGGCCGCACCAGGGTATTGGCCAACTGCAGATTGTAGGGCGGATCGGCAAAGATCAGGTCGACCGACCGGTCCGGCAGCGTAGCCATGGCGGCGATGCAGTCGCCCTGGATGATCTGGTCGAGCGGCAGGGCGCGGGTCCGGCCAGCACCTGTGGAAGGCCGGCTGGAAGTGCCCTCGGCAGCGGCGGAGGAATGTTGGTTCGATGGTTCAAGGCTCATGGCCAAGTCACTCTGATTCTTCGCGACTCGGCGGTCAATGGCGTGTCAACCGGAACCATCTGTGGTGAGTCCGGGAAGCATCACCTGCGCCAGGGCCAGCCGTGCCGTGCCAAAGCTGCGCCGGTGATGGACGCAGGGCCCCAGGCTCAGCAGCGCGGCCCGGTGTTCCGCCGTCGGATAGCCAGCGTTGCGGTCGAAGCCATAGGCGGGATGGCGCAACGCCAGCCGTTCCATAAGGCGGTCGCGCACGACCTTGGCCACCACCGATGCCGCAGCGATCGAGAGGGACAGGCTGTCCCCCGCGACCACGCAGGTGCTGCCGATCGGCAGCGGCGGGGCCCGGTTGCCGTCGACCAGGACATGGTCGGGCACCTGGGGCAGGCGGTGCAGGGCGCGTGCCATCGCGAGGAAGGTCGCCTGCAGGATGTTGACGCGATCGATCTCGCCGCTTGACGCCGCCGCCACGCCGATCACCGCCGAGCGGCGCAGGTCGGAGAACAGGCGCTCGCGCGTCGCACGGTTCAGCTTCTTGGAATCGTCCAGCCCCTCGGGAACGGCGTCACGCCGCAGGATCACGGCCGCAGCGACCACGGGCCCCGCCAGGGGGCCACGCCCAACCTCGTCGATGCCGGCGACCAGGCCGCCAACCGCGTCCTCAAACCGAAAGTCGGGCATTGGTCAGCGCCCCGCCGCCACAGCCTGCGGGTTGGCCGCGGGGTTGGCGCTGTGTCCACAAATGCACTGTGTCATGGATGCATCAAGGGGCGGAAATACACCTTGACTTGCTTCAAAGCCACGGGCTGTCAGGCGATTAACACTTGGGAAAGGAAAATCCCAGTTAATCTGATTTCTCAGCGAATCGACGTTGGCAGCTTCCAGATCAAGGTCGGGGGCGCGATGGCAGGGGGTTTCGTGTGGCCGGGGGGCATCGTCAGGCAGGGCTGTGGACAGGTCGAGCATGATCGCGTCCGGCATCCTCGTCTTCGTCATACTGGTCCTGCTCGTCGCGGCGCTGCACGACGTGGCCTATGCCACCATTCCAAACGCCCTGGTCCTGGTCCTGATCGCGACGTTTCCGGTGTACGCGCTGACGGCGACCGGTTTCAACTGGGTCAACGGGCTGACGTTCGGCGGCGGCACCCTGGTGGTGACCTTCATCCTGTTCGCGGTGCGGGCATTCGGCGGGGGCGATGCCAAGCTGCTTGCCGCATCGGTCCTCTATTGCAGCACCACGCAGGACTTCATTGCGGCGCTGCTCGTGATGGCACTCGCGGGGGGCGTCTTCGCGCTCTTCATCTGGATGGCGCGGCCCTGGTTCCTGGGTCTGCAGCTGGCGATGGGGGCGGGCTTCGACCGCGTTCGCAGCGCCATCGGCCTGGGTCCGGGCGCGCGCACGGCGTCTGCCCAGCGCCCCGTTTCCTATGCCGTGGCGATCGCCGCCGGCGTCATCCTGGTGCTGGGCCGACGCCTCGCGCTGGGGACTGCGGCGTGACCGGGCTGTGACATGAGTGTGACGCGTTTCCTGGAATGTCCACTGGTACCATGGTATATGCGGCGTCAGTCTCATATGCTGAATGAAGTAGAGCCGCGTTAAGGGCGGAGGGGGTCATGCGGGCGAGACAGATCCTGGTCATCGTGCTGGCATTCGTGGTTGCCGCAGGCGCCGCGTTGTTTGCACGCAACTATTTCCGCGCCCAGCCCCAGCCGGTCGTGCAGCAGACTGCCGCCCCGGCGCCGGTCCAGCAGCGTGAAGTCCTGGTGGCGGCAACGCCGATCCAGATCGGCGTCTTCCTCAAGGAGGACAGCCTCGTCTGGCAGCCCTGGCCGGGGGAGGAGCCGCCAGCCTTCTACTTCGTGCGCGGCGGCGACACCGACAAGCCCGCTTTGGTCGGTGGCATCGCGCGGCGCGCCTTCAATGCGGGCGAGCCGATCACCCGCGGCGACATCATCCGCCCGACCGACAGCGGCTTCCTGGCCGCGGTGATGAAGCCGGGCCAGCGCGCGGTCTCGATCGACGTCAGCGCGTCGTCCATCGTCGCGGGCCTGGTGGCACCCGGCGACCTGGTCGACGTGATCCTGATCAACCGCATCCAGATCCAGAATGTCAGCGACGGCCAGCGCGGCGAGGTGACGGCCGGCGAGACGGTGCTGCGCGGCGTGCGCATCCTGGCCATGGACCAGCGCCTGTCCAGCCGCATGCCGGTCGCCGAGGACGGCGGCCAGCAGCAGGCGCAGGGCGGTGCCGGCGTGCCGCGCACGGTCACGCTCGAAGTCTCGCCCAAGGATGCCGAGCGCCTGTCGGTCGCGTCGCGCCTGGGCGAGCTGACGCTCAGCCTGCGCGCCTTCGCTCGCGATACCGGGATCGGCGATGCCGGTCCGGAGGAGGCGAACGCCACACCGTCGGGCGGCAACCTGGGCACCATGATGGACGCGGCCACGCCCCCGGGCACGGTGCCGGCATCGGCCTTGTCGGGTGGCACGGCGCCAAGCGGCGTGCCGGGCCTGCCTGCACCGGCGGGCGGCATCGGCACCGCGCCGCCAGCACCCTCGGCCGCGCCTGGGCAGCTGGCGATCGACCCGGCGACGGGGGCGCCGATCCTGCCCTTCACGCCTGACACCGACGTCTCCTCTGCCATCTCGTTCATTGCCGGGCCGTTCGGCACGCAGACGCAGCAGCAGCAGGAGCAGAAGGCCCGCGAGGAGAAGCCGACGATCGTCATCCTGCGGGGCGCCAGCCGGCAGGCGATCGCCGTGCAGGAGAACGAGGCCGAGATGAATCGCGCGGCAGCCGCGGCAGCAACCGCCGCGGTGGCGGCACAGCGCCAGTCTACAACAGGTGCAGCCCAAGGTGCGGCGGCCGCGGGTACGGCTGCGGCCGTGCCCACGCGCTGAGCCCAACAGGGAACGGGGGGCAGGGGATGTGGTCTCAGGCTGAAGGCGGCCGTGTCCGCGCGAAGCTGGGCGGCGTTGTCGCAAGCGCACTGGCGGCACTCTGTGTCATCGGCGTCCTGGTCGCGACGGCGGGCGCGGCGCAAGCCGCATCGGGCCGGCAGGTGACGATGGAGGTCAACAGCGCCCAGGTGGTCCGGGTGCGCGAGCCGATCTCGGAAGTGTTCGTCAGCAATCCGGACATCGTCGATGTCCAGGCGAACAGCGCCAACGTGATCTATGTCTACGCCAAGGCGCCGGGCAAGGCGGTGATCTATGCCGCCACGGCCGAGAACAAGGTCCTGGTGAACCTTGACGTCACGGTAATCCACGACATCTCGACCCTGCGCGAGGTGATCTCCAGCCTTGATCCGGGCGGCAACGTCACCGTCACCTCCCTGCCGCAGGCGATCGTGCTGAGCGGCAGCGTGGCCAACGCGACCATCGCCGAGAATGTCCGCGCCGCGGCGCAGGGCTTCCTGGTCAACTCGACGCGCGAGCAGGTCATCAACCGCCTGACCGTCAGCAGCCCGACGCAGGTCAACATCCGCGTCAAGGTGGCGGAGGTCAGCCGCTCGGTGACTCGCAGCCTCGGCTTCAACTGGGAGTCGGTGTTCGCGATCGGCGGCGACAATGTGCTGGTCGGTTTCGCCAATGGCCGCGACTTCAACAACCTGGAGGGGCGCGTCGGCTTTGAACGGGGCGAAGGCGGCTTCTTCGGCAAGTGGGATGACGGCACCAACAGCGTCGACGGCTTCATTGACGCGCTGTCGCGCGAAGGCCTGGTCAGCGTCCTGGCGCAGCCGAACCTGACGGCACTTTCGGGCGAGACGGCCAGCTTCCTCTCAGGTGGCGAGTTCCCCATTGCCGCCTCGTCCAACGACGGCGACATCGAGATCGAGTTCAAGCAGTTCGGCGTCAGCCTGGCCTTCACGCCGACCGTGCTCGACAACCGCCGGATCAGCATGCGGATCCGGCCGGAAGTCAGCTCGGTCACCACCAACCCGGAAGCGGGTGCCGTGGTCCTCGACAACATCGTCCTGCCCGCCATCAGCACGCGTCGGGCGGAAACGACGGTGGAGCTGGGCAGCGGGCAGAGCATCGCGCTGGCCGGCCTGCTCCAGAACAACATCAATACCTCGATCCAGAAGCTGCCGGGCCTGGGCGACCTGCCGATCCTGGGGCCGCTCTTCCGCTCGCGCGAGTTCCAGCGCAACGAATCCGAACTGGTGATCCTGGCCACGCCCTATCTGGTCAATCCGGTGTCCGGCACAATGCAGACCCCGACCGATGGCCTGCAGGCGTCCAGCGAGCTTGATGGCATCATCGCCGAGCGGCTCAATCGCGTGACGCCGCAGCCCGGGCCGCAGCCGGCGATCGGGACGGGGGGCACAACCCTGGTCGGCCCGTCCGGCTTTATCGTGGAGTGACGACGGTGCGCATCTCCCTTCGCTCCCGGGCGGTGACCGGAACCCTGGCCGCCCTTATCGCCGCCGTCGGCTTGGCCGGGTGCAGCGCGATCCAGCCCAACGATGCAACCCCATCGCTGGCGCAGTATCCGAAGACCAACAAGGTCGAGCGGGTGTCGGTGCCCTATACGGTGGGCTTCGTCGCGCAGCAGACGACCCTGGGCGAGGGGGCCCGGGCGGGCCTGGCCGACGCGGTTGGCACCGTCGGCTCGCCCGAGGCGCTCTACGTCACCGTCGCCGGACCCAACGACCCCGCAGGCGCCGCGCGCGCGGAGGCAATCCGGCAGGAACTGGTTCGCCTCGGCGTGCCCGCCGACCGGATCGGCGTCGCCTCGGGCGGAGCCCCCGCGGCCGGTGGGCGGCCTGCGCAGTACCGCGTGGAGTTCGCCCGCTACGTCGTCGTGCCACCCGCCTGCCCTGACTGGTCTGTGCCGCTGGGCGCGGGCGATCCGCAACTGGTGGCAAGCAACTGGGGCTGCGCCACGACCACCAATCTGGGTCTGATGGTCGCTGATCCGCGCGATCTCCTGATCGGCCAGCCGATCGGGCCCGCGGATGCAACGCGTGAGGCTGCAGCCATCGATCGCTACAGGAGGGATCAGGTGAAGGAGATCGACCGCAACCTGAGCACCTCAGAGTAAGGAGCCGCCCGATGACGGCCAAGGGCAAGGAGGACCAGGAGAAGCGGGACCACTATCTCGCCTTCGTGAGCGACCCGGAAACGGAGTCGGTCGTCAAGGCCGTGGTGTCCGAGCTCCTGCTGCCATATGCGACGGTGCTGCGCGGCAATGTCCGCAGTGCGGTCGACTACCTTTTGAAGAAGCGCTCGCCGAAGCTGCTGATCGTTGACCTGTCGGGTTCCGACCTGCCGGTCAGCGACATCAACATGCTGGCGGAGGTGTGCGAGCCGGGGGTCAGCGTGCTGGCTATCGGCGAACGCAACGATGTCGGCCTGTTCCGCGACCTGATGAATGTCGGCGTCACCGACTACCTGGTGAAGCCGATCAATCGTGACCTGCTGGCGCGCACCCTGAGCGGTGCGGCGGAGCGGGCGGATGTCGCCGCCACCGGCCCTCGGACCCAGGGTGGGCGCACCGGCCGCCTGATCGCGGTGATGGGCGCGCGCGGCGGCGTCGGCTCGACCACCTTCGCGGTCAATGCCGCGTGGGCGCTGGCCAATGAGAAGTCGCGTCGCGTGGCGCTGCTCGACCTCGACCTGCAGACCGGCACCGTATCGCTGATGCTGGACCTAAAGCCCAGCCACGGCCTGCGTGACGCGCTGGAGAACCCGGCCCGCCTGGACAGCCTGTTCGTCGAGCGCGTGATGGCACGTCACGGCGAGCGCCTGTTCGTGCTGAGCTCGGAGGAACCACTGACCGACGACATCCTCTACAAGACCGAGGGCGTCGAGCGGCTGCTGGGGATCCTGCGCAACCAGTTCCACTATGTGGTGGTCGACGTCCCCCGTTCCGATCCCGCGGTCGCGCGCTTCGTGCTGTCGCAATCCTCGGTCGCGGTCATCGTGACCGAGCTGACCCTGGCGGCGGTGCGCGATACGGCACGCCTGGTTGGCCTGATCAACCAGGACAGTCCCAGCCACCGCGTCATCGTCGTGGGCAACCGGACCGGTGCCTATCGCAAGGGTGAACTGGCCCAGAGCGAGTTCGAGAAGGCGCTGGGCCGGCGCATCGACGCCATCGTCCCGTTCGATCCGGTGGGCGCGCTGGAAGCTGCCAATGTGGGCGAGCCGGTTGCCGCGCGCAGCGGCACCCTGGCCGACGGCACGCGCAAGATCGCGGCCGAACTGGGCGGCGCCGGCCTGAGTGCGGGGGATGCCCGGCGCGGCGGCTGGCTGTCGAAGGTGCTGGGCCGCTGAGACCTGCGGCCCAGGGGCCGTGGCCCTGCCCGCGGCCGTGCTGATGTGTGACGGCCTTCGCTGACCCTGGGGCAATTCCTGTCCCAGCGTGAAGGCTGTGTTAATCTGTCAACGCGACCCTGTCCGGGGAAGGCGGCTCCGGCTGTCTGGTCGACGCAGTAGAAGGGTTTCGGGTCATGGCAGGATTCGGCAAGCGCAAGGCTCCAATGGACGAGCTTCCCGGGGCGGCCAGTGCGGCCCAGTCCCGGCGTCTGCTCGAGGGGCCTGACGGTCGCTCCGATCACCTGCCGGTGCGCCAGCGTGGCGAGGGCGCCCTGGCCGAGCCGGACATGGGCGGCAACATGCCGCCGCCGTCGGGCGGCTATGGCCAGGGCGGCAACGCGGCCGCCGGGCCGCAGGCCGCACCGTCGCGCTCGCCGACCATGGTGGCGTTCAAGGAGCGTGTCCGCGCCATCCTGATGCCGCGCATCGATCCTGCCGCCGCGGCCCGCCTGCCGCGCCCGCAGCTCGAGCGCGAGATCGAGAAGCTGGTCCACGAGATCACGACCGAGAGCCGCATCCAGCTCAACGAGCGGGAGCAGCGCCAGGTCGCGCACGAGATCGTCGACGACATGGTGGGCCTGGGCCCGCTCGAGCCGCTGCTCGACGACGGTTCGGTCAACGACATCCTGGTCAACGGCTACAACAAGGTCTTTGTCGAACGCGCGGGCAAGCTGGTGCAGACCGACGTCGTGTTCCGCGACGACGCGCATGTCCTGAACATCTGCCAGCGCATCGCGACCCGGATCGGGCGGCGCATCGACGAATCGAGCCCGATGGTCGACGCCCGCCTGGCCGACGGCAGCCGCGTCAATATCGTGGTGCCGCCCCTGGCGCTGGACGGGCCCTGCCTGTCGATTCGTAAGTTCGCCAAGAAGTCGATCACGCTGGACATCATGGTCCAGCAGAACAACCTGTCGGCCAACCTGGCCAAGGTGCTGCAGATCGCGTCTGCCGCGCGCCTCAACGTCATCGTCTCGGGCGGCACGGGCTCGGGCAAGACGACGATGATGAACGCCATGTCGCGCCTGATCGACCCGCAGGAGCGGATCGTGACGGTGGAGGACGCAGCCGAACTCCAGCTGCAGCAGCCGCATGTGGTGCGCCTGGAAAGCCGCCCGCCCAATATCGAAGGGCAGGGCGAGGTCACGATCCGCGACCTGGTCCGCAACGCCCTGCGCATGCGGCCTGACCGCATCATCGTGGGCGAGGTCCGCGGTGCCGAGGCGCTGGACATGCTTCAGGCGATGAACACGGGCCATGACGGCTCCATGGCGACGATCCACGCCAACCGGCCGCGCGACGCCCTGACCCGTATCGAGAACATGGTGGCAATGGCCGGCGTCAACCTGCCGACCACCGCGGTGCGCCAGCAGATCGTGGGCGCCGTGAACCTGATCATCCAGGTCGAGCGCATGCGCGACGGCATCCGCCGCATCACCAACGTGACGGAGGTGATCGGCATGGAAGGCAATGTCATCACCACCCAGGACCTGTTCAACTTCGAGTTCCAGGGCGAAAACCGTGACGGCACCCTGATCGGCGCATTCAAGACGTCGGGCGTGCGCCCGGCCTTCGCGTCGCGTGCCGCCTATTACGGTCTTGATCGCGCCCTGCTGCTCGCGATGACCTGAGGACGCCGCGTCATGTCGGAAGAACTGATCCCGATCATCGTCTTCGTGGCGGTGCTGGCCGCCGCGGCGATGCTGGCGTTCGCTTCCGGCCTGACCCGCAATCCGGCGCGCCGCGTGTCCCAGCGCATGCAGCGGGTGGCGGCGGGCGACCGTGCGTTCAACCCGCTGACCGCGTCACCGGGCCAGCCAGTGGGCGATGGCAGCGTCCGCCGCGACGAAGGCCGCACGGCCAGCAGCCTGGACAAGGTGCTGACCTCCACCCCGCGGGTCAGCCAGCTGAAGGCCCGCATCATGCGGGCCAACCTCAATTTCTCGGTGACGGAGTTCCTGCTCGGCTGCTTCCTGCTGACGGCCGTGACCGCGGCGCTGGTCTATTTCGTGGCCGGCATGCCGCTGCTGATCGCGCTGGCCGTGGGCGGTGCGGTGGGCTTCTTCATGCCCAACCTCTTCCTGAACTTCGCGCAAAGCCGGCGCAGCAAGAAGTTCCTGAAGCTGTTCCCGGATGCGCTGGACCTGATCGTGCGCGCGATCAAGGCCGGTATCCCGGTGAGCGAGGCCATGATCTCGGTCGGGACGGAGGTCGCCGACCCGGTGGGTGAGGAGTTCCGCCTGATCGCCGACAAGCTGCGCATCGGCATCCTCCTCGAGGACGCCCTGCTGGAGGCGGTCGAGCGCATCGGCATCGAGGATTTCCGCTTCTTCGTCGTCACGCTGAACATCCAGCGCGACACCGGCGGCAACCTGGCGGAAACGCTGGAGAACCTGTCCGACATCATCCGGAAGCGGCAGGAACTGCGCCTCAAGGTCCGGGCACTATCGTCGGAGGCGCGGGCGTCCGCCTATATCCTGGGCGCCCTGCCGTTCGTGACCGCCGGCATCCTGATGGTGACCAATCCGAACTACCTGATGAACCTTTTCACGGATCCGTTCGGCCACATCCTGATCGGCGTGGGCTTCACGATGCTGTCGATCGGCTTCTTCGTGATGTGGCGCATGGTCAACTTCGAGATCTGAGCGACCTGCCATGAACACCTTCGTCCTTGCCATCATCGTGCTCATGGCCGTCGGCGGCGTGGCGGCGGTGCTCCTGGCCACCCGGAAGTCGAATCCGATGAGCCGCCGGCTGGGCCAGCTGGAAGCGGACCGCTCGCGCCTCTACAGCGACCTGGTCAATCGCGGCGGGGGCGAAAGTGCCCTGGAGCGGCGGCAGCGTCTGACCTCGCTCGCGCAGATCGTGAAGCGCCTGCGCCTGGTGACGGGAACGAAGTCGCAGGAGATCCAGGAGCGGCTGTCGCAGGGCGGCTTCCGCTCGCGCGATGCCCTGGTCATCTTCGTCATTTCCAAGCTGGTCCTGCTGGTCCTGTTCACCGCCCTGGGCATCCTGGTGTTCTGGGTTGCCAACACCTTTGGCTGGCAGAGCCCGTTCTGGAAGGGAGCGGGAACGCTGGCCTTCATGGCTCTCGGCTTCTTCGGGCCCAACATCTATGTCAAGAACGAGGCGGACAAGCGCAAGAAGCTGCTCGAGAAGGGCATGCCGGATGCACTCGACCTGCTCGTGATCTGCGCCGAATCCGGCATGTCGCTCGACACCTCGCTCGACCGCGTGGCCAAGGAGCTGGTGATGAGCTGGCCGCTCCTGGCCGAGGAGCTGGCGGTGACCCGGATCGAGTTGACGTTCCTGCCCGATCGACGGGAAGCACTGCGCAATTTCGCCAAGCGCGTGAACGTGCCAGCGGCGCGTGGCGTCGTGACGACCCTGCTGCAGTCGGAAAAGTTCGGGACGTCCCTGGCGCAGTCCCTGCGTGTGCTGAGCCACGAGTTCCGCAAGGAACGCCTGCTGCGCGCGGAAGAGAAGGCGGCCCGCCTGCCGGCGACGATGACCGTGCCGCTGATCATCTTCATCCTGCCGACGCTGATGGTCGTGCTGATCGGGCCGGCATCGATCATTGTGCGTCACGCGATGAAGTAGCTGGGCGCGGGCCCGCCGCGGCCCGCTCTCTGACAGCACCCCTGGACCCTCACGCGGGTGTCACGACCTCCGGCCGCCGGCTGGGCCGTTGCACGGCTTCCACATTGCCAACGGACCGGGATGGGGCGATGCGGGTATCCACAGGCAGCCACCCACAAACAGCCATCGCGCAAAAAAAAGGGCCGCTCCGGGGAGCGGCCCTTTCCTGGTCCGATGGACCGGCGTCTTAGTTGATCGCCGCGTCGACCTGGCCCGCAACGTCGCTGAACAGCTCGTTCAGGTTCTCGCCGACCGCGATGGCGCCCGCGATGATGGCAACCGCGATCAGCGCCGCGATCAGGCCGTACTCGATCGCGGTGGCGCCGTTCTCGTCCTTCAGAAAACGCGAAAAGAGAGACATGGGATCTCCTTGGCCTGTGGGCCGGTCTATGTGATGCCGTTTGCCTCACGAGCCCGTGAAGCCCCCGTGGTCACGACAATGTGATTTATTCCGGGGGATGTCAAGCGAGAAGTTTTCCCCCAAGAAACTCCATGATTTGAAGGGCTAATGCGGCGCTCCTGGGATTTGCAATGAAGCCAAATCCGCAAGATGCAACCCATGAAAGAATTCTTAATCTCGCGGGCTCACATTTCCGCGATCGAAGGTGAGGGGCATTTGCGATGAGTTCTCCGCACTTTCCGGCGCTGGTCGACCTGTCGTGACCATGCCCCGCCCCGCTGCACAGGCACCCATTCGACGTGGTCCAGGCACCTGGCTTGTCCCGGCCAGCCTCTACGCGCTCCTGATCCTGCTCATCTACGGGGTGTTCGGGTTCCAGTTGCTGAGCGATGGCCGCAGCCTGCTGGAGGTGGATGGGTACATGCGCCTGGAGCGGGTGCTGCAGCTGCATGCGACGGGCGGCTGGTGGGATTCGACGCTGCACGACAGCAACGCGCCCTTTGGCGAGGACCAGCATTGGACCCGCCTGCTGGATGTCCTGCTGCTCCTGGGCGCCTGGGCACTGCAGCCGCTGACGGGAAGCTTCTCGGCCGCCCTGCACTGGTGGGGCGTGGCGATCGCGCCCCTGTTCCATGTCGCCCTGGCCTTTGCCGGCTGCTGGGCCATGGCGCCCGTGGTCCGCCGCCAGGGCCACTTGGTTCTTGCCCTGCTCGCCCAGCCGACCTTGTGGGGCTACATGATGCCCGGGCGACCCGATCACCATGGCCTGCTGCTGCTGGTGGCGATCCTGGCCCTGGGCGTCATGGTGCGGACCTCCCGGGGGGAGGAGGGGCGTGGCGGCCTGGCGGTGCTGTCCGGCGGCGCACTCGGCCTCGGCATCTGGGCCGCGCCGGAAGTCCTGGTGGCGGCAGCGATTGCGAACGTCGTGTTCGGCCTGGGCTGGCTGCTGGGGCAGCGGCCGGGCGCCCGTTTCGGGGCCATGCACGCCCTGGCGATGACGGCGGTGATCGCGCTGGCCATTGCCGTCGAGTATCCGCCTGCGGCCTGGAGCACCATCGCCTATGACAAGGTTTCGCTGCCGCAGTTGGGCTGTGCCATGGCGACGCTGGCCGCGTGGGCGGGCCTGTGGCTGGTCGAGGCGCGGCTTTTCAGTGGCCCGGCCCGGACGGCCGTGGCCGTGCTGGTGGTCGGGGCGTGCGGGGCAGGGCTTCTGGCGTTGTTCCCGCAATTGGCCGCTGGGCCCCTGGCCAGCGTCGACAGCCGGCTGTGGGACGTCTGGCTGGCGCAGGTGCGGGAGATGCGCCCCCTGCTCAGCTATGACGACGAGGGCGGCAAGATCATCCTCTTCCTGGGTCCGGTCGCCGTGGCGGCGCTGGGCGTGGCCCTGGCGATCCGCGAGAAGGGCCTTGCCGGATGGTGCCGGTCGGGCGAGGCGGCCGTCGCGCTGTTCGCGGCGGTCTATGTCGTCCTTGGCCTGATGCAGGTGCGCTGGACGGTCTACCAGGGCTTTGCCCTGGCACAGCCCATTGCCGGCCTGGTCGGCCTGGCGGAGCGGGGCATCGACCGGTGGCGCGTGTCCGACGCGCTGCGCAGCGTGGCGCGCGTCGGCGCCATCGTCCTGATCGTCCTGGGGACCGACATTGCCAGCCTGGTGCTGCAGGCCGGCGCCCAGGGCCTGGAGACGCAGCGGATGAAGGGGCAGCTGGCGGCGTGCACGCCGACGGCGATCACCCCCGCGCTGAACGATGCCGCCCTGGTCGGGGCGCCCACCGGCGGCGACACGAAGCTGACGATCCTGGCACCCATGAACCTGTCGCCCGCACTCGTCTATCGCACCGACATGCGTGTGATCGGGACGCCCTATCACCGCAATGTGGATGGCATCCTGGACACCAACACGGTGTACCGTGCGACGGATGACGCTGCGGCGCGGGCGGTGCTGGACCGGCGCCGGGTCGACCTGCTGCTGCTCTGTCCGCGCATGAATGGCGAGGCGGACGGCACGCTGGCGCACGATCTGCTCTCAGGCGGCAGCCGGTCCTGGCTTGCCCCACTGGCCTTGCCGCCTGCCGCCGAGAAGCAGGGCTTCCGCCTGTACCGGGTGCTCCATCAGGGCACGCGTTCGAGCACGGAATAGTCCTCGAACCCCTGGGGCAGGGGAACGACGCGCAGCCAGGACGGGACGGCCCCTTGCGCCAGCGCTTCGGCAAAGCTGCCGGGCCTGGCATAGCGCTGGAACTCACGGTCGGTGCGGCAGAAGGCGATGGTGTCCAGTCCGCGCCGCGTCATGATCGCGCGCGCCGTGGCATCGTCGGCCGCCTGGAACAGCGCCACGGTATCGACGATCGCGCCGGCCATGCGGTGATAGGGGCCCGCCAGCACCGCGACGTTGGAGGAATAGAGCAGTTCGGGGGCCGCGAAGAGCAGGCTGGCCACCTGCCGTGGCGGCTGCCGGTCCAGCAGGGGGCCCAGCCGGATCATGTCGCAGGGCAGTCGGGCGGCCGCCGCCGTGCGCGCCGCCGGCCGGTGCAGCGCCGCCGCCAGGAAGGCGGGACCAAGGACCAGCCCCAGCAGTGGCAGGGACATGGCCACCAGTCGCAGCGGCGGCCGCAGGCGTGCCCCCAGGGCCGCCGACGCCGCCAGCGCCAGTCCGGCGGCCAGCGGGGCGGCAAAGACCTGGACGTGTCCGCTGAGCCGCAGATGGAACAGCATCGGCACGAAGGTGACCAGCGCGCCGGCCAGCAGAACGCCCCAACCGGGCGCTTGAGCATCGCGGCGCAACACGCGCGCAATGCCCCAGCCGATCGCCAGCAGGGGCAGCAGGGCGTGCAGTGCGGGCAGCGACAGGTTGGTGCCGGACGACCCCCACAGGGGCTGGTTCTCGAACACATGGTCGAGCCACAGCGGCCCCAGCCTGAGGTCGATCTCGGCATAGGGCCCGGCCAGGAAGCCGGGCGCCAGGATGACGATCATGGCCAGGGCCAGGCCGGCGCACAGGGCGGCGACGACGAGGCGCGCGGCCGGCCGGGCAAGGTATCGCCCTGCCAGGTCCATCGCGGCGAAGGCGATGGCGGCGCCCGTCAGCAGGCCGACATGGACGGGCGAGAGGCTGTCGAGCAGGGGGGTGCCGGGGTCGCGCTGCGCTGCCTCGAACCCCCAGGCCGCCAGGCTGCCCAGGGCCGCGACCGCGAACCACAGGGTGCCCGCCCGTGCCCGCCCCTCGCCCCGGGCGCACCAGGCAAAGGCCAGGGCCGCCGTGGGACCGGCCAGCGGGAGCAGGGCCTCGACACTCGTCCACACCGCCAGCGCCGTGGCGCCGCCGGCCAGCAGCGCCGGCCGCAAGGCCATGGGCCGCAGCGCCATGCGGATCGCGGCGCCGATGACGACGACGCTGAGCAGGGCGACCAGGGCATGATGATCGGGCCGCCCGGCCAGGAAGATGTCCAGGCTTGCCTTCTGCACGATGAACAGCAGCCCGGCCAGGGCCTGCCCGCGCCGGTCCAGCAGCGGCGCCGTGGCCCAGAACAGCGCAAGCACGGTCAGCCCGCCCAGCAGCGGCGACAGTGCGGCCCCCCACACGAACAGGCCCTCGTGCAGCGGCATCAGCGGCGACAGCCACAGCGCGCCCGTCAGCAGGACCAGGTCGACAGGCCGCGTCCAGTGCAGCCCACCGCCCTCGGGCAGGTTGATGCGGGCGGGACCTGCCGCAGGCCCCGGCTCGGTCATCGCCTCGGCCCGGAGCAGGTACATGTAGCCATCGCCATCGACCAGCCGATGCTTCAGGACCGGGCTGATCCCGGTCGCCACCGCGACCGCCTGGATCAGGCAGAAGCCCAGCAGCACCAGCAGCAAAAGGCCGCCGCCCCCAGGGGAGCGACGGCCCGCGATTGCAGTCGGTGGCGTGTCAGCGCTCAGTTGGACAGCCGCAACGTGCGCAGGTCGGCAGCCAACTGTCGGAACCGATCCTGAAGCTCGGAGCCTGTAACATTGGCGCAGTATTTGTTCTTTTCCTCGACAGTTGTGCCAGAAGAGCAGGCACACGTCAGTCTCTTCTGGAACGTCTCGTCAGAGCTCGAACCAAGGTCGACGGTGAAGCCGTAGACCTGGACATTATATGCACTTGCCTTCAAGGCCTCGCACGCTCGGAGTTGAAGTGCATCCAGCGCGGAGTCCGTGCCGCTGCCAGCCCGGCCATCGTTGATGGTCCGACCATTATAGGGTTGGTATCCGTGGCCGCCATATGGCGTGCGGTTGTTGTCGCCATCGGTGAGGAGAATGGCGACCTTGTCGACATTGGGATCGTTGAAGGCCGCTGCCGCAGTGGTCATGCCGAAGAACGAAGACCAGTTCGGCGAAAGCATGCGGAGCGCCCAGCGGGCGCCATAGTCATTGTGCGTTCCGCCGCCATTTCCCGCCTGCATATGGTCGAGCGCCCGCTTGATCTGCGCAGCATTGCCCGAAAGGGCGAGCATCGGTACAGGACAGTTCGTGTTTGGCCCGACGGTATAACTGTAGTTGGCAGAGGCGGAGTTGCCATTGCCGACCTTGACGTTGCTGCTGAAAACTTGGCAGTACCTTTGACTACCACTGTTCCCACCAGCCCAGTTGTTGTATCCGGTGTTCAAGTTGATGGTCGAGATCGGCGCCCCTTCGAAGGCGTCGGAAATGCAGGGCGTCTGCTGTTGCCTGCTTCCACCGCTTGTGCAGCGCCAAGAATCGGATTGGGCAGGAACAAAATCATTCCGAGGAGGCGTCGAACTATTAACACCGATCGCAGTGTACGTCGTCGTGATGCAGTTCTGGGAGCCTTGAGTTCCAGTAAATGTATAATTGGTTGTAACACCAATGGTGCTGGCATACTGGAATGGGAAGAACCTCATGTTGCTATAGGTATCATTGACCGAGTTCGCCATCGCACAGGTGGTGGTGCACGACGTAACGGGCAGCGTGCCAGTGCATGTGGTGCTGCAGGAGCTTGATGTGATTGAGGGATCGGCCGGGGAATCCTCCACGCAACCGCGCCATGCCCAATTGCTGGTACCGGGCAGGAAATCCGCAGTCAGTGCGGCGTCGCTGGCATAACCCGTGCTGTAGGTCGAACTGGTCGGACGGGCACAATACGCGGCGCTGCCTGGGCAGCGGTCCAGCATTTGTGGCCTCCGGGTGCTCAAGCTGACGGTGCGGCCCGCATCGGTGAGGCGTGCGTTGGCAGCACCAAGATTGGCCGTAATGGACGGGTTGTCGGACAAGGGAATTTCGTTGCGGATGTTGACGCTCGTGGCATAGGGCACGATCGCGATGCGGACGTAGCCGGCTTCGGATCCGTCGAAAACGAGGTTGACCATTTCCTTGACAGCGGCGCGCATCCGCTCAAATCGCACCTGACCCGAGGAGCTCTCGTACATCGAGCCTGTGTTGTCGAGCGCGAGGACGATTTCCTGCTTGTTGGTCGAGCGCGTCACTTCGGTCGAGACGTTGATGGTCACGTTCTGCACTGGGCCAAGCTGCTGTCCCATGGGCATAACCGCCAGGACCCGCATGAATGTCGTCGGGATGGTGATGGACGCGGCAACCTGGAACCGTTTCCCGTTGTCGAGGACCCGCAGGACGTCGCCATTCCGCTCGACCAGATGGGCCTGACGGCTGGCGGCGTTGGTGTCCAGGTCCATATTGGCGTTGAAGTAGGCTGTTGCGGCCGTGCGGGCCGCGTTCTGACGCGTCGCCACGTCGCCCGTCGTCTCCTGGTAGGCCTTGGCAGCGGCCAGGCCGGCCGAGTCGAGGGCGAACTGGATGCGCGACTGTGTGATGTAGATCCGGCTCGAATCCACGGCGAGGCCGACAAAGCCGATCAGCGGCACGATCATGAAGCCGATCAGCGCGGCAATCCCGCCCGACTGGTCGCGCAGGAAGGCGCCAGCGAGGCGCCTGAACAGGTCCATCATCGGTCAATCCCTCCGCGCAAAGCCCGGATGTCGCATGTCAGAAATTGTAGGCGTCGGCTGCCGGCAGCCGCGCGAAGCGCGGCTGATAGACGGCTCGTTCATGCAGCGCCACCGTCGGTCCGGTGAACGGCGTGAAGTACTTGAGGCTGAAGATCGGGTCATAAGTGTAGAACGTGTCCACCACCACCGTGAACGAGCCGGCATTGGTCAGCAGCGTGTCGAATCCCGTCACGACCGCATTCTCGTTCGGCATCTTGCCCACGCTCGGATTGGCATTGGCGATGCGCTGCCAGACCACGCGCACAGGCTGGTTCGCCACCCGCCGGGCGACGAGCGAAATCACGGTATTGCCGTTCGCTGGCAAACCGAAGGGCCGCAGGATCGCTTCCGCTGCGCCAAAGGGCAGGGCAAGCCCATTGCGGCCGTTTGCAACCGTGTCGACGCCGCCCGTTGCGGTTCCGGCTTGCATCGTCTGTTGAAGGGCTACAAGCGAGGCGACGCTCTGCGCCGCGCGGTGCAGCTTGTTGTTGAGCAGGATGTACGTCGAAATTTCGTACACACCGCACAGGAGTGCCGCCAGGATCGGCAGGACCAGGGCGAACTCGACGATGACGGCGCCGCGCTCTTCGCGGGCGAAGCTGGAAACCAGGCGACGCATCAGCAGCTCCCCGCCGCGACCCAGGGTTCGTTACGGACGACCGCTACTGCCTGAAGCCGGATCGGCTGACCGCCATTCATGACGTAGGACACAAGAGGCGTATACGGCGTCCAGTCGTAGGAAATCTCGTAGTAGACGATCTGGCCAGTGCAGCCTGTCGAATCGGCAGCCGCACCGTCATAGGCGCCGTTGCCGTTCTCGTCATTGAAGTTCGCGGGCAGGCAGGTCGTGCCGTTTGCCTCGAAACGCCGGCAGATTTCGGGAATAGCAGTGTAGTTGGGAATGACGCGGCTGTAGATCTTGAACCGCGACGAGTCGGTGATGTCGAAGAACCCGCGCGCATAGCGCTTGACTTCGTTCGTGATGTCCGTGAGTGAGGCGCCGTTGGTCCGGTTGATCGCAGGGTTGGGCGTGCTTCCGGTCAGGCCCTTGCGGCTCGCGGCGCGGGCGCCGGCTTCCAGGGCGGCGCGGCCATAGAGCAGGGCGGCGACGTCGATGGTGCCCACGGTCAGCAGCAGGAACATCGGCAGGATCAGGGCGAATTCAACGGCGGCGACGCCGCGGTCGTCGCGGCAGAAGTCGCGCACTGTGGCCGCAAAGCGACGCCCGGCCTGCCCGATGATGCTTTCCATCGCTGATCCCCTGGGGTATCTTAGGTTTATCTTCAGCATCGTCGTTTAAGCCCGCCTTAACGCACAACAAACGGGACGTTCAGCATGCGCAAGGGCGTCATACCCAATATTGCCGCTTCCGTGTTTGTCCTGGCGCTCGCGGCGGGATGTGCATACCCCGACCAGTACATCCAGGCGCAGGATAGTCCAATCCCGAGCCCACGTACAGGACTGAGTTCAACTTTCCGTGAGGCGGACGGCATCGCTGGTCGCGCCCTGTTGAATGGGGACTACGCCACGGCCGTCGCCCAGTACCGTCGTGCGATCGAGGCGGAACCGATCCATTCCGGGGCCTATCTGGGCCTGGGAGAGGCGCTGTACCGGCAGGGTGAACTGCCGGAAGCGCGTGACGCCTTCCGCACCGCGATCCGCCTGAACCCGAACGAGGCCGGGGCCCGGCGCGGCCTGGGCAAGGTCATGACCGCGCTGAACCAGCCGCATGAGGCCGAGGCGCAGTTCATGGCCGCCCTGGCCCTGGATCCCGGCGACTGGCGGGCCCTGAACGGCCGCGGCGTCGCGGCCGATCTGGCGGGCAACCACCTGGCGGCGCAGGGCTTCTACAACCAGGCCCTGCAATATGCGCCGGACGATCCCACGATCCGCAACAACCTGGGCCTGTCCTTTGCCATGGGGGGCGATCCGGCCCAGGCGATCGCCGTCCTGAAGCCGCTGGCCGAGCGGCCGGAGGCGACCGACCAGTACAAGCAGAACCTGGCCATTGCCTATGTCGCCAATGGCCAGACGGGCGCCGCCGAGCGGGTCCTGACAGGCATCTATGACGCCGACGTGGCCCGCAACAACCTGGCGGTCATCATGGCCAATCGTGGGCTGGCCTATAATACGGCGCGACCGGCATTGGGTGCCAAGCCGTTCGGCGGCCAGATGGTGCACCTCGACCCGATGATGTAGGGGACGGGCGGCGGGGGCCGCCTGTCGACCCGGAGGGGAAAAGGTCAGAGGGGGGGAAGGGCGCCGGGAGCAATCCTGGCGCCCTTCGCTTTTCAAGCGTCGTTCATCGGCGCTGCGCGGCCTCGCCGTGGGCGGAGGTCAACTGCCGGGAACGAAGCAGGGCGCCTCGCGCGCCTTGAGCGCGTCGCAGAACTCGGTCGCGGCGCCGGCGCTGGCAAAGGGGCCCAGGCGCAGCCGCACCAGACGCATGCCATTGCGGGTGATCGGCTCGAACCGGCTCGGCACGCTGCCCACCTCGGGCGCGCGGCCGCGCAGGCGGTCGAGCACGCGCTGCGCCTCGTCCTCGCTGGGATAGGCGCCGACCTGCACCCAGGATCCGCCGCTGCTGCCGACCGTGGACTGGCCGTCGCCGAGCGAGGGCGGGGCCAGGGGCGACGGGTCGAGCGGAGCCGCCGCCGGCGGGGGGGCGAGGGCCGCCTGCTGAGCCGCGCGGGCTCGGGCGACCATGTCGCTGGTCAGCGTCCGGCCCGAGACGGCTTCGCCACCCGAAATCGTCGACGGACGGCCGTCATCCAGGTCCAGGATGTCGGCCAGGCTGGGCGCCGGCTGCAGGGCAGTGGGAGCTGTATCAGCGCCGGCCATGGCGGCATCCCCGGCGCCGAAGCCGGCCGACAGGGTCGGTGGCGGGCCGCTGCTGATGGTGGGCAGGTCCATGCCCGCACGGGCGGCAGCGCCGCCCGCCGGCGCCGGCTCGATCACCAGGCCATCGTCCTCGGCGACGGTCGGTGCCGCCGGTTGCGGACGGACGGGCGGTTCCAGGATCGGCGCGCGCGGCGCTTCGGCCACCGGCGCGGCGGCGCCGGCCGGCGGGCCGCCCAGCACAACGCCCCCCGGGGCCACGATCCGGGGCAGAGGGCCCGGGCGCGACGGCGTGCCCATGCCGCCCAGCGCGTCGCCTTCGTCGATGATGGCGAAGCGCGGCGACACGGCTGGCGCGGCACCGGCAAGTTCGGTCGGCGCCGCCGCAGGCAGCGGCAGCCCGTTCAGGGCGGCGAAGACGCGCAGGTTGTTCTGCACCGACTTCGCGTCGAGGTCCTGGGCCGCGACCTGCTGGTACTCCTCCAGTCGTCCGGCCAGCCCCAGGGCGACGGCATAATTGCGCCGCACCCGCGCATCGTTGCCATGGACGCGCATCAATGCCCGGAACTGGGTGAGGCTTTCCCCGGTCCGCCCGGCAAGCGCAAGGGACAGGGCCTGGTTGTTCGCGGCGGAGACGTCGGCGGGGTCGATCGCCAGGGCCTGGGCATAGCGGGCCTGTGCCTCGTCATGACGTTTCAGCCGGTCGAGGGCGACGCCGAGCCCGTTCAGGCTCTTCACGTCGCGGCCGTCCACCGCAAGGGCCGCCTCGTAGCGGGGCACGGCAAGGTCAGGCCGGTTGCGCGCGATCTCGGCCGCGCCCAGGCCGCGCAGGACCTCAAGATCCTGCGGTGCCAGGGCCAGGGCCCTGGTCAGCGTCGCCACCGCGGCATCCCCGGCGCCCGTGTCGACCTGGACGCGACCCAAGCCCTTCAACGGGCGGACATCATCCGGCGCCTTGGCCGCCGCCGCCTGGTAGACCGAGGCGGCGTTCTGCAGGTCGCCCGCCCGTTCCGACGCCTGGGCCACGGCCAGCATCTGGTCGTAGGTCGGCTCCTTGGCCTCGCCCTCGTCGATGGTGCTGAGCACCGGCATGCTGCCCTGGTTGACCGTCTCGCATGCGGTCAGGACCAGGGCGGCGACGCCGATGCCGGCAAGACCCTTCAACGTGCCGCGCAGGCGGCGCATGCCCGGCCGGCCCTGGTCCCCACTCATCGCGCTACTCCGGCTACGTTCCGCCTGGCCAGAATGGCCGCCCGCGCGGCAAAGATCCAGCACTGCAAGGCGCTATGGCATCGTCTTCAGATCCTGTGGCATGCCTGTCGCCTGGGCCGGGCGGTGCGGGTCGAGCAGGTCGAGCTGCTGCCCCGGCTGCGGCGGCACGCGGAAAGCGGTGCTGTCCAGGCTGGCGCGCGGCTGGTTCAGGCGCAGCCGGCGACAGGCCAGGCGGAAGCGCTGGCCCAGCAGGCTGGCCAGCGGCCCGCCGCCGGTCATCCGCTGGCCAAAGCTGGCGTCATAGTCGCGGCCGCCGCGCATGTCGCGCACTAGCCGCATCACCCGCGCCGCGCGGTCGGGTACATGCTCGGCCAGCCACTCCTGCCACAGGTCCTTGATCTCCAGCGGCAGGCGCAGCAGGACATAGCCGGCCTCCGTCGCGCCGGCCCGGGCTGCCGACTCCAGGATGGCGTCCATCTCGTGTTCGTTCAGGCCGGGAATGACGGGGGCGGTCATGACGCCTGTCGGCACGCCGGCCTGCGCCAGCATGCGGATCGCCTCCAGCCGCCGCTCGGGCGTCGTGGCGCGCGGCTCCATCGCGTGGGCAAGCCGGCGGTCCAGCGTGGTGATGGAGATCGCCACCTTGGCCAGCCGGCGCCGTGCCATGCGGGCCAGGATGTCGATGTCGCGGGTCACCCGGGCCGACTTGGTCACGATCGTGACGGGGTGGCCGTGGGTCTCCAGCACCTCGAGGATGGACCGGGTCAGCTCCAGCTGCGCCTCCACCGGCTGATAGGGATCGGTATTGGTGCCCAGGGCGATGGGTGCGCAGCGATAGGAGGGCGCCCGCAGTTCCGCCTCAAGGAGCCGGGCGGCGTCCGGCTTGAAGAGGATCTGCGACTCGAAGTCGAGGCCGGGGGAAAAGCCGAGATAGGCGTGGGTCGGTCGCGCGAAGCAGTAGATGCAGCCGTGCTCGCAGCCCCGATAGGGGTTGATCGAGCGGTCGAAGCCGATGTCCGGCGACTGGTTGCGGGTGATGACGGTGCGCGTCGCGTCGCGGATCAGCCGCGTGCGCAGGGGCGGCGGGACGGCGTCCAGGCTGCCCCAGCCATCGTCCAGGGCGACGCGCTGTTCACGCTCGAACCGGCCAGAGCTGTTGGAGACGGCGCCGCGTCCGCCGCGCGCCTCGCGATGCATTGCCGTGCTGCCGTCGCCGACTGTCGCGTTCCTGACCATGGCGCCATCGTGCACCAAGGGCACGAACAAAACAAGAACGCATCGACGTGGCCGGGCACATCGCCGTGCGCCGGGTCCTCAGGCGGGGCGGCGGCCGGCGCGGGACGGGGCGATGGCGCTGGGCTCGGCCCGCGCTGGCGGCAGGCCGCGCAGGCCCGGGGATGTCGCGGCGATCTGGTCCTGGATGCGACGGACCAGGGTCATGGAGGCCAGCGCCATGCGACCCGTCACCTGAGGTGCCCGGTTGCGCGTGACCGCGTCCAGGAAGTCGACGATCTGCTCGGTCAGGGGCTCCGCCTTGCGCACCAGGACGCGCTCCATGGCGATGTCGAGGACGTAGTTGCCGGACGGCAGCTGCGCCGCCGGATCCTGGATGTCGCCCTGGCGATGGATGATGAGCCGCTGGTCGATATAGTCGACGGTGATGAAGCCTTCGCTGGTCGAGAGGTGGAGGTCGCGGACCTTGTTCTGGGTGATGCGGCTGGCCGAGAAGCTGGCGATGGAGCCGTTGCCGAAGCCGAGCAGGGCGCTGGCATAGTCGGGTCCGGGCTGGCCGGTGCGGAACACGCCCTGTGCCTGGACGCTCACCACGGGATCCTCGATCAGGCTGAGCACGATGTCGAGATCGTGGACCATCAGGTCGCCGACCACGTCGATGTCGACGATGCGGCCGGCGGTAGGGCCGCTCAGGCGCCGCGCCTCGATGGCGTGGACCTCGTCCACGTCGGCCAGGATTTCGGCCAGCTTCTGAACGGCGGGGTTGAAGCGCTCCGTATGCCCGACCGCCAGGACCAGGCCGCGTGCCTCCGCCGCCTCGACCAGCGGCAGGCACTCTTCCGCCCGCGGGGCCAGCGGCTTCTCGATCAGGCAATGGATGCCGTTCTGCAGCAGGAACGTCCCGATCGGGGCATGCAGGGCGGAGGGGACGACGACGCTGGCTGCGTCGACCAGGCCCACCAGGTCCTCGACATGCGGAACGACGCGGCAGCCATAGCGCTGCGCCGCCAGCTCGGCCTTGCGCGGGTCGCTGTCGACGACGGCGACGAGTTCGCACCGGCGCAGAAGGTCATAGATGCGCAGATGGTTGTGACCCATGACGCCACATCCGACGACGGCGACGCGTATCGGGGGCCGGGGGAGCAGGGGCATCAGGTCCGGTTCAGGTCAACCACAGGCCACCTGGGTAGCAGGCGCGCAGGGCGCAGGGCAAGGGAGGGCATGGCGCGCGACCCATCGCGACCCGCCCGCCAGGACGTCAATCCGGGGCCGGTCGATAGGGCCTCACGAACGGTACGCCGTTCAGCGTGTGCGTGCAGCAGGCACAGCTCGGCTCCATCTGCTCGACCGTCAGATCGGGGTCGACCAGTGCCAGGCGATTCGCGTCGTCGACATAGAGGCCGCTGAACCAGCTGCTTTCCCCCAGCAGGACGACCGGCCGGCGCTCCTCCTCGCTGCGGGCGACCAGCCAATAGATGGGATCCGGCCGGTCCAGGCGGGCCGTCGCCTCCCCCAGCACGGCATCCCAGTCGCGGCCCACGCGGGACAGCAGGAAGCGGAACAGGGGCGTATAGTCCAGGCCGCGCTGCGCGCCGGACGCCATGGCGCCCATAGCCTGGCGGTCGTCGCGGCGGCGCGACCAGCGGAAGTCGCCGCCGCTCTTGTGCCGCACGCCGTGGGTGCGTGTGTTGACGCGGCGGTAGAGCGGCTCCTTGCTGCGCTGCATCGGGACGTCGGCTCAGCCCTGGCGACCCTGCTCGGTCAGCCGCGGCAACAGGTCGACGAAGTTGCAGGGTCGGAACCGGCTGTCCAGCTGATGCACCAGGATGTCGTCCCAGGCATCGCGACAGGCCGACGGCGATCCGGGGAGGGCAAAGATGTAGGTGCCGCCTGCAACGCCGGCCAGCGCCCGGGACTGGATCGTGGAGGAGGCGATCTTGGCGTAGCTGAGCCAGCGGAACAGCTCGCCAAAGCCCGGGATCTCCTTGTCGATCACGTCGCGCACCGCCTCGGGCGTCACATCGCGGCCCGTCACGCCGGTGCCACCCGTCGCCAGCACCACCTCCACCGCGGGATCGGCGACCCAGGCGCGGAGGGTCGCGGCGATGAGGGCACGCTCGTCGGGCACGATGTCCCGCGCAGCCAGGCGATGGCCGGCATCGCCCAGGCGCTGGACAAGCGTGTCGCCCGAGCGGTCCTCGGCCAGGCTGCGGCTGTCGGAAATCGTCAGAACCCCGATGCCCACGGGAATGAAGCTGCGTGTCAGGTCCAGCGGCATCCTAGTGCACCGTCTCCACGACCTCGGGCTCCACGTCCTGGGGTTCGACCAGCAGGACACCCGTGTCGCCGGAGGCGGAGGTCGGGCCATCGCTCCCTGTCAGGTCGTCGGGCGCCTGGTAGCGCGGCCAGTCGCCCTGCAGCAGGGCGTCGAGCGAGGCGGGCTGCCGGCCCATGCGCAGCTTGTAGATCCACAGGTCGGCCAGGACCTGCTCGGCAAAGGTCCTGGTCTGCGTGTTCGGGATCATCTCAAGGAAGAGCAGCGGATCGTCGTCATCGTCGATCGCCGCGGTCCAACGGATCAGCTTTGCAGGCCCGGCATTATAGGCCGCCGCCAGGTAGAGCAGATTGTCGCCGATCTCCGGCAGGGACATCAGTGACCGGACATAGGCCTGGCCCACCGCCAGGTTCACCTCGGGCCGGAAAAGGTCGTCGGGACCGCGCATCGGGATCCGGTGCGCGCGCGCCACCGGCATGGCGGTCGAGGGCAGCAGCTGCATCAGGCCGCGCGCACCCGACGGGTTGCGGGCGCGTGCGTCGAAGCGCGATTCCTGCCGGACCAGGGCATAGACCAGGGCCCGGTCGATCCGGTAGCCGCCATGCGGGCTGTACTGCGGCACGGGATAGGGCGCCAGCACGCCATTGCGCTCCGCCGCAGCAAGGCGCATCTGCAGCGTCGGCAGACCAAGGCGGCCGGCCAGTTCCAGCAGCGCGTCATGCAGGCGGCCCTCGGTCGCGGTCTCGACTGCCGACAGTTCATCGCCCGCCAGGTCGACGCGGCCGGCCTGGATCAGCGCGGCCGCCCGGCGCACCGGCGGCAGGCTGATCAGCGCGTCCACGCCCGGAACCGGCGCGTCGGCGGCGCTGTCGTCACCCTCGGTCGCGGCGCGCGCGCCGCGCATCGGCAGGGGCGCCGCGGGGGGTGGCATGCCCAGCATGCGGCTGCTCAGCAGGCCGTAAAAGGTCTCGGGATGCTGCGCCCCGATCTTGAGCCACGCCACCATGTTGCCGGGATTGCGCCCGCGCACGGCCGCCCGACTGGCCCAGAACGCGGCGGAAGTCAGTGTTGCCGCATCGGCCTTCTCGCTGCGTGCCAGGCGGCCGAAATGGGCCTCGGCCAGGGTGAAGCGGCCCAGGCGCCATGCGGCGAGCCCGGCCGTCCAGTTGGCCAGGGGGACGTGCTCCGCACCGCGGCGCAAGGCTTCCTCGGCATGGTTCAAGGCGTCGGCGGCATCGCCAGCCTGGAGGAAATGGGCGGCGACACCCGCCTCCGCGATGGCGCGGGACCGTTGCGGCAGGCTCGAGGTGCGCAGCAGGCGGACCGCCTCCTGCGGGCGGTCGGCGCGCAGTGACCGCGCGATCCCCGGCGCCACGGAGGCGAGCGAGCGCTGCTCCGTCTCCGGCGGGCGGGCCTGGACCGCGATGGGGGCGGTGCCGGCGCCAAGCACCGCGCCCACGCCATCCATCATTGGCAGGCGTGGGCTGGCAAGATCCGCGGCACCCCGCGGGCGCCGCCGCTCGGCTAGAACGTGGACGCGGTCGGCGCCCGGCTGGTCGGCATAGGCGCGCATCCAGCCGGCCAACTCGTCATAGGTCGAGCGGTAGGCGCGGGGGTGGAGGTAGCGCTCGCGCAGGACGTGACCCAGCAGGATCTGGTCGTCCAGGCGCGCAATCTCCCGGTCCGCGGCCGCAAACGCGCCCGCGTCCTGAAGGGTGAAGATCCGCCGGTAGCGCTGTGCGTCCGTCTCCGACAAAGGTCGAAGGGGACTGGGCTGCGCTGCGGCGGCGCCATCCGGCAACGGGCGGGCGTGAACGTCGCTTCCGCCAGAGGCGGAGAGTGCGACGCTCAGGAGCAGGGCCACTGTGCGTGACCGGAATCCGGTACGCCCCCCGGCCGGCAAAGGCGGTCTTTCGACCATCGAAGCCGTCATCAGGCGGGGCATATAGCCGAGGCAGGCATGATCCGGCAAGCACGTTCCGTGATCTCGCCAACCAGATATGGATGCGGTCCATGACCTGGACGCTATTGCGCAGGTTCAGGCTGTTGATTGGACGCGGTTTCTGATCTCCAGAAAATCACGCCAGACGTGCCGTTTGTTGAGCGGGTCTCGCAACAGATAGGCCGGGTGCAATGTGGGCATCACAGGGATGCCATTCCAGTCTTGCCACTTCCCTCGCAGTCGCAAAATCCCCTCGGTCCGGCGCAACAGCGTGGCGCTGGCACTCTTGCCCAGGGTGACGATGACACGGGGCGCCACAAGCTGGATGTGACGCTCGACAAAGGGCAGGCAGGTCGCGATTTCCGCGTCGGTCGGATCGCGGTTGGCGGGGGGACGCCAGGGCAGCAGGTTGAGGATGTAGGCGCTCGTCCGGTCGTGCCCGATCGCCCCCAGCATGCGGTCCAGCAACTGCCCACTCTCGCCCACGAACGGCTTGCCCTGCCTGTCTTCCTCGGCACCCGGGGCCTCGCCCAGGACCAGCAGGGGTGCCGCCGGGTTGCCGTCGCCAAAGACCAGGGACTTGGCCCCCTTCCGCAACGCGGCGCAGCCCTCGAACGCGGCGAGCAGCGCGCGCAGTTCGTCGAGCGTGCCGGCTGTCGCCGCCGCCGCGCGCAGGTCGGCCTCGGGCACTGAGTCGAGCTTTGTGTGCGATGCAGCATTGGTGGGCGCCGGGCGCCGCTCCGGCGGGGGCGCCGCGGTGCGCACGCGGTCGCGGATCGCGTCCAGGCCTTCGGTCGGCGCGGGTGCACTGTCGCCGCCCTCCTGGAGGCGGGTGCTGCCCTGTGTCCTGGCCTCTTCCGTCGGCGCGCGCGGAGGGGTGTTGCTGCTCCGCAGCCGGTTGACGGGGGCGGGATCGATCGCCTCGTCCACACCCATGTCGACAAGCCAGCGCAGAACCGCCAGCGGGTCGCGCGGGCGGGGCGGGCTGGGGTCCGGGGGCGGCTCGCTGCTCACGGGCGGAGCCTAGCGGCAAGCGGCGCGCAGGCCAACGCACCCGGTCGGGACGTTGCAAGAGTTTGACCGTCACGCCCGGGCCTTGCATAACAGCCGATCAGATCAAGGTCGGCATGGTGGACACAGGAATGGAACGGCCAGAGCGCGAAGCGATGGAGTTCGACATCGTCGTGGTGGGAGCGGGCCCCGCGGGCCTGTCCGCGGCGATCCGCTTCAAGCAGCTCTGCAACGAGCAGGGCAAGGAATACACGATCTGCGTGATCGAGAAGGGATCCGAGGTCGGCGCCCATATCCTGTCCGGCGCGGTGCTGGACCCGATCGCGCTGAACGAACTGCTGCCCGACTGGCAGTCGATGGATGCCCCGATCCATACCCCGGTGACCGAGGACCAGTGGCTGGTCCTGACCGAGGTGAACTCGGTGCGGCTGCCCAACTTCGCGCTGCCGCCGTTCATGCACAATCACGGCAACTACATCGTCAGCCTGGGCAACGTCTGCCGCTGGCTGGCGACCCAGGCCGAGGCGCTGGGCGTCGAGATCTATCCGGGCTTCGCCGCGGCCGAGGTGCTGTACCACGAGGACGGCAGCGTGAAGGGTGTCGCCACCGGCGACATGGGCATCGGCAAGGATGGCGAGCCCACCGACAACTACACGCCCGGCGTCGAACTGCATGCCAAGTACACGTTCTTTGCCGAGGGCGTGCGCGGCTCGCTGACCAAGGGGCTGTTCCAGCGCTTCAACCTGCGCGACGGCGTGCAGCCGCAGACCTTCGGCATCGGCGTCAAGGAACTGTGGCAGGTCGATCCCTCCAAGCACCGGCAGGGCCTGGTCCTGCATGCGCAAGGGTGGCCGCTGGATACCAAGACGGCGGGCGGTGCCTTCCTCTACCACCTGGAGGACAACCAGGTGGCGGTGGGCTACGTCGTGGCGTTGGACTACTGGAACCCGCACCTGTCGCCGTTCGAGGAGATGCAGCGGTTCAAGACGCATCCGTCGATCCGCGAGTTCTTCGAGGGCGGCAAGCGCGTCGCCTATGGCGCCCGCGCCATCAACGAGGGCGGCTTGCAGGCCGTCCCCAAGCTGGTCTTCCCCGGGGGCGCCATCATCGGCTGCTCCGCCGGCTTCGTGAACGTGCCCCGCATCAAGGGCACCCACAACGCGATGAAGAGCGGCATGCTGGCCGCCGAATCGGCGTTCGAGGCGCTGAACGCGGAGCGCACGGGGCATGACGAACTGACCGCCTATCCCGAGGCGCTCAAGGAGTCGTTTGTCTGGAAGGACCTGCACCGGGTCCGCAACGCCAGGCCCGCGCTGGCCAAATTCGGGACCGTGTTCGGCTCGCTGTACAGCGGCGTCGAGATGTGGCTGCAGCAACTGGGCCTGGGCTTCCTGATGCCCTGGACGCTGAAGAACCACGAGGACCACAAGTCCCTGAAGAAGGCGAGCGAGGCGCCGAAGATCGCCTATCCGAAGCCGGATGGCGTTCTGACCTTCGACCGGTTGTCCTCGGTCTTCATCTCGAACACCAACCATGAAGAGAACCAGCCGGCCCACCTGACTCTGAAGGACCCGACGGTTCCGATCCGCATCAACCTGGCCGAGTACGACGCGCCGGAGCAGCGCTACTGCCCCGCCGGTGTCTATGAGATTGTGCGCGACGGTCCGGCCAACGAACCGCGCCTGCAGATCAACGCGCAGAACTGCGTCCATTGTAAGACCTGTGACATCAAGGACCCGACCCAGAACATCAATTGGGTGGTTCCGGAAGGTGGCGGCGGGCCAAACTATCCGAACATGTAGGATCCCGGCAGGCGGCCAGGACGGGCTGGCTCCGCGCTTGGCGCTTGGGCGAACGGCCCGCATCGCCCTAGGATGAGGGTGGGGCGGCCGGGCTGCCGGGTCGTCCCCGGGCCCCCGGTGGTCCGCGTGCCGTTGCTGGGTCCTTGTAGCTGGACTGGGAGTATGTCGATGACGAGTATCCGCCGCGCCCCTGCTTTGGCCGTCCTGGCGGCGCTGGCGATCGGCGGATGCCAAGCCCCGGGCCCGGCAGGGGGGCCTGCGCTGACGGCCGATGCCGCGAACGGTGCCGCAGCCAGCAGGGCGCGCGGGCCGATCCTGGTCGCCGACCGCTCACCGTTCGGCAGCTATCTGGCCGGGCTCTATGCCGGGGCGCAGAACGATCCCGAATCGGCGTCGGATTTCTTCGCCAGCGTGCTGGACGCCGATCCCGACAACCTGGCGCTGGTCCGTCGCGCCTTCCTGCTGAAACTGTCGGATGGGCAGGTCGACCGCGCCGTTCCCTATGCCCAGCGCCTGGTCGAGGCCAAGACCGACGAACCCGCGGCGGTCCTGACGGTGGCCGTCGACCTGGTCGCGCGGGAGGAATGGGCCAAGGTCGGCGCGCTGCTGGACGCCAATTCCAAGGACGGCACGCTGGCCCTGTTCGGCCCGGTGCTGCGGGCCTGGGCACTGGCGGGGGAGGGCAAGCACGACGCCGCCCTGCAGGCGCTGGATGCCCTGACCGAGAAATCGGCCTTCGAGCCGTTCCGCGTCTTCCAGCGCGGCCTGATCCTGGACCAGGCCGGCCGCTCGGCCGAGGCGCTGGCCGAATACAAGGTCCTGGTCGATTCGCCGGCCGGGCACTGGGTCCGCGCGGTCGAGGCCTATGGCGGCGCGCTGGAGCGGGCCAACCGGCGGGACGAGGCTTTGGCCGTCTATGACGCCTTCCTCAAGGATTCGCCCACCAACCCGCTGATCCTGGCCGCCAAGGCCCGGGTCGAGGCCAAGGGCAAGCCGCCGCGGCCGCTGGCCACCAGTCCGCGCGATGGCGTGGGCGAGGCGCTCTACGCCGCGGGCAGCGTGCTGAGCCAGGATGGGACCCAGGACCTGGCCGAGCGGTCGTTGCGCCTGGCCCGCTTTGCCAAGCCCGATCTGGCGATCGCAACCTCTCTCCTGGCGGACCTGATGGAGGACACGGGACGCATGGACGATGCGCTGGACCTGTTCCGCGAATTGTCCAGGGACCCGATCCTGGGCTGGAACGCGCGCCTGCGCGCGGCCCTGGTCCTGACGCGGCAGAAGCGCCAGGACGAGGCGGTGACCGACCTTCGGGCGATGATCGCGGAACGGCCGCAGGACCTGGAGGCGGCCGTGGCCCTGGCCGACACGCTGCGCGAGGCGGAGAAGTTCGCCGACGCCGCGATCCAGTACGACACCGCCATCCGCCTGGCGGGCACGCCGCAGAACCGGCATTGGGTCCTTTTCTATGCCCGTGGCGTCTCGCGCGAGCGGACCAAGCAATGGGACGCGGCCGAGGCTGATTTCCGCAAGGCGCTGGAACTCTCGCCTGACCAGCCGCTGGTGCTCAACTACCTGGGCTATTCCTGGGTCGAACAGGGGCGCAACCTGCCGGAAGCGCAGGCCATGATCGAGCGGGCGGTGGCGCTGCGCCCGAATGACGGCTACATCGTCGACAGCCTGGGCTGGGTCCTGTTCAAGCAGGGGAAGTACGAGGATGCGGTCGAGCGGCTGGAGCGGGCGGTCACGCTGGAGCCGCAGGACCCGGTCATCAACGACCACCTCGGCGATGCCCTGTGGCAGGTCGGCCGCCGGATGGAGGCCCGGTTCCAATGGAACCACGCGCTGAACCTGTCGCCGGAGCCGGAGCAGGAAAGCGACCTGAAGCGCAAGCTGGATCGCGGCCTGATGGACCAGACGGCGAGCAATCCTTGAGCGATCGCATGGTCCCGGCCAGGCCGGATGCCGGCCGGCCGGATGCGGCGGCACGGACCGTGGTCCGGTGCCTTGCGCCGGCCAAGCTCAACCTCTACCTGCACGTGACCGGCCGGCGACCGGACGGCTATCACCTGCTGGACGGTCTCGTCGCGTTTGCTGCGACAGGGGACCGGCTGGCCGTGACCGCGGCACCTGAACTGCGCGTGGCGGTCGAAGGGACCTTTGCCGCGGGGCTGGACGGTGCCGACAACCTGGTGGCGCGGGCGGCGCGGGGCTTGGCGCGTCTGCTGGACCGCGCTCCGGCGGTTGCCATCGACCTGGAGAAGAACCTGCCCGTGGCCTCCGGCATTGGTGGCGGGTCCGCCGATGCGGCGGCGACGCTTCGGGCGCTGTGCGACCTGTGGCAGGCGTCCCCGGCCGAGGAAGACCTGGCCGCCCTGGCCCTTTCCCTTGGTGCCGATGTGCCTGCGTGCCTGCATGGGCGCAGCGCCACAATGCAGGGCGTGGGCGAGGTCCTGAAGCCGGCGCCCGCGTTGCCGCCGGTGGCGCTGGTCCTGGTCAATCCCGGCGTGCCGCTGGCGACGCCGTCCGTGTTCAAGGCGTTTGACGGGCGCTTCTCTGCCGCCGATCCGATCACGGTGGCACCGCGCGACGTGGGCGACCTGGCCGCCGCCCTGGCGACCCGGCGGAATGACCTGGAGCGTCCGGCCATTGCCCTGGTGCCGGCGATCGCCGATGTGCTGGCCGCCCTGCGCCAGGCTGGTGCGGTGCTGGCTCGGATGAGCGGCAGCGGTGCCACCTGCTTTGGCCTGTTTGCCGACCGTGCGGCCGCCCAGGCTGCAGCGTCACGCCTGGCCGCCGCGGAACCGGCCTGGTGGGTCGTTCCCAGCCACCTGGCCGGCGCACCGGATGGGGAGGCCGCGGCCCCCTGATGCTGCGCGTCTTTGCCCTGGGCCTGGCCCTGCTGGCTGCGGGTTGCCAGACGGCGCCGCCGCCCGCCCAGCCCGTGCTGTCCGATATCGAGCTGACCTGGCAGGAGGCGATGGTCGCGCTGCCGCCCGCCGATGGCGAGGCCGTCGTGCCGATCAAGATGGCGGCGCTGGAGGCGCAGGGTCCGCTGCGCCGCGGCCCGTTCCCCACGGTCGTCTATCTGCATGGCTGCACCGGCCTGGGCGATACGACGATCCTGAAGGTTCTGGCGGCGGCGGGTTATGCCGTGATAGCGCCCGACAGCATGGCGCGGCGCTATCGGCCGCTGCAATGCGACCCCACCACCCGGACCGGCGGCTACAACCTGTTCGTCTACGATTTCCGGCAGGAGGAAATCGCCTTCGCCGTGCACCAGATGCCGCAATTCGACTGGATCGACATGCGCCAGCTTTACCTGGTTGGCGCCAGTGAAGGCGGCGTGGCGGCGGCGCTGTATCGTGGCGACGCCTTCCGCGCGCGGGTCATCGCGCAATGGACGTGCCACGGCTCGCCCCTGGTTGCCGGACTGGATGCGCCGCCCTGGGTGCCGGTGCTGGCCATCGTGCGCTCGTCCGACCCCTGGTATTCGGAAAGCCAGACCCGGGCCCAGAACGGCGATTGCGGCGCCTTCATGAACCAGTCGAACGGCTCGCGCTCGCTGATCCTGCAGGGTGGTGCGGGCCACGACGTGCTGGGTGATCCCCAGGCGCAAGGGGCGATCGTGCACTTCCTGAACCAGAACCGGCTGAACCAGCCGCAGCCGATGGCGGGCCTGGGGTCCTGATCCTCAGCCTGCGGGCTTGAGCACGCGGATCAGGGAGGGCTCCCCCCGATTGGGATGCTGGAGGCTCTGCCAGGCAAAGCCGCTGGCGGTATCCAGCCAGAACCGGTTGCGGAACGACCAGGGCAGGGCGCGGGCGGAGCAGTCCTCGACCAGGACCTGTGTTGCGAAACTGGCCCCGGCAATCTCCACCTGCTCCCGCTCGTCCCAGTGCCAGGTGCAGTCCAGGACGACGGTGCGGTAGCCCTGCGCCGTGTCCAGGTCGACATGGCGGGCCGTTTGCAGGCCGTCGGGAACGGGGGGCAAACCGGCACGGCCGGTCGCCGCCACGGGATCCTGCCCCAGCGCCATCGTGGCTCGCAGTTCGTCCGGGACGCCCGCCACCTGGACCAGGCGGGCCCCCCGCAGCACCAGCTTCACCAGGTCCGACGAGGTCCAGACCGTATCGCCATTGGCCTGGACGGTTTCCAGGGTCATCACGGTCGGCCGGTTGCCCGCCACGTCGACCGCGATCTGCGCGAAGGGCGAGGCGGCAATTTGGTCTCGGGACGGAAGAGCAGCCGCGTCGGACAGGCCGGTCGCCTGGGCCAGGCGGTCGCCCAGGCGGTCATAGCGCTCCAGTGTCTGGCAGCCGCCCGGCGCAAGACCCAGCGTCAGAGCCAGGACAAGGATCAGGCCGCATCGGCCGATGGCGGAAGGGGGCAGGGCGGACAGCGGTTGCGGCATCGGCTGGCGACCATGGCGCGGCCTGTGGCCCATGTGCAAGCAACAACACTGTCCTGTCCCCGCTGCCCGCAACGAAGTCTTGACGATTGGCCGCTATGACATGAATTCTCTGCGGCACGCGAACGGTGTCATGCGCACCGCTTGCAGGAGGAACCGGAATGCGCTGGGCAGGATTGGCACGACGACGACCCTGAGCGGCCACGCGATTGGCGCGTGCGATCCCTTGACCGGTGCTTCGTTTCCGTCTTGAAAGTCCTCTGCCCCATGCTGACCATCGGCCTCGAACAGCCGCACGACGCGGCTGCGATCGAGCAACTCCTCGACGCGTCCTTTGGCCCCTCCCGCAACGTCAAGACCGTCTATCGCCTGCGCGATGGCGTCGATCCGTTGCCCGAATTGAGTTTCGTCGCGCATCTGGACGGTGCCTTTTGCGGCACGCTGCGCTTCTGGCCCATCTGGGTTGGCGAGACGCCGGCCCTGCTGCTGGGGCCGATCGCCGTCGATGGCACCCTGCGCAGCGTTGGCATCGGCCAGAAGCTGATGGCCCACGGCCTGGAGGAGGCGCGGCGCCTGGGGCACAAGGTGGTGATCCTGGTCGGCGACCTCGACTACTACCAGCGCATGGGCTTCTCCCGCGAGGGGGCCGAGAACCTGGTCATGCCGGGTTGGGTCGACCGGCAGCGGCTGCTGGTGCGCGGTCTGGTTCCGGGCGCGCTGGACGGCTTGTCGGGCCGCATCCTGAACGCACGGGGCGAGTGGGTCGAGGATGAGGCCCGCGCCGTCGCCTGACTGGACCAGGCGGCCCGGCCTGCGGGCCGCCTGAACGAGCGCCCGAAGGTACGGGCGCGTGGCCTGCGGGAACCCGGGGGCCGCCACGGTCTTTGAAACGGCGCGGAGCACGCATGCCCCGCCCTGTTTTGGAGTAGACCGATGAGCAAGTCGTCCCTTATGGCGGGCGCCGCGCTGGCCGCAATGGTCCTGGCCGGTCCCGCCTTCGCCGCCAGCGTCGAGGCCGATGGCCATGTCAGCAGCCAGGCCGCCGAGCAGGCCCGGATGAATGCGACCATGGACATGGCGGCAACGGCGGGCGCCAGCCAGCAGGCCCCGGCGCCCGTGGGCCTGAACGCCACCGACCAGATGCTCTATGAGAAGGGCCTGGCCGCGACCGACAATCCGGACCAGACCCCGGATGCCCAGCGCGAGACCAACGCGCTGAACCTGCTCAACAACGAAGGCTATGGCGCGCCGCGCGACCTGCGCGCGGAAGGCAATGTCTTCGTCGCCACGGCCGATCGCGACGGCGGGACGCATGTCGTGGTGATCGATCCCGAAGCGGGCACGGTCACGCAGCAATAGCTGGACGGCCCCGGGGCCAGGGTCGCGGGCGCCGCCTTGCCGCGGCGCCCGCCCCGGCGCCTTGAAAGGCCCCTCAAGAGCGTTCAGCGCGGCGCGCGCACGGCCTATCCTGGCTGTGCGTGATTCGCTCTGCCCTGGATGGACCCGGATGCCTGACCCGTCACCTGAGGCCGATCCGACGGCCACAGCCTTTGCCGAGGCGATCAACAGGGCCAGGGCGCGACAGCTGGACATCGCCGTCCTGCTGGAAACGGCAGAGACGCTGAAGCGGGCGGGACGCCCCGATCGCGTCGTCGAACTCTACAAGACCTGGATCGCCTTCAACGGCGAGCACCCGACGCTGTTCGCGGTCTATTTCAACTATGCCGTATCGCTGTCGGAGCTGCCGGATGCCGCCGGCGCGATCAATGCCCTGCGCGCCACGATCGCGCTGAAGCCCGATTTCTATCCCCCACAGATCAACCTGGGCAGCCTGCTGGACCAGGTGGGGCAGGCCGACCGGGCGGTGGCGACCTGGCTCGCCTTGGCGGAGGGGCTGCCCTCGGTGACCGGCGATGCCGTCACCTACAAGGCGTTGGCGCTGAAGCAGGCGGGCCGGGTGCTGGAGGTCAACAACAGCGACGCGGCGGCGGAGGATGCCCTCGCGCGGGCGCTGGACCTGAACCAGGACCAGCCCGACGTCGTCCAGCATTGGATCGCGCTGCGCCAGCGGCAATGCAAGTGGCCGGTGATCCAGGAATGGGGGCACGTCAAGCGTCGCACCCTGATCGGGGGCATATCGCCCCTGTCGGCGGCGTGCCACACCGACGATCCCATGTTCCAGCTGGCCAATGGTGCCGCCTATAATCGCGGCCAAGTGGGACTTCCAACCCGCCCGCCGGAGCTGGGGACGCCGGTGACTCCCGCGACGCGCAAGCCGGGCCGCATCCGCATCGGCTATGTCTCGTCCGACCTGCGCGAGCATGCCGTGGGCTTCTCCATGACCGAGGTCGTGGAACTGCACGATCGCGCCGCGTTCGAGGTGTTCGCCTACTACTGCGGTGTGCCGGCCCAGGATTCGACGCACAAGCGGATCAAGGCCAATGTCGACCACTGGACCGACCTGACCGGCATCAGCGACGAGCAGGCGGCAGTGCAGATGCGGGCCGACGGCATCGACATCCTGGTGGACCTGAACGGTTACACCAAGGACGCGCGGACCAAGGTTTTCGCCTGCAAGCCGGCGCCGATCAACGTCAACTGGTTCGGCTATCCCAGTTCGATGGGCAGCCCCTATCACCACTACCTTGTCGCCGATGCCGAGGTGATTCCGCCGGGATCCGAGATCTACTACAGCGAGAAGGTGCTGCGGCTGCCCTGCTATCAGCCGAACGACCGGCGCCGCGTGGTCTCGCCCCGCGTGCCGGCGCGGGCGGAGGCCGGCCTGCCGCAGGACGCCTTCGTCTATTGCTGCCTGAACGGCATGCAGAAGATCACCCCCATCGTGTTCCAGCGCTGGATGACGATCCTGCGCTATGTGCCGGGCAGCGTTCTGTGGCTGCTGACCGGCACGGCGGACGCCAACGAGCGCCTGCGCCAGGCCGCCGCGGCCGCCGGCATCGCACCGGAGCGCATCGTCTTCGCCGAGAAGAAGCCGAACCCTGAGCACCTGGCGCGCTATGTCCTGGCCGATCTGTTCCTGGACACGGCGCCCTATGGCGCGCACACGACCGCGTCCGACAGCCTGTGGATGGGCGTGCCGATCCTGACCCTGCCTGGACGCAGCTTCCCGTCCCGCGTCTGCGCCGATCTGGTACGGGCGGCGGGCTTGCCGGAACTGGTCGCGACGTCGGCCGACGATTATGCGCGCAAGGCGATCGGCTTTGGCCAGGAACGGGAGACGTTACAGCCGCTGCGCGACGCGCTGGCCGCGAACCGCGATACCTGCCTGCTGTTCGACACGCCGCGCCTCGTCGCGGCGCTCGAGGACCTCTATCGGGAGATGTTCGCCGATTTCGAGGCGGGGCGCGTGCCGCAGCCGAACCTGGCCAACCTCGACGTCTATCGCGACGTGGCTCTCGACTTCGATCTGCCGGGCAGCGAGTTGCTGGACGATGTTGCGTTCCTGGCCCAGTACCGCGAGCGGCTGGCCGAGCACGACCTGACCTTCCCCCTGGTTCCGGACGGTCGCCTCTGGCCGTGAGCTCAAGGCGCGCTAAGGCTCCCGGATCGCCTCGCGGAAGCCACGGGTGACGGGGTAGAGGAAGTAGGAGATGACCGAGCGGCTGCCGACCTTGATCTCGGCCGTCAGGGTCATGCCGGGGATCAGGCGCGTGCCCGGCGGCAGGTCGCGCAGCGTGGTGTCGTCGATCGCGATCCGGCTGCGATGGAAATTGCCCGGTGCTGCGGTTTGCGCGGGGCTCAGCGATTCCTCGCCGATCGTGCTGACGCGGCCGTGCAGCAGGCCGTGGCGCTGGAAGGGGAAGGCGTCGACCTTGATCTCCACTGTGTCGCCGGTGCGCGCGTAGCCGACGTCGCCGGATGCGAGCATGACGTCCGCCATCAGGCCGGCGCTGCCCGGCACCATGGTCACCAGCGGCTCCCCCTCCTTGAGGACGGAGCCGGCGGAGCGTTGGGCGACCTCCAGCACGACGCCGTCCTCAGGCGCCGTCAGCACGACCAGGTCGTGGATGCGCGCGGCCTTGGCCAGGTTCTCCCCGACGGCCGAGGCGCTGGCCCGGGCCGCGACCAGGGCCTCCAGCACCTGCCGGCGCCAGTCGTCGATGAACCCCTGGCGCTCCGCCTGCTTGGCGGCGATGGCGTGCTCGATCTCGCTCAGGCGGTTGGTCGCCTTCTGCATGTCGCGCTCGGTCGCCATGCGGGCGACCTGTGCATCCAGATAGTTGATCTTGGAGCCGACCTCGCGCTGGTAGAGGCCGGCGCGCATCGTCTCGACCTCCTTGGCGATGGCCAGCTGCCGGGTGAGCGAGGTGCGATCGCCTTCCGTCGTGCGGCTGTCGGCCTTGAGCTGGGCGATTTCCTGGTCAAAGGCCGCCAGGCGCTGGGCATATTGCGAGCGCCGCCGTTCGAACAGGTCACGCTGCAGCAGCGCGTCCGGCGCATTGCTGGTCAGGGTGAAGTCGCGTTCTGCCGCCTCCGCCTCCAGCCGCGCGATCTGCGCCAGCAGCGCCTCCTGCTGCGTTGTCAGGGTGGCGCGGTCGGCCTCGCTGAACGTGGGGTCCAGGGTCGCCAGGACGTCGCCCCGGCGGACCGCGTCACCCGGCTTCACGTTCAGGTCGCGGACGATCGACAGCTGGATCGGCTGGATGACGATGGTGGGCCGGTCGGTCGCCAGGCGGCCCTGCGCGGACACGATCATGTCGACCTGCAGGACCGACGCGGCCGCGATCAGGGCCACAAGGAGCGCGACCACGACATAATGCAGGCGGCGCAGCACGACCGGCGGACGTTCCGCGAGGATATCCTCCAGATCGGGCGGCTGGTCGTCCTCCCACGCGCGGTCCTCCGGGCTGCGCTGGCGGGCAAAGGGCCACAGGCGGGCGAGCGTCGCCATCTCAACCCACCGCCCGGGTCTGCTGCTGCCACAGGCGCTGGTAGACGCCGCAGCGCTCCAGCAGGTCCTTGTGGGGTGCGAAGTCCAGCACCTTGCCCTGTTCCAGCACCAGGATCGCGTCGGAATCGACCAGCGAGGTCAGCCGGTGTGAGACGATGACCAGTGTCCGGCCATGCGCGATCTCGGCCAGGTGGTCCTGGATGATCCCCTCGCTCTCCGGGTCGAGGGCGCTTGTCGCCTCGTCGAAGATCAGCAGGCGCGGGCGCACCAGCAGGGCGCGGGCGATGGCGATCCGCTGGCGCTGCCCGCCCGAGAAGTTGGCGCCGTTCTCCTCGACGAAGGTCTCATAGGACTGGGGCAGGCGGTCGATGAACTCGTCGGCGCCTGCCATGCGCGCCGCCTCCACGATCTCCGCCAGGGTGGCTTCGGGGCGGGCGGCGGCGATGTTCTCGCGCAGCGTGCCGCGGAACAGGAAGTTCTCCTGGAGCACGACGCCGATCGACTTGCGCAGGTGGGTCAGGTCGATGTGGCGAAGGTCGACGCCGTCCAGCCGGACCATCCCCTCCTGGGCCGTCTGGATGCCTTGGATCAGGCGCGTGAGCGTCGTCTTGCCCGAGCCGGAGCGGCCCACGATGCCGATCACCTGCCCAGGCTGGATGTCGAAGGTCAGGCGGTCCAGCGCCGGCGTCGCCGCGTTGGGATAGCGGAAGGTGACACCCTCGAAGCTCATGCGCCCCGTGATGGGGGGCATCATGCCGGCCTGGGCCGGGTCGCGTTCGGCGGGATGCTGCATGATGATGCCAAGCATGCGCACGGCCAGCGCCGTCTCCTGGTACTCGTTGATCAGGCCGACCATCTGGACCAGCGGCCCGGTCACGCGCGTCGCGACCATGTTGAAGGCGATCAGCGCCCCGATCGACAGCGTGCCATCGAACACCTGGATGGCACCGACGCTGAGCACCGTGATCTGCATGCCCTTGTCCAGCAGCGTCGTGACCACGTTGGCGATGGCCGCGATACGGCCGACGCGCGCCCGTTCGCGCACCCCGGTCGCCACCTTGTCATCCCAGGCCGCGGCACGCGACGGCTCCAGCGCCAGCGACTTCACCGTGCGCATGCCGTGGATCGTCTCGACCAGATGGCCCTGGCGCGCGCCTTCGGCGGCATAGAGCCCCTCGAGTCGTCGTCGGAAGGTCGGCACCATGAAGCCGATCACGGCGGCAATGGCGGAGGAGAACAGCAGGACGAGCAGGGTCAGGCTGGGGCTGTAGAGCACCAGCATCAGCAGCATCAGCGGCAGGGCCGTCGCGTCCAGGAACGTCTGGAACAGACGCCCCGTCAGGAAGTGGCGGATCGTCTCCGTCTGCTGCAGGTGCCGGGTCAGGACGCCCGCTGTCGTCGCCTCGAAGAAGTGCAGCGGCAGGCTCAGCAGCTTCTGGAAGATGCGCGAGGCCAACCTGGCGTCGACCTTGCTCGTCACCAGCAGCATCAGGTACTGCCGCGTGTAGCTGAACAGGCTGTCGAACACCGTCAGCATCGCAAAGATCAGCACGACCGCCGTCAGTGTCTGGTAGCTGCGATGGGTGATGACCTTGTCGATCAGGATCTGGAACAGCAGCGGCGTCGCGAACAGGATGATGTTCGACATGGTCGCGGCGATCGCGACGTCCCGCAGCATGCCCTTGTGGCGCAGGATCTCCGGCACGAACCAGCGCAGGCCGAACGTGCCCTCAACCTCCGTGGCGCGGCTGGCGCGCTTGCACAGGACCAGCGTGCCGGTCCACTCGGCCACGAACTGCGCCATGGGAATGGCCTGCAGGCCGTGCTGTTCGGCCCGCGGGTCGAGCAGCGTCGCGACCGCGCCGTCCGGCCCGTCGCCGGTGTTCATGACGACGACCCACGAGCCATCGCGCCGTTCTGCCAGCAGCGGGTAGGCCGAGCTGAGCCCGGTCAGGTCGGCCCATTTCCGCTTGGCCAGGACACGTCCACGCAGGCCGACCTTGGCCAGGACCTTGACGATGGAACCCGCAGTGTCCTTCTCCGCCACCTCGACCAGGTGCTCGGGCTTCAGCTGCACGCCGCGGTGCATGGCCACGACGAACAGGCTGCGCACCGCCGTGTGCAGCGGGGTCAAGGTGAAGATCGGCTGGTCGGTCATGGGGGCGGCGCCCGGCGCTGCCGGCTGGGTTTGCGTCAGGCCGCGCTGGCGGCAACCGCCTGGGCGTGCAGGCCAGCGAGGTAATCCTGGCCAAGCCGGCTTCCGGTCCGGGTGTCGTACTCGCCCAGCAGGGCCAGGACCAGGTCCAGGGACTGGTAGCAGTCGTGCAGGATCGCGGCCGCCTTCAGAAGCTGTGTGTCCGAGAACAGGTCAGGCCTGGTGAAATCGCGCACGAAGATGGCATCCGCCCAGACCGTCTGGCTGAGCCCGGCATAGATGTCGTTGTTCACGACCAGGGGTGCGATCACCCGGCTGACCAGCGGATAGAAGCGATGGAAGGCAAAGCCCTGCGCACGCAGGAACAGGTCCACGTCCGAGAACAGCGGCTGGTCGATATAGAGCGGCAGGAACTCGACTTCGGTATGGATGACCAGGGCGGTCTTCAGCCGATCCGTCGCGTTGCGGAACGCCATCAGTTCACCACCCTGGATATCGATCTTGATCAGGTCGACGCCGGCCGTCTCGGGGATGTCGTCCAGGCGCCTGGTATCGACCTCCATCGTCGAGAGGACCTTGCCCCAGTCGGGGAAGCCATGGAATCGGTTGAGAACCGCGGGATTGGGCGTCAGAAGGGACGTCATGCCCGGCGCCTGGCAGATGTGCAGCGTATGCCGTCCGCCATCGCCGATCGCATGGGGCAGGTAGGTCTCGAACGGTCCCTTCTTCTGCTTCAGCACGGCCAGCGCGTCGGGATTGGGTTCGAAGCCGACAACCTCGGCGTCGCCCGCCATCAGCATCCCGGCATAGGGCGGCGTGCCATCGATCGGGTTGGCGCCGATGTCGACCGCCTTCACCCGGACCCGCTTGCCGGTCAGGTCACGGAACGTGGGCGTGCTGGGGGCCTGAGCGGTCATTGCAACATCCTGGGGTGGCCTCGCCGGGTGAGACCGCTGCATGCAGCATCGCGTGGACAGGGTTGAGGTATGGTTAACAGGGGCGCTGCGTCGTTCACGTTCAGCTGCGGATCCGCTAGAAGCAGGGCCACGAACAGCAGCAGGGCAGGCGCCATGGATCTTCGCTTTTCCGCATCCGACGAGGCCTTCGCGGCCGAGGTGCGGCACTTCCTGGACACCCACCTGACGCCTGATCTCCGCGCTGCCGGCCGGGCCAATGCCGGGATCTATTGCGAACGGCCGGTTGCCCAGAAATGGCTGTCGATCCTCAACGACCGGGGTTGGGCCGTGCCCTCCTGGCCGGTCGAGCATGGCGGCACCGGCTGGAGTGTTGCCCAGCATTACCTGTTCGCGCGCGAACTCGTCATGGCCGATGCGCCGCCGGTCACGCCGAACGCCACGCGCATGGTCGGCCCCGTGGTCATGGCCTTTGGCACCGACGAGCAGAAGCGCCAGATCCTGCCGCGCATCCGCTCGGGCGAGGACTGGTGGGCGCAAGGCTATTCGGAGCCGGGCTCCGGCTCGGACCTCGCCTCCCTCCAGTGCCGGGCGGTGCGTGACGGCGACCACTACGTGATCAATGGCACCAAGATCTGGACCAGCCATGCCCAGTTCTCGAACAAGATCTTTTGCCTGGTCCGGACAAGGTTCGAGGGCAAGGCCCAGGCCGGGATCAGCTTCCTGCTGTTCGACATGGATCTGCCCGGCATCAGCATCCGCCCGATCATCACGCTGGCCGGCGACCACGAGGTGAACCAGGTCTTTTTCGACGACGTGCGCGTCCCGGTCAGTGGCCTGCTGGGGCGGGAGAACGAGGGCTGGACCGTCGCCAAGTACCTGCTGACGCACGAGCGTTCGGGCCAGTACGCGCCCCGCCTGCGCAAGGAGCTGCGCCTGATCCGCGACCTGGCGGCCCGGCCCGGCGCGGTCCAGGCGGATGCCGACTTTCAGGCCCGGCTGGCCGCGCTGGAGGTCGAGGTCGAGGCGTTGGAGGCGCTGGAGTTCCGCTTCATGGCGAGCCTGTCGCAGGGCGAGGAGCCGGGCGCGCGGAGCTCGATGATGAAGGTGCGCGGGACCGAGCTGGTCCAGGCCGCGACTGAGCTGGCGGTGGAGGTGCTGGGCCCCGATGCCGTGCCTGACTATGCGCTGGCCCGCCTGACCGGGGGCGGGAACGCCGTACTGGGCACGCCGGACGTGGCGCGGCCAGTTCCGCGCTTCCTCAACGACCGGGCGGCAACGATCTATGCCGGCTCGAACGAGATCCAGCGCAACATCCTGTCGGGCGCTGTGCTGGGGCTCTGAGGCGGATCAGCTCTTGATCTCTGCGCGGGCCTCGACCACCAGGGCGCCCGCGCCGTGCAGCGTATTGCTGACGGTGCAGACCTTCTCCGCCTCGGCCAGGAGCAGGTCGGCCGCCTCCTGCTCGACATCTGCGTCCAGGGTCACGACGACGTCCATCCGGGCCACGCGTGAGGGCAGATCCTCCGCCTTGTGCGCGGTGACCGTCACGTCCACGCCGCGGATGTAGGGGGCCAGGTGCCCGCGGTCGATCACGTAGCGCAGGCTGAGCGCCATGCAGCCCGCCAGGGCGCTGGCCAGGAGTTCGACCGGGCTTGGGCCGTCCCCATGGCCCTTGCCCAGCGGCACGGACGTTTCGCCGGCAACCAGGCTCGGCAGGGCGGTGCCCATGTCGATCCGACTGACCGCCACGGATGGCTTGTGCTTCACGCGCACCATGACCTGATCCTTCCTGCCTGACCGTTGATCCGTGCGGCCAGTCTGCCGCGCGACAGACGCTTGCGCCAGCGAGTGACATATGTCAGTAATTTCTGACATATGACTGATCTCAATGAACGACAACCTCTGCCCTCTGGCGACCGGCTGCTGCTGGTGCTGGCAGCGCTGGCCAGCCCGCATCGCCTGCGCATCCTCGCGGCGCTGACGGTTCAGGGCAGTACCTATGTCAGCGCCCTGGCACGCCAACTGGGGATCGGCCGCCCCCTCCTGCACCTCCATCTTCAGAAGTTGGAGGAGGCGGGCCTGGTGCGCAGCCGCCTTGAGCTCTCCGCCGAGGGCAAGGCGTTGAAGTTCTTCGAGATCGCGGAATTCGCCCTGTCGCTGACGCCGGCCAGCCTGGCCGCGGCGGCCGCGACGTTGAGCCAGCCTGGGCCGGATGCGCCGGACCGTTGAGGATGAATGCTGCCATGGCCCACACCCAATCCTTCCTGCTGCTGTCGATCCTGGTCCTGGTGACCGTGATCGCGATCTATGGCCTGCGCACATTTGCGGGGTTGCGCCAGGCGCGCCTGCACCTGCTGGGGGAGGCGGCCTATCGCGATCTGGCGGAGCGGGCGACCGGCGGCCAGGCCGCGGCCATTGCCGGCCTGGCCAATGTCCATGCCGAACTGGCCGAGGTGAAGAGCCAGCTCAACCGGATCGAGCGCATCCTGCAGTCGGTCGAATGACCATGGTCGGCGCAACGGACGAGGAACGCCGTGCGCTGCGGCTGCTGCGCCGGCTGTCGGCGGTGGAAGGGGTGACCCTACTGCTGCTGCTGGGCGTGGCAGTACCGCTGAAGCATCTGGCCGGACTGCCCCAGGCGACGGCGATCCTGGGCCCGCTGCACGGCCTGGCATTCCTGGCATTCTGCTGGGCCCTGGTCCAGGCGGCCGTGGGCGGCGCCTGGCCAAGGGGGGAAGTGGCACGCCTTGCCCTGGGCGCCATGCTGCCGTTCGGCGGCTTCGTCAACGAGCGTCGCCTGTATCGGCGGGAACGGACCCTGTCTGCCGGCGGACGGATGAGATGATCGACTATGCGTGGCTGAAGGCCGTTCATGTCGCGGCCGCCCTGATCTGGACGGCCGGTATGCTGATCAGCGCGCGGACGCTGGCGATCCTGGCCGCCGTGCCTGTGCCCCGGCCCGAGGCCGTCCAGGCGTTGATCGCGCCGGTGCGGCGCTGGGACAGGGTCGTCACCTCCCCGGCCATGCTGGTGCTTTGGGCGCTGGGCCTGTGGCTGGCCTATGACGGCGGCTGGTCCGGCGATCCCTGGCTCCACGTGAAGTTCGCGATCGCCTTCGTGCTGTCGGGGGTCCATGGCGCGCTTTCGGGCCAGCTCCGTCGACTGGCTGCGGATCCGGCCCGGCCGGTGCCGGGCTTCTACCGGATCCTGCCCGGGCTGGTCGTCGCTGGCGTGAGTGCGATTGCCCTGCTGGTCGTGGCCAAGCCGTTCTGAGATGCTCCGGCCCCGAACGAGAACACAGGAGGGCGCCCATGAACCATGACCCGATACAGAAGCAGGTCGCCGTCATCACGCTTGGCGTGGCCGACCTGGACCGCGCCCGCGGCTTCTATTCCAAGGGTTTCGGTTGGGAGCCTTCCTTCATCAACGACCAGATCGCCTTCTACCAGATGAATGGCTTCGTCCTGGGCCTGTTCCTGACGCCGTCGCTGGAAGCCGACATGAACCGGCCGGCCGTGGCTCGGCGGGGCGCCTATGCCCTGGCCCACAATGTCCGCAGGCGGGAGGAGGTGGCCCCCCTGCTGGACCGGCTGGTCCGTGCCGGGGGCGGGCTGCTGCGCGCGGCGGACGAACCGGCCCATGGCGGCTATCGCGGCTATGTCGCCGATCCCGACGACCATGCGTGGGAGATTGCCTGGAACCCGGACTGGCCGATCGATGCCGATGGCCATGTCCGCTTCGCAGCACCCGGGGCCGCGTGATGTCGCGCCTGCCCCAAGCCATTGCACGGCGGCTCAGCCTGCCGCTGATCGCGGCCCCCATGTTGCGTGTGTCCGGCCCCGACCTGGTCATTGCCGCCTGCAGGGCGGGGGCGGTCGGGGCGTTCCCCACCGCCAATGCCCGCACGGTTGAGGAACTGGATGCCTGGCTGACGACCATGGAGCAGGGTCTTGAGGGGGGCACGGCGGCGCCGCTGTGCCCGAACCTGATCATCCGCCAGCCGCGCATGAAGGACGACCTCGCCTGCCTGGTCCGCCACAGGGTCGAGCTGGTCATCACCAGCGTCGGCTCGCCGGCCGAGGTTGTTGGCCCGCTGCACGACGTCGGCTGCCTTGTCCTGGCCGATGTCGCCACGCTGGAGCATGCGGAAAAGGCGGCGCGGGCGGGGGCCGATGGGCTGGTCCTGCTGACCGCGGGGGCGGGCGGGCAGACCGGCTGGCTGAACCCGTTCGCCTTCGTGCGCGCCGTGCGGCGCTGGTTCGACGGGCCGCTGGTCCTGGCGGGTGGGGTCAGCGATGGCCACGCCCTGTGGGCGGCGGAAGTCCTGGGCTGCGACCTGGGCTACATGGGCACACGCTTCATCGCGACGCCGGAAAGCATGGCCAGCGATGGCTACCGCGCCATGCTGGTCGACTCCACCATGGACGATGTGCTGCTGACGCGCGCCTTCACCGGCCTGCGTACCAGCATGCTGAAGCCGTCGATCGCCGCCGCCGGCCTGGACCCCGACCGGCTGGACGAGCATGTGACGCCCCAGACCGCGCGCGAGATGTTCGGTGGCGGGCAGGGCGCCGATGGCCCGCGCCGCTGGACCGACATCTGGAGCGCCGGTCATTCGGTCAGCGGCGTCGAGCGGGTGGAGCGCGTCGCCGACCTGGTGGCCCGCGTCCTCGCGGAGTACGAGGCGGCAAGGACGGCTTGAGGCGGAGCCCAACCGCCACGACAGTGCGACAGAACACGGGCGGGCAACGCCCGCACCCCAGAGGGAGGATGCATGACGAACCTGGTCCAGACGGGTGCCACGACGGGCACCCAGACGATGCGCGCGCTGCGTCGCCATCCCGACCGTGTCGCCTTTGCCTGGGACGGCGGGCAGCTGACCTATGCGGCCACGCTCGACCTGATCGGCCGGATGCAGCGGGCCTTCCACGCGGCCGGCCTGCGCCGCGGGCAGCGGGTGGGCGTGCTGTCCGGCAATCGGGCCGATTCGTGGTGTGCGGGCGTGGCGGCCCAGGCCCTGGGCCTCAGCACCACGGCGCTGCATTCGCTGTCCTCCCTGGATGATCAGGCCTATCAGCTTGAGGACGCGGAGGTGGACGCCCTGGTGGTCGATCCCGGCGCCTATGCCGCGCGCGGGGCGGAGCTGGCCGCCCGGGTCGGCCGCCTGTCCCATGTCTTCACCCTGGGCCCTGCCGACTTCGGCCACGACCTGGTCGCGGCGGCGCTGGACGGCGGCAGTGCCACGCCCCAGGACCTGGCCCGGGCCGACGACATCGCGATCCTGAACTATACCGGCGGCACGACAGGCCGGTCCAAGGGCGCCTGGCGGCGGCACCGCTCGCTGACCGGATCCACCTCGGCGATCCTGGCCGATTTCGAGATTGCGGAGCGGGGCCGCTACCTGGCCGTGGCCCCGATCAGCCATGTTGCGGGCAGCAAGGTCCTGCCCACGCTGATCCGCGGCGGCACCGTGCACCTGTTGCAGGGGTTCAACCCCGGCCAGGTCCTGCGCACGATCCAGGAGCAGCGCATCACCATGGCGCTGCTGGTGCCGACGATGATCTATGCCCTGCTGGACGATCCGGCGCTGTCGTCCAGCGACCTGTCCTCGCTTGAATTGCTGCTCTATGGCGCCTCGCCCATGTCGCCCACGCGGCTGCTGGAGGGACTGGAGCGGATCGGGCCCGTGTTCTCCCAGCTCTATGGCCAGACCGAGTGCTATCCGCTCAGCGTCCTGCGGCGCCAGGATCACGACGCCAGCAATCCGGGCCTGTTCGCGTCCTGCGGCCATCCGGTGACAAGCTGCGACGTGCGCCTGCTGGACGAGGCAGGAAACGAGGTGCCGACCGGCACGGCGGGAGAGATCTGTGCGCGCGGCCCCTATGTCATGGACGGCTACTGGAAACTGCCGGAGCAGACGGCGGAGACGCTGGCCTTTGACTGGCTGCACACGGGCGACATGGCGGTGGCGGACGAACGCGGCTACCTGTTCATCGTCGACCGCAAGAAGGACATGATCGTCACCGGCGGCTTCAACGTCTTCCCCCGCGGGGTCGAGGATGTGCTGACCTCTCACCCCGCGGTCGCGACCGCCGCCGTGATCGGCGTGCCGGATGCCAAGTGGGGGGAGGCGGTCATGGCCCTGGTCACGCTGCGCCCTGGGGCGAGCGTCGCGGCAGAGGAGCTGTCCGCCCTGGTCAAGGACCGGCTGGGTTCTGTCCAGGCGCCTAAGCGGGTGGAGTTCGTCGACGCGCTGCCGACCACCGGCGTCGGCAAGGTGGATAAGAAGGTGCTGCGCGCCCGGTACTGGGAAGGCCAGGCGCGCATGGTGGGCTGAACGCTGTTCCCCGCGGGCCCGGAGCGTGGCAGGCTGACCCCCATGGGAGGATCACAGGACAGCGTGCTGGCCCGGGCACGGGCGCTGCACGGGGCCATCGCCGCGCGCGCGGACGAGGCGGAACGCGGCCGGCGCATGCCGGCCGACCTGGCGCGGACGATTGCCGAGGCGGGCCTGTTCCGCACCTGCGTGCCGCGCAGCATCGGCGGGCTGGAATCAACCCCGGCCGAGATCCTGGGCGTGATCGAGGCGGTGGCGGAAGCCGACGCCTCGGCCGGCTGGTGCGTCATGATCGCGTCCACCACCGGCTTGCTGTCCGGCTACCTGCCGATGCCACTGGCACAGGCGATGTTCGGCGATCCGCTTGCCATCACCGGCGGGGTCGTGGCGCCGATGGGCAAGGCGGTGGCGGAGGGCGATGCCTATCGCGTCTCCGGCCGCTGGAAGTGGGTCAGCGGGGGCCAGAATGCGACCTGGCTCGGCGGCGGCTGCCTGATCGAGGAGGACGGCCGCCTGCGCACCTTCGCCAACGGCGCGCCGGACCATCGGATGATGCTGTTCCCGGCGGCCGAAGCGAACCTCATCGATACCTGGCATACCGCCGGCCTGTGCGGGACGGGCAGCCTGGACATGGCGGTGAAGGACCTGCGCGTGCCGCGCGACCGCACCGTCTCCATCATGACCGACCGCCCGGTTGCCAGTGGCGCGCTCTATGCCTTTCCCCTGTTCGGGCTGTTGGCTTTGGGGATCGCGGCGGTCGCCAGCGGCAATGCCCGCGCAGCACTCGATGCCTTCCGCGATCTGGCGACGGCCAAGCGACCCGATGGCGGCAAGCGCACGCTGGCCGAACGGGGCACGATCCAGGCTCTGTTCGCGCACGCCACGGCAAAGCTATCGGCGGCGCGCGCCTACCTGTTCCAGTCGGTCGAGGCCGCCTGGGCCGAGGCGCAGGCCGGCGGCGCCATCGGCCTGGACGGCCGCGCGGCCCTGCGCCTGTCCGCCACGCACATGGCCCGCACCGCGGCCGAGGTCGTGCGCGAGGTCCAGGACGCGGCCGGTGGCTCCGCCGTCTTCCTGGACCAGGCCCTGCAGCGCCGCCTGCGCGATGCCCAGACCATGACGGCGCATGTCATGGTGGCGCCGGGGACGTATGAGCTGGCGGCCCGCCCGTTGCTGGGCCTGCCGACGGACGCGTCGATGCTCTAGTGGCGGGAATGATCCTTCGAGACGCCCCTGCGGGGCTCCTCAGGATGACGGGGTCGGGGGCAATACCATAAGACCAACAGCGTCATGCTGAGGAGGCAGAAGGCCGTCTCGAAGCATCCGGTGCTACGCCTGGGCCGCGGCGGCGCGTTCCTCGAGCAGGCGGTCCAGGATCTTGATGTGGTGGCGGGGTTCGATGGCGCCGACCATCGCGTACTTACGGTCATAGAGGAAGGTGGGCACGCCCGAGATTCCCATCTCCCGCGCCAGCGCATCCTCGGCTGCGATCTTGTCCGTGTCGTCGCCGCGCGCCAGCAGCTCGGCCACCAGGTCGGGGACCAGGCCAGCTTCATCCGCGGCGTCCGCCAGCACCGCGGGGTCGCCAATGTCCTGCCCGTCCGCGAAGTAGCGGCGGAACAGCACCTCGATCATCTGGGGCTGGAGGGCGGCACCCCCGGCCCAGCGGATCAGCCGGTGGCTGTCGAGAGTATTGGGCATCCGGCCGATCCGGTCGAAGGCGAAGGGCAGGCCAAGCTCTGCCCCCGCCTGGGTGATCTGCTCGTAGATGCTCTTGGCCTTTTCCTCGGAGCGGAACTTGCTCGAAAGGTAGGTCCGGCGATCCATCCCCTCCCTGGGCATGTCGGGATTGAGCTGGTAGGGGCGATAGCCGACGACGACGTCGAGCAAGGGCCGGGCGGCCAGCGCCTCGTCCAGCCGGCGCTTCCCGATCCAGCACCAGGGGCAGACGGTGTCGGTGACGATGTCGATGCGGATCGGCGCGTTGATGTCGGTCTCGCTCATGCCGTTTCCTCCTTCAGGCCGTCTGCTCCTTGAGGAAGTCGCCGGCCGAGGCGAGCGCCTCGCGCCCCTCCGTGAGCATGCCGGCGAACAGGTGCCAGACATGGGGCAGGCCCGGCCAGATTTCCAGGCGCACCTTGACGTCGGCGGCGCCGGCGATCGCGGCAAGCCGGGTCGAGTCATCCAGCAGCGTCTCCATGCTGCCGACCTGGATCAGCAGCGGGGGCAGGCCGTTCAGGTCGGCATGGAGCGGGGAGGCACGGGGATCGCGCGGGTCGGCGCCACCCAGATAGGCCGCAACCATGCCGGCCAGGCCGTCCGGCTTGACCATCGGATCGACGTCGACCTTGGCCTTCATGGACGCACCCGTCGCCTCCATGTCGATCCAGGGAGAGATGCAGAACCCGGCCGCCGGCAGGGGCAGGCCGGCGTCGCGGATCGCGACCAGCGCCGCCACCGTCAGGCCGCCGCCAGCGCTATCCCCGGCAACCGTGATGTGCCCGGGCTTGTAGCCCTGGTCCAGCAGCCAGCGATAGGCCGCCAGTGCATCCTCGACGGGCGCAGGAAATGGGTGCTCGGGCGCCAGGCGGTAGTCGATCGCCAGCGTCCGCGACCCCGCCGCCTTGCCCAGCGTGGTGACCAGTCCGCGATGGGAAGCAATAGAGCCAATGACATAGCCGCCACCGTGCAGGTAGAGAACGACCTTTGACGGATCGGCGTCGGCCGCGGTCGACCATTCGGCCGGCATGTCGCCGATGCGCACCGCCTCGTGGCTGACGCCCGTGGGGACCGGCGTGATGCCCCCCATCTGGTCGAACGCCTTGCGCAGTTCATGCACAGGCAGGGCCGCGAGGTCGGGCCCGTTGCGCAGCATGTCGAACAGGGCCTGACGTTCCTGGATGCTCATCGCTCTCTCCCTTGGTCTTCTTGTTGTGGTTCAGAGGGTTAGGGCCGCCGGCTCAGCCACCGGTGACGTTGCGCAGGAACCTGGCTGCCTCGGCCGTCGCGCGCCGGCCGTCGCTCAGCATGGCCGAGAAGAAGTGCCAGATGTGGATCATATGGGGCCACACCTCCAGCTGCACCTTCACGTCCGCAGCGCCTGCCTTGGCAGCAAGGCGGATGGCATCGTCGAGCAGCACCTCGGCCGAGCCGACATGGATCAGCAGCGGCGGCAGGCCGCTCAGGTCGGCCTGGAGGGGGGAGGCATGGGGATGCTTCGGATCAGCGCCGTTGAGATAGGGGGTCGCGAAGTTCTGCAGGTCGGCGCGCTGCAGCAGCGGATCCTCCGCCGCCTTGCTGTCCATGGTCGAGCCGGTCATTTCCAGGTCGACCCAGGGCGAGATGCAGAAGCCCGCCGCCGGCAGCGGAAGGCCCATCTCCCGCGCCATCAGAAGCGTCGCGACGGCCAGGCCGCCGCCGGCGGAGTCGCCCGCGATGACCACGCCGGAGGCAGGGATCCCCTGCGCCAGGATGTGCTCATAGGCTGCGATCGCATCCTCGACTGCCGCGGGAAAGGGGTGCTCGGGCGCCAGGCGATAGTCCAGCGCCAGGACTCGCATGCCCGCTGCCCGGCCCAGTTCCGTCGCCAGGCCGCGATGACTGTCCAGCGAGCCGATGACATAGCCGCCGCCGTGCAGGTAGAGGATCGCCTTCTGCGCCGAAGCCCCGGGGGCCGTTGACCATTCTGCCTTGGCCTTGCCGATCGTCACCGGCTCGATCCTGATGTCGGGGGCGACGGGGGAGGCGGCACCCATCGCATCGATCGCAGCGCGGGAGCCGGCCAGGTCAAGCTCGGTCGGCTTGGGCGCCTGGGCCAGCATGGCCCGGAAGGCCTGGACTTCCTCAAGCGTCGACATCGTGCTCCTCCCCCTTGGTCCTTGAACGGATTTGTCGGGGAGTGTAGCTGACGCAGCCTGCCCCGCCAGCATCTTGCGCAGGGCCTGCCCGTCCGTCCGGATTGCCGCACGCCCCGCCGACAGGATGCCGGCGAAGCAGGGATAGACATGGGGCATGAAGGGCTCCAGGCAGAGCCGCACGGCCACGCCCGCCGCCCCGGCCAGGCCCGCCAGATGCACGGCCTCGTCCCGCAGCAGCTCCCGCGTGCCGGCCCGGATCAGCAGGGGCGGCAGGCCATCGAACGCAGCATGCAGGGGCGAGGCACTGTGGGCAGGGACCGGACCCAGATAGAGCGCCGCCATGGCGCGCAGCGCCGCGATCGCGGTGGCGCCCACGGGTCCACGCGGCACCAGGGGCACAGTCAGATCGGCCCAGGGCGACCACAGCACTGTCTGGGCCGGGACCGGCCGCCCAGCGTCGCGCTCATGCTGCATCAACGCCAGGGCCAGGCCGCCGCCCGCCGAATCGCCGACCACGGCGACGTTTCGCGCCCCATGGCGCTCGGCCAAGGTGCGCCAGGCGGCGACGGCATCGTCGCGCGCCGCCGGGAAGGGGTGTTCGGGTGCCAGGCGATAGTCGGCCACGAACACCGCGATGCCCGAATCCTGGGCGAGAACGGCCGCCAGCGGCCAGTGGCCGGCAGCCGAGCCGCTGACGAAGCCGCCGCCGTGCAGGAGGAGGATCGCGGCGTCCGCGCTGGCGCCCGGGGGGTCCGCCCACAGGCCGGGAACGCCGCCGACCCGCTCCGCCCGGCAGGCGACGCCGCTGCTGGCGCCTGCGACGCGCGGGGAGAGTTCGGCATCGGCCGCCCGCAGCGTGGCCAGCGGGACGGCGCCGAACGACGGCATGTGCGCCAGGGCCCGCGTCAGCGTGTCCAGTTCATGGCGAACAGCCGGGTCCATCCATCCTCCGCTCGGACATTGAGCCTGCCGGCAAAATGCTTAGGCTGCGCCCGCACGTTGGGGAGGAGACAGCGAAGATGAGCGAACGTCCACTTGCCGGCCGGGTTGTCCTGGTCACCGGTGCCTCGTCCGGCCTGGGCACGCGCTTCGCCAGGCACCTGGCTGACCTGGGCGCATCCGTGGCCCTGACCGGCCGCCGGCTTGACCGGCTGGAGGCCGTGGCGGCAGAGATCCGCGCCGCCGGCGGCACTGCGGCGACGGCCGTCATGGACGTGACCGACATCGCGACCATTGCGCCGGCCTTCGACAAGGCGGAGGCCGAACTGGGTCCGCTCTGGGCCGTCATCAACAATTCCGGCGTCGGCATGAATTCCAAGGTCGAGGAGGTCGACGAGGCGCTCTACGACTCGCTGTTCGACACCAATGTCCGCGGCGCCTTCTTCGTCGCAACCGAGGCCGGACGCCGCATGATCCGCCGCGGGCAGGGCGGGCGCGTCGTCAACATCGCGTCCATGCTGGGCGTCAAGACGATGGTACGCCTGTCGCTCTATTCGATGACCAAGGCGGCGATCATGCAGATGACGAAGTCGATGGCCCTGGAATGGGCCCGCTACGACATCAACGTGAACGCGCTGCTGCCCGGATACATCCTGACCGATATCAACGCGGAACTGTTCAACGGCCCCAATGGCGAGGCATTCATGCGCAAGTTCCCGCGCCGCCGCGTCGGGGTGCCGGAGGATCTGGACGGCGCGCTGGCGCTGCTGGTCGATCCGGCCGCGCGCTTCATCACCGGCACCAACCTGCTGGCCGACGACGCCCAGTCCCTGGGCGGGTGAGGCCCCTAACCCAAGTTCACACGTGACTGTCTATCGACCAGTCGGTAGAACGCAATCCTGATCTGAAGGCAGAGGAGACTGAGGGATGGGACCGCTCAAGGGTATCAAGGTGATCGAGATCGCCGGCATCGGGCCGGGGCCGTTCTGTGCCATGCTGCTGGCCGACCTGGGGGCGGACGTGATCCGCGTCGACCGCGCGGCGGGCGGCGGCGGCGGTGTCACCACCTCGGCCCGCAAGGACCTGCTGAACCGCGGCAAGCGCTCGATCGCCGTCGACCTCAAGAAGCCCGAGGCGGTCGAGACGGTGCTGAAGCTGATCGAGAAGGCCGACGTCCTGACCGAGGGCTTTCGCCCCGGCGTGATGGAGCGCCTGGGCCTGGGGCCCGACGTCTGCCTCGCCCGCAATCCGAAGCTGGTCTATGGCCGCATGACGGGCTTTGGCCAGGAAGGCCCGATGGCCCAGGCGGCGGGCCATGACATCAACTATATCGCGCTGGCGGGCTCGCTCTCGGCCTTCGGCAACACGGGCGGCAAGCCGGTGCCCCCGCTGAACCTGGTGGGCGATTTCGGCGGCGGCGGCATGTTCCTGGCGCTTGGCATCGTCTCGGCCCTGCTGGAGGCCAAGACCAGCGGCAAGGGACAGGTCGTCGATACCGCCATGGTCGACGGTGCGGCCGTCCTGGGCACGATGATGTACAGCCTGATGAGCATGGGCGCCTGGACCGACAAGCGCGGTTCGAACCTGCTCGACAGCGCCGCCCACTTCTATGACACGTACGAGACCAAGGACGGCGAATACATCTCGATCGGTTCGATCGAGCCGCAGTTCTATGCCGAGCTGATCCGCCTGGCCGGCCTGGACGCCGAAACCTTCAAGCCGCAGATGGACCGGTCCAAGTGGCCGGAGCTGAAGCAGAAGATCGCGGACGTGTTCAAGACCAAGACGCGCGCCGAGTGGAACGCGATCATGGAGGGCTCGGACGTCTGCTACGCGCCGGTCCTGTCGCTGATGGAGGCGACCCAGCACCCCCACAACAAGTTGCGGGGCACGTTCATCGAGCGTGACGGCGTGGTCCAGCCGGCGCCAGCGCCGCGTTTCAGCCGGACCAAGGCTGAAATCGTCCGCCAGTCGCCGGTTCCGGGCGAGAACACCGACGAAGTTCTTAAGGAATTCGGAATCGATGCAGCAGCCATCACAGCTTTGCGCGGTGCCGGCGCCGTCATCTGACGGTTTCGCTGCGCTGCGATGCTTATGACCTGAAGACCAAGCCGGTGCGAGGATTGAATCTTCGCGCCGGCTCTAGGTCCCGACTGCTGCGACGCGTCATAAACTTGTCGCACATGCGCGGTATAGAGGGTCCAGTTTTCGGTTGCCGTCTGGTCCACGCGGACTAACATTCGGTCGGCAAGCGTCAAGCTTGGACAAGGGGGCATCCGAGTGCACCCCGGCACGGCAGTACAGGGAGTATCCGATGGGCCAGGTCGAAGCGACGGAACTGACGCGTCTGCGTCATACACAGTCGAGCCTTTGGCAGTTCATCGCCGCAGGCCTCGACATTGACGGCAGTCATCGCCAGGCCATGGCGGAAGTGGACCAGGCGATCACCTGCCTGGTCGCGCGCCGCTGGCGCGGCATGGAGGCGGGTGCCATCCGCATGGCGGGCCGCGACTGCGGTCAGCGCGTCCTGAGCCGCGCGGCCTGACGGCACGGGCTGAGTACGCGGCCAAGGTCGACCCCGGCCCGGTCCCTGGATGGCGCTGTTCTTCGATGCCGCGTGGTTCGACGCGCGGCTGGCGGAATTGGGCGCCAGCCGGGACGATCTGGCTAACGCCCTGCAAGTCCGCAGCGGCGACCTGACCCTTATCTTCAAGGATCAGCGCGAGCTGATGCCCCAGGAGGTGGCACGCGCCGCCGCCTTTTTCCGTGTGACGCCGGAAGTCGTCGTGCGCCACGCCGGGGCAGGGACCCTGATGCCTCAACCCGAGGTTGACGAGCAGCGCCCGCTGGCCGCGCGCGTCGATCGCCTGGAGCAGCGCATCGCCCGGCTGGAAGCCGATCTGGCCCGCGCCCTGGCGCAGCTGGCGGGCCTGGACCATCAGCGGCGATAGCGCCGCCCCGGGGCTGCCCGCTCACACCATGTAGCGGTCCCAGAAGCCGGCGGCGGGGTCGATCTGCTCGACCACGTCGACCCACAGGCCCGACGGATCGTGGAATCCGAAGCGGCGCTGGCCAAAGGGTTCGTCCCGCAGCTCAAGGCCGATCGGCAGCCCGGCCGCCTTGGCCTCCGCATGGGCCTTGCGGGCATCCTCCACCTGCAGCTCGAAGCACAGTCCCTTGCCGGAAAAGCTCTCCGGCCCCGGAGGGGCGGACGGATGGTCGGGCGTCATGAACGCGATCGAGGCGCTGCCGTCGCGCGCCGTCAGCAGCGTGAACCAGGACGAGGTGAACACGGCCGTGAAGTCCAGGTGCCGCGCCCAGAACGCGGCGCAGTCGGCCATGCGTTCGGTGACGATGATGGGATAGCGGTCGACGAAGGTCATGGGGTGGCTACCTCATAAACAGACAATCTGTCTGTATTTGACATACAGCCTGTCTGTTTGTCAAATCGGGACATGTCATCGATCGAACGCAACGATCGCGCCCGGGTTCAGCGCGTGTCGCAGGCGGAGCGCACGCAGCGCACGCGGGGCGCCTTGCTGGCCGCGGCCCGCCGGCTGTTCGCCGAAGGAGGCTTCGCCGCTACGAGCACGGACGAGATCCTCAACGCCGCGGGCGTCACGCGCGGCGCCCTGTACCACCACTTCAAGGACAAGTCGGACCTGTTCCAGGTGTTGTGCACCGACCTGCATGGCGAGGCGGCCCAGGCGATCGAGGCAGCGACCCGTGGCCTGGGTCCCGACCCCGTGGCTGCCCTGGTGGCGGGATCGATCGCCTGGCTCGAGGTCATGGCGCAGCCCGCGATGCGCCGCATCCTGTGCATCGATGCGCCGGCGGTGCTGGGCTGGAGCCGCTGGATTGAGATCGACAGCGCGCATGGGCTGGCGCTGCTGGCCGACGGGGTGCGCGCGGCCCAGGGCGCCGGCCTGCTGCCCCTGGTCCCGGCGCGTGACGTCGCCCTGATGCTGAACGGGGCGATGAACGCACTCGTCATGGCGCTTCCCGATCCAGTCGGGGCAGCGGACCTGAAGGACGCGCAGGACGCTGTCGCCGCCCTGATCCGGTCACTGGCGCGCAACGGCTGAGCGCTCCAGGTCCCGATGGCGGAACGCCCGGATTCGGGTCTAGAGTCGCTGGACCTGACCGTGAGGGGGATGCAGGACATGTCAGCCAGGAATGGGGCAGCAGGCTCGGCGCGGCGGTGCATGGCGGGGCTGGCGGCCCTGCTCGTGGCGTCGCCGGCATGGGCGGAGCCGTTGCAGGCGCTGGGCGCGGGCGAGGGGGAAGTCTCCATCGTCGCCTGGGCCGGCTATATCGAGCGCGGCGAGTCGGACAAGGCCTATGACTGGGTCACCGATTTCGAGAAGGCGACCGGCTGCAAGGTTTCGGTCAAGACCGCGGGCAGCTCGGACGAGATGGTCACCCTGATGAACCAGGGCGGCTTCGACCTGGTGACCGCCAGCGGCGATGCCAGCCTGCGCCTGATCGCCGGCGGCACGGTGCAGGAGGTGAACCCCGCCTTGATCCCGTCCTGGGGGACGATCGACACCCGGCTGCAGAATGCCCCGTGGCACACCGTCGATGGCAAGCACTATGGCGCGCCCTATCAATGGGGGTCCAACGTGCTGATGTACAATACGAAGGTGTTCCCCACCGCGCCTGAAAGCTGGTCCGTCGTGTTCACGGAGCAGACCCTGTCCGACGGCAAGTCGAACAAGGGCCGGATCCAGGCCTATTATGGACCGATCTACATCGCCGATGCGGCGCTGTACCTGCGGTCGGCACGGCCCGAACTTGGAATCACCGATCCCTATGCCCTGGACGAGACGCAATACGCGGCGGCGCTGGAAGTGCTGAAGGGCCAGCGCGACCTGATCCAGCGCTACTGGTCGGATGCGAACGTGCAGATCGACGACTTCAAGAACGAGGGCGTCGTCGCGTCCACGTCATGGCCGTTCCAGGTCAACACGCTGGTCGGACAGGAACAGCCCGTGGCCAGCACCATACCCAAGGAAGGTGCAACGGGCTGGGCCGACACGACCATGCTGCATGCCCGGGCCCAGCATCCCAACTGCGCCTACATGTGGATCGAGCATTCGCTGAAGCCCAAGGTGCAGGGTGACGTCGCGGCCTGGTTCGGCTCCGTTCCCGCGGTGCCGGCCGCCTGTACCGGGTCCGACCTGCTGGGGGCAGAGGGCTGCAAGACCAACGGCTTCGACAATTTCGACCGCATCGCGTTCTGGCGGACGCCGGTCGCCAATTGCGGCGAGGGGCGGACCTGCGTGCCCTATGGCCGCTGGGCGACCGACTACGCCGCGGTCCAGGGCGGCGGCTGACGCTGTACGACGGGGCGGCGGGCGGCGACGCCGTCGCCCCGGAGCGGTGCCGGGATGTTGCAACAGCTTTGGATGCCATCGTGAACGCAACGGATGCGGCTGTCCGCTTCCAGGCGGTCAGCCGCCGCTTCGGCGCCGTGACTGCGCTGGACCAGGTGGGGTTCGAGATCCGCGAAGGGGAGTTCTTCGCCATGCTCGGCCCTTCCGGCTCTGGCAAGACGACGTGCCTGCGCCTGATCGCCGGCTTTGACGAGCCCGACGAGGGCACGGTGGCGATCCGTGGCCGCGCCATGACCGGCGTGCCGCCGTTCCGGCGCGACGTCAACACGGTGTTCCAGGACTATGCGCTGTTCCCCCACATGACCATCGCCGACAATGTCGGCTATGGCCTGATGGTGAAGGGCGTGCCCCGGGCCCAGCGCCACAAGCGTGTGGCAGAGATGCTCGACATGGTGCAGCTGGGCAGCTTCGGCGCCCGGCGGCCCGCGCAGTTGTCGGGCGGCCAGCGCCAGCGGGTGGCCTTGGCCCGGGCGCTGATCAACCAGCCGGCCATCCTGCTGCTCGACGAGCCGCTGGGGGCACTCGACCTCAAGCTGCGGGAGGAAATGCAGGTCGAGCTCAAGGCGATCCAGCACCGCCTGGGGATCACCTTCGTCTATGTCACGCACGACCAGGGCGAGGCGCTGACCATGAGCGACCGCGTGGCCGTGTTCAACAACGGCCGGATCGAGCAGATCGGTCCCCCGACCGAAATCTATGAGCACCCGGCAAGCCGCTTCGTCGCTGGCTTTGTCGGCCTGTCGAACTTCCTGGCGGATGCCGCGGGCGCGTTCGCGGTACGGCCCGAGCGCATGCGCGTCCTGGCCCCGGGCGAGGCGCCGCAGCCGGGGGAAGGCGTGCTGGCCGGCCGGGTGCACGAACGGCTGTACCTGGGGTCGGGCGTGCGCACAGTGGTCCTGGCCCCCGATGGGCGCGAGGTCCTGGTGCTGGAGCCACCCGCCGCGGCAGCAGAGGGAGCGCCGCGCGGCGCCGAGGTGCGCCTGGCCTGGCCGCGCGTGTTCGAGCGGCGGTTCCCGGCATGAGTGCCGTGGCGGTGCCAGGGCTCGGCAACCGGCTCTCCGGCGCGCTGCACCGGCGCCGGGCGCTGCGCCTGGCGCTGCTTCTGGCATTGCCCCTGGGCTGGCTGGGCATCGTCTACCTGGGCTCGCTCGGCGCCCTGCTGGCGCAGAGCTTCTTCCGGATCGACGACTTCACCGGCCAGGTCGTGCGCGAATGGGGCTTGTCGACCTATGCCCAGGTTCTGACACCGGCCAATGTCGCGGTGATCGTCCGGACGGTGACCATGGCGGCGCTGGTCACGCTGGCCTGCGTCGCCCTGGCGCTGCCGCTTGCCTATGTCATGGCCCGGCGGGCCGGTCCGCGCATGCAGGCCCTGCTGTTCCTGGGGGTCATGCTGCCCCTGTGGTCCAGCTACCTGGTGCGCATCTATGCGTGGAAGCTGATCCTGGCGGGCGAGGGCATCGTCAGTTGGGCCGCCCGCAGCACAGGAACCTCCGGCCTGATCGAGGCCCTGCTGGCGGTGCCGGGGATCGGCGGGCCCAGCCTCTCCACGTCCTATGTGGGGACCTTCGTGGTGTTCACCTATGTCTGGCTGCCCTACATGGTGCTGCCGGTCTTTGCAGCACTTGAGCGGGTCCCGGAAAGCGTGATCCAGGCCTCCGGCGACCTGGGCGCGCGGCCGTTCCAGACGTTCCGCCACGTCATCCTGCCGCTGGCCATGCCGGGCATCGCCGCGGGCTCGATCTTCACCTTTTCCCTGACGCTGGGCGACTACATCATTCCCAACGTGATCGGACCGTCGCGCCCGTTCATCGGCAACATCGTCCTGCTGCAGCAGGGGACTGCCGGCAACGTGCCCTTGGCGGCGGCGCTGTCGGTCGTGCCGATCGCGATCATGGTCGTCTACCTGTGGCTGGCCGGGCGCATGGGGGCATTTCGTGCGCTCTAGCCGGCTGCTGACCATTATGGCCGGTGCCGTGCTGCTGTTCCTGCACCTGCCGCTGCTGCTGATCGTCGTCTATGCCTTCTCGGCGGACACGGCAAGCTATACCTTCCCGCCGCCCGGCTTCACCTTGCAGTGGTTCGCCAAGGCCTGGGAACGGCCCGATATCTGGGCGGCGTTCTCCCTCTCGCTGCAATGCGCGGCGGCGGCGACCGCCATCGCCCTGGTCCTGGGGACGCTGGCGGCGATCGCGGTCGCCCGCTTCGACTGGTTCGGCAAGGAGGCGGTCTCCCTCCTGATCATCCTGCCCATCGCGCTGCCCGGCATCGTCACCGGGATCGCGCTGCGCTCCGCCTTCGCCATCGGCGGCATCGACTTCAGCATCTGGACCGTCGTGATCGGCCACGCCACCTTTTGTGTCGTCACCGTCTACAACAACGCGATCGCCCGGTTGCGACGCATCGCGGGATCGCAGGTCGAAGCGTCGATGGACCTGGGGGCCAACGGCTTCCAGACCTTTCGCCATGTCCTCCTGCCGCAACTGGGCAGCGCCATCCTGGCCGGTGGCATGCTGGCCTTTGCGCTCAGCTTCGACGAGGTGATCGTGACGACGTTCACCGCGGGGCAGCAGACCACGCTGCCGATCTGGATGCTGGCCGAACTGGTGCGCCCGCGCGACCGGCCGGTGACCAACGTCGTCGCCGTGATCGTGATGGCGGCAACCTTCGTGCCGATCCTGCTTGCCTATCGCCTGACCCGGGAAGCGGGCCGCAACGCCTGAACCGTTCTTCAGGATCTGTCGAGCAGGCGGCGCAGCTTGCTGGCGATGGCGTCGCGGCCGAACGGCTTGGTGATCAGTTCCACCCCCGGATCCAGACGGCCATGGTGGACGATGGCGTTGCGCGTGTAGCCGGTCATGAACAGCACGCGCAGGTCAGGACGCGCCTGCAGGGCGCGATCGGCCATCTCGCGCCCGTTGAGTGCCCCGGGCAGGACCACGTCCGTCAGCAGCAGCGCGACCTCCGGATGCCGGCCCAGAACCGCCAGCCCGGCTTCCGCATCGGGGGCGTCGATCACGCGGTAGCCCAGTTCCCTCAGGGTGGCCACAGTCAGCTGACGGACCTCGTCCTCGTCCTCCACCACCAGGATCGTCTCGCCCTGGCCGCGCGCCACGGGCATGTCGTCCTGGGACCGATGGGGCAGGGAGGGGCCGACACCGGCCGCCCCCTCGTACAGGCGTGGCACATAGAGCTTGATGCTGGTGCCTTCGCCAACCTCGCTATAGATGCGGACATGGCCGTGCGACTGGCTGGCAAAGCCATAGACCATCGACAGGCCCAGGCCCGTGCCCTGGCCCGGCGGCTTGGTCGTATAGAACGGGTCGAACGCGCGCGCCGCCACCTCCGGCGCCATGCCCGAACCGGTATCGGTGATCGCCACCATCACGTACTGCCCCGGTGCCAGGTCGCGCTGGGACGCGGCATAGGCGTCATCCAGATAGGCATTGGCCGTCTCGATGGTCAGGCGTCCGCCGCCCGGCATCGCGTCGCGCGCATTGACGGCCAGGTTCAGGATCGCGTTCTCAAGCTGGTGCGGATCGACGGCGCTGCGCCACAGGCCGCCGGCCAGGACCGTCTCGATCGCGACCGCTTCGCCAAGCGTCTGGCGCAGCAGGTCCGACATCCCGGTGACCAGGCGGTTGATGTCGACCGTCTCGACCTTCAGCGGCTGCTGGCGGGCGAAGGCCAGCAGGCGGTGGGTCAGGTTGGCCGCGCGGTCGGCGGCGTACTGAACCGCGTCCAGGTCGCGCTGGGCGGCGGGCCGGCCGCCCTCCGCGTCGCGCCGCATGCGCTCCAGTCGACCCAGGATGACCTGCAGCATGTTGTTAAAGTCATGCGCGATGCCACCGGTCAGGCTGCCCAAAGCCTCCATCTTCTGGGCCTGGCGCAGCTGCGCCTCGGCCTTCTCGCGTTCCTTCATCTCGCTGTGCAGCGCCGCCGTCCGCTGCTCGACCAGGACCTCCAGCGTGTCGGCGCTGGCCTTCAGGCGTTCCTCGTTCTCGCGCAGGCGGGCCTCGACCTCGGCCCGGCGCGCGATCTCGCGCTGGGCATCCTGGAACAGGCGCGCATTGTCCAGCGCGGTGACCACATGGCCGACCAGGGCGGCCATCACCGTCTCGTGCCGGTCCTCGAAGCGTGCCGCTTCCGGATGCCCGAACAGCAGGCCGCCCATCGCCTCGCCAGTCCGGGCAACAACCGGGATGGCAAGGTAGCTGCGCACGGGCAGATGGCCGGGCGGCATGCCGCCATTGGGCGCGTTCAGGCCGAATCGTGGATCCTGCGTGATGTCATCGGACCGGACGATGTGCCGGTCCTGGAAGGTCGGGGCAAAGACGCCCGTCATGCGCGGGGGCGGAAACACCGAGAAGGCCTGGCGCGGAGCGCCCGACAGCGCATGCAGGTGCAGGACCACGCCGTCGGGGCCTTCGGCATTGTAGAAGAATGCGCCATAGGCTGCGCCCGTCAGGCTGACGCCCGCATCGGTCACGCTCTGCACCAGGCGGTCGACGTCCAGCTCGGCCGCGATCGCGCCGCCCACATCGTTGACGATGCGCAGGCGGCCGGTCTCCTCCCGCAGATGGTTTACCGCCTCGTCCCGCTCGGCAACCCGGGCCTGGATCGCGCGGCCGGCATCGACCAGCGCGCGCTGGATGATGGTGATCTCGCGCACCGCCGCGGGCTGGGCATGGGGAATGCCGCCCGCGCCCAGCGTGCGGGCCGCCTGGACCAGGGCGCGGAACGGTTCCGTGATCCGATGAGCCGCGAGCCAGGCCAGCAGGCCGCAGACCAACGTGGTCCCAAGGGCCGCCAGCACCACGGTCAGGACGAAGCGGTCCAGTGCCGCGCGCACCACCGCGAACGGGACCGATGCACCGCTGCGCCACCCCGCCAGCGCCGTGCGCTGGAAGGCTGCCGCGACCGGTCGGCCATCCGGCGACAGGCCGACCCAGGTCCCGCTCTCTCCCCTGGTGCTGGCGCGCAGGTCTGCCGAGGCGAGGCGCCCGGCGCCTTCGGTCAGCCGCGTATGGGCGACGATCAGGTCGGTATTGTCGATCAGGGCGCCCGTCCAGCCTTCGCCAAGTCCGGCCGATTGCAGGGCGGGCAGCAGCGCCTTGGCCGGCAGGTACATGGCCAGCACCCGCCTGGCGTTCGCCGGTCCCGGAATCGGCGCCGCCAGGACGACATGCGGCACGCTGCCGCCGGCGCTGTCGGCAGCTGGTGCGACCAGGTCGGATGGGGCCTGCGGCTGACGCGCCAGGGTTGCCGCGATCTGGCTGGGTGTCGGCGGCGCTGGGCGAAGGCCCGGCAGGCCCGACCAGGTCGCCACGATGCCGGAGTCATCGACCAGGGCGATGGCGACGCCCCGGGTACTGGCGAAATGCTGTGCCTGGGCGCCGAACGCCACCAGATCGCCGGCGACGATCGATGGGTAGCTGGCCAGCAGGTCCAGCGACGCGATGCGTGAGCCCAGGTCGCGGTCGACCAGGATCGCGATCGTCCGCGCCGTCGTCAGCAGGTCGCGGTCGATGTGGTCCAGCTCGGACCGATAGCGCGACCAAGCAAGCCAGGTCGCGAAGCAGAAGGCCGGCAGCAGCGTCGCCAGGCACAGGATGAAGATCGCCGCGCGCAGGCTCCAGCCGGGAAACTCGCGCTGGCCTTCTGGCCGGGGGGGCTCAGGTCCGTCCGGCTGGGTCACACGCGACATCAACTTCCCATTCAGCCCGCCGACTGTCGCAGCCGGGGCGGGTCAAGCCAGCCTTGGGTCGGAGCAGGCGCTGCTGCCCGGACGCCACGGCTTGCTCAGTCTACATGCGCAAATCCTGATGCTTGAAGCCCGCATTCATGACGCACGGTGTACGATTTGTCGCGGGTCCGGCTGGTGCGGTCGCGGTCAGGCGACGGCGGCCAGGGCCTCCTCGCGGGTCTTCCGGATCGTCAGGATCTTGTCGAAGCCGCTGATCGAGAAGACTTCCTGGATATTGGGCGACAGCGCGCACAGCGCCAGCTTGCCCGACTTGCCCTTGACCCGCTTGGCCCCCATCAGCACGACGCGCAGGCCGGCGCTGGAGACATAGGCAAGGCCAGCAAAGTCGAGCACGATGCGCGCGGAGCCTTCGTCGATCGTCGCAAACAGCTTCTTTTCCAGGTCGCCGCAGGTATTGCCGTCCAGGCGGCCTTCGACGCCCAGGATCGTCGCGTCCCCCTGCTTTGATTCGGAGATGTTCATTCCTGCCTCGTGGTCGTGTCCGAACCCCGTCCGGGGCGAAGAGAGCGGCGGAGCGTCAACACGTTGTGGTCGCCATCGCGGCGATAGGCGACCGTGTCCATCATCTCCCGCATGAAGTGGAGGCCCAGGCCACCGATCTTCCGGTCGTCCAGGCTGCTGTCGGTGTCGGCCGGGGGCGCGTCCAACGGATCGAACGGCACACCGGAGTCGGTGACCTGAACCTCGATCTGGTCATCGGCAAGGGACAGCAGGACGTGCACGTCGCCCCGACCCGCGCCGTAATTCAGCACGTTGGTCAGCCATTCGTCGAGCACGAGATTGACCTGGTAGACGGCGTCGGCTGGCACGTCCCTGGCCTCAAGGTACTGCTCGATCCGGGGGGCGAGCGCGGGAATCTCTGCTGGCTCCCTCAGCCGGTATTCGACCCGCGCCTCCATCAATGGGCTGATCCCCCAGGTCAATCTGTGTCTTTGTATGCCTAAACCGGAAAGACTTAAAGTCTGGTAGCAGGCTGCGGGCGGAAGTCTGGCTTTGCGCGGCCATCATTCGTAGGATGACGCTCACCAGGGGGGTGTCGTGGTGGATCCAGGCGCCGGGGTCGACGCGGTCGTCTACCGGAACATCTTGCAGTACATGGAGGGCGGGGTCGTCACCATCGACCTTGAAGGCACGGTCACGACCTTCAACCCGGGGGCGGAGCGATTGTGCGCATTGTCCGCCTCGGAAATCCTGGGCAAGCCGTTCGCCGCGACCTTTCTGGAGCGGGAGGGGACGGACGCCTTCGTGCAGGCGGTTCTGGACGCCATCTATGAGCGGGACTCGACGCATAGCTGCGACGTGACCTATGGCCTGGGCGGCGACGTCCGCCACCTCTCGGTCACGACGTCGTTCCTGTGGGACTGGGACGCGGTGCAGCGCCGGCCGCAGCGCCGGGGCGTGATCGCCCTGTTCACCGACATCTCTGACCGCAAGCGCGCGGAACACTCGCTGCGCAACATGAACGAGGAACTGGAACGCCGCGTCCTGGAGCGGACGGAAGAGATCCGCCGCGTGAACGAGGACCTGCGCGCCGAGGTGGCCGAGCGCCGCCGCGCGCAGGAGGCGCTGTCGCACCTCGCCAAGCATGATTCGCTGACGGGCCTTGCCAACCGTGTGCTGTTCGAGGACCGGCTGCGCCTGGCGCTTGCCCGCAGCCGGCGGCAGAGCGGCTCGCTCGCCCTGCTCTACCTGGACCTGGACGGGTTCAAGGGAGTGAACGACAGCCAGGGCCATGCATTTGGCGACTTCCTGCTGGCGGAGGTTGCGCGCCGGCTGGAACGCTGCGTGCGCGAGGTCGACCTGGTGGCGCGCCTGGGCGGCGACGAGTTCGCCGCCATCCTGGAGAACGTGCGGACCGAGGGCGAGATCATGGCCGTGGTCCAGCGCATCATGGCGGCCCTGGGAGATCCGTTCGTCAATGACGAGGGCCGCTCGGGCCAGGTGGGGGTCAGTGTCGGGATCGCGCCGCATCCCGCGGCTGGCGATGACATGCCGGCCCTGATCCGCGCCGCCGACGTCGCGATGTACACGGCCAAGCGCGCGGGCAAGGGCCAGTACAGGTTCTATTCACCCCATATGGCGCAGGATCGGGTCGACTAGGTCCGTCGGCAGGACGGCAGCAGGACGGGTCAGGACGGACGCATGGCGGAGACAGCGGAAGAAGCGGGCGGCCTGGCGCAGTTCGAGCAGCGGGTCTCGGCCCTGCTCGACGGGGGCGAGACGTTCCTGGCGCAGGACGTGGCGGCGCAGGGGCTGCAGCGCTTCCCCAACAGCGACCGGTTGCGCGTGCTGAGCGCGCTGGCGCTGATGCGCACGGGTGCTGCCACCGACGCGCTGCGGACGCTGGACCCCGTGCTGAAGGACCTGATCCTGGACGAGGCGCCGTTCCGGCGCGCGCTCTCCGCCCTGCGCAAGGCGCTGCACAATGTCGACCTGAAGGGTGTGCCCACGCGCCAGGCCCTGGTCGCGATCGGCGAACTGGCCGATGCCCTGGACGGGGTCAAGGGCAAGACGGTCCTGACCAGCGCCGGCGACCCCGCCCTGCTCGACCTGCTGGGCGAACTCTATGGCGAGGCCTGGCGCCACACCGGCGACAACCGGTCGCTTGGCCTGTCGCGCCAGCTTTACGCCGCGGCGTTCGAGGCCGGGCGCGGCCGCCGCGCCGGGGCCAACGCTGCGGCCGCCGCCTGGGTCGAGGGCGACATGCGCCAGGCCGTGCGCATCGCGCGCAAGGTGCTGGAGACGCCGGCGGGTGGCCTGGACGATGCGTTCTGGCTGCGCGCGTCGACCGCGATCGCGCACCTGATCCTGGGCGATGCGGACGCTGCGGAGCACGACCTGGTCGCGGCGCGCGACGTGGCGGGGCAACTGGAGCGGGTCGTGCCCGCCCTGCGCCAGGTGCGCCTGCTGAAGTCGCGCGGGGTGGAGGTTCCGCAGGCCGTCTTGACCGCCCTGGCGCCGCCTCAGGTCGTCGTCTTCACCGGCCACATGCTGGATCGCGCCGGGCAGGACGGCGTGCGCTTTCCGGCAGGACTGGAGGAGGCACTGCGCAAGGCGATCGACGAGCGGCTGGACGCGATGAACGTCCAGATCGGCTATTCGTCCGCCGCCTGCGGCTCGGACCTGCTGTTCATCGAGGCGATGCTGGAGCGTGGCGGGGAGGTCAACATCATCCTGCCCTGTGCCACCGAGGATTTCGTGAGGGCCAATGTGGCCCATGGTGGTGCGCGCTGGGAAATGCGCTTCCGCAACGCGTTGCGCCTGGCGCATTCCGTGAACTATGCGACGACCGAGCCCTCGCTCGGCCACGAATCGCTCTATCGGTTCACCAACCAGATGCTGCATGGCTTGGCCACGCTGCGGGCCCAGTTCCTTGAGACGCGACCCTATCTGCTGGCCGTGTGGGACATGAGCGAGGGCTCGCTGGTGGGGGGTGCCGCCGACTTCATCGACCAGTGGGCCGACATCGCCAAGCTGTCGATCATCGACCTGGACACGCTGCTGGAAGAGCATCCGGAGGCCCTGGAAGGACCGGCCCCGGTCGAGACCCACGCCATCGCCCGGGCCGAGCCGGAGCGGGTGATCCGCGCCATGCTGTTCGCCGACCTGGTGAACTACAGCAAGCTGCGCGAAGAGAGCATGCCCGCCTACCTGCGCTTCCTGGACCGCCTCCAGGCCTTCCTGGCGGAGGGCGGGCTGAAGCCGGAGGCGATCAATACCTGGGGCGACGCGATCTTCGCCGTGATGGCCACGGCGCGCGACCTTGTCCAGTTCTCGCTGCGGCTGAAGCAGGGCGTGATCGAACTGGGCAACCGGGAGGAGGGGTTCGAGGTCCCGCTGAACGTGCGCATCTCGCTCCACGCGGGACCCGTGTTCCCCGGCCTGGATGCCTTTCGCGGAACGCCCAACTTCTATGGCGCGCACATCAACCGCGCGGCGCGGCTGGAGCCGGTCACGGTGCCCGGCCACATCTATGCGACCCAGTCCTTCGTGGCATTGCTGACGGCCGAGGAGAGTGCCGTCCGCAACGCGGCGGAGGCGGAGGGGCGGGACTGGTCGTCGGGCGTGGTCTGCGAATATGTCGGCGTGCTGACGCTGGCCAAGAATTTCGGGCGCGAACCCGCCTATCACATCCGCGAGGCGACCAAGGCCCCGCCGGCCGGAAACGGCGTCCGCCTGACGCGCTCGAAGCGGAAGAAGACCAGCGACTGAGACGGGACAGGACCGGGGCCGGCAGTCTCCAAAACCCATTCGGCCACCTCATCCTGAGGAGGCCGAAGGCGGTCTCGAAGGATGGGCAGCCTTGCGCTGGCGGCCCATCCTTCGAGACGGCGGCCGAGCCGCCTCCTCAGGATGAGGTTGTCCTATTGGCTACTCCCCGATGTGCATCCATACGGATTTGGTCTGGGTCACGGTGGTCAGGGCTTCCAGGCACTTGTCGCGGCCCATGCCCGACTGCTTGAAGCCGCCCCAGATCGACGTCATGTCGCCATGGTCGAAGCAGTTGACCCAGACGACGCCGGCCTCGATGTCCCGGGCCGCCTTGATCGCGGTCGAGACGTCGCTGGTCCAGATCGAGGCGGCCAGGCCGTAGACCGAGTCGTTGGCGATCTCGATCGCCTGGTCGACCGTCTTGAACGGGATGATCCCGGTCACGGGGCCGAAGATCTCTTCCTGGGCGATGCGCATGGCGTTGTTGACGCCGGTGAACAGGGTGGGGGCGACATAGGCGCCCTTTTCCAGGCCCTGGGGCACGCCGCCGCCCAGTTCGACCTTGGCCCCTTCGGCCTTGCCCACCTCGATATAGTTCAGCACGCGCTTCTGGTGCTCGAAGGTGACGAGCGGGCCCATGGTCGTGGCGGGGTCAAGAGGATCCCCGGGATTGAAGCTCTCCTTGGCCTTTTCCAGGAAGCGGCTCACGAACTCGTCGTGGATCTTCTCGTCGACGAGCAGGCGGGAGCCGGCATTGCAGACCTCCCCCTGGTTGCCATAGATGCCGTTGACGGCATAGGCGACCGCCGTGTCCAGGTCGGGCGTCTGCGCGGTGATGATCTGCGGGGTCTTGCCGCCGCATTCGGTCGTCACCCGCTTCATGTTCGACTGGCCGGAATAGACCATCATCAGCTTCCCCACCTCGGTCGAGCCGGTGAAGCCGATCTTGTCCACGCCCATGTGCAGGCCCAGCGCCTTGCCCGCTTCCTCGCCCAGGCCCTGCACCACATTGAAGACGCCGTCCGGTCCACCGGCTTCCGAGAACAGGCGCGCCATCAGGGTGGCGGACAGGGGCGACTGCTCAGCCGGCTTCAGGATCACCGAATTGCCCGCGGCCAGCGCGGGCGCCACCTTCCACGCCGCCATCAGCAGCGGGTAGTTCCAGGGCACGACACAGGCCACCACGCCCAGGGGCTGGCGCAGGATGTAGTGGAATTCGGTCGAGGCCGTGTTGGTGACGATCCCCTCGATCTTGTCGATCGTCTCGCCGAAGAAGCGGAAGGTTGTCACAGCGCCCGGCACGTCGCCGTTCAGCATCTCGCTCACTGGCTTGCCCATGTCGAGGACGTCCAGCAGGGCGAAGTCGAGGGCATGGGCCGCGATCAGGTCGGCATACCTGTACATGACCGCGGCCCGGTCGCGCGGGGCCATGCGTGACCAGACACCCGACTTGAATGCCTTGCGCGCCGCATTCACGGCCAGGTCGACATCGGCCTGTCCCCCGCGGGCGACCGCGGCGATCACTTCGCCATTGACCGGATTGATCGACTCGAACTTGGCGCCAGAGGCGCTGTCGACGAACTTTCCGCCAATGAAGTGGCGCGTCTCGAACGCCAGTCCCGCCGCCTTTGCGTGCAGTTCCGCCTTGCCAAGCGACTTTGCGACCTCGATGGACATGATCCTGCCTCCTCGCGATGGGTGGAAGGCTAGTCGAGTTTTCGGCCGCCCGCACCAGCGCCGACAGTGTTCGCCGCTTTGAGGCGGCTCAAGGCATCAGCCCTGGGATTCATAGAGGCGGGCATAGGTGCCACTGCGCGCCAGAAGCTCCACATGGCTCCCGGATTCGACGATGCGACCGTGCTCCAGGACGTGGATCATGTCGGCACCCGCCACGGTGCTGAGCCTGTGCGCGACGATCAGTACCGTGCGTCCCTGCATCAGGCGGGTCAGGGCCGCCTTCACCGCCGCTTCGGAGACGGTGTCGAGGGAGGACGTCGCCTCGTCCAGCAGCAGGATGGGCGCGTTCTTGAGCACCGCACGGGCGATCGCGATCCTTTGGCGCTGGCCGCCTGACAGGCGCACGCCCTTTTGCCCGATGCGGGTGGCATAGCCGTCCGGCAACCGGGCGATGAAGTCGTGGGCGTCCGCCGCGCGGGCCGCCTGCTCGATGGCTGCGGCATCGGCCGGCCCGCAGCCAAAGGCGATGTTGGCGGCCACCGTATCGTCGAACAGGACGGTGTCCTGGGCCACAACGGCAATTGCGGCACGCAGGGAGGCAAGAGAGACACCGCGCACGTCCTGCCCGTCGATCAGGACGCGCCCCGCAGTCGCGTCATAGAGGCGGGGGATCAGGTTCAGCAGCGTCGACTTGCCCGAGCCCGAGGGCCCGACCACGGCCACGACCTGGCCCGGTGCGACCGCGAAATCCACATCCGACAGGGCAGGGGACGCCTCCCGCCCGGCATAGGCGAAGGCGACCTGCGCGAACCGGATGCCGGCCCCAGCCAGCACCAGGGGCGGGGCGCCGGGTGGATCGACGATGCGGGGCCGCAGGGCGAGGCCCTCGCGGATGCGCTCGGCCGCGGCCAGCCCCTCCTGCAGCGTGGCGTTGAGGGAGGCAAGACGCTTCAGCGGCTGGTAGGCCAGGCCCAGCGCCGCCAGGAAGGCGGTCAGCCCGCCAGGCGTCAGCCGCCCCTCCGTCACCAGCCAGCCGCCATAGAAGATCGACATGGCGACCGCAAACCCGCCCACGACCTCGTTCAGCGGCGAGCTCAATGCCTTGACGTGCACCAGGTGGTGGAGCCAGCGGCGGCGCTCCTCGATCACGGCGCCGGTGCGTTCGATCGCCGTCTGCTCGGCGCCCGAGACCTTGATGAGGCGAACCCCCTCGAATGCCTCGACAAAGGCGGTCGTCAGCGTCTCCGACGTTTCCAGCATCGTCATGTTGGCACGCCGGGCCCGGCTGCCGATGCGGCCCAGGCCGATCGCCATCAGCGGCAGCAGGACGAAGGTCGCCAGCGTCAGCGACCAGTCCTGGGTCAGCATGACGATCGTCAGCAGGACAAAGGTCAGGCTGTCCCGGCACAGCGACATCAGCGTGCCGGACACGGCGAACACGACGCTCGCCGTATCGCTCATGCAGCGCGACACCAGCGCGCCCGAATGCAGGTGGTTGAGGTCGGCCAGGTCGGCCTGGAGGAAGGTGCGGAACAGGTCGTGCTGCATCCGCGCAGCGATACGCTGGCCAACGTTCTGGACCAGCACGGTCTGGGCATAGAGTGCGGCGCCGTTGACCGTCACCAGTGCCAGGACGGCCGCTGGCAGGAGGTAGAGGCTATCGCTGTCGCCTTGCGCGAAGAGCCGGTCTATCGCCGGCTGCACAACCCAGGCCAGGCCCGCAACGGCGCATGCCGTGACGACCATGCAAATCCCCGCCAGGACCAGCGACCTGATCTCAGGCCCCAGATAGGTCCGGCGGAGCCACCCCATCAGCGCCCAGGTGGAGTTCTGGCTGGACCGGGCGGTCATGCTGCGATCGTGCGTGCTGCTTTGGCGCGCTGCGCCGGCATCACGCCTTGCGCAGGGCAAGGACCGCGTTGAGGCCGCCAAAGGCGAAGGAGTTGGACAGGGCGGCGCGGACCTCGGCGCGGCGCGGCTCGTTCGGCACGACGTCGAGCGGGCAGGCGGGATCAGGCTCCAGGAAGTTGGCGGTGGGGGGAATCACGCCGTCCGTCAGCGCCAGCAGCGCCGCGACCAGTTCCAGGGCGCCGGCCGCCCCCAGGGCATGGCCGTGCATCGACTTGGTGGACGACACGGGCAGGCGGTCGGTCGAGGCCCCGAAGATCGCGCGGATCGCCGCCGACTCCGTGGGATCGTTGAGCGGCGTGCCCGTGCCGTGGGCGTTGATATAGCCGATGTCGGACAGGCCCAGCCCAGCATCCGCGATGGCCCCGCGGATCGCAGCCTCCGCCCCCGCCTGGGACGGGGCGACCAGGTCGGCGGCGTCCGCGCTGAGGCCATAGCCCGCGAGTTCGGCCAGGATGTTGGCGCCACGCCGCTTTGCCGCTTCCCATTCTTCCAGCACGAAGACGGCGGCCCCTTCGCCCAGGATCATGCCCTTTCGCCCCTTGGAGAAGGGGCGGCAGGTGTCGGGCGCCATGACGCGCAAGGCATCCCAGCCGCGCAGCGTGCCATTGGTCAGCGGCGCTTCCGTGCCGCCCGCCAGCGCCGCATCGGCACGGCCGGAGCGGATCAGCCACAGCGCCTCGCCCAGGGCGTGGTTGGCGGAGGAGCACGCGCTGGACAGGACGAAGGCAGGCCCCGTCAGTCCCAGGTCCATCGAGACCTGGCTGGCGGCGGCACTGACCATCAGCTTCGGCACCGAGAACGGGTGCGGGCGCTGGTTCTTGTCGGCGTAGAGCCGCTTGTAGGATTCGTCGATCGTGACCAGGCCGCCTGCGCCGGTGCCGATCACCACGGCGGTGCGCGACGGCTCCGCCACCAGGCCCGAGGCGGCAAGGGCCTCCCGCGCGGTCACGACCGCGAACTGAGAGACGCGGTCCAGGGTCGAGAGGCGGCGTTCCTCGAAATGGGCGAGGGGGTCGAAGCCACGGACCTGGCCCGCAGCCTTGGGTCCTGCCAGTTGCGCGACATCGCCCTCGATCGGCCCGATCGCGGGGCGGCCGGCGGCAAGTGCCGCCTTCATGGCGGGATGGTCCAAGCCCAGGGCGGACATGGCCCCGACCCCGGTGATCGCGACGCGGCGCATGGTCAGGATGCGCCGGCGTCCTTCTCCGCGATCAGGCGTTTCACGCCCTCGACCACATCGCGGAGGTTCTCGAGCTTGAACGACTCGTCGGCCGTGGGAACGTAGATGTCGAACGTCTCCTCGATCCGGAAGACGACCTCGATCACGTCCAGGCTGTCGATCTCCAGCTCCGCAAAGGTCGCGTCCAGCCGCAGGCTGTCGCGGTCGCGCTTCAGTTCCTTGGCAATGATGTCGAGGATCTGCGCCTCGATCGGGTCGGCAACCTCAGCCATTCGATCCTGTCCTGTCTTCGCCCCCGGACCCGGCCTGACCCGGCGTCCGCTCCACGCGCGCCAGCCGGCTCTTCAGGTCCTGTACTTCCCGCAGCAAGCGCTCGATTCGCTTGAGGTTCATCAACTCCCGCACCTTTTCGGCCTGGGGTGCGGCGGGGTAGCCACCGTACACGCTGCCGGCCGGAATGTCGCCCGCGACGCCCGAGCCGCCCAGGACCAGGACGTCGTCCCCGATCGACACATGGTCGGCGACGCCCACGCCGCCGGCCAGGACGACGCGATCGCCGATCACCACGCTGCCCGACAGGCCAACCATGCCGCAGATCAGCCCGTCCCGACCGATGCGGCAGTTGTGGCCCACATGAACGTGGTCGTCCAGCTTCGTGCCCGATCCGATGCGGGTGGCGTCCAGCGTCGCCCGGTCGATCGTGGTGCAGGCGCCGACGTCGACATCGTCGCCCACGATCACGGTGCCCAGCGACCGCACCGCCACGGGGCGCTGTCCGCCGGCCGACGGGTGCGCCGCAGCCTTTGCTCCGCGCTGGCGGTCGACGGCGTTGGGCTCGACCGTGACGTAGGAGAAGCCCTCCGCCCCCAGGACGGCATTGGCAAACACCCGCACCCGGTCGCCCAGCACCACGCGGGCGCCGATGCGGGCACCGGAATGGACGACGCAATCGGCCCCCAGGCGGGCGGCCGGCCCGATCGTCGCCTGGGCCATCACGATCGTGCCCGGGCCGATCTCCGCGCCCGCGCCGATCACGGCCAGGGCGCCCACGCAGACGCCCTCGGCCAGCACGGCATCGGGGGCGATGACGGCGCTGGGATCGATGCCGGGTGCACCCTCCACCGGGGCAAAGGCCTGGGTCGCGCGGGCGAAGCCGACACGGCCATGGGACACCAGCAGCGCCGCCTTAAGCCCCTCCGGCATCGCGGTGCCGGCGACCAGCAGGGCGGCACGGGCGGTACCCCGACCCAGCGCCGCCACGGCGCCGGGTTCGATTGCGATTGCCAGGTGCTCAGGTCCGGCCAGGTGCGGCGGGCTGATGCCCCGCACGATCATCGCGGGCGCGCCCACCAGCTCTGCCCCGATCAGGGCGGCCAGGGTGTCGAGCCGGAAGGCCGGACCGGTTGCGCCATCGCTCATGCGCGCCCTTATAGCGGCGGTGGTGGAGGGCGGTCCACCGCCCGCGCCAGATCGGTGATCAGGCGCGCCGCCGTGACCGACGGCGGCGCCCCCGCGCTCAGCCGGCGCGCCAACTCGGCGAAGTCGGCCAGTTGCCGCGCCCGTGCAGCGGGCGTCGCCAGCAGGCGCCAGGTCGCGGCGGCCAGCGCCTCCGGGCTGAGCGCTTCCTGCACCAGTTCCGGCACGGCTTCCCGTTCCAGCAGCAGGTTGGCGATGGTGTAGTGCCGGATCCGCAGCGCCCGCCGGGCAATGGCGGCAGTCAGTGGCGACACGCGATAGGCCATCACATGCGGGACGCCGGCCAGCGCCAGCTCCACCGTCACGGTCCCGCCCACCGCCGCGGCGACATCGGCCGCCGCCATCGCGTCGAAGCGGGCGGCCGGGTCCGTCTCCAGGATCACCCGCGCCGGCCAGCGCGCCATCGCCTGCGCCACGCGCGCCGCAACGGGCTCGATGGTCGTGGCGACGAAGACCAGGCCAGGGTCCTGCGCGTGGAGCAGGTCCGCGGTCCGGCGCAACAGGGGCAGGGACCAGCGCACCTCGCTCCCCCGGCTGCCGGGCAGAAGCAGGACCACGGAATCGTGCGCGCCAATGCCGTGCCGGGTTCGCCATGCGGCGCGATCGCCGTGGCCAGCCCCGGATTCCAGCGACGGGTGGCCGATGAAGGTACACGCTACCCCATAGCGGGCAAAGAACGCCGGCTCGAACGGCAGGATGGCCAGGACCTGCGCGAAGTGGCGGCGCATGGCATGGGCGCGGCGCGGCCAATAGGCCCAGGCATGCGGGGCCTTGACCTGCACGACCGGCAGGCCGCTGCCCGCAAGGCGCTTCGCCGTCATCCGGGCAAAGCCGCTGACGTCGATGAAGACGACTGCCGCGGGTCGTTCGGCCCGGGCCAGGGCCGCGACCTGCCGCGCGCGGCGGGCGACGTTGGGGATGTGGCGCAGGACCTCGCTCACGCCGACAAGGCTGAGCTCGGCGAAGTCGAACGCGGACACCAGGCCCTGCGCCGCCATGGCCGGGCCACCCACGCCGATGAACCGGTCATATCCCTGCTGGCGCAGGGCAGCGATCAGGCGCCCGCCGATCTGGTCGCCCGACGCCTCGCCCGCGACCAGCAGGATGGTCGCCCCGGTCACAGCGTGCGGATGCCGCGCACGACGAAGCAAAGGAACTTGGCGATGAAGCCCGCCTCCACCTCGGTGCGCCAGCGGCTCAGGACCGGCCGGTACTCCAGCTGGTAAAGGACGCAGAAGGCCAGTTCCGCCCGCCGCGTGTTGAAGGAAAGGGTGACGCCCATGCGTGGCCGACCATGACCCGATTCCGCTGCGGTTTCACACCAAATCCGGCGCGCTCTTGCGGGTGGGATGAGTCGCCGACGGCGTGGGCGTTGGGATTGATGCTCCGAGACGCGTCCCTGTGCGCCGCTTCTCAGCATGACCCCGGTGATTCTTCTCCGCCATTCCCAAGGTCCGTCACCCTGAGGAGCGTCTCGAAGGATCCTGGTGCACCCTGGGCCGTGGGCAGGACAAGAGGTCGGCATGCTGCGTCAGATATTCGGGACCTGGGGACTGGGGCTGTTGGCGGCCCTGATCGGCGTGGCCGGGGCGACGGCGGCGTGGCCCACCCTGGACCTCGGGCTGACCGACCTGGTGCGACGCCTTGCCGGGGGTGGGTTCATGCCCGATGGCGGCTGGCTGTCGCCGCTCTACCGCCACATGCAGGCGGGGCAGTACGCGGTGATCGCGGGGGCGGCGCTGCTGGGCCTGCTTGCCTGGTGGCGCGGGGGGCGCTGGCTTGGCCTGGATGCCCGTCGCGCGGCCTTCGTGGTGCTGAGCTTCGCCCTTGGGCCCGGCCTGATCGTGGAGGCGGGGTTCAAGGACCATTGGGGCCGGGCCCGGCCACGGGAGGTGGTCGCCTATGGCGGCCAGGCAACCTTCACCCCCTGGTGGCAGAGGGCCGACCAGTGCGTCCGCAACTGCTCCATGCCCTCGGGCCACGCCGCGACGGCGTTCACGACCTTGTCGCTGGCACTGCTTCTGCCGGCCGGCTGGCGACGGCGGGGGGCGGTCGCGGCGCTGGCCTTCGGCCTGGTCACCGGCGGCATGCGCATGGTCCAGGGCGGCCATTTCGCCTCCGACGTGGCCCTGGCGGGGCTGATCTGCGTTGCCGTCGTGCTCGCCCTGGCGCGGCTCATGCGCGTGCGGTGAGGGCCTCCTTCAGCGCCTCGAACGGCAGGAAGACGCACACGTGGCGGCTGCGGTGCGGCGCCACGGGGGCAAAGACGGACAGGGCGGCAAAGCGGCCCTCCGGCGCAGGTCCGCCCTCCCGCAGGAACGCGCGCAGGGCATCGAGCGTCGCCGCAACCTCGGCCGCGTCGGTGCCCGGGGCGGCCTGCCCCACGATGGAAGCACTGGCCTGGCACAGGACGCAGGCCCGCGTGTCCTGGGCGAGGTCGGTGACATGACCCGCCGCGTCGCAGCGGATGTCCATGGTGACGCGGTCGCCGCACAGGGGATTGTCGCGCGTGGCCGTGACGCGGGGTTCGTCCAGGCGGCCGGCGCCGTGGGCATCGCCCGCCCAGCGCATCAGGTCGGTCTTGTAGAGATCGCTCATGGGGTACCCGTGTCGTCCTGCAGCAGGGCGGCCAGCGCCTCTGGCGTGTCGATGTCGGTCAGCACGGCGCGGTCCAGCGCCACTTCGCAGACCAGGTCGGCATTGGCGCCGATCAGGTGCTTGGCGCCGACGTCGCCTTCGATCCCGGCCATGGCGGCGAAGAAGTCCCGGCCCCACAGGACCGGGTTGCCCCGCTTGCCATTGTGGGTCGCCACGCAGATGGCGCGCCCCTCCACCGGGTTGAAGGCGGCGATCAGCGTGTCGATATGGCCCGCGCTCACGCGCGGCATGTCGCCCAGCAGGACGATGGCGCCATCGACATCGCCCGGCAGAGCCGCGATCCCCGCCTTCAGCGAGGTCGACAGGCCCTGCGCCGCGTGCGGGTTGTGGACAAAGGTCACGGGACGATCGCCAAGAGCCGCGCGGACGCTCTCGGCCTGATGGCCGGTGACGACCAGGACAGGGCCGGCGTCGGAGGCGAGCGCGGCGTCGACCACGCGGGCCACCATGGCGCTGCCGTGCACGTCGGCGACCAGCTTGTTGGGGCCGCCCATGCGGCTGGAGCGACCGGCGGCGAGCACCACCGCGGCGATGCGGGGTGCGCGCTGGACCATGCTGGCGCTGCCGTCGCGCGGCTGGGGCCTGGTCGGGATCTCGCTCAACAGGCCGCCGACGCCCATGCCTGCGATTTCTGTGTCGCCCACCGGCAGGCCCGCCACCAGGCGCTCCAGCACGAAGTCGAAGCCGTTGCGCTTTGGGCTGCGGGCACATCCCGGCAGGCCGACGACGGGAACCGTGCCCAGGCGGCCGAGCAGAAGCAGGTTGCCGGGATCGACCGGCATGCCGAAGCGCTCGACCACGCCGCCCGCGGCCTCGATCCCGGCGGGGATCGAATCGCGCCGGTCGACGATGGCGCTGGCGCCGAAGACCAGGACGATGGCGGCCCCTTGCGCGACCAGCGCGCGCACGGCCTCCGCGATGGGTTGGGCTTCGTGCGCGACGCGCAGGGGCGGCAGCAGGGTGCAGCCCAGCGGGCCGGTGCGGCCCGCAACAGCCTGTTCGGTCTTGTCCAGGACCGATGCCTTCGTCCCCGACAGCACGGTCGAGACCAGGCCGATGGTCAGCGCCCGGAACGGCGCCAGGGCGACTGCGCCGGGTCGCGCCCGTGCCGCCGCCAGCGTGGCGTCCAGCGCAGTGCGGGGGGCGGAAAAGGGAATGACCTTGATCGTCGCCAGCATCTGCCGCGCGTCGACCCGTTCGAAGGGCGCAAGGGTGGCGACGGTCAGGGCCTCATCCACCGCGTTGACCGCGGCGATCGTGGCCGCGTCGACCAGGACCAGGCCGGCTGCCTCGGCATAGAGGTTGGCACGGCCGGTAAAGGGGGCGTTGGGAACCGCATGTGGCCCGGCCAGGGCAGCGGCCAGTTCGCGCGCGGCCTGATCCTCGGCCACATCACCGTCGTCAAGGCGCGCGGCGACAACCTCGGCAATGCCGGCCTGGGCAAGAGCGCTGCAGTCGGCAGCGGAGAGGATGCGGCCCTTCTTGAACCGCGCCGTGCCGGCGCTGATGCCATGGGCCAGGATCGCGCCCTCGGCCTCCTCGATCCTGACGGGACCGAACCTCACGAATGGGTGCCCCGCAGGAAGCCCGTCATCTCCGCCAGGATCGAGACGCCGATCTCCGCTGGCGTCTTGGCCCCGATGGCGAGGCCAATGGGTCCCCGAATGCGCGCGATCTCATCATTCGTGGCGCCGGCCTCGCGCAGCCGCTGGCAGCGCCGCTCGTGCGTCTTGCGGCTGCCAAGCGCCCCCACATAGAAGGCAGGGGAGCTGATCGCCAGGCGCAGGCCGGGATCGTCCAGCTTGGGATCATGGGTCAGGGCTACGACGGCGGTGCGGGCGTCGAGGTCCAGGGCGGCCAGCGCCTCGTCCGGCCAGTCGTTGGACAGGCGAATGCCGGGGAATCGCTCCGGGCTGGCAAAGGCACGGCGCGGATCGACCACGATCGGCTCGTACCCCGCAATCCGGGCCAGGGCGATCAGCGGCTGCGCGATGTGCACGGCGCCGATGATGACCAGGCGCAAGGGCGGGTTGAAGGCATTGAGGAACCAGGTCCCGTCGGCCGTCTCCACCGGCTGGCTGCGGTCATCGCGCAGCGCCGCCATCGCCTGCTCGTAAAGTGGATCGGTGCGGTCGTCGGGGCCGATCAGGCGCTCGTCCCCGCTCGTCAGGTGCGTCGCCAGGACGATCGCGCGCTTCTGGGCGCGGGCCGCCGTCAGGCGCTCAAGGGTCTCGGCCTTCATTCAGTCCACCCGCTCGACAAAGACCTTGATCGTGCCGCCACAGGCGAGGCCCACGGCCCAGGCATCCTCGTCGGCCACGCCGAATTCCAGCAAGCGGGGCTTGCCGTCGGCCATTGCGGCGAGCGCCTCGCCGATCACGGCCCCCTCGACGCAGCCGCCGGAGACGGAGCCGATGAACTTGCCCTCTCCATCGACCGCCAGCTGGCTGCCGGCCTGGCGCGGGGCGGAGCCCCAGGTGGACACGACGGTGGCGATGGCCGCTTGCCTGCCCTCGGCACGCCAGGCGGCCACCTGGTTCAGGATCGTGTCGCGGTCGTCATAGGCGGTCAGGTCGTCCATGGGGCGGGTTCCCTCGATTCGGTGCCGGGCGGGCGGCTGAGTGCCGCGACCAGGTCGGTCAGGGCGTTGAGGTTGTGCACGGGGCGGAAGTCGTCGACATGGGGCAGCATGGCGCGGATACCCAGCGCCTTGGGCTGGAACCCTTCGTAGCGCAGCAGGGGGTTGAGCCAGACCAAGCGGCGGCAGGACTTCTGCAGCCGCTCCATCTCCGGCTCCAGGCCCTGGCCGGCATCGCGGTCCAGGCCATCGGTGATCAGCAGCACCACCGCGCCCTGGCCCAGCACGCGCCTGGACCACAGGCGGTTGAAGTTGGCGAGCGTCACGGCGATCCGCGTGCCGCCCGACCAGTCCTCGACCGATGCCGCAACGCGGGCCAGCGCGTCGTCGATGTCGCGGTGCTTCAACTGGCGCGTGATGTTGGTTAGGCGGGTGCCGAAGACAAAGCTGTGCACCCGCTCGCGCTGCTGCGACAGAGCATGAAGGAAGTGCAGCAGGACCCTGGAATAGCGTTCCATCGACCCGGATATGTCGCACAGGGCGACCAGCGGCGGCGGCACCATGCGCCGTTCCTGGCGCACGATCAGCAGGTCGCGCCCGCCGCTGCGCAGGCTGGCCCGCATGCTGGCGCGGAAGTCGATGCGCTTGCCGCGGGGATCGCGATCCCAGCGCCGCGTCGGCACCTCGGACAGGGGCATGGCCAGCCGCTTCATCGCGGCCTTGGCCTCCGCCAGCTCGGCCAGGCCCATCGCCTCGAAATCACGGGCGTAGAGCAGTTCCTTGTCGGAGAAGGTGAGGGTCGCATCGACCTCGATCCGCTCCTGCTCCTGCTCGTCCTTGCGCGTCTGCTCCTGGGCGGGGGCCATCGCCTCGGCCAGGCGGCGCAGCGTCTCGGATTCCTCCGGGGGGCCGTCCTGCCGGACCTGGGGCAGGAGCATGGCCATGGCGCGCTCCAGCAGCTGCGGATTGCGCCAGAAGATGGTGAAGGCCTGGGCGAACAGGGCGCTGTGCTCGTGCCGGTCGACCAGCGTCGTATGCAGCGTCCAGAACAGGTCCTCGCGCCGGTCCAGGCCGACCAGCTCCACCGCCTTCAGCGCGTCGATCACGCGGCCCGGACCCACGGGCATGCCGGCCGCGCGCAGCACGCGGGCAAAATGCACCACGTTCTCCGCCAACCGGCGGGGCGGGTCCTGGGGCAGGGAGTCGGCGGCGATGGCGTTCATGGCTGGCGCCAAACATGGCGCCTCACCTTCCCCGGGGGCAAGGGAGCCGAATGGGCGGGGCGGCTATTCCGCTCCGACCTCAGCCCTCACATCTGCCAGCAACTGGGCGGCGGCGGTGCCTTTCATGCGGGCGATGTCGTCCTGGTATTTCAGGAGGACGCCCAGCGTGTCGTCGATCGCCTGCGGGTCGAGGGAGACCTTGTCGAGCGCCTGGAGAGCGGTGGCCCAGTCCAGCGTCTCGGCCACGCCGGGGAGCTTGAACAGGTCCTTCTGGCGCAGGCGCTGGACCACGGCCACGACTTCCTGTGAAAGCCTCGCGCCGATGCCCGGCACCTTGGCGTGGACGATGGCCAGTTCGCGGGCCGCATTCGGGTAGTCGACCCAGTGATATAGGCAGCGCCGCTTCAGCGCGTCGTGAATCTCGCGCGTGCGGTTGGACGTCACGATAACGATGGGCGGCTCGGGTGCCTTGATCGTGCCAAGCTCCGGGATCGTCACCTGAAAATCGGCCAGCAGTTCGAGCAGGAACGCCTCGAACGGTTCGTCCGTGCGGTCGAGTTCGTCGATCAGCAGGATGGGGGCACCCGCGGCGTCCGGCTGCAGCGCGTCGAGCAGGGGACGGCGGATCAGGAACTTTTCGGAGAAGATGCCGCGCTCGATGGCGCCACGGTCGTGCTGGCCCGTCGCCTCGGCCAGGCGGATTTCCAGCATCTGGCCGGCATAGTTCCACTCGTAGACCGCCGTGGAGAGGTCCAGCCCCTCGTAGCATTGCAGACGCACGAGGCGGCGGCCCAGGCCGGAGGCCAGGACCTTGGCGATCTCGGTCTTGCCCACGCCGGCCTCCCCCTCCAGCAGCAAGGGCCGCTTGAGGGCGAAAGCCAGGAAGAGGGTCGTGGCAAGGCTGCGCTCGGCGACGTAGCCCTGGCTCTGAAGGAGAGCCAGGGTCTCGTCGATGGAGCGGGGGAGGGCGGTGCCCAGGTTCCCGCCGCTCACGCTGCGGAGGCGATGGCGCGCTTTGCCATCACGGTCACGAGGTGGGCGCGGTATTCGCGGCTGGCATGGAGGTCGTTGTTCAACTCGTCCGCTGCGATCTTCACGTTGGCGACCGCATCGGCCGAGAAGTTCGACGCCAGCGCCGCTTCCATCGCGCTCGCGCGAAAGACACACGGGCCCGCACCCGTCACTGCGACGCGCACGCCGCCGGCCGTCTTTGCCACGAAGACGCCCACCACGGCATAGCGCGAGGCGGGGTTGGGAAACTTTGCGTAGCCCGCCTTTTCCGGCACGGGGAAGCTGATCGCGGTGACGATCTCACCCGGCTCAAGCGCTGTCGTGAACATGCCGACGAAGAAGTCGTCCGCCGCGATGTCACGGGTGTTGGTGTGGACCGTGGCGCCCAGGCCGACCAGGGCGGCCGGATAGTCGGCGGAGGGGTCGTTGTTGGAGATCGAGCCGCCGATCGTGCCGCGATGGCGCACATGCGGATCGCCGATGCCACCCGCCAGCTTGGCCAAAGCAGGGATCGCCTTGGCCACTTCGGCGGAGGCGGCGACCGTGGCATGGGTCGTCATCGCGCCGATCTTCACCGTGTTGCCGCTGACGCTGATGCCCTTGAGATCGGCGATGGCACCCAGGTCGACCAGGTCGGACGGTGCTGCCAGGCGCTGCTTCAGCGTCGGGATCAGGGTCATTCCGCCGGAGAGGACCTTGGGATCCGACTTGTCACCCAGGAGCGAGACGGCGTCGGCGACGCTTTTCGGACGGTGGTATTCGAATTCGTACATGGCGTGCTCCCTTATTCTGCGGCCTGGGCGACGCGGCTGGCCTGAACGGCTCGCCAGACGCGTTCCGGCGTGGCCGGCATGTCCAGGTGGCGGATGCCGATCGCATCCGTGATGGCGTTGATGACAGCCGGCGGCGAGGCGATGGCACCGGCCTCGCCACAACCCTTGACCCCCAGTGGATTGTGCGTGCAGGGCGTCTCGGTGAAGCCCAGGTCATAGCTGGGCAGGTCGTCGGCGCGCGGCATGCAATAGTCCATGAACGAGCCGGTCAGAAGCTGGCCCGACTCCTGGTCGTAGATGGCCCCTTCCAGCAGGGCCTGGCCCACCCCTTGCGCGATGCCGCCATGGACCTGGCCGTGCACGATCATGGGGTTGATGATCCGGCCGAAATCGTCCACCGCGGTGAAGCGATCAATGCGGACCACGCCCGTGTCGGGATCGATCTCCACCTCGCAGATATGGCAGCCTGCGGGATAGGTGAAGTTGAGCGGGTCATAGAACGCATTCTCGTCCAGGCCCGGCTCCAGCTCCTCCAGCGGATAATTGTGGGGCACATACGCGGCAAAGGCGACCTCTGCCATCGTCATCTGCTTGTCGGTGCCGGCCACGCGGAAGACGCCGTCCTTGAACTCGATATCCTCCAGCGCCGCTTCCATGCGATAGGCGACGATCTTGCGCCCCTTGGCGATGATCTTCTCGCACGCCTTGACCAGGGCCGAGCCACCGACGGCCAGCGAGCGCGAGCCATAGGTGCCAAGTCCATACTGCACCTTGGCCGTGTCGCCATGCACGACGTCGACGTTCTCGACCGGCACGCCGAGGGTGGAGGCTACGACCTGGGCAAAGGTCGTCTCGTGCCCCTGGCCGTGGCTGTGGGTGCCGGTGAAGACCTGGACGTTGCCGGTCGGGTTGAAGCGGACCTGCGCCGATTCGAAGAGGCCGACGCCGGCGCCCAGCTGCCCCGCGACGCGTGACGGGGCGAGCCCGCAAGCCTCGATATAGGTCGAGTAGCCCAGGCCGCGCAGCTTGCCGTTGGCAGCCGACTTCGCCTTGCGCGCGGCAAAGCCCGCGACGTCCGCGATCCCTTGCGCCTTGTCCAGCGAGGCGAAGTAGTCGCCGGTATCGTAGGTCAGGGCGACCGGCGTCTGGTAGGGGAACTGGTCGACCGTGATGAAGTTGCGCCGGCGCAACTCGGCCGGGTCAAGGTTCAGTTCACGCGCCGCGACCTCCACGATGCGCTCGATCAGGTAGGTCGCTTCCGGCCGGCCGGCCCCGCGATAGGCATCGACCGGCGTCGTGTTGGTGAAGACGGCGTCGACCTCGCAATAGATCGCGGGCGTCGCGTACTGCCCGGCCAGCAGGGTGCCATAAAGATAGGTCGGCACCGACGACGCAAAGGTCGAGAGATAGGCGCCCATGTTGGCGATCGTCTTGACCCGGAAGCCCAGGAAGCGGCCGTCCTTGTCCACCGCCAGTTCGGCATGGGTGACGTGGTCGCGGCCATGGCAGTCGGTCAGGAAGGCCTCGGCCCGGTCGCTCGTCCACTTGACCGGCCGGCCCAGGCGCTTCGACGCCCACAGGCAGGACGTCTCCTCGGCATAGATGAAGATCTTGGAGCCAAAGCCGCCACCCACATCGGGTGCCACCACCCGCAGCTTGTGCTCCGGCGCGATGCCGACAAAGGCCGACAGGACCAGGCGCGCCACATGCGGATTCTGGCTGGTCGTATGCAGGGTGAAGCTGTCGGTTCCGGGCTCGTACTCGCCGATGGCCGCACGCGGTTCCATCGCGTTCGGGACCAGGCGGTTGTTGACCAGGTCGAGGGCGATCACCTTGTCGGCCTTGGCAAAGGCTGCCTCGGTCGCGGCCTTGTCGCCGATCTCCCATTCATAGCATAGGTTGTGGGGCACATCGTCGTGGACCAGCACGGCGCTGTTCCGCGCCGTCGCCGTGGCGACCACCGCCGGCAATTCCTCATAGTCGACGACGACCGCCTCTGCCGCGGCGCGGGCCTGAGCCTGGCTGTCGGCCACCACGATGGCGACCGCATCGCCGACATAGCGTACCTTGTCATGCGCCAGCGACGGGTGGGCCGGCGCCTTCATCGGCGAGCCGTCCTTGGAATGGATCATCCAGCCACAGATCAGGCCGCCCAGCTTGTCCGCGGCCATGTCGGCGCCGGTCAGGATGCCGACGACACCCGGCATCGCCGCCGCCTCGGCCGTGTCCACCCCGCGGATGCGGGCATGGGCGTGGGGCGAGCGGACAAACGCCGCATGCGCCTGCCCAGCCACCTTGAGGTCGTCGGTATAGCGACCCCGGCCCGTTATGAAGCGCTGGTCCTCCTTGCGAAGGACGGCAGCACCGATCCCCTGCGTCGGCGTGGCGTCATCGGGCATGGCATCATTTCCCCATCGCCTCGGCACCGGCCAGGATCGACTTCACGATGTTGTGGTAGCCGGTGCAGCGGCACAGGTTGCCTTCCAGCTGCTCGCGCACCGTGTGCTCGTCCAGGTTCGGGATGCGGCGGGCGATGTCGATGCCCGACATGATCATGCCGGGCGTGCAGAAGCCGCACTGCAGGCCGTGATTCTCCTTGAACGCCGCCTGCATCGGATGCAGCTGGCCGTCCTTGGCCAGACCTTCGATCGTGGTGACCTGGGCCCCTTCGGCCTGGACCGCCAGGAAAGTGCACGACTTCACCGCAATGCCGTCGACGTGAACGACGCAGGCGCCGCACTGGCTGGTGTCGCAGCCGACATGGGTGCCGGTCAGGCCCAGCTTCTCGCGCAGGAACTGAACCAGCAACGTGCGCGGCTCGGCTTCCGCGGAAACGGACTTCCCGTTCACCGTCATGGATACGGATTTCGACATGGTCACTCCCTCGATCGCAGGTCCGCAAACGCGCCTTGCGGCGGCGGCCCGGCCTTCCCGCCTGCTTTGGCGGAGTGTCGGGGGAGGGCTCGCCCTCGGTCAAGCGCTCTCGGCAGGAAAGGCCCTAGCCAATTGGGGGAGATGTAAGTCGTTGTATCCAATTGGGAATAACGTTTCGCACGGGACGGCGAACGGTTGGCCGCGGGGACAGCCTGGCGGCCGCCCCCGCGGGGACGCGCTACAGGACGGTGATCAGGACCAGCGCGATTGCCGTCACCAGAAGCAGGCCGCCGATCCAGACGGCGGGTGCCAGACCCGGGGGGGCCGGCTCCAGCACCTCCACCGGGCCCTGGGCGGCGGCTGGTGCAGGTGCGGCGACGACGGGCGCCGGGGGCGTCGCGGCCTTGGCGAACGCGGCAAAGAACTCGTCGGCATTCTTCTTGGCAACGCCGTCGATCAGCCGTGCGCCGATCTGGGCCAGCTTGCCGCCGATCGTCGCCTTGACGGTGTAGGTCAGAACAGTCTCCGGCCCTTCCTCGCGAAGCGCCACGATGGCCGAGCCCTTGGCAAAACCGGCAGGTCCGCCCTGGCCCTCGCCATTCAGGGTGTAGCCCTCGAGCGGCTTCACGTCCGTGAAGGTCACCTTGCCCTTGAAGCGTGCCTTCACCGGGCCGACCGCTGCCGCGACCGTTGCTTCCAGCGGGTCGGGCGGCGTTCCGGTCAGGCTCTCGCAGCCGGGAATGCAGGCCTTCAGCACCTCGGGGTCATTGAGGGCCTGCCAGACCCGTTCGCGGGGGGCCGGGATGCGGTATTCGCCGCTCATGTCCATGTGCTGTTCTCCTGTCGCCCTTTTGCCTGGCGGGGCCCCGGGCCTTGCGGGCCGCGCCGCGGCTGGATCCGGTCTAGTCTTTGCCGCAAAGGCGGCGCCTTGTCGCGAGGTGAAAGCGCAACGGGGGCCAGCATCCAGCGCAGTGCGGCATGGCGCACCGCACAAAGGGACGGGTCGCCAGAGGGCGGCAGGAACCCGCGCACCCGTTCACGCGTGCTCCCGTTCCGGCCCCCAGGCGCGGTAGACTGCACAGCCAGTCAGTCGTTCGGGGATGCCGTGCCGCACAATCGCGCCCTTCTGGGCATCGCCGCCAAGGGTCCGCCGCTTGCCTTTGTCGATCTCAAGGCCCAGTACGCGCGGCTGAAGCCGATGATCGACGCGCGCATCGCAGCCGTCCTGGCGCGCGGCGACTTCATCATGGGCACGGAAGTCGGCGAACTGGAACGGGCGCTGTCGGGCCGCGCCGGGGTGACGAACGCGATAGCCGTGGGCAGCGGGACGGACGCCCTGCGTATGGCGCTGATGGCCCTGGGCATTGGCGCGGGCGATGCCGTGTTCGTGCCCGCCTTCACGTTCACCGCGACGGCCGAGGCCGTGCTCGTCACGGGGGCGAGCCCTGTCTTCGTCGACGTCGATCCCCTGCGCATGACCCTGTCGGTCGACGATCTGGCCATCCAGTTGAAGCGGGTGGCCGAGCGCGGCCACCTGCGCCCGGCCGCGGTGATTCCCGTGGACCTGTTCGGCCTGCCCGCCGACTATGCCGCCATCCGCAAGCTGGCCGACCAGGCCGGACTGGCCGTCGTGGGCGATGCCGCCCAGAGCTTTGGCGGACGCCTGCATGGCGTGGCGGTGGGGGCGCTGGCCCCGATCACGGCGACCAGCTTCTATCCGACGAAGCCCCTTGGCTGCTTCGGCGACGGGGGTGCGTTGTTCTGCGACGACGAGGGGACTGCGGCGGTCCTCCGCTCGATTCGCGAGCACGGCCGGGGCGAGGTCCGCTACGACATCGTCCGCCTGGGCATCAATGGCCGCCTGGACACGATCCAGGCTGCCATCCTGCTGGCGAAGCTGACCGCCTTTGACGCCGAGATCGAGGCCCGGGCCGGCATTGCCGACCGCTATGATGCGCGCCTGACCGGCCTCGTCCAGACGCCGCTGCGGCCGCCCGGCCTGCGTTGCTCCTGGGGCTACTACACGATTCGCGTGGCCGAGCGGGACGCGGTGCGCCAGGTTCTGGACCACGCCGGCGTGCCGACCGCCGTCTACTATCCCAGGCCCATGCACCTGCAGCCGGCCTATCGCATGCACGGGGAGCGGGAAGGTTCGCTGCCGGTGAGCGAGGACCTGTGCGCCCAGGTGCTGAGCCTGCCCATCCACGCCGACATGACGGACGACGACGTGGACCGGGTCTGCGACGCCCTGGTGCGGACCTTGCGGGCGGGCGCCTGAGGCCGGGCCATGCCCTGTTGACGATATTATGACGATCATCATATAAAGGGGCGCCGATGGAGGTGCCCTATGCCGTTCGATCATCCGCAAACGGTCGATCCCACCGATTCAAGCCTGACCCGCGAGCGCATGGTCACGTGGCAGGATCCGGCCGCGGTGCGCGCCGCAAGTTCGGGCCTGAGCGGGCTGCAGATCATGGAGGCCATTCGCGACGGCCGTCTGCCGCCGCCGCCGATGGCGCGGCTGGTCGGATTCCGGTGCGTCCTGGTGGAACGCGGCCATGTCGCGATGGAACTGGACCCGGAGCAGAGCCTGGAGAACACGCTCGGCATGCTGCACGGCGGCGCCGCGGCGACGCTGCTCGACACGGTGATGGGGTGCACGCTGCACACCACGCTGCCCCCGGGGCAGGGCTTCGTGACGCTGGACCTGAAGCTGACCTTCCTGCGCCCGCTGACGGTCGCGTCGGGTTCCATCCGGGCCGAGGGGCGGGTGCTGAACCAGTCCCGGCGCAATGCCTATCTGGAGGGCGAGGTGCGGGACGGCGAGGGCCGCCTGGCCGTCCACGCAGTGGGCACGTTCACGTTGCTTGAGGGCCGGGCCTGAGGGCCGGCCCGACGCAACCGCTCAGGGAGTACCGCCTCAGGGGGCCGGGGCCAGGGTGAAGCCCGAATAGCCCTCCGCCGCGATGGCGTCGCACTTCTCGCGATAGAGCGGCACGCCGCCGATATAGGGCATGAACACCCGCGGCTTGCCCGGCACGTTGGCGCCCATGTACCAGGAATCCGCCTGGGGATAGAGGGTGGTGTGGGCGACCTCGTTCACATGCTCGACCCACGCGCTTTCCGCCTCGGGCGTCGGCTCGATCAGGCCCAGCTGCCGGTCGGCCATGTAGCCGAGGCATTGCGTGATCCAGTCGACGTGCTGCTCGATCGACACCATCATGTTCGACAGGACCGACGGGCTCCCCGGCCCGGTCACCAGGAACAGGTTGGGGAAGCCCGCAACCGTCAGGCCCAGATAGGTCTTTGGCCCTTCGGCCCAGCGGTCCTTCAGGGACTGGCCGCCGCGGCCGCGAATGTCGATCGCATTGAGTGCGCCGGTCATCGCGTCGAAGCCAATGGCATAGACGATCACGTCCACGTCGTAGTCCTGCTGCGTCGTCCGCACGCCGGTCTCGGTGATCGTCTCGATCGGGGTCTTCTTCAGGTCGACCAGGCTGACATTGTCGCGGTTATAGGTCGCGAAATAGTCCGTATCGACGCAGGGCCGCTTGGTGAACAGGGCGTGGTTGCGCGGCGACAGCACCTCTGCCTTCTCCGGATCCTTGACGATGGAGCGGATCTTCTCGCGCACGAACTCCGACACTTCATCATTCACCGCCTTGTCGGTGATCAGGTCGGCGAACGAACCGCCCAGGGCGAAGCCACCCTTGGCCCAGCGCTCCTCCATCACCGTGCGGCGCTGGTCGGCCGGCACGTCGGCCCAGGCCTTGTCCGATTCGTCGATGAAGCGCTGGCCGAAGCCCTGGGCCCGGGCCTCGGTCCGGAACTGGACACGATTCTCGCGCCAGGCCCGCACCTCCTCGGGATCGGCGGGCGCGTTGTGCGCCGGCAGGCTGAAATTGGGGGTCCGCTGGAACACCGTCAGGTGCTTGGCCTGCTTGGCGATTTCCGGGATCGACTGGATCGCCGACGATCCGGTGCCGATTACGGCCACGGTCTTGCCCGTGAAGTCGACCCCTTCGTGCGGCCAGCGGCTGGTTCGGTAGGTCGGGCCCTTGAACCGCGCGGCGCCGGGGATGTCGACGTCCTTCGGCACCGACAGGCAGCCGGTCGCCATCACGCAATAGCGGGCAGAGATCACATCGCCCTTGTCCGTCTTGACGATCCAGCGATTGCTTTGTTCGTCGAAAGTCTCGCTCAGGACCCGGGTCTCGAACTGGATGTCCTTGCGCAGGTCGAAGCGGTCGGCGACATGGTTCGCATAGCGCAGGAGTTCTTCCTGCGTCGCGTACTTCTCGCTCCACTCCCACTCGTTCTCAAGCTCGGGCGAGAAGGAGAAGGAATATTCCTGGCTGACGATGTCGACGCGCGCGCCGGGATAGCGGTTCCAGTACCAGGTGCCGCCCAGTCCGCTGCCCGCCTCCAGCACGCGGACGCTGAAGCCGCGATTGCGCAGGTTGTGCAGCATGTGCAGGCCGGAAAAGCCGGCTCCCACCACCACCACGTCGAATCGCTGCACCGCTTCCGCCATGTCGTTCTCTCCCGTGTCCCCGCTGGGGTTCTTGGCTGTACGCGGCCGCTCGCGGGCGGACGCGCCGATTGGCCAGCATTCTGCACAAGGCAGCGGGACCTGACGATACGATTCCGCCACGTGGCGGCGACCGGGTTGATGAGACGGCGCTCAGGCGACGGAGGGGTCGGCCGCGGCCTCCAGCGGCAGGGCGACGACGAAGATCGCGCCGCCTGACGGATTGTCGTGTACGGCCAGGCGCCCGCCATGCTTCTGCACGACGATGTCGAAGGCGATCGACAGGCCCAGGCCGGTGCCATAGCCCGCGGGCTTGGTCGTGAAGAACGGCTCGAAGATGTGCTCGCGGATCGCCTGGGGAATGCCGGGCCCGTTGTCGGCAAAGACCAGCTCGATCATCCCATCGACCAGGCGGGTCGAGACGGCCAGCGCCGGCTGGTAGGTCGGCTCCGCCTCCTGCTTGCCGGCCATGGCCTGGCAGGCGTTGGTCACGATGTTCAGCACGACCCGGCTCATGTCCTGCGGCACGAAGGTGATGCGGGCCCCCGCCGGATCCAGGTCGAACGTGATCGCGACGGTCAGGTTGCGATGCTGGGAGCGCACACCCTGGTAGCCGAGCGTCACGAACTCCTTGATGAAATGGGGCACGTCGACGGGCCGCCGCTCTCCGGCGTCGGTCCGCGCATGGTCCAGCATGCCATGCACGATGCCGTCGGCCCGGCGGCCATGGTCCGCGATGCGCGCCAGGTTGCCGTCAAGGTCGTCCAGCAGCGCCTCCGCGTCCTCGCGTTCGGCCTGGGGCAGGGCGGCCAGCGGCGCCCGCAGCACCTGGCGGAGGTCGCCCAGCAACTCGCGCGAGATGTCGGAGAAGTTGTTGACGAAGTTCAGGGGGTTCTTGATCTCGTGCGCGACGCCGGCGACGAGCGAGCCGAGGGCCGCCAGCTTCTCGGTCTGGATCAGGCTGGTCTGCGCCTTGGCCAGCTCGCCCAGGGCGGCCTCCGCCTTGTTGCGCGCGTCCGCCACCGCCTGTTCCTGCTCGCGCCGGGCGGTGATGTCGGAATAGCCGGTGATCAGCGCCGGGCGGCCATCGAACTCGACCAGGATGCAGGCCAGCAGGACCCAGGAGCGTGTCCCGTCGGGGCGCTGCACCTCCGCCTCGATGCCGGCCGCCACCTGGTTCGATTCCAGTCGGGCCGCGATCTCGTCCAGCTTGGCGCCATCCACGAAGAGGTCGCGGACCTGGAGCCCGGGAAGATTGTCGCCATGGATGCGCAGGTGCTCCAGCGCCGCCTGGTTGGCGGTCATGGGCTGTCCGCCGGGCAGCGCGCTGAGCACCAGCGGGACGGGGGAGGCATCGAACAGCCGCTTCAGGTTCGCCTCGCTGTGGCGCAGCTCGCGCTCCACCGCCTGGCGCTGTTCGATCTCGTGCTCCAGCGCCTGGCGCGCCTCCACCTGGCGTTCAAGTTGCAGCCAGGCGCCGCGCTGGGCCGCCGCCACGCGATGGGCGAAGATGTAGCCCAGCGCGTTCACGATCAGCAGGTGCCGGCCGATCGAGGCCAGGTGACCGCGCGGCGCGTCCATCACCTCGTGCCCGATGAGCAGGAATCCCGCCGACAGGCTGAGGGCCGCGACGGTCGTGAGCAGGAGGTCGCCGGGGATGAAGACGAAGAAGGCCAGCATCACCATCAGGACCGGGATCGCCGACTGGTCCAGCGAATTGGTGGCGTGGGCGACGCCGAACAGGACCGCGCCGGCGATCGCCAGCTCGAAGGCGAACAGGGCAAGGTCCGTCGCCCGGCTGGGGCGGCTGGCGCGGGCGCCCAGGAACACGCCGGCCGCGGCGACCGCGACGGCCAGGCGCACCGCAAGTTCGCGCAGCGAGAGGGATGGACCGATCAGGCCACCCGGGCCAAGCAGCACGAACAGCGCACCGAAGATCAGCGCCGCAAGGCGGATCGACCGCGCGGTCTGCGGCCATTGCGCGACCAGGGCACGCCGTTCGAGCGCCGGATCGGCAAAGCGACCGGTCCAGCGGACGACGGCGTGGTCGCTCACACTGGCGACCCGGGTGCGCCGGGACCCGGCCAGTAGAGGGCGAGGCAGGTCATGTCGTCGCTTTGCGGCTGGCGATCGGCATGGGCCTGGACGGCGGCGATCACCGTGCGGATCGTCGCCGCCGGGTCGGTGCTTTCAAGCCGGGCAAGCAGGTCCATCAGGCGCGCATCCCCATACAGGCTGCCGTCCTGGCCGTGCGCCTCGGTGATGCCGTCGGTATAGGTGAACAGCAGGTCACCCGGCTCCAGCTGGAACACCGCGTCGACGAACGGGAAGCCGCTCTCGATGCCCAGGACCAGGCCCGGGGACTCGTCCAGCGGCGTCACCGTGCGGTCATGGCCCACGACATAGGGCAGGTTGTGCCCGCCATTGGCATAGGTCAGCACGCCCGTAGCCGGATCGAACACGCCATAGAAGACGGTCACGAACATCTGGCTGTCGTTCTCGTCCGCCAGCAGATCGTTGGCGCGGGACAGGGCCTGGGCCGGGGTCGCCGAATCGGGGGCGACCGAACGCAGGATCGTGCGCGCGACCGCCATGAACAGCGCCGCTGGCAAGCCCTTGCCCGAGACATCGGCCACGACAAGGCCATAACGTCCGCCCGGCAGGGGGATGACGTCCAGGAAGTCGCCGCCCACTTCCCGGGCCGGGATCATCTGGCCCATCAGGGACAGGCGCTCGGTCGTGGGGAAGCTGCGCGGCAGGATCGCCTGCTGCAGGTGCGCGGCCACTTCCAGCTCGCGGCGCAGCGCCTCCAGCTGGCGGATGGTGCGGTCCGCCTCCTGCATCCGCTCGGCGTGACGCAGGGTCTTCTCGATCGTCACCGCCAGGTCGTCGAAATTGATCGGCTTGGTGATGAAGTCGAAGGCGCCACGGTTCATCGCGGTGCGGATGTTCGTCATGTCGCCATAGGCCGAGATGACCACGGAGCGATTCTCCATGCCCTTTCCGCCCAGCGCCGTGAGCAGGGTCAGGCCGTCCATCTCGGGCATGTTGATGTCGGTCAGGACGGCCGAGATGTCCGGCTCCTCGGCCAGCTTCTCAAGCGCGGCCACTCCGCTGAGGGCGAACCGGAAGTCCCATTCCCCGCTGCGGATGCGCTGCCTGAACTTCTGCCGGATCATCAACTCGACGTCCGGTTCGTCGTCGACTACGAGGATCTTGTGCATGGACACAACGGGTTGGGAGGTTGCGCATTGCCAGCCATTGCCCCCGGTTTGTCAAGGTGCTGCACTTGCGCCGTGCGGCTGGTCCGGAGCGGCGGACGGGGAGTAGGCGTATGGCTTCTGGCGTGTCGTTGTTCCTGGCCCGGCGGGCCCCCGTCGTGGTTGGGGGGCTGGCGCTTGTCGGGGCCGTGGTCATCGGCCTTCATGTCTATTTCCTTGCTGGCAACCTTGCCCGTTCCAATGCCGAGGAAAGCGCCCGGTTCTATGCCTATGCGCTGGACAAGGTGCGCGCGTTCTATGGCCGCGAGGTGGTGGGGCGGGTCGGCGGCCTGCTGGAGGTGACGCACGCCTATCGCACGCAGCCGGATTCGATCCCGATTCCCGCGACCTTCGCCATCGACCTGGGCGAGGCGATCAGCGACAACGCCCTGGGCCTGCGCGTCCGGATCTGGAGCGATTACCCCTTTCCACTGCGCCAGGGCGGTGGCGTGCATGACGAGTTCGAGCGACAGGCGATCGCCGCCCTGCGCGCCGATCCGGGCCAGCCGTTCTTCCGGTTCGAGGACTACCAGGGCCGGCCCACGCTGCGCTACGGCACGGCGATCCGCATGGAGCAGACCTGCGTCGATTGCCACAACCATCATCCCGACAGCCCGGTGCGGACCTGGAAGGTGGGCGACGTGCGCGGCGTCCAGGAAATCGACATGCCGCTGGATGCGATGGCCGACCAGGCCCAGGCCGGCCTGTGGGACACGGCCATGCTGATGGGCGTGGGGGTGAGCGGCTCGCTCCTGCTCCTGGGCCTGACGTTGCGGGGCCTGCGCGGCAGCGTGCGGCGGGCGGAGGAACTGGCCGAGCGATCGGCTTCCGACAAGCGGGCGCTGGAGCGCGAGGTGCAGGAGCGCAAGCGGGCCGAGCGCGAGATCGAGAACTATTCCCAGCACCTGGAGGACGAGGTTGCCAAGCGCACCGCGGAACTGCGGCAGCGCAAGGGGGAGGTGGAGGAAGCGCTGGCCGCGCTGCAGGACATGCAGAATCAACTCGTCGTGCGCGAGAAGATGGCCTCTCTCGGCGAACTGACCGCCGGCATCGCCCACGAGATCAAGAACCCGCTCAACTTCGTGAAGAACTTTGCCGAATTGTGCGGCGAGCTGTCGGCTGAGGTGCGCGACGAACTGGCCGCGCAGGACGGACCGATGCAGCCGTCGCAGCGCAACTACCTGGTCGGCACGCTGGACGACATTCGCCAGAACGCGCAGAAGGTCGTGGAGCACGGGCAGCGGGCGGATGCCATCATCCGCTCCATGCTGACCCATTCGCGGACCAGCAATGGCGAGCGCGAGGCAGTGCCGTTCAATGCCCTGGTCGAGCAGTTCGCGGCCCTGGCCTATCATGGGCTGAAGGCCCAGGACGCCACGTTCCGCGTGGCGCTGAAGACCGACCTGGACCCGACCATCGGCGACGTGCCCATCCTGCCGCAGGAGTTGAGCCGCGCCGTCCTCAACATCGTGACCAATGCCTGCTATGCCGCGCACCAGCGCGAACTGGCGGGCGAGCCCGACTACCGGCCAGGCGTCTGGGTCTATACCGCCGACCTGGGCGACCGTGTCGCCATCACGATCCTGGACAACGGCACCGGCATCCCGCCGCAGGTCGTCGAGAAGATCTTCAACCCCTTCTTCACGACCAAGCCGGCGGGGCAGGGCACGGGCCTGGGCCTGTCGATCGCGTGGGACGTGGTGGTGCGGCAGCATGCCGGCACGCTTCATGTCGAAAGTGAGGAGGGGCACTTCGCACTTTTCGTCCTTATACTGCCCAAATCCCCGCGCTTCTGACGCGGGGACACGGGAGGAAGCGGCCCGCAATCGGGCCCGCAGCGACAGGAAGAGGGGCGACATGTCAGCCACAGCAGCCCGCGCGCCAGGCGCGCACTTCGGACTTGAGGGGCCCGACGGCCTGGGCCAGGCGGATCTGGTCCGCCGCGGGGAGGTCAGCGCAAGCGAACTGGTGGATGCCGCCATCGCCCGAATCGAGGCCGTCGACGGCCAGATCAACGCGGTCGTCACGCGGCTGTTCGAGCGCGCACGCGCCCAGGCGAAGCAGCCGCTGGGCGATGGCCCGTTCGCCGGGGTGCCAAGCCTGATCAAGGACCTGGACGACCTGGCGGGGTCGCGCAACAGCTTCGGCTCGCGCATGTTCCACGACAACCAGTCGGTCGGCACCGAGCCGTTGGTCCAGGCCCAGCTGGACACCGGCATGATCATCGTGGGCAAGAGCAACACCCCCGAGTTCGGGCTGATCTCGACGACCGAGTCGGCCCTGCTGGGGCCGTGCCGCAATCCCTGGAACACCGACTATTCCTCTGGCGGTTCCTCCGGCGGGGCGGCGGCGGCGGTGGCGGCCGGGCTTGTCCCCTTTGCCCACGCGTCGGACGGCGGCGGCTCGATCCGCATCCCGGCATCGTGCTGTGGCCTGGTCGGACTGAAGCCCAGCCGCAACCGCATGCCGCACGCGATGGAGGACCTGGTCAGCCAGATCGCCGTGATGCATGCGGTCAGCCGCACCGTGCGCGACAACGCTACCCTGTTCCATGCCACCCAGCGGCGCGACGCCGGCGCGACGTTCGCGCCGTCGCCGGCCGTCACCGGACCCTCCAAGCGCCGCCTGAGGATCGCGTTCGGCACGAAGAACTATTTCGGCCGGGAGCCGCACCCGGACGTGAAGGCATCGGTCGAGGCCACGGCGAAGCTCTGCGCCGATCTGGGCCACGAGATCGTGCCATTCGAGAACCCGATCGCGGGCGAGGAGATGAAGAACCAGTTCCTGACCATCTGGTCGGTGCTGGCGGCTGGCCCCCGGGACGAGGCGCGCAGGCGCGGCCTCGACCTGGAGGCCGTGCTGGAGCCCTGGACCCTGGGCCTTGCCGAGTTCGGCGACCGCGCAGGCCCGGAAAACCTGGCCAAGGCGGTTGGCTACATGCAAGGCATCACGCGCCAGGTGGACGACCTGTTCGGTAGCTTCGACGTCTGGCTGACCCCGGTCCTGGCCAGCCCGCCGCCCCGCATCGGCGAGCATGCCACGACACGCAGCTTCGACGGACTGGTGGCCGACATCTTCGACTATGTCTCCTACACGCCATTGCACAACCTGGCGGGCTCGTGCGGGATTTCCCTGCCATTGGGCATGAGCCGGGACGGCCTGCCAATCGGCAGCCAGTTCGCGGCCAAGGCAGGGGACGAGGCCACGCTGCTTGCCCTGGCCTTCGAGATTGAGGCCGCCCAGCCCTGGATCCAGCGCCGTCCGCAGGTCTTCGCCGCCTAGCCTTCAGAAATCGGCCGCCATGGCCCTTCCCCTGATTCCGGGGGAAGGGCTGTGTCGGGTGGCGGCGGTGTCCTTCGTCCTTGGGGCAGAGGAGGGCGCGCGTCTGCGCCCTTCCCCGGAGGAGGACGCAACCGATGGAACATGCCGTCGTCTCGCGCGAGGAATGGCTCGCCGCCCGTCGCAGCCTGCTTGAAAGGGAGCGGGCGTTCGATCGCCAGCGCGACGAGATGAGTGCCGCGCGCCGGGCCTTGCCCTGGGTCGAGGTGACGAAACCCTATGTCTTCGACGGGCCGGAGGGGCCGGTCAGCCTGGCCGACCTGTTCGGTGGGCGCAGCCAGTTGTTCATCAAGCACTTCATGATGGGGCCGGGGCAGGAGCAGCAGTGCGTGGGCTGCTCGTTCGAGGTCGATCACGTGGCGGGAATCCGCGTCCACCTGGAGAACCACGACCTGGCCTATGCCGTTGTCGCACGCGCGCCGATCGCCGAGATCATGGCCTTCAAGCGGCGGATGAACTGGACCTTCCCCTGGGTGTCGTCGTTCGCAAACGACTTCAACTACGACTTCCATGTGTCGTTCAGGGCGGATGAACTGTCCGCCGGGACCGCATTGTACAACTACCGGGCCGGCAATCCGGGGCTGGAGGACCTGTCGGGCAACAGCGTCTTCTACCGGGACGGGGCGGGACGCGTCTTCCACACCTACTCGACCTTTGGCCGGGGCGGGGAGCAGTTCCTCGGTGCCTATGCCTATCTTGACGTGTCCCCCCGGGGGCGGGCGGAGACGGGACCGACCGGCACGCTCGCCGACTGGGTGCGCCCGCACGACATGTATGGCCAGGGCGGCACCGTCGAGCCGACCGGCCGCTACCATCCGGCGTCCTGCGGATGCGCGAGCCACCGGCCCGGCTGACCGCTCAGTCCCGTTCGATCGAGGCGCGTTCGACGGCCAGGCCGGCAAAGGCCAGCCGGGCGCAGACCGAGGTGGTGTCGCGCCCGGCAATGGCCACGACATCCTCCCGCAGCAGGCCCTTGCCACCCTGTTCCAGGTCGATGCACAGGGCCGCGATCAGGCGCAGGGTCACCCCGTCACTGGCCATGACCGGGTCGGCCAGGCAGCCGCGCAGCAGTTCGCGTGCGCCGGCCTGGGGCACCAGACGGGTCATGGCGCGCCGCCGCTGGCCGCCGCGGCGACCAGCTCCAGATAGCGCTTGAGGGGCAGTGTCGCCTGCTCGCGATAACACAAGGGCGTGCGGCCGCCATGCGGCCGGCGCACATAGATGAAGACCAGCACATCCTTGTCGACGCTGGTGGTCTTCAGCGCGACATCGTCGGGCGGCAGGCCGCCATAACGCTCCAGCCTGTCGGTGCCCTGCAAGAGGACGCGCCGCAGATCCTGGGAGATCACGTGATATTCGCCCAGGCTGCGCTCGTTCGGCTCGAAGCAGGGCGCGTCACTGGCATCCGCGCTGGCCGGGGACTGCTGGGCCAAGGCGGGTCCGGCAAGGCAGAGGACCAATGTCGCCGCCATCGGGAGCAGCGCCACGCAGCGCCGGGCCACTCCCGCTGTCATCGCCTGGTCCCTGCGCGTCAGCCGGCCGTCGCCCGCTGCGGCAGCGGGAACAGGCGCGCGGTGGACGAGGCGCGGGCGACCGGATTGCCATCCGCGTCGTCCAGCTTCCCCTCGATGAAGCAGATGCTCTTGCCCATGCGGACGACCCAGGCCTCAGCCTTCAGCACGCCGGGGCGGCCGGGATTGAGGAAGGTCATCTTGATCTCCAGGCTGGACGGCGTCAGCGTCAGGCCGGTCGCGACCAGGACGGCCTGGGCCATTGTCCCGTCGATCATGGCCGTCAGGAAGCCGCCCTGGACCACGTTGCCCGAATGGCAGAACTGGGGCGTCGCCACGAAGTCGATGGCCACCCGCTGCTCCGCCCGGCTGGCCGAGACATAGGTCGGCGACAGGATCTGCATGCAGGGCTCGAACCGGCGCGACAGCCGCGCGACCATCTCGGCGTCGCTGGGACCCCCGGCCGGGGCGGTGCCGCCATCCATCTCAGAACTGCGATTCGGGTGTCGTGACGATGAGGCCGTCCAGCGCGTCGCTCAGCTTGATCTGGCAGCTCAGGCGGCTGGTGTGGTTCACGTTCTGGGCGAATTCCAGCATGCCGGCCTCGGCCGCCTCGGGCTTGCCGACCAGCGGCAGCCAGGCCTCGTCGACATAGACGTGGCAGGTGGCGCAGGCGCAGGCCCCGCCGCAATCGGCGTCGATGCCGGGCACCATGTTGCGGATGGCCGCTTCCATCACGCTGACGCCCGGGGCTGCATCGACGGTGCGCGACGTGCCCTTGTGATCGATGAAGGTGATCTTGGCCATTTCTTCCCCTGATGCGTGCCCTGAAGGATGCCTGCCCTGAAGCCTGTGCTCTGGATGAAGCGTCGTGATGTGCTGCGCAAGCACGCCCGGACCGCGCCGCCGGCCTCCCGCCGGGCCAGCCGAGGACGCAATTTCCCCAGTCGGACAAGGGACGTACCGGTCCCCAGGTTTGCGGTCAAGCTGACGATGCGCGCGCGCTGACTGTTTGTTCATTTTGCCGCTCCGCCGCGTCGCCCGCCGGCAATGTGACCGTGATCGATTCCGCGCGCACGGCACCATGCTATGGTTGCCGCGTTGATCCGGAGACCGTGCAAGGGCGAGGTGTGGCATGACGGCTTGGAGCGTCCTGAGGCAGATTCCGTTGATCGGCATCGTTGCCCTGCTCTATCTGCTTCTGGCTGTGATCAGGGCGCCCGCGGTGGACGCCAACCTGTTCATGATCGGCCTGCCCTCTGGCGCGGCGTGGCCGTTCCAGCTCGACGATCTGGTCCTTCTCCTGGGCCTTGCCGCCCTCTATTTCGAGGTGCTGAAGGCGACCCGCACCTCCCAGGCCTCGGTCGCGGATCATATCCTGTCCCTGGTCGTCTTTGTCGTCTGCCTGCTGGGCTTCCTGCTACTGCCGGCGCTGGGAACCTCGACCTTCTTCCTGATCATGATCCTGGCCATGATCGACGTGATCGCCGGCTTCACCGTGTCGATCAGTGCGGCGCGGCGCGACGTCGACTTCATGCGCGATCCGGCCTGAACATCCGCAGGCACGGCGTTGCACGACACGCCGGACGCCCCCGCCCGGCGTTGCATGCAGGGGATTGCCTCGGGCGGGACTCTCTGCTGATGTGAGACTTCGGGCTTACCCGGAGGTGGGGGCGTCTCAGCTTCCCGCCGCCAGGCGCCGGCCGTGCCGCCGGTGCTGCTCCTCCCGGGGGCGCCCGCAACAAGGCTCAATCCCCTGGGAGGCTGATTCCATGGCCGACACACGGGCGCACGCTGCGCCCATTCCTGCGATGCCGTCCGCGCACACGGTGACGATCACCGACGGACAGCGCCGCACGGCACTGTACCTGCTGCTTGCCGCCTACACGCTGAACTACGCCGACCGCCAGGTCCTGGGCATCCTGACGCCCTACATCATGGCGGACATGAACCTGAGCGCCACGGACCTGGGCTTCCTGGGTGGCTTCGCCTTCGCGCTGTTCTACGCGACCCTCGGCATTCCCATCGCCATGTGGGCCGATCGCGGCCGCCGCGTCACGATCGTGACCCTGTCGCTGGCGATCTGGAGCGGCATGACCGCGGTCTGCGGCCTCGCCAACAACTTCGTGCAGCTGGCGCTGGCGCGCGTCGGTGTCGGCATCGGCGAGGCCGGCGGCAGTCCGCCCTCCCATTCCCTGATCTCGGACTACTACCCCCCCGAATCGCGGGGCACGGCCCTTGCCGTCTATTCCCTGGGCGTGCCCATCGGCCTGTTCATCGGCCTGGGCGCCGGTGGCTATGTCGCCGCGACCTATGGCTGGCGCGAGGCGTTCTTCGTGCTGGGCCTGCCGGGCCTGCTGCTGGCGGTGATCGTCGCGATCTTCCTGAAGGAGCCGCCGCGCGGCCATGCCGACGCGGCCGCCGGCGTCGCCCTGAAGGACGGTCCCGTGCCGACAGTGCGCGAGACCGCGCGCTTCATGTGGTCGCAGCGCTCGCTTCGTCATCTGATGGCCGGCGGCACGCTGATCACGCTGGTGGGCTATGCCGGCGTGCAGTGGTTCCCCAGCTTCGTGATCTTCAGCCTGAAGGACGGCGTCGCGGCACTCGGCTTCGAGATGGCGCATGTCGGCCTGCTGCTGGCGATCCTGATCGGCGCCGGTGCCTTTGTCGGCACCTACATGGGCGGCAAGCTGTCCGATGTGCTGGGGCGGCGGGACGTGCGCTGGCGCTCCTGGGTGGTCGCGGTCGCCATCCTGTTCGGCATACCCTTTGGCCTGGCCGTCTACCTGCTGCCGAACGCCACGGTCGCGCTGCTGCTGCTGATGGTGCCGTCAGGCGTCGGCGCCTTCTACCTGGGGCCGACCTATGCGCTGACCCAGGCCCTGGTGCGGATGCGGATGCGTGCCGTGGCCTCGGCCATCGCGCTGTTCATCTTCAACTTCATCGGCATGGGCCTGGGGCCGCTGCTGGCCGGCATTTTCGCCGACATGTACCAGCCGACCTTTGGCGACGACCGCTTCCGCTGGGCACTGCTGACCCTGTCGCCGATCTTCGTCTGGTCGGCGTGGCACTATTTCCTGGCGGCCAAGTACCTGAAGCAGGACCTGGAAGCCGCCGCCCGATAGGGCGCGGGACGCGGCAGGCGGGCGGGGCACGGTGCCCCGCCCGTCCACCTCAATGCGCGGGCCTGGTGTCGACGGCCGTGCGCCCCTCCCGCCGCTGGCGGGCATTGCGCGCCAGCATGTTCAGCACCTCGACCAGGACCGAGAAGCCCATCGCGGCATAGACATAGCCCTTCGGCACCTTGGCGCCGAAGCCTTCCGCGATCAGCGTCATGCCGATCATCAGCAGGAAGCTGAGGGCCAGCATCACGACCGTTGGGTTGCGACCGACGAATTCGGCCAGGGGATTGGCCAGGATCAGCATCACCGTCACCGCGACCAGGACGGCGATCACCATGATCGGCACATGCTCCGTCATGCCGACGGCGGTGATGATGCTGTCGATCGAGAAGACCAGGTCCAGCAGCAGGATCTGCATGATCGCGGCGGACATGGTCAGCGTCACTGGCCCGGTGAACATGTCGGGGCCGGGATCGGGATCGACGCTGTGGTGGATCTCCTTTGTCGCCTTCCAGACCAGGAACAGGCCGCCCGCGATCAGGATCAGGTCACGCCACGAGAAACCGTGGCCGAACAGCTCGAAGATCGGGGTCGTCAACTGGACGATGAAGAACACCGTGCCCAGCAGCGCCAGGCGCATGACCAGGGCAAGCCCGATGCCGACGCGGCGGGCCCGTTCCTGCTGATGCGCGGGCAGCTTGTTCGTGATGATCGAGATGAAGAGAAGGTTGTCGATCCCGAGCACCACTTCCATGGCAATCAGGGTTCCCAGCGCCACCCAGGCGGCCGGGTCTTGGGCGAGGGCGAACAGGTCGTCCACGGTCAATCCTCATGGGAAAAGGGCGAAGCGATCTCCGCCGCGACCGTTTACGGCGCCTGACCCTGCTCTAGTTCCTCCCGCAGCATTTCCAGCCGCAGCCATTCCTCCTCCGCCTCCATCAGGGCGGTCTCGCGTGCCGCAAGATCGGTCGATGCCTTCTGGAAGCGGGCGGCGTCGCGCCGGAACAGGCCGGGGTCGGCCAGCTCCTGTTTCAGGCGCTCGATCTCGGCCTGGAACTGCTCCATGCGCCTGGGCAGCGTCTCCAGCGCATGCTTGTCCTTGAAGGACAGGCGCTTGCGCTCCCGCGGCGGCGCGGGGACTGGGGCAGGGGGCTGGGCCGCCGCCTTCCGCACCGGCTGCGCGGCGGGTGTCGCGTCGCGCCGCTGCGCCAGCATGTCGGAATAGCCGCCGGCATATTCGATCCAGCGTCCGTCGCCCTCGAAGGCAAGGGTGGAATCGACCGTGCGGTCGAGGAAGTCGCGATCGTGGCTGACCAGGACCACCGTCCCGGGATAGTCGGCGATCAGCTCCTGCAGGAGGTCCAGCGTCTCCAGGTCCAGGTCGTTGGTCGGCTCGTCCAGGACCAGCAGGTTGGACGGCTGGGCCAGGGCGCGGGCCAGCATCACGCGGGCCCGCTCCCCACCCGACAGCACGCGCAAGGGGGTGCGCGCCTGGCTTGCGTCGAACAGGAAGTCCTGCATGTAGCTGCGGACATGGCGTGGCTTGCCATTGACCTGGACCGTGTCGCCCCCGCCGCCCGTCAGCGCGTCCTGCAGCGTCTGGTCCGGCGCCAGGCTGGAGCGGCTCTGCTCCAGGGTCACCATGTCCAGGCTGCTGCCCAGGCGCACGGTGCCGTCATCGGGCTCCAGCTGTCCCGTCAGCATGCGCAGCAGCGTCGTCTTGCCCGCGCCGTTGGGCCCGACCAGGCCCAGCCGGTCGCCCCGCTGCACGACAAGCGAGAGGTCGCGGACGATGGGCCGGCCGTCGAACGCCTTGGCGATGCGCTTGGCCTCGATCACCTTCTTGCCCGACATCTCGGCTTCCGAGGCCTGGAGGTCGGCCTTGCCGACGACGCGGCGGCGCTCGCGCTTTTCGGTGCGCAGGGCCTGGAGCGCGCGCAGGCGCCCCATGTTGCGCTTCCGCCGGCCCGACACGCCATGGCGCAGCCAGTCGGCCTCGCGCACGAGCTTGCGGTCCAGAAGGTGGGCGGCCTGCTCCTCCTGCTCCAGGATCTCGTCGCGCCACGCTTCGAACCGGCCGAAGCCGGCCTCCAGCCTGCGACTGCGGCCACGGTCGATCCAGACGCAGGCCTGGGACAGGTTTTCCAGGAAGCGGCGGTCATGGCTGATCAGGACAAGCGCGGAGGAGGTCGCTGCGAGCTCGCCCTCCAGCCACTCGATCACCGGCAGGTCCAGGTGGTTGGTCGGCTCGTCCAGCAGCAGGATGTCGGGCTCCGGCGCCAGCGCGCGGGCCAGGGCTGCGCGCCGTGCCTCACCGCCTGACAGGTGGCCCGGGTGCTCCGCCCCTGTCAGGCCCAGTCCCTCCAGCAGGCGCAGGGCGCGGTGGCCGTCGTCGGCCGGACCCAGGCCCGCCTGGACATAGGCAAGCACACTCTCGGCGCCGCCGAAGTCGGGCTCCTGCGCCAGGTAGCGCAGTGTCGTTCCCGGCTGGACGAAGCGGCGCCCGCGATCGGGCTCGATCAGCCCGGCCGCAATGCGCATCAGCGTCGACTTGCCGGAGCCGTTGCGCCCGACCAGTGCCAGGCGTTCGCCCGGTCCGACGCTGAGGTCGACGCTGTCCAGCAGTTCGTGCCCGCCGAAGGTTAGCGCGATGTCCTGGAGAAGAAGGAGAGGCGGGGCAGCCATGGTGCTCTGGAAGGGCTCGCTCTGCGGGGGTGGATGGGATGGGTCCCATATGGGGCGCCCGCGGTCAAACCCTGCCTTTCATGCCAACAAACCTGTCATGCCAGCAAACCTGTCAGGCCAACAAAATAAGGGTCCCGCCCTGCCCAAAGGCAAGGCGGGACCCCGCACCGGCTTTGTGGACGACGCGTCAGTTGAGCGACGAACCGGCGCTTCCGGGGTTGCCGGTATTCCCCTGCTCCGTCCCGATGGTGCTGTTACCGGGGCTGGGATCGATGGTGGGCGGCGTCACCGGCGTGCCGTCCTGGGTCTGCTCCAGCGTGCCGCCGACGATCGTGCCGCCGCCGCTGGTGCTGGCCGCACCAGAATTGCCGGTATTGCCGTTCAGCGCAGCGCCCGACTCGGCCTCGCCCTGGAGCGTCACGCCGGGCGTGCCCGCGCCGCCCGTCGTGGTGCCGGGATTGCCGGTATTGCCATCCAGCGCCCCGCCCATGCCGGCAGCGGTATGGCTTTCGGCGGCGGCGCCGGTCGTGGTTGCCGATTCGGCCATTGCCGGCAGGCTGAACGCCACCAGCGGCAGGATCAGGAATCGCATCTTGGTCATGGCTTTCCTCGTACGCAGACGAAACATGACCCGCCTAATGGGGGCACCGGCGACTTGTTCCGAGGCAGCCTGATTTCAGGTTCGTTAGGACTTTCGCGGCAGAGATGGCGGGGCAGGGCCGACCAGACACGTCTGGGTTGGCAGAACTGCGCGGCATGCACGTCTGAAACGGGTTGCAGTCATGGTCGCCTTGCGCACTCACGTCATGGCCGGGGCGGACACCCGTGCCGCCCTGGCAAAGCTCGCCACCGACCCGGCGCTGGACCAGGCGGCGCCACGGATCGTCTTCGCGTTCTATGGCTGCGTGCATGACGATGCCGTGCTGCACGGGGCGCTGCGCGATCGCTTCCCCGGCGCGCGGATCCTGGGTGGTACCTCCTGTGGCGGGGTGATGAACCAGGAGCGCGTCTGGCCGGCCGATTCGATCGGCCTCCTCCTGCTTGAGGATGTCGAGGGCGACTACGGCGTGGCATCGGGGGCCCTGGGCGATGATCCTGCCGGCGCGGCGGAGGTCCTGCTGCACCGCGCGCTGGAGGATGCCGGCTGCCCCGGCCAATTGCCTGAGCTGATCTGGATCTACCAGGTGCCGGGACGCGAGGAGGCGGTGGTCGAGGGTTTGCGTCGCGTCGTCGGCGCGGGCTGCCCCATCGTGGGCGGCAGTTCCGCCGATGACGACGTGGCCGGCCTGTGGCGTCAGTTGGGCACCGATGGTCCACTGGTCGATGGCCTGGTCGTGGCGGCGCTGTTCCCGTCAGGCGGCGTCGCCTGCGCGTTCCAGGGCGGCTACGAGCCCTCGGGCCCCAATGGGATCGTCACCCGCGTGGCCTTCGACCCGGCCGGACACCAGGGCGTGGTGACCAAGGCGCGGGGCCGCCACATCCTGGAAATCGACGGCCAGCCCGCGGCCGAGGTCTATAGCCGCTGGCTTGGCGACAGCCTGTCCGATCACCTGGGCGGGGGCAGCATCCTGGCCCAGACGACGATGACGCCGCTGGCCATCCATGCCGGCGCCAGCGATGGCGTGGAGCATTTCCTGCTGGTCCATCCGGATGCGATCGTGGCCGGGCGGGCCTTGAGCACCTTCGCTACGATCGAGGAGGGGGAGCGCATCTTCTGCATGCGCGGCGACCGCCGCCGCCTGATCGAGCGGGCCGGCCGCGTCGCGCGCGAGGCGGCGGAGCGCCTGGGTGGCGGCGCATCGGAACTGGCCGGCGGCCTGATCGTGTATTGCGGCGGTTGCCGGCTTGCCGTTGGCGATGCCATCGCCGATGTTCCCGCGGAGGTCGCCGGCGCCTTCGCCGGTGCGCCGTTCCTCGGCTGCTTCACCTTTGGCGAGCAGGGGCGGCTGCGCGACGAGAACGTGCATGGCAATCTGATGATCTCTGCAATCGCGTTCGGACGCTAGGGCGGCAGGCGGGGGCCATCATTCCAACTCTGTCCGCACTTCAGAATACCGAGGAGCTGCGCGAGCGCCTGCTGTCCCTGCAGCGCGACAACGATGGCCTGCGCCTGGCGACGAACCAGGCGAACCAGCTGCTCGACGCCCTGGCCTCGCTTCTCTCGCTGGAGCGGGAAGTGGACCCGTTCGCGACGGTGTTCGGCTCGCTGCGCGGCGTCTTTGCGTTCGAGGACGCGCTGGCGCTGGTGGAGAAGGGCGACCGGTTCGAGTGCATTTCGGCGACGTCCGCCGCTCTTGTGGGGCTGTCCTGGCCGCGTGGCGACCTGTTCGCCAAGGTCGCGGGCGGTCGTGTCATCGCGACCTTCTCCAGCCATGCCATCGCCGAGTGGAAAGCGCTTGGCTCTGACCTGATCTCGCCCGACCAGCCCGCACTCTACATGCCGATCCAGATGCGGAGCGATCGCGGCCTGGTGATCCTGGTGCAGCGGGGAGGGGCCGCGGGCTATACGCGCGACGACGTCGCCCTGGCCCGCAAGTTCACGCTGCTGGCCTCCCACGCCCTGGCCCTGCGCCATTCGATGCTGACCGAGACGGAAAGCTCGCGCCTGCGGCAGCTGAGCGAGGAGCTGACCCGGCGGGCCTATTACGACGACCTGACCGGCCTGCCCAACCGCGCCCTGATCCAGCAGCGGGTGGAGCATCGCCTGGCCCGTGGCAATCGCGAGGCCGCCTTTGCCCTGGCCTTCATCGACCTGGACGACTTCAAGCGCATCAACGACTACTACAGTCACGCGATCGGCGACGCCGTGCTGATCGAGGTGGCGCAGCGCATTTCCAGCCACGTCCGCGGGCGGGACATGCTGGCGCGCATCAGTGGCGACGAGTTCGTGCTGATGCTGGATTCGCTGCGCGACAAGGACGACGTGCGGCGCGTGATCGACCGCATCCTGACCGAGATCCGCAAGCCGCTGGTGATCGAGTCCTATGAGATCTTCACCTCGGCCTCGATCGGGGTCAGTTTCTATCCCGATCATGGCGAGGACTATGAAAGCCTGCGCCGCAACGCCGACAACGCGATGTACCGCGCCAAGAGCGAGGCAAAGGGCAGCGCCGCCTATTTCGACACCCAGATGGGGCAGGCGCTGACCGCGCGGATGGAGCTGGAGCAGCGCCTGCGCGTGGCGATCCGCGACCGCCAGTTCCACGCGGCATTCCAACCCAAGATCGACCTGGCCCGAGGCCGTGTTGCGGGGTTCGAGGCGCTGATCCGCTGGCGCGACGCGCACGGCGTGATCCGGCCGCCGGGCACGTTCGTGGGGCTGGCGACCGAACTGGGCCTGATCGGCGACATCACCCTGTTCGTGCTGGAATCGTCCGCCGCGGCCTTTTCCCTGCTGGATCCGGTCTTTGGCGGGCACACCACGATCAGCATCAACCTGGCGGCGCAGCAGGCCTGCGACATGGCCTTTGTCAGCCAGTTGGGCGAGGCGCTGGCCCAGTGCGGGCACGCCCACCGCCTGATGCTGGAACTGACCGAGGAGGCGTTCATCGCGTCGCGCCACTTCCAGTCCCAGGTCCTGCCCATGCTGCGCGACCTGGGCGTGAAGGTGTCGATCGACGATTTCGGTACGGGCTATTCGTCCCTGGCGGTGCTGGCCGACATCACGGCCGACGAGATCAAGGTCGACCGCTCGTTCATCACCCAGATCCAAGACCGGCCGCGCAGCCAAAGCATCCTGCGGGCCATCGAATCCCTGGCCCACCCACTGGGCATGAGCCTGGTGGCCGAGGGGGTGGAGACGGCGGCGGAACTGAACTACCTGGCGCGTGCCACGTCGATCCGGATGGTCCAGGGTTTCCATTTCGCCAGGCCGATGGACCTGCCCGACCTGGTCCAGGCGGCCCCGGCGCTCCAGACGGCGGCCGGTGCCGCCCCCGTCCTGGCGGCGTCCTGAGCTGGCGCGCATCCTGGATGCGGCGCTGGCCGCACCGCTTCCGCTGTCCTATCAGGTGCCGAAGGCGGACAATCCAATGCGCCACGTCGGCAGCGGGCATGCGACCAAGGGGGACCGATGGCAATCCTTGAATGGCTTCTGAGCCCGGAGGGCCTGACACCGCACGGCTACTGCCTGAGCTGGACGCCGGGACTGATCTGGCTCCATGCCGGCGCGGATGCGCTGATCGGGCTGGCCTATTTTTCGATCCCGCTGGCGATCGCGGCCTTTGTCGCGCGGCGCAAGGACCTGAAGTACAGCTGGGTCGCGAACCTGTTCGTCGCCTTCATCCTGGCCTGCGGCACGACCCACATCCTGGCGATCCTGACCCTGTGGATCCCGGCCTATGGCTTCGAGGCGGTGGTCAAGGTCGTCACCGCCGGCCTGTCGGTCGCGACCGCCGCGCTGTTGTGGCCCCTGATCCCGCGGCTGCTGGCGCTGCCCTCGGCGGCGGAGCTGGAGCGCCGCGTGGCCGAGCGCACGGCGCAGCTGACCACGGCCAATGCACAGCTGCAGGAGGCGCTCGAGCAGCGCGACCTGCTGCTGCGCGAGGTCTATCACCGGGTGAAGAACAACCTGCAGATCGTCGACGGCCTGATCGTCATGCAGGGCCGCGAGGTGGCGGACGCCGGTGCCCGGCGCGCGCTGAACGGCCTGCGTCAGCGGGTTCATGCCCTGGGCCTGGTGCACAACCAGCTGATGGGATCCGATGACCTGCAGACGCTGGACATCGAGCCGTTCCTGGCCGACCTGACGGCCAACCTGGCGGAGGGGGCCGCGGCGCAGGGGGTTCAGCTCAACGTCCGTTCGCTGCCGCTGCGCGTTGGCCTGGACTTCGCCATTCCGCTGGGCCTGCTGGTGACCGAGCTGGTGACGAACGCGCTGAAGCACGCCTTTCCAGGAGGCCAGGGCCGGATCGAGGTCGTGCTGGAACGAGATGCCGGGGGCGAAGTCATGCTGATCGTCGCGGACGATGGAATTGGCTACGATCCGAACCGGCAGCAGGCTGACGGCCGGCCGGCCCTGGGTACCAGCATCATCCAGGGCCTGGTGGCGCAGCTGCGCGGCCGGTTCGACGTGCAGCAGCAGGGCGGCACGCGCAACGTGGTGCACTTGGCGGCCCCAGCGGCCGCCTGACCAGGGACGACGATGTTCGGGGCCAGGGTTCGGTCCCCGGCGGAAGGCATGGATCGATGAGCGTGACGGATGTGTTGACCGAGTGCCGCCTGCAGGACTGCGTGATGATCGTCGAGGACGAATTCCTGATCGCGCAGGGCCTGGCCATCCAGGTCGAGGACATGGGCCTGGACGTCTGCGCGACGGCCGCCTCGGCGGACGAGGCGATCGACATGGCGGTACGCTACCGCCCCGCCATCGTGCTGATGGATGTGCGCCTGCGCGGCGCACGCGACGGCGTCGACGCGGCCATCGCCATCCATGAGTCGCTGGGCTCGAAGGTCATCTTCATCACCGGCTCGCGCGAGCCGGCGACCCAGGCGCGCATTGCCCAGGACCATCCGGCAGCAGTGCTGTTCAAGCCCGTTTCGGACCGCCAGCTGCGCACCGCGATCCAGCGCGTGCGTGGCCACGCCTGAAGGTCGCATCCGGCTGCGGTCGTCCCGCAATACCGTATTCTCTCGACCACCGTCTCTCGACCCGATCACTTCTGTACCGCTTCGCGACCGTCCAAATACGGCTTCAGTAATGAACACCGTTCGGAATCCGGTGCCAAGTGCGTAACCCTGCTACGGATTAGGATTGCATGATGGGATCCGTGCGGCACTATGGTGCCGCAGGATGGCTCAACTGTGCGGGATCCTGGTTGCAGAGGGGTGCCCGCTCCCGGCCATTCAGAAGAAACAAGATCCGGGGGGGACGATGGACATCAAGCTGGGCGAGGACACGCGCCGCCGTCTGAAGGGCATCGAGGATTTCTGTTTCCGGTGGAAGGCGGCGATCCTGATCATCTTCCTGGTCGCGACAATTGCCATGGGCGTCGCCGCCACCCGCCTCAGACTTGATGCCGGCTTCGACAAGCAGCTCCCCGTCGGTCACGAATACATCGACACGTTCCACCAGTATCAGGAGAATTTCGGCGGTGCGAACCGCATCCTGGTGGCCCTGGGCGTCAACGAGGGGACGATCTATACGCCTGAGTTCCTGCGGATCCTGAAGCAGGCGACCGACGACGTCTTCTACATCCCCGGTGTCGCCCGTTCGTCCGTGCAGTCGATCTGGACGCCCAGCACCCGCTTCCTGGAAGTGGTGGAAGGCGGCATCAGTGCAGGCGACGTGATCTCCAGCGGCTTCCAGCCCACGCCCGAAGGCATCGCCCAGGTCCGCGACAATGTCGCCAAGGCCGAGGTCGTCGGCCGCCTCGTCTCCAACGACTTCAAGGCCGCGATGATCACGGCCGAGTTGCAGGAGGTCGATCCCAATACGCGCGAGCGGCTGGACTACCTGGTCGCGGCGGAACGCCTTGAGGAAACGCTGCGCGCCAAGTACGAGAAGGAAGGCGTGACCGTCCACATCATCGGCTTTGCCAAGATGACGGGCGACATTGCCGATGGGTCGGCCAGCGTCATCTCGTTCTTCGGCATCGCGCTGCTGTTCGTGGGCGTCCTCGTCTACATGTATTCCCGGTCGATCGTGCTGACGATCCTGCCGATCGTCTGTTCGCTCGCCTCGCTGGTCTGGCAGTTCGGCATCCTGACCATCCTCGGCTATGGCCTGGATCCGCTCGCCATCCTCGTGCCGTTCCTGGTCTTCGCCATTGGCGTGAGCCACGGCGTGCAGCAGATCAACCTGATCGGCGCCGAGGTGGCGGAGGGCAAGAGCAAGGAGGAGGCGGCGCGCACAAGCTTCACCATGCTGCTGATTCCCGGCGCGACGGCGCTGCTGGCGGACCTGGTCGGGTTCCTGACGCTCTACATGATCCCGATTCCGATGATCCAGGAAATGGCGGTCACGGCCTCGATCGGCGTTGCATTCAAGATCGTCACCAACCTGTTCATGCTGCCGCTCCTCGGCTCGTACCTGTCGCTGGGGGCCAGTTACCCGGCGCGCGCACGCAAGGCGATCGCCCAGCGCGAGCGGCTGTGGCCTCATGTCGCCAAGGTGACGCGCCCCCGCTGGGCCGTCGTCATCGTCCTGGTGTCGGTCGTGGTCTTTGGCGTCGCCAGCTACGAACGCAACTTCCTGCAGTTCGGCGACGTGTCTGCAGGCGCCCCCGAATTGCGCGAAGATTCCCGCTACAACCAGGACGTCGTCTACATCACCAACCACTTCTCGATCGGCGTCGACGTGATGACGGCAATCGTGGAAGTGCCGCAGGACGCCTGCGTGGACCCGGCGATCATGCGTCACCTGGACAAGTTCCGCTGGCACATGATGAACGTGCCGGGCGTGCAGTCGGCGGTGAACCTCGCCTCCCGCACCAAGGAGATCGCCACGATGTGGCGGGAGGGCAATCCGCGCTGGCGCGAATTGCCGCGCAACTCCGCCGCGATCAGCCAGTCGGTCCGCGAGGTGCAGACGTCGAGCGGGCTGCTGAACTCCGACTGCAGCGTGATGCCGCTGGTCATCTACACAAGTGACCACCGCGCCGACACGATCAAGCGGGTGATCGCCGCGGTCGAGGCGTTCCGCGCAGACCATCCGATGACGGGCGTCAATATTCGCCTGGCCACTGGCAACCTGGGTGTGATGGCCGCGATGAACGACATCGTGGAGCACGCCGAACTGACTATCCTGCTCTATGTCTACATCGCGGTGATGTTCCTCGTGTACATCACCTATTGGGACTGGCGCGCGATGATCTGCTGCGTCGTGCCGCTGGCCCTGTGTTCGTCCATCGGCTACTGGTTCATGGCGGTGTTCGGCATCGGGCTCAAGATCTCGACCCTTCCGGTCATGGCCTTGGCGGTCGGCATTGGCGTGGATTACGGCATCTACATCTACAGCCGTCTCCAGCTCTATATCGAGCAGGGTTGGCGCATCCAGGAAGCCTATACCCGGACACTGAACGAGACGGGCAGCGCCGTGATCTGTACCGGCATGACGCTGACCTGCGGTGTCTTCACCTGGGTGTTCTCCACGTTGAAGTTCCAGGCCGACATGGGGGCACTCCTGTCGTTCATGTTCTTCATCTCGATGATCGCCGCGATCGTTGCCCTGCCGGCCCTGGCCGTGGTGCTGGACCTGATCTTCCCGCGGCGTCAGCGGGTGCCGGCTCCGCAGCCGGCCATCGCCGAATAGGGCAGGGGCGGGGCCTGCCCCGCCGCTTCGCCAGCTCCGAATGCTGCCGCCGGTCAGTACCGGCGGTACGCATTTTGAATCAAGAGTATGGCGTTTGATCTCGATCAAGGGAGAGCGTATCTCGACCATGGACACTGGGATCCGAGGAAACGGGAGGGCAATCGGACTGGTCCGGCCCCCTCCATAACGAGAGACGCTGGACGCCATGGACGAGACATTCACCCTCGCGCGCGACAACCCGTCATCGGATGCGACCGGCAGTCCCGCGCCGGCAGCCGATGGCGCCGTCGAGAACTTCGACGTCCTGATCGTGGGTGCCGGGATCTCCGGTGTCGGTGCGGCCTATCATCTGACGCGGCAGCGGCCCGATACCAAGTTCGTGGTGCTGGAGGTGCAGGACAGCTTCGGCGGCACCTGGCTGACCCACAAGTATCCGGGGATCCGCTCGGACAGCGATCTCTACACGTTCGGCTATCGCTTCAAGCCCTGGGTCGGCGCACCCATCGCCACGGCGGGCGAGATCCGCTCTTACATGCAGGAAGTGATCGCCGAGAACGCGCTCGACCAGCACATCCGCTATGGCCACAAGATCCTGTCCGCGTCCTGGTCGTCGACCGACAAGCGCTGGACGATCGAGGCGCTGCTGACCCGGACGGGCGAAATCCGTCGGTTCACGGCCAACTTCCTGTGGATGTGCCAGGGCTATTACCGGCACGAGAAGGGCTTCACCCCGGACTGGCCCGGCATGGCCGACTTCAAGGGGACGATCGTCCATCCGCAGTCCTGGCCCGAGGACCTGGACTACAAGAACAAGCGCGTGGTGGTGATCGGCTCCGGCGCCACGGCGGCGACGCTGGTCCCGGCCATCGCCAACGATGTCGCGCATGTCACGATGCTGCAGCGCTCGCCGACCTACTTCATCCCCGCGGCCAATGCCAACGAACTGGCCGACACGCTGCGCGAACTGGACATTGACGAGGCCTGGATCCACGAGATCGTCCGCCGCAAGATCGTCCATGATCAGGGCGTCTTCACCCGGCGCACGTTCGAGGAGCCGGAGGTGGTGCGCGAGGAACTGCTGGGCGGCGTCCGCGCCTTCCTGGGCGAGGACTTCGACATGAAGCACTTCACCCCCAGCTATCGCCCCTGGCGCCAGCGCATCGCCTTCGTTCCCGATGGCGACCTGTTCAAGGGCATCGCCGCAGGCAAGGCATCGGTCGTCACGGACGAGATCGAGCGTTTCACCGAGACGGGGATCCTGCTGAAGTCGGGCGAGACGCTGGAGGCCGACATCGTCGTGACGGCCACGGGCTTCAACCTGTGCATGCTGGGCGATATCGCCTTCGAGGTCGACGGCAAGCCGCTCGACTTCTCCAAGACGGTGACCTATCGCGGCATGATGTTTACCGGCGTGCCCAACATGGTGTGGGTGTTCGGCTATTTCCGTGCCAGCTGGACCCTGCGCGTGGACCTGGTCGCTGACTTCGTCTGCCGCATGCTCGACCACATGCGCTCGCTCAACAAGCGCCAGGTCGAGCCGGTGCTCCGGCCGGAGGATGCGGACATGCCGCTGCTGCCCTGGATCGACACCGACGACTTCAATCCCGGGTACATCCTGCGCGGCATGCACCTGCTGCCACAACGCGGTGCCAAGCCGGAATGGCAGCACACCCAGGACTACTGGTCCGAAAAGGACACGCTGCCGAAGATCGACCTGACGGGCGCGGAGTTCAAGTACAGCTGAGGTCGCGCACCCGCCGGGGCAGCGCCGGACGGTCCGTCGTGATCGTCCGCCGCCGCCCTGGCACGTCCCGTCGCGTGGGCTATAGTCGCCCGCGGAAACGAACGGGAGGATGACGGATGCGCCGCATGCACCTGCTGGGCCTTGGACTTCTTGCAGCGCTCGCCCTGGCGCAGGGGGCAATCGCCGGGGCCGCCCGGGCTGACGAGTCGCCGGTGATCATCGGCACCCTGCCGGCCGGCGACTACACGTTGGATGCCAGTCATGCCAGCCTGCTGTTCCGCGTCGACCATCTGGGCTTTTCCAAGTACACGGCCCGCTTCAAGCGCTTTGACGCACAGCTGAAACTGGATCCGCAGGCTCCCGACCAGGCGGTGCTGCAGGCCAGCGTCGAGGCTGCCTCGCTGGAGACGGACTACCCGACGCCGGAGACGCTCGACTTCAACGCGACGTTGCGCGGGGAGCAGTGGCTGGATGCGGAACGCCACCCGCAAATCACCTTCAAGTCGACCCGGATCGAGCTGACGGGGGCCGCGACCGCGCGCATCCATGGCGACTTCACCCTGCGCGGGGTCACCAAACCCCTGGTCCTGGAAGCGCGCTTCAATGGCGGCTATTCCGGCCATCCGATGGATCCCAATGCCCGCATCGGCTTCTCGGCCCACGCCACCTTGAACCGGTCCGACTTCGGCATGACCTATGGCATTCCTGCGCCTGGCACCCGCATGGGCGTCGGCGACGCGGTGGAGGTCATCCTGGAAGTCGAGTTCACGGGGCCCCCGCTGGCGGTGCTGCCCACCGCCGAATAGGCTCGCCGCGATGTCGGGACCTGCGACGCCGCCGCCCGGAACGGGCCTGGACGTTCCGCGTTCAGACAGGGACAGATCCCTGCCGCTAAGGTCCTTGATGGCGTCGATGTCGCGTGCTGCCCGGCTTGTCCTTCTGCCCCATCCGCGCAAGGCCCAGGCCCGCCGCGATGGCGCGGGCCTGGGCCGGGATGTGGCGGCGGGCACCGCGGTTTCCCTGGTTTCCGACAACCTGGAGGCCTTTGCCCTGCGTGCGCTCAGCGCACGCGAGGCCACGGCCACGCTGGACCTGCAATACTATACCTGGGGTGAGGACGTGACCGGCCGCCTGCTGGCGCGCGAAGTGCTGTGCGCGGCCGATCGCGGGGTCAAGGTGCGGCTGCTGCTGGACGACCTCTATGTCCGCGACGCCTCGCTCGAACTCTCGACCCTGGCCCAGCATCCCAATATCCAGGTCCGCCTCTACAACCCGTTCAAGATCCGCAATTGGGGCCTTCTGGGCCGCACGGCGAACCTGCTGTTCTCCAGCTATCGCCTGAACCATCGCATGCACAACAAGGCCTGGATCGTCGATGGCCACGTCGCGATCGCCGGCGGCCGCAACATCGGCGACGAGTATTTCGACGCGTCCAGCCAGTTCAATTTCCGCGACCTGGACATGGTGCTGAGCGGGGCGGCCGTGCCGCACGCCGTGTCCCTCTTCGAACGCTACTGGTCAAGCCGGCGGGTCCATCCGTTCGAGAATATCGGCGAGGCATCGGCCATGGCGTCCGGGCTGGAGGGCCTGCGCCGTCGCCTGGACGCCTTTGCCGAGGAGGCCGTCGCCCGTTCCTATCTGGACCGCGTGCGCGACTATTCCGCGCTGGAGGAGCTGCTGCGCAAGGGCCGGACGGAACTGCCGGCCGGCGCCGTGCGTGTCGTCGCCGACCCGCCCGACAAGGGACGTCCAGGCCTGCGCAAGCCGGGCATTCTCAACGTGCTGCGCGCGGCCATGGCGTCGGCCGAGAAGGAGGTCGTCCTGATCTCGCCCTATTTCGTGCCGGGGCGAAAGGGTTCGCGCCTGCTGGTGCGCCTGGCCCGGCGCGGGGTGAAGGTGTCCGTCCTGACCAACTCCCTGGCGGCGACGGACGTCCTGGCCGTCCATGGCGGCTATGCCCGCTATCGCCGCCGCCTGCTGCGCGCCGGCATCGCCATGTACGAACTGAAGCGCGGCGGGCAGGAAGGCACCAGCCTGTTCGGCTCGTCCGGCCAGGCCAGCCTGCATACCAAGGCGCTATTCATGGACGATGACTTGGTCTTTGTCGGGTCGTTCAACCTGGATCCGCGCTCGGCCAACCTGAACACGGAAATGGGCACGTTTGCCCGCCACCCCGAACTGGTGAGGCAGTTGCGGGCCGAGTTCGCGCGCCTGACCGATCGCTCGCGCAGTTGGACCGTCCAGTTGGAGAATCGCCGGCTTGTCTGGCGCGACGACACGGGCCGCGACTGGCACGGCGAGCCGGAGACGCCCTTCCTGCGCCGGGCCATGGCCCGCATCCTGGGCTGGCTGCCCCTGGAGCCGCAGCTCTAGGGGCAGGTTGCGGGTCAGGCGGCGAGGCGAGTCTGGTCCATCAGCGCGCTTGCTCCCTCCAGGTTGATGCGCGCCTTGATCGGCAGGTGGTCGGAGGTGATCCGCGCCAGGTCCGAATGATGCACGTCCATGCCGGAAATCATGGCCGGCGGATTGGCCAGGATGCGGTCCAGCGCGAACAGGGGGAAGCGGGCCGGGAAACTGGGCAGGTGCGCGGTCAGCGGCCCGAAATGCGGGTCGAAATTGCGCAGCGACGAGCGCGACCCGACGCGCCATTCGTTGAGGTCGCCCAGGATCAGTGTTGGCCGTTCGCGGCAAGAGCCCAGCGTCGACAGGATCGCGTCGGCCTGCTGTGCGCGCGACCGGCGCAGCAGGCCCAGATGGGCGCTGACGATGCGCAAGGGGCCCTGGTCCAGGTCCAGGTCGACGACCAGCGCGCCGCGCGGCTCGACGCCCGGCAGGGCCAGCTGGCGTACCCGGGCCACGCTGCCCTGGCGGATCAGCAGCAGGTTGCCGTGCCAGCCTTCGCCCAGGGCGCGGCCGAAAACCGGAATAGGGTGCAGGCCGCTGTCGCGCTTCAGGCGGGCCATGTCGATCAGGCCCGCCTTGGCGCCAAAGCGCTGGTCCGCCTCCTGCAGGGCGACGATGTCGGCGTCCAGTTCGGCAATGACCTGGGCCGTGCGCGCAGGGTCGAAACGGTTGTCGGTGCCAACGCACTTGTGGACGTTGTACGAGGCGATGAGCAGGCTCCCGCGCCCTTCCTCAACCCCTGTCGCACTCGACGTTGCAGACGGCGCACCGCGCCAACGCCCCCGGCGTTCGGGACGCATGGTGTTGACGACGCGGGATGAAAGCCAGTGTCCGGGGCGGTCTGTCATGGGATGAAGCACAGGTGTCCCAACTCCTTACGCCAGAAACTCAATCCGGCGACGTTCGCCCGGTTCCGCCCGTCCAGGACAGCGGCACTGCCATACTGGCCCAATACGGGTTCGATTCCCGTTAACCCGCCCGATCCTGGAGATGGGACGACAACACGACGCACCTGCACAAGAGATGGCGATCACTTTGCCCGCACTGCAAGGCTGCGCATCGTCGCAAGCGGCCGCCGCAGCGGGACCACGCTGCCATCGCGTTGTCCGGATTCCGAATTCGACTTAGTGTCGGATCAAACAAGAATCCGGGGGGACGACGATGAACTGGCGAAACGGCATCCTGGCTCTGGGGGCTGTCCTATCCCTGTCGTCGCTGACCCTGGCGCCGGCATCGCTGCGCGCGGCCGACCTGCACGATGGCGCCGACGGGGCCGACTGGCCCGCCTTTGGCCGGACCTATGGCGAGCAGCACTACAGCCCACTTGACCAGGTGAACGCGCAGACCGTCTCGCGCCTCGGCCTGTCCTGGTTCATGGACCTGGGCGCGGGCAACCCGGCCACCATCCCGGTCGCGGTCGACGGCATTCTCTACTTCGCCAGCGGCCTCAGCGTCGTGCACGCGGTCGAGGCGCAGAGCGGGCGCCTGCTGTGGACCTATGACCCGGAGGTGGGTGCCGTAGCCGGGCACAAGATGCGGCAGGGCTGGGGCAGCCGGGGCATCGGCTACTGGAACGGCAAGGTCTATACCGGCTCGGCGGACGGTCGCCTGATCGCCATCGACGTCAAGACGGGCAAGCCGGTCTGGAGCGTGATGACGGTCGATCCAAAGGATGGCCGCTACATCACGGGTGCACCCCGCCTGTTCGACGGCAAGGTGATCATCGGCCATGGCGGCGGGGATTCGGCCGACATCCGTGGCTATGTCACGACCTATGACGCGGAGACGGGGGCCCAGCTCTGGCGTTTCTTCACCGTGCCGGGCAATCCGGCGGACGGGTTCGAGGATGCCACCCAGGAAATGGCGGCGAAGACCTGGGGCGGGGAATGGTGGAAGCACGGCGGCGGCGGCAATGTCTGGAACGCCATCACCTATGACGCCGAGACGGACACCGTCTTCCTGGGCACGGGCAATGGCGCGCCCTGGAACCGGCGCATCCGCAGCGCCGACATCGGCGACAACCTGTTCCTGTGCTCCATCGTGGCGCTGGATGCAAAGACGGGCGCCTACAAGTGGCATTACCAGGTCAATCCGGGCGAGACCTGGGACTATAACGCCGCGATGACGATGAACCTGGCCGACATCACGATCGATGGCCGGGTCCGCAAGGTGCTGATGCAGGCACCCAAGAATGGCTTCCTCTATGTGCTGGACCGTGTCACCGGCGAACTGCTGCGGGCGGACAGGATCGCCAAGGTAACCTGGGCGACCGGCATCGACATGGCCACGGGGCGCCCGATGGAGGTGCCGGAGGCACGCTATCCGGGCGGCAAGGACTTCGCCCTGTGGCCGGGTGCCAACGGCGCGCATTCCTGGATGCCCTCGGCCTGGAGCCCGAAGGCCGGCCTGCTCTACATCCCCACGATGGAGCAGGGCCTGACCTATAACGACAAGGACATCACGGGCCAGTCCTGGCACCGGCGGGCCGGCAATGCCTATGACTTCGCCATCAATGTCGGCATGGAGATCAAGGACCCGCTCCAGAATACCGGCTGGCTGCTGGCGATCGACCCGGCGACGGGGGAGCAGCGCTGGAAGGTGCAGAATGCGGCCTACTGGAACGGCGGGGTGCTGGCCACCGGCGGCGATCTGGTGTTCCAGGGCCAGACCAATGGCATCCTGACCGCGTACGAGGCGGCGACGGGCAAGCCGCTGTGGACCTTCGACGCGCAGGTGCCGATCATCGCCGCCCCCATCACCTACAGCGTCGGGGGCACGCAGTACCTGACGATCCTGGTCGGCATGGGCACCAGCGGCACGATGATGAGCCGTGACATCCCGATCCCCGTCGACAGCCGCAACCAGGCCAAGCGCGTGCTGACCTTCGCCCTTGATGGGAAGGGTGCGCTGCCCCCGCCGCGTCCCGTGGAGCTGATCGCGGCAGAGGATCCGGATTTCCACTCCGATCCCGCGGCCGAAGCGCTGGGCGCCGTCACCTACGCCTATCAGTGCGTCGTCTGCCACGGGATGGAGGCGATATCCGGCGGCGCCGCGCCCGACCTGCGCACCTCGCCCATCGTTCCGTCGGCCGAGCTGTTCGGTGAGGTGGTGCGCGATGGCTCCCTGGCGCGCAGCGGCATGCCGGGCTTCGACCACTACAGCGATGCGGAGCTTGAGGCGCTGCGCCAGTACATCCGCGCCCGCGCCAACGACCTGCGCTCGGGCCAATAGGCATCGGTCCGGATTGACCCCGGCCCCCGCGACCGGCAGCGTCTGGGGCGACGCTGCCGGCCGGAGGTTCGATGCCGACTTTTCCCGCAATCACCATCGACGACGTCCGGGATGCGCAGCGCCTGCTGGCGCCAGTCGCCGTGCGTACGCCACTGCTTGAGAATGCGGTGCTGAACGCGCGTGCCGGGCGCCGCGTCCTGCTGAAGGCGGAGGGGTTGCAGCACACCGGCTCGTTCAAGTTCCGCGGGGCCTATAACCGGCTGGCGCGCATTCCGGAGGCGCAGCGAAGTGCCGGCGTCGTCGCCTGGTCGTCCGGCAATCATGCGCAAGGCGTAGCCGCGGCTGCCCGCCTGCTCGGCATGCCGGCGACCATCGTGATGCCGGCCGACGCACCCGCCATCAAGCGCCGCAATACCGAGGCGCTGGGGGCCGTGGTCGTGCCCTATGACCGTGCGACCGAGGACCGGGAAGCGATCGCCACGGCGCTGGCTACGGCGCGCGGGGCCGTTCTGGTGCCCAGCTACGACGATCCGTTCATCATGGCGGGGCAGGGGACGGCCGGCCTGGAGATCCTGGAGCAGGCGCGCGACCAGGGCGCCCGGGTGGGGCAGGTCCTGATCCCATGCGGCGGCGGTGGCCTGTCGTCGGGCATTGCCACGGCGGTCAAGGATGGCGATCCGACGATCCAGATCTTTCCCGTGGAGCCGGCCGCGTTCGACGACACCGCCCGGTCGCTGGCCAGCGGCCGGCGCGAGCAGGTGGTGCCGGGCGGCACCTCGATCTGCGATGCGCTGATGTCGCCGAGCCCGGGGGCGCTGACCTTCCCCATTCTCCAGGCACTATCGGCCGGCGGCCTGACCGTCACGGACGATCAGGTGCGCGATGCGGTTCGCTTCGCCTTCGAGGTGCTGAAGCTGGTGGTGGAGCCGGGCGGTGCCGTGGCGCTGGCCACCGTGCTGGCGGGCACCGCCCCCAGTTCAGCGGCCGACACGATTGTCGTCCTGTCGGGCGCCAACATCGACCCCGCCCTGCACGCCGCAATCGTCACGGGGTAGGGGCGCACCCTGCGCCCTCTCCCGTCGCGGAGCGATGGGGGAGGGCTGGGGTGGGGGTTGGTGCCTACTCCGCGGCCTGGGCCAGCGGGGCAGCCTGCGGCCCGCGGACGAGGCGGCCGGGCAGAGCGCCGGTCGCGACACCGTCGCGATAGATCACCTGGCCCGAGACGATCGTCGCGACATAGCCCTTTGCCCCCTGGAGCAGGCGCTTTCCCCCCGCCGGCAGGTCGAAGGTGATGCGCGGCCGCTCGATCTGCAGCGCGTCCATGTCGATGACGTTCAAGTCCGCCTTGTACCCTGGCGCCACGACGCCGCGGTCGGCCAGGCCCACCGCCCGGGCCGTGTCGTGCGTCTGCCGCTTCACGATCCATTCGATGGGGAAGCGTCCCTCGGCCCGGTCGCGGCCCCAATGGCTGAGTGCATAGGTCGTGAAGCTGGCGTCGGAGATGATGCCGACATGGGCGCCGCCGTCGCCCAGGCCCGGCAGCGTATCCTTGTGCGCCATCATCTCGCGCGCCGCATCCAGGTTGAAGTGCGCGTAGTTGGCGAACGGCGAATAGAGGAAGCCGCGCCCCTCGTCCTGGAGCATCAGTTCGATCGCGATCTCTTCCGGGCGGCGGCCTTCGCGTGCCGCCTGGGCGGCCAGCGACGTCTCCCGCGGCGGCTCGTAGTCGGGTGGGGTGCCCAGCGGGAAGATCATCTCGAAATGGCTCAGCCGCTTGGCCAGCGCCACGTGGCCCTTGGCCATCGTCTCGGACAGAAGCTGCGCGCGGAATGCGGGATCGCGCAGGGCGGCGACCTTCTCCTCCAGCGACTTGTCCGCCACCTGGGCCCAGGACGGGTGCATGGTGAAGGGGTTCAGGCTGGCCTGCAGGCCCAGCAGGATGCCGATGGGACGCGGCGCCACCTGCGCCTTGATCGGCAGGCCATTGTTGGCGGCCTTCTCCATCCGGGCCAGCAGGACCCGCCACATGCTTTCCCGCGTGTGCGGCTGCGCCATGGAAAAGCTCATCGGCCGGCCGGAGGCGGTCACGATCCGCTCCAGCATGTCGAACTCGGCGTCGAGGTCGGGCGTGTCGAAGTCGGAGATCACTTCCAGCACGCCGCGGCCGGCGTCGCTGATCCCCATGGCGATGCCGGTCAGCTCTGCCTCGGTCGCGCGGAGCGAGGGGGTGGGATCGCCCTTCACCGTGCGGTGGTTGAGCGAGCGCGAGGTCGAGAAGCCGATGGCGCCGGCGCGCATGGCGTCCGCCGTGATGCGCCGCATCTCGGCAATGTCGTGATCCGTCGCGGCTTCCAGCTTGGCGCCGCGCTCTCCCATGACATAGACGCGCAGCGCGCCATGCGGCAGCTGGGCGCAGAAGTCGATGTCATGCGGCCGGGCGTCCAGCGTGTCGAGGTACTCGGCAAAGCTCTCCCACTCCCAGGTCAGGCCCTCGTAGAGAGCGGCACCGGGAATGTCCTCCACCCCTTCCATCAACTCGACCAGCCGCTCGCGGTCATGCGGCTTCACCGGCGCGAAGCCGACGCCGCAATTGCCCATGACGGCGGTCGTCACGCCGTGCCAGCTGGACGGCGCCAGCGCGCTGTCCCAGGACACCTGGCCGTCATAATGGGTGTGGATGTCGACGAAGCCGGGGGTGACGATCTTGCCCTTGGCGTCGATCTCCTCCCGGCCGGCTCCCGCGACCGTGCCGACCGCGACGATGATGCCGTCCTGCACGGCGACGTCCGCCGGGCGAAGGGGGCTGCCCGTACCGTCGGCCAGCATGCCGCCGCGGATCACCAGATCGTATTGCGCCGCCATCTTGCGTCCTCCGGTTCTTGGAATGTTGTTGTGTTCTGTCGTCAGAATTAGCTGATACCGGCGGTATTGTCAAAGCTGCCGGAGCTCACGCAGTCTCTTCCAGGTCCTTCAGGCGCTCGTCCCGTGTCGCGGCCAGCGCCGCGTAGACCCCCTCGAACACGGCGAGCATGGCCGGCAGGTCAACGCCCGGCAGCAGCGCGCCAAGGCGGTCGGCCAGGTCCGACTCGAACGCGGCAAGCCGGGCAAGGCCGGCCGGCGTCATGACCACGCGCACCACGCGCCCGTCCACCGGGTCCGAGCGCTCCACCGTCCAGCCCTTGTCCCGCAGGGTCGCCAGGACGGCGGAGATGGTCGGTTTCTTCACGGCCAGCGCGGCCGCCACCTCACCCGCCCGCCTGGCGCCGGAGCGCAGGTAGAGCATCGCGCGGTACTGCGCCATCGAGATGTCGGACGGTCGCGCCGCCTGCTCGAACTCGCGGTAGAGGGCGACGATGCTGCGCACGGCATGGACGTGCCCCTGGCGCAGGTCTCCGTCCCGCGCAGGCAGGACGGGGGCGTCGGCGTCGGCGTCGTGGGCGGGTTCGTCCGGCGTGCGTAGGGTCATGCTTTCACTTCCACATTACCACCTCATCAGGAGGTGCGAGCCAATGGCGCGCCTCGAAGGATGGGCAGCCGTCGCACGGGTTGCCGATCCTTCGAGACGCACCTGCGGTACTTCTCAGGATGAAGTTGGGAAGAAATGCTAGGTCGGGGCGCGGTCGAGGCCGTAGAGCTCGCTTACATTGCCGCGCAGAATGGCGTCGCGTTCGACCGGGTTCATGTCCTTGGTCTGCTCGGCCAGGATCTCCTGCGACCAGGGCCAGGTCGAATCGCTGTGCGGGAAGTCATTGGCCCACATCAGGCGCTTGTAGTTGCACAGGTTGCGGACCTTGAACGCGACCCAGTCGTCCTGGAAGGTCAGGTAGATGTTCTCGGCGAAGTATTCGCTGGGCAGCTTCTTCAGTGTTTCGCCCTCCATCCAGTGGCGATGACGCTTGTAGGCATGGTCCATGCGATACATGTAGTGCGGCGCCCAGCCGGCATCGGCCTCCACACAGACGACCTTGAGCTGGGGGAAGCGGTCGAAGACGCCGCCGAACACCATCGTGCCCAGGATGTCCTGGCAGCCGCGGATGATCGACATGAAGCCGTTGATCTTGGGCCCGCGCGGCTTCATGCCGAAGGCGCCGTCGCGGCTGGTCAGGATGTGGAACGACAGCGGCAGGTTGAGGTCGACCGCCGCCTCCCAGAACGGGTCGTAGCAGGCGTGGTCATAATCCTCGACATTGGGGTTGCCGGGCATCATCACGCCCCTGAACCCGGCGGCCTTGATCCGGCGCAGGTCCTCGATCCCCTCGGCCACCGTGCGGAGCGCCGTCTGGCCCAGGCCGAACAGACGGTCCGGGGCGGCGGAGACGTAGCCTTCGAGCCAGCGGTTATAGGCTTGGAAACAAGCGTGCTTGTAGTCGAAGTCGGGATGGTTGCAGAGCAGCATGCCGACGGTGGGATAGATGATCTCGGCCGCGACCCCGTCGCGATCCTGGTCGGCGGCGCGGGCCGAACCGTCCCAGGACGAGCGGATCGCGTCCTCCCAGACGCCGAACTGCTTCAGCTGTTCCGGCGGCTTGCCGGCCGCGGTACCCAGGCCGATGGGGACGGGCGTCTTCATGCCGTCGATCACGAACATGTCGCCGATCCTGGGATCGCGTACCATGCGGGGAGCCTTATCCCGCCAGGCCGGTTCGATATGGTCGACATAGCAGCCGGGTGGCTCGGAAATGTGGGAATCGGCGGAAATCGGGCGCGGAGCGGCAGCGGTCATCGGGCGTTTCCGGATTATAGTTCGTATTGGCGAACTAACGATCCGCCCGCGTGCGTCGCCTGTCAACGGTGTTCATGGCGCCACCTGTCGCCGGCAATGGCGCTCTGGACTTGATATGAGAATCGTTCGCAATATTTGCTCCGACATGACCCGTGCCATCCCGCGAGCCGGCCTTTTGGCAGCCTTGGTCCTGCTGCTCCTGGCGGCGCTGCCAGCCCACGCGGCGGAGCGGCTGAAAGTGGTGACGACCTTCACCATCATTGCCGACATGGCGCGCAACGTGGCGGGCAACGCCGCGGACGTGGAGGCGATCACGAAGCCGGGGGCTGAGATCCACAACTACCAGCCCACACCCGGTGACATCCTGCGGGCGCAGGGGGCGGGCCTGGTCCTGTGGAACGGTCTGAACCTGGAACGCTGGTTCGAACGATTCTTCGCGCGGCTGGACGGCGTGCCCAGCGTCGTCGTGTCTGACGGGGTGCAGCCTCTGCCGATCGGGGAGGGGCCCTATTCCGGGAAACCCAATCCGCATGCCTGGATGTCGCCGGCAGCGGCCCTGGTCTATGTCGAGAACATCAAGGCGGCTCTGGTCGCGCACGACCCGGCCAACGCCGCCACCTACGAGGCGAATGCCACGGCCTACAAGGCGGCGATCGAGGCAACGGCGGCGCCCATCCGGGCACAGCTGGCCGCGATCCCGGAGGCGCGGCGCTGGCTGGCGACCAGCGAGGGGGCATTTTCCTACCTGGCCCAGGATTTCGGCCTGCGGGAGCTTTATCTCTGGCCGATCAATGCCGACCAGCAGGGCACGCCGCGCCAGGTCCGGGCCGTGATCGACGCGATCCGCGCGCACCAGATCCCCGCGATCTTTTCGGAAAGCACCGTGCCCGCGGCACCCGCCGAGCAGGTCGCGCGGGAGACGGGCATCCGCTATGGCGGTGTCCTTTATGTCGACAGCCTGTCGGACGCGGATGGCCCAGTGCCGACCTATCTGGACCTGTTGCGTGTCACGGGCGAGACGATCGCCGCAGGCCTGGCACCATGAACCGCGTCGAATGGTTCCAGGAACACCCGAGGCCGGCCGAAACCGTGGCGCCGGAGGTGGAGGGCCTGGCGGTCGAGCAGGCGACCGTGACCTATCGCACCGGCGTCATGGCGCTGCACGATGCCAGCTTTACCGTGCCGCGCGGCACTATTACGGCGCTGGTGGGGGTGAACGGGTCCGGCAAGTCGACGCTGTTCAAGGCGATCATGGGCTTCCTTCGCCTGGGCCGCGGGCGGATCCGCATCCTGGGCCAGCCGGTCGCCAGCGCGCTGAAGGCGAACCTCGTCGCCTATGTGCCGCAGAGCGAGGAGGTCGACTGGAACTTCCCCGTCCTGGTCGAGGACGTGGTGATGATGGGTCGCTATGGCCGTATGGGCCTGCTGCGCCTGCCGCGCGCCGCCGACCGGACGGCGGTGGACGATGCCCTGGCCCGGGTCGGCATGGCGGAGTTCCGCAAGCGCCAGATCGGTGAATTGTCGGGCGGGCAGAAGAAGCGCGTCTTCCTGGCGCGGGCGCTGGCCCAGGACGCGCGCGTGATCCTGCTGGACGAGCCGTTCACCGGCGTCGACGTGGCGACCGAGGATGCCATCGTCACCCTGCTGCGGTCCCTGCGCGACGAGGGCCGCGTGATCCTGGTCTCCACCCACAACCTGGGCAGCGTGCCGGAATTCTGCGACCGCACCGTGCTGCTGCGCCGGACGGTGCTGGCGGCAGGGCCCACGGAGCAGGTCTTCACGCACGAGAACCTGGAACGCGCCTTTGGCGGCGTTCTGCGCCATTTCGTGCTGTCGGCCAGCGACGGGCACGGCGTCCTGACCGACGACGAGCGGCCGCTGATCATGCGCGAGGGGCGGCCCCAGGCGCGGGACATCACGATCACGCCGGGCATCTGGCCCTATTGCGCGCCCGATGAGCCGTCGGGTGTGACAGAGGGAGAGCCACAGGGGGGCACGGCCAAGGACGGCCACCGTTGAGCTTCCTGACCGAACCGTTCGTCTATGACTACATGCTGACCGCGATCTGGGTCAGCAGCCTGGTCGGCGGCGTCTGCGCGTTCCTTTCCGCCTTCCTGATGCTCAAGGGCTGGTCGCTGATCGGCGATGCCCTGAGCCATGCCATCGTCCCCGGCGTGGCCGGTGCGGCGATGCTGGGCCTGCCGTTTTCGCTGGGCGCGTTCCTGGCCGGGGGCTTGGCGGCGGCGGCGATGCTGTTCCTGAGCCAGCGGACGCGGCTGCGGCAGGATGCGATCATCGGCCTGATCTTCACCGGCTTCTTCAGCGCCGGATTGTTCATGGTCTCGCTCGATCCCGTTGCGGTGAACATCCAGACCATTGCACTGGGCAACGTCCTGGCGATCACGCCGGGCGATACGCTGCAACTGGGCCTGATCGGCGGGATCACGCTGGTTGTCCTGCTGCTGACCTGGCGCGACCTGATGGTGGTGTTCTTTGACGAGAGCCATGCCCGATCCGTAGGCCTGCGCGTGACGGCGCTGAAGGTGCTGTTCTTTGCCCTTCTGGCGGCGACCACGGTTGCGGCGTTGCAGACGGTGGGTGCCTTCCTGGTGATCGGCATGGTGGTGACGCCGGGGGCGACAGCATACCTTCTGTGCGACCGCTTTCCCCGCCTGATCGCGCTATCGGTGGCGATCGGCACGGTAACCGGGTTCCTGGGGGCCTATGCCAGCTACTTCCTGGACGGCGCCACGGGCGGCGTCATCGTGCTGTTGCAGACGATCGTGTTCCTGGCCGCATTCGTCCTGGCCCCGCGCCACGGCATGCTGGCCGCGCGACGCCGGGCGGCCATGGTGCCGCAGGACCTGCCATGATCGAGTCGGCCCTTATGCCGTTCCGGCTGGACTTCATGGTCCAGGCGATGGCGATCGCTATGCTGGTCGCCGTGCCGACGGCGCTGCTGTCCTGTTTCCTGGTGCTGAAGGGCTGGTCGCTGATGGGCGACGCCATCGCGCACGCCGTCTTTCCGGGCGTGGTGATCGCCTACATGATCGGCCTGCCGCTGAGCCTGGGCGCCTTTGCCGCCGGGATGGCATGCGCCCTAGCTACCGGCTTCCTCAACGACAATTCCCGGGTGAAGCAGGACACCGTGATGGGGGTCGTCTTCTCCGGCATGTTTGCGCTTGGGATCGTGCTCTATGTCCAGGTGCAGGCGGACGTCCACCTGGACCACATCCTGTTCGGCGACATGCTGGGCATCGTGACGGCCGACCTGGTCGAGGCCGGCCTGGTCGCCGCGTTCGTCGCCCTGTGCATCCTGGTGAAAGGGCGCGACCTGATGCTGCATGCCTTCGATCCGGCGCAGGCGCGGGTCGTGGGCCTGCGCGTCGGCGTGCTGCACTATGGGCTGCTGGCGCTGATCTCGCTGACGGTCGTGGGCGCGCTGAAGGCGGTGGGCCTGATCCTGGCAATCGGCTTGCTGATCGCGCCCGGCGCCATCGCCTTCCTGCTGACGCGACGCTTCGGCGCAATGCTGTGGGCCGCAGTCGGCATCGCCGTCGCGGCCGCCTTCCTGGGCGTCTACCTCTCGTTCTTCATCGACAGCGCGCCGGCGCCGACCATCATGCTGGTGCTTACGGCGACGTTCGTCGCGATGTTCCTGGCCCGCAGTGTCCGTGCGACGGCGGATGCGGTCGAGGGTGACACGGGCCGGGTGTAGGCCGGGCCGATCAGTCGATCGCCACGTGCTCCGCGGTGCCGCCCGCGGCCTTGGCCGGGCGGAGCAGCAGCACCAGCGGCATCACGGACAGCGACAGGACCATCATCAGGCGGAAATCGTCCAGATAGGCGATCAGCGCCGCCTGCTGGTTGATCGCGGCGTCCAGCATCAGCGGCCCGGCGGCACTGTCCAAGGCAAATCCCGGCGTGTTGGCCAGGGGTGCGTTGAAGGGGGTGGCAAAGACAGACAGGACGGCGTGGTTGATCTGGGTGTTGCGGGTCAGCAGGGCCGTCACGATGGCGATGCCGATGGACGAGCCGAGGTTCCGGAGCAGGCTGAACAGGCCGGTCGCCTCGCCCCGCAGGTCGGCCGCCACGGTCGAGAATGTGACGGTCGAGAGCGGCACGAAGATGCAGCCAAGGCCGATGCCCTGGATCATGCCGGAGATCACGAGTTGCTCCTGCGATACGGCGGCCGTGAACTGCGCCATCTGCCAGAGCGACAGGGCCAGCGTCCCGAATCCAGTCAGCAGCAGGATGCGGACGTCGACGCGTCCGATCAGGCGGCCCATCAGCATCATCGCGATCATCGTGCCGACACCACGCGGCGCCACGACCAGGCCTGCCGCGATCACGGGGTAGCCCATCAGGTGCTGCACGAACGGGGTCGTCAGCGCCAGCGAGGCGTACATCACGAGGCCAACCGTGAAGATGAAGATCAGGCCCATCGTCACGTTGCGGTCGCGGAACAGGCGCAGCGAGATGAACGGCCGCCGGGCCGTCGTCATCTGCACGGCGAAGAGATAGAAGCCGAGCGCCGCCAGCACCGCCTCAACCCGGATCTCTGTCGAGGCGAACCAGTCGAGCTGCTCCCCCCGGTCCAGCATCATCTGGAGCGAGCCGACGCCCAGCGCCAGCATGGCGAAGCCGAACCAGTCGAAGCCGCCTGGCCGCTTCTCCGTCTCCGGGATGAAGGCCAGGATGCCGAGAAAGGCGAGCACGCCGAACGGCAGGTTGATGAAGAAGACCCAGCGCCAGGAGTACATCTCGGTCAGCCAGCCGCCGAGGACGGGGCCGACGACCGGCCCGATCATCACGCCGACGCCCCACATCGCCATGGCCGAGCCCTGCTTCTCCTTCGGGAAGGAGGCGAGCAGGACCTGCTGCGACAGCGGCACCAGGGCCGCACCAAAGGCGCCCTGCGCCAGGCGATAGGCGACGATCTCAACGAGCGAGGTCGCGATCCCGCACAGCATGGACGTGACGGTGAAGCCGGCCACGGCGATCAGGAACAGCCGGCGCAGGCCCATGCGCTGGGCGAGCGCCGCACTGAGCGGCGTCATGATGGCAGCCGCCACGATGTAGGAGGTCAGGACCCAGTTCACCTGGTCCTGGCTGGCAGAGACACTGCCCTGGATATAGGGCAGGGCGACATTGGCGATCGTGCCGTCCAGCGACTGCATGACCGTGGCCAGCATGACGGTGAGCGTCAGCAGCACCAGGTTGCGCTGGACGGGCGTGGCTATGGGCGCGGCAAGAGCCGTCGTACTCATCGGGAAACGGACCTTTACCCGCTCATCCCCGCGAAAGCGGGGATCCAGAGCAACCAGTGCTGCGCGTGCGGCCCCTGGATCCCCGCCTTCGCGGGGATGAGCGATGAAGTGTTGTGCCCATACCCACCCCTAGTGGCTGGCGCTGGCCTTGGCGGTGCCGATGACGTGGCTGAGGCCCAGGGGGAGGTCGGCTGGGTGGCCGGTGTCGATGGCGACGACGGCACTCATGCCGGCGCGCAGCGGCGGGTTGTCTGTTGCGGGATCGATCGCGACACGCAAGGGAATGCGTTGCACCACCTTGACCCAGTTGCCGCTGGAATTCTGCGCCGGCAGGACCGAGAACTGCGCATCGCTGGCCGGGCTCAGCGTGTCGACATGGCCGTGCCAGGTCGCCCCAGGATAGGCGTCGATCGTGATCGTGACAGGGTCGCCGGCCTTGACCCAGGTGAGCTCTGTCTCCTTGGGACTGGCCTCCACCCACATGTCGCTCTCGTGAACGATGGAGAACAGCGCGCGCGACGCACTGACCACCTGGCCCGGCTGGACGGCCGTCACATTGGCCGTGATGCCGTCAATGGGCGCCACGATCCTGGTATTCCGCAGGTTGCGCTCCGCGGCGTGCAGGCCGGCCAGGGCGTCCTGGACCATGGCATAGTCGTCGACCGCCTTGCCCGCGTCGCCATCCAGGACCGAGCTGATGACGGCCGCCTGCTGGTCGGCGGCGGCGGCATCGGCGCGGGCCTTGGTCGAATCGTGTTCCGCCTGGTCGAAGGTGGCGCGGGCGATCACGCCACGTGCCAGCAGGTCCTGCTTGCGCTGAAGCTCCCGCTGGTAGAAGGCCAGGTCGCTGCGGGCGCTGCGCACTTCCTGCTGCCGCTGGGCGAAGGTCGCCTTGGCGGCGGCGACCTGGTTGCGGACGGTCGCCAGCTTGGCCTGCGCCTGCTCGACCGCGATGCGATAGGGCTCGTCGTCGATCTCGACCAGCAGCTGGCCCGCCTTCACCGCCTCGTGCTCGCCGACCAGGATGCGGGTGACACGACCCGCCACCTCGGACGACACCGTCGCGATGTCGGCCCGGACGTAGGCATTGTCGATGCCGACGACACCACGGTCGGTGGCGTAGGCATAGGTGATGCCCGCCAGCACGGCGATCGGCCCCAGCGCCAGCAGCAGCGGGCGCAGCCAGCGCCGTTTGCGTGCGCGCGGCGGCGGCGCCGGCGTGGGGATCGGATCGGGCCCAGTCGCCCCGGCATCAGCCATGACGCAGCTCCCGCGCAGGCGCGCCGCCATCGCGATCGCCGGGCGTCTGGCACAGGTTGGCGCGGACGGAATGCAGTAGCTCGACCAGGGTATCGCGCCCGCTCTGCGGCAGGCCGGCCATGGCCTCCTCCCGCACCTCCTCGGCGATGCGCCAGATGCGGTCGAGGAGGGGGCGTGCCGTCTCGGTCAGGTAGAGGATGTAGGCGCGGCGATCATTGGGGTCGGTGCGCCTCTCGACCAGGCGCGCCGACTCAAGCCGGTCGAGCTGGCGCGCCAGCGTGATCGGCTCGACCTCCAGGATCGAGGCCAGCGTCGTCTGGTTCACGCCTTCGTTCCGGGCAAGGTGGGCCAGCACGGAATACTGCGCGCGGGTCAGGGGCAGCTTCTCGCTCCGGGCACGCTGTTCGAAACGCTTGCGCATCAGGCGGGCGACATCGTTCAGGACGAAGCCCCACGAGCGGGTGGGATTGGTGTCGGTCATCGCGTCTGCTGGGGTGCTGGGGGTGTCTGGCTATAATAAGGTTGCTTATTATCGATCGAGCCAATGATAAGCACGCATGGCAGAATCGCGTGGTGCTGCCACCGCGACCCCCTCCATCCGGTACCTGGACCCCGGCCTTGGGACAGCCATCCCCCTTGCAAGGCACTACTCAGCGGGTGGAACGCGCTCTAAGAAGGGTGGCAATCGCGTCGCACTGACGGCGCCAAGCAAAACAAGGAGGGAACGGGCACCGCATGACCATCCGCCATGTCCTGATCGCCAATCGTGGCGAGATCGCAATCCGCATTGCCCGCGCCGCCGGCGAGCTTGGCCTGCGCACGACGGCCATCCATTCCGAGGACGATGCCCGGTCGCTGCATGTCCGGATCGCCGACAGTGCGGTGGCGCTGAAGGGCTCGGGCGCCAGCGCCTACCTGGACATCGGCCAGGTCGTGGCCGCGGCGAAGGAGGCGGGCGCCGATGCGGTCCATCCGGGATACGGCTTCCTGGCCGAGAATGCGGCGTTCGCGCAGGCCTGTACTGATGCCGGGCTGGTCTTCATCGGGCCGCGGCCGGACGTGCTGGACCTGTTTGGCGACAAGGCCAAGGCCCGCGCCCTGGCCGGCAAGGTCGGCGTGCCATTGCTGCAGGGCTCGATCGGGGCGGCCAGCCTGGAGGAGGTCAAGGCCTTCATGGGCGAACTGGGGCCGGGTGGCGCGGTCATGATCAAGGCGGTGGCCGGCGGCGGTGGCCGCGGCATGCGTGCCGTGACCGATCCTGCCCAGCTGGACGAGGCCTATGCCCGCTGCCAGTCGGAGGCGAAGGCGTCGTTCGGCAATGGCGACGTGTTCGTGGAGCGCTACCTGCCGCGGGCCCGGCATGTGGAGATCCAGGTGATCGGCGACGGCACGGGCGCCGTCTCCCACGTCTGGGAACGCGAATGCACGATCCAGCGCCGCAACCAGAAGATCGTGGAAGTGGCGCCCAGCCCCACCCTGTCGCCCGCGGTGCGCGACGCACTGGCCGCGGCTGCGGTCAGGCTGGCCCAGGCCGCGCGCTATGACAGCCTGGGTACGTTCGAGTTCCTGGTCGATGCTGCCTCCCCCGGCGAGGATGGCTTCTTCTTCATCGAGGCGAACCCAAGGCTCCAGGTCGAGCACACGGTGACCGAGCAGGTGACCGACATCGACCTGGTCAAGAGCCAGATCCGCATCGCAGGCGGCGCCACGCTCGAATCGCTGGGCCTGACGCAGGGGCAGATCCCGAAGCCCCGCGGCCACGCGATCCAGCTGCGCATCAACATGGAGACGATGGACGCAACCGGCGCGGCGCGGCCGTCCGGTGGCCTGCTGGCGGCGTTCGAGCCGCCGACGGGGCCGGGCATCCGCGTCGATACGTTCGGCTACGCCGGCTATGTCACCAGCCCCAACTTCGACAGCCTGCTGGCCAAGGTGATCGCGCATTCCGCCTCGCCCGACTATGGCGACGCGGTGGCGCGCGCGCTGCGCGCGCTGGGCGAGTTCCGGATCGAGGGGGTGGCGACGAACCTGCCGTTCCTGTCGGTCCTGCTGCGCCATCCGGATGTAGCGGCGAATCGCGTCACGACCCGCTTCATCGAGGATCACGCGGCCGAGCTGGTTGCGGCGATTCCCGACCTGCCGCGCCGGGTCTTTGCCGACGTGGCGGCACCCGACAGCACCCTGCCGCGTGACATCCCCATGGCCGACGCGCCCGAGGACAGCGTCGGCGTGCCGGCACCGCTTCAGGGCAAGGTGGTCGCCATCGACGTGAAGGTGGGCGACACGGTCCGCGCAGGCCAGGCGGTGGCGGTGCTCGAGGCCATGAAGATGGAGCATGTCGTCGAGGCGACGGTCGGCGGCGTGGTCAGCCTGGTCGCCGTCGATCCCGGAGACGTCCTGTTCGAGGGCCAGGCGCTTCTCTTCGTCACCCCGGCCGACGTCGCGGGGGCCGAGGCGCTGGCCGCGGAAGAGATCGACCTGGACGCGATCCGCCCCGACCTGGCCGAGGTGATCGAGCGCCACCGCATCACCCTGGACGAGGCGCGGCCCGATGCCGTCGCCAGGCGCCGGAAGACGGGCCAGCGCACCGCGCGCGAGAACGTCAACGACCTGGTTGATCCCGGGACCTTCATCGAATACGGCGCGCTGACCCTGGCCGCCCAGCGCCGGCGGCGGTCGCTGGAGGAGCTGCTGCGGATGAGCCCGGCCGACGGCCTGGTCGTCGGCATCGGCAGCGTCAACGGCGACAAGTTCGACGACGAGCAGTCGCGCACCGCCGTCATGTCCTATGACTACACCGTCCTGGCCGGGACCCAGGGCATGAACAACCACAAGAAGACCGACCGCTTCCTGCGCGTGGTCGAACAGAATCGGCTGCCCTTCGTCCTGTTCGCGGAGGGGGGCGGCGGGCGGCCCGGCGATACCGACGCCCTGGGCTCGGCCGGCCTGGACGTGATGACCTTCTACGAGTTCGCGCGCCTGTCCGCGATGATGCCGCGTCTGGGCGTCGTCTCCGGCTACTGCTTCGCCGGCAATGCGGCGCTGCTGGGCTGCTGCGACACGATCATCGCGACCAAGAAGTCGTATATCGGCATGGGCGGCCCGGCGATGATCGAGGGCGGCGGACTTGGCGTCTACAAGCCGACCGAGGTCGGCCCGGTCGAGGATCAGGTCCCCAATGGGGTGATCGACCTTCTGGTGGAGGACGAGGCGGAAGCCGTCGCCGCGTCCAAGCAGTACCTGTCCTATTTCCAGGGTGCGGTGAAGGACTGGACCGCCGCCGACCAGCGCCTGCTGCGGCGGGCGATCCCGGAAAACCGCCTGCGCGTCTATGACGTGCGGCAGGTGATCGAGACCCTGGCCGATACCGGTTCGGTCATGGAACTGCGCCGCGAGTTCGGCATCGGCATCCTGACCTGCTTCGTGCGGATCGAGGGGCGCCCGTTCGGCCTGATCGCCAACAACCCGATGCACCTGGGCGGCGCCATCGATGCCCCGGCGGGTGACAAGGCCGCGCGCTTCATCCAGCTCTGCGATGCCTTCGACATCCCCATGATCTCGCTCTGCGATACGCCCGGCTTCATGGTCGGGCCAGAGGTCGAGAAGACGGCCCAGGTGCGCCGCGTCAGCCGCATGTTCGTGGCCGCCGCCACCGCCAGCGTGCCGATCTTCACCATCGTCCTGCGCAAGGGCTATGGCCTGGGCGCGCAGGCCATGGCGGGCGGCAGCTTCCATGCGCCGTTCTTCATCGCCTCCTGGCCCACGGGCGAGTTCGGCGGCATGGGGCTGGAGGGGGCGGTGCGCCTGGGCTACCGCAACGAGCTTGCGGCCCTGACCGACCCTGTGGAGCGCGACGCGCTGTACCGCAAGCTGCTCGACAAGCTCTATGAGAACGGCAAGGCGATCAACATGGCGGCCTTCCTGGAGATCGACGCCGTGATCGATCCGCTGGAAACGCGGCGCTGGATCATGCGCGGCCTGCGCTCGGTGCCGAAGCGGCCGCTGCCGCCCGAGGGCAAGCGCCGCCCCTTCGTCGACACGTATTGAGGATGTATTTGGAAGACCAATCCTCTTCCGCTCATCCCCGCGAAGGCGGGGATGAGCGGTCTTTTTCGAAGATGACGAGCGGGTGAGGCTGGTCCAAGGCAGCCTGCTGCGCGGCTTTGCCTGGGGTGCGCTGGCGATCCTGATCTGGGCCGGCTGGATGATCGCCAGTCGGATCGGCGTCACCGGCACGCTGCACGCCGCGGACCTGACCATGTTCCGGGTCGGCATCTCGGCTTTGATCCTGGCGCCGCTGCTGCTGCGTCGGCGGCTGCATGGCCTGCGCGGCGGCCTGCCCATCGTGGTTGCCATGGTCTGTGGCCTGGGCGCGCCCTATGCCCTGATCGCGGCGGAGGGGCTGGCCTATGCGCCGGTCGCCCATGCCGCGATGATCCCGGGAACGCTGCCGCTGTGGGTCGCCCTGATCTCGGCCGTCCTGCTGGGCGAGCGCTTCGCGAAGACGCGGCTGCTGGGCCTGGTGCTGATCCCGCTTGGCGTCCTGTCGATCGCAGGGGTCAGCTTGGCGACCGGCGATCATGACCAGGCGATCGGCCATGGCCTGTTCCTGCTGGCCGGTCTGACCTGGGCGATCGGCACCGTCGCGCTGCGCCAATCGGGGCTGGACGCGCTGCATGCAGCGGCGGTGGTCAGCCTTGTCTCGGCCCTGGGCTTCCTGCCGGTCTACCTGTTCGTGATCGGGCCGGGCCTGGGCCAGGCCAGTGCCTTCGACATCGCCTGGCAGGCGCTCTACCACGGGGTTGCGGTCGGGACGGTTGCCCTGGTGGCGTTCGGCCGGGCGGTGGCGTTGATCGGCCCGTCGCGGGCCGCCGTGCTGGGGCCGCTGGTTCCGGTCGTCGCGACGCTGGCCGCGATTCCCATACTGGGCGAATGGCCCGGCGGCCTGGACGTGCTGGGCATCGCCCTGATCGTCGCGGGCGTCGTCCTGGCAAGCGGTGCGGCAGGCACCACGCAGCCATGAATGCGGAAGTTTCATGGGATCTCATCATGTCGGAAGACATGGCTTTTGCCGAAGGTTGTTACCGCCTGGATGGTGGCGATTGGCAGGTCGTCATTGCTTTCAAGAGCACCGGCATTGACACTGTTGAGTTAAGAAATGTGCGATGGGAGAGCGGCGTAACCGGATTGAATCTGCTTTTTCCTGACAATGGAAAAATCAATAGATCTACGGTATTGCGATGTATGTCCGATGTCCTCGGTGTGACCAATTGGCGGGAGGTTTGAGGTCCCGACTCGATCATATTGCGATAGCCATCCAGGAATTTGATCGCTGCTGCGGCCACGGTCTCCGCCGAGCCGCACGGTCCCGCCTCAGGGTGGGGGAAAGACGCCCGTCAGGAGCCACGGCTGGCCGGGATCGCGAGCCGGCAGGGGCATGTTGCAGAATTCGACATCCAGGTAGTCGCGGTCCAGGCCCAGGACGCGGCCGCGGGTAATGCTCGGCTCGCTCTCGCGTGCGAGCCAGCGATAGAGCCCGGCCTGGACCTCCGCGTCGGCCGGGGTGTAGAGGCCGCGCACGGTGAGGCCTGTCGGCTCGATCCCGAAGCGTTGCCGGATCGCGGAGCCGACCAGCCGAAAATGCCAGTCGGCCCCATCGTCCAGTGGCTCGAACAGGATGAGGTTCGGCATGAAGCGCAGCAGGTCGCGGCAGGGCACGTCGGCCCGCGTGAATGCCTGGCCCGTCTGGCGCCGCGCCTGCCACAGGGCCATGAAGTCCACGGCCAGCGGATAGGTCGGCGCCGGGACAGTCGCCACCTCGATCCCCACCTGGAGCAGGCCGGGCACGGCAAGGGCGCGGGTGGGCGGCATCGGCGTCGGGTCGGTCCTGGGCGGCTGTGCAGGCTATCGTGGCCCCACGTCGCCTTTGTCTACAGTCGCATGGATGGGCAGCGCAACCCAGCCTGCCGTGGCCCCGGCGGGGCGGTCACGACGCCAGGAACACCCCCGTCATCAGCCAGGGCTGGAGTGGATCCCGGCCGGGCAGGGGAATGTCGCAGAATTCGACGTCCATGAAGTCGCGGTCAACGCCCAGGACCCGGCCGCGGGTCACCATGGGGACGCCGCCCAGGGTCAGGCGCCGGTAATGTGCGGCGCGACCTGCTGCCTCCTCAGCCTCGTAGAGGCCGCGTATGGTCATGCCCGTCAGTTCGACCCCGAAACGCTGACGGATCTCTGAGCCGACCAGGCGAAACAGCCAGTCATCGCCATCATTGATCGGCTCGAACAGGATGATGAAGGGCATGAAGCGCAGCAGCGGGCGCGACGGCACGTCGGCCCGTGTGATCCGCGCACCCTCCGCATCGCGTTGCCGCCACAGTGCCATCAGGTCGCGGGCCAGCGGGAATCTCGGCTCCGGCACGGCGCGGACGTTGATGCCGATCTGCAGCAGGGGCGGGACGACCTGGGCGCGCTGGTGGGACATCGACTCCTGTCCGCCTGGGACACCGATCCAGCAGGGATGAGGGCACGCCAGCCACGGCCGGCAGTCCCAGTATCGGCCGCGCCGCGTAGTCCGTCCAGCAGGTCCGCGTTCTGCGCATTGCCATGGCCGCATGCCCTGGGCTAAGGTCGCGGCCATGCGCACGGTGCTGCCCGCATACGCTCTGCGACTTACCACCCCGGCCCGCTGAGGGCCGGTCGAAGTCCGTTGCGCGCGGTTCGCAGCGGCACCTGACCCCATATCGCTGACGTTCCAGTCGAAGGATGCGCTCCCGTGCGCCAGATGCCGATTCACAAGTACCGCCCTGTCCCGACCGTCGACCTGCCCAACCGGCAGTGGCCCAGCCGCACCATCACGAAGGCCCCGATCTGGTGCAGCGTCGACCTGCGCGACGGAAACCAGGCCCTGATCGAACCGATGGGCCGCGAGCGCAAGCTGCGCTTCTTCCACCACCTGATCGAGCTGGGCTTCAAGGAGATCGAGGTGGGGTTCCCCGCCGCCTCCGACACCGATTTCGACTTCGTCCGCCACATCATCGACAAGGGGATGATCCCCGACGATGTGACCATCCAGGTCCTGACCCAGGCGCGGCCCGAGCTGATTGCCCGGACATACGAGTCGATCGAGGGCGCGAAGCATTCCATCGTGCACCTGTACAATTCGACCTCGACCCTGCAGCGCCGCGTGGTGTTCAACCTGGACCGCGAGGGCATCAAGAAGATCGCGACCGACGGCGCCGTCCTAGTCAAGCAGCTGGGCGATGCGGCCCGCGCCCGCGGTGCCGACGTGCGCTATGAGTACTCGCCGGAAAGCTTCACCGGGACCGAGCTGGACTACGCCCTGGACGTCTGCCACGCGGTGATGGACGTGCTGCAGCCGACGGTGGACAAGCCGATCATCTTCAACCTGCCGGCCACGGTCGAGATGGCGTCCCCCAACGTCTATGCCGACCAGATCGAATGGATGCACACCCACTTCAAGGAGCGGGAGAAGATCATCCTGAGCCTGCATCCGCACAACGACCGGGGCACCGGCGTCGGTGCCGCCGAACTCGGCGTGCTGGCCGGGGCCGACCGGATCGAGGGCACGCTGTTCGGCAATGGCGAGCGGACGGGCAATGTCGATATCGTCACCCTGGCGATGAACATGTTCACGCAAGGTGTTGATCCGGAACTGGATTTTTCCGACATTAACAAGTCGATCGAAGTGGCCGAGTACTGCAATCGGCTGCCCGTGCACCAGCGCCACCCCTATGCCGGGCAACTGGTCTTCACCGCGTTCTCAGGAAGTCACCAGGACGCCATCAAGAAGGGCATGACCGCCCGCGCGCAGCAGAACGACGAGATCTGGGAGGTGCCGTACCTGCCGATCGATCCCGCCGACCTGGGGCGCACCTACGAGGCGATCATCCGCGTCAATTCCCAGTCGGGAAAGGGCGGCGTCGCCTACCTGATCGAGGCCGACCACGGCCTGAAGCTGCCGCGCAGCCTGCAGGTCGAACTGAGCACGGCCGTCCAGGAGATCGCCGACAAGACCGAGGCGGAAGTCACTTCGGACAAGATCTGGGACACGTTCGTGGCCGAGTACCTGGCGACGGATGGGCCGCTGGTGCTGGAGGACTACCGACTGGGCGTGGCACATGGCTTTTCCCAGGCAATTGCCGTCAATGCCAGCGTGACCTTCCGCGGACAGGCGGCGGAGGTCGAGGGCAAGGGCACCGGCCCCATCGACGCCTTCACCCACGCCCTGGCGGAGGGGCTGGGCGTCACGTTCCGCTTCCTGGACTATAGCGAGCATGCCCTGGGCCATGGTTCCGAGGTTCAGGCCGCCTGCTATATCGAGATGGCGGGCGAGGATGGGCGCAAGACGTTCGGCGTCGGCATCGATCCCAACACAACGACCGCTGCCCTGAAGGCCATCGTCAGCGGCGTCAACCGCCTGCTGCGTTAAGGCATGGCTGGCGCAGGTGTGGGGCGGCACGGCACCCCGGCCCCACCCCGCGGCGCACCGGTGCAATCCAGGCGCGTCGTTGTACCCGCTCATCCCCGCGAAAGCGGGGATCCAGGGGCCGCGAAGGGCAGTGCTGGTGGCTCTGAAGTCCGCCCGTCGCTGCAGCCACACGCTCCTTCGCGGGACTGCGCGGAGATGAGCCCCCTCTCTCCTCCCCGCGCTACTCGGGCTCGGCCACAGGCGGGGAGGGGGTGCGCGTCGGCGTGATGATGCGTACAGGGCCTGGGAGGGCGGCGCTGCCGCCGCCTGCCGCGCGCCGGGCGTAGAGCGGAGGATCGGTCGCCTCGCCCGAATAGAAGCGCTGCCAACCGAGCACCAGGTTCACATAGTCCTGGGTCCAGGGCAGGACGCGGGCATTGCCCGGCCGGCCCACCGCCGAGCCGCCATTATAGTGGCTGAGCGCGATATCCACCGAGCCATAGCGATTGATCAGGCTCTCCAGGAAGCGGATGCCCAGGCGGACGTTGGTCCGCGCGTCCCACAGCGATTCGGCGCCGACGCCGAACTCCCCCATCGCGGTCGACGGCATGATCTGCATCACGCCGCGGGCCCCGGCGCTGCTGATCGCGTCGGCCCGGAAGTTCGATTCGACCTTGGCCACCGCGCGGGCCAGGGCTATGGGAACGCCGGTCAGCTCCGCCTCCTCGCGGATGATCTGGACGATGGCTTCCCGGTCCGGCGAGCGCTCGGGCCGGTCGACGGCCGTCACCGGCGGTTCGAAGCCCTGCTGGCGGAAGACGAAATCGGTGATCGCGGGATCGATGCCCTGCCGTTCCTGCGGCGTCATCTGGCGATAGACGGCGCGCGCATTGGCCAGCGCGTTGGGGACGCGCGACATGAATGCCCGCAGGTACCACTCGAACGCCATCAGGTTGTTGCGCCCGATCAACCGGCCGTCGGCATAAAGCCAGGCCACAACCTCGATCGCGGTCGGGTCGCCGTTCGTGGCATGGCGCGCGATCACCCGCACGTCGTCCATGGTGGCGACATCGGCGCGCAGGGCAACATAGGCCCGGACCAGGTCATAGGCTGGCGTGCGGAACGACTGCGTGGCGGCCTGCGCGGGAGCGGATACCGCACCGGCGCCGGCCAGCAGGGTGGCCGCCACGATGGCAGCCCGGCACAGCTTTGCGATGAGATGGGACCGCGCCCGAGCGCTGTCCCCGATCCCCCTTGTCACGCGCGGCCTACTCCCCTGCAACGCGGGAACGACCCTGCCGCGATTGTCCCCGAAGATCAAGAATGGCGGGCGCGCTCAGCCGCCGGGGCTGAGCAGGGTGGCGGCTGCGTCGATCGCCGCGTCCAGCGCGACGCGATCGTCGACCAGGCGGGCGCGACCCTCCGCCACCAGGCGCAGGCCCAGCGGATAGGCGCGATGCTCGGCCTTCAGGACGCGCGCGGCCAGGCTTGCGGCATCGTCGCCGGGCAGGACGGGCACCGCCGCCTGGACGATGGGCGGGCCTTCGTCCATGCCCGGCGTCACGAAATGCACCGTGCAGCCCGTCAGCCTCACCTGGGCCTCCAGCGCGCGCTCGTGGACGTGCAGGCCCTTGAAGGCCGGCAGCAGCGAGGGGTGGATGTTGATCATGCGGCCCGACCAGGCGGTCACGAACTCCGCCGTCAGCAGGCGCATGAACCCGGCCAGGCAGATCAGCTCGACGCCCGCGGCGCGCAGGGCCGCGTCCAGCGCCGCATCGAAGGCAGCCCGGTCGGGATAATCGCGATGACTGATGACGCCGGTGGCGATGCCAGCCCGGGACGCGGTCTCCAGGCCGCCGGCATCGGCCTTGTTCGACAGGACCAGGGCGATCTCGGCCGGGAAGCCGGGCGCCTGGGCGGCATCAATGAGGGCCGCCATGTTGCTGCCGCGGCCCGAAATCAGGCAGGCCGTCCTTACACGCGCCACGCCGCCTCCTGCCCCCAGGTTCCCGCGGACCCGTCGATCACAACCTGGGCCTCGCCGGTACCGCTCTCGATCCGGCCGATGGTCGTGACCGTTTCCCCCTCGGCGCGCAGGACCGCGGTGACGGCCTCCACGCGGTCGGCCGCCACGACGGCGATCATGCCCAGGCCGCAATTGAAGGTGCTGGCCAGTTCGGCAGGGCCCAGCCGCGCCACCTGGGCGGCCCAGGCGATGGCCGGCGACAGGGTCCAGGCCGCGGCGTCCAGGCGCGCGGTCACGCCCTCTGGCAGGACGCGGGGCAGGTTGCCGACGATGCCGCTGCCCGTGATATGGGCCAGCGCCTTGACCCCGCCGGCACGGATCGCGGCCAGGCACGACTTCACATAGATGCGGGTCGGTGTCAGCAGCGCCTCGCCCAGGCTCTGCCCGGGCGCGAAGGGCGCCGCCGCGTCGAGTGCGAAACCCTCGCCCGAGACGATCTTGCGCACGAGCGAGAAGCCGTTCGAGTGGAAGCCGCTGGAGGCGATGCCCAGCAGCACGTCGCCCGCGGCGACGCCCGCGCCGCTCAGCAGGGCGTCACGCTCCACGGCACCCACGGTGAATCCGGCCAGGTCGTAGTCGCCGGGCGCATAGAGGCCGGGCATCTCGGCCGTCTCGCCCCCGATCAGGGCGCAGCCGGCCTGACGGCAGCCCTCGGCGATGCCGGCGATGACGGCGGCGGCGACGCCCACCTCCAGCTTGCCGCTGGCGAAATAGTCCAGGAAGAACAGCGGCTCTGCCCCCTGAACGACCAGGTCGTTGACGTTCATGGCGACCAGGTCGATTCCGACCGTGTCGTGGCGCCCGGTCTCGATCGCCAGCTTCAGCTTGGTGCCGACGCCGTCGGTCGCGGCGACCAGCAGCGGATCGCGATAGCCCGTCGCCTTCAGGTCGAACAGGGCGCCGAAGCCCCCCAGGCCACCCATGACGCCAGCCCGCCGCGTCGCCGCGGCCAGGGGGCCAATCGCCTTGACCAGCGCGTCGCCCGCTTCGATGTCGACGCCGGCATTGCGATAGCTGTAGCTCGTAATGGCTTGGTGCTCCTTGCGCTGCGACGTGCCATGCGCGTGCCACGGGCGCGGTGCCGTGTTATGTGGGCCACGACGCCCCGCAGACACGCACGGGCGACACGGCCCGATCCGGTATCGCCGTGTTATGATCCCGCGCCGCATCTTCAGGCAAGCCGCCCATGAACGTTCGCCTTTCCAGGCCCATCCTGTTCCTTCTCCTGGCGCTGCCGGCGCTCGCCCTGGCGCTTGCCGTGCCGGGGGGGCGCGCCGTGGCCCAGGACGCCAGCATGACCGTGACGGGGGTCGAGGTTGACGTGACCGCGGCAACCGCGATCGAGGCACGCGACCAGGCCCTGCTGGAAGGCCAGACCAAGGCGCTGGGCCAGCTGATCGAGCGGCTGACGGGCCAGCCCGCGCCCAATGTCGGTGCCAACACCGCCGCCGGCCTAGTCCAGGGCACGTCGGTCGAGAACGAGCGCGTCAGCGCCACCCGTTATGCCGCGACGCTGACGGTGGAGTTCCGCCGGTCCCGCGTCGAATCGTTCCTGGAATCGCAGGGCACCAGCTTTGCCCGCGCCGCGCGCAAGCCGCTGGTCATCGTCCCCGTGCTGAGTGGGCCCGGGGGTGCGGTCCTGTGGGACGATCCCAATCCCTGGCGCGACGCCTGGAACGCCCATGATTCGTCGGGCGCGCTGCTGCCGCTGCTGGTCCCGCAAGGCGATATCGAGGACCTGCGCACGATCCAGGCCGACCAGGCCGCGGGCGGGGACGAAGCGGCGCTCAAGGCACTGGCCAGCCGCTATGGCGCGAACGAGGTGCTGGTCGTCGACGCGCGCATGACCGGCGATCCGGGGCAGGGCATGAGCGTCGCGACGATTCGCCTGACCCCGGACGGCCTGGAGCGGGGCAGCCAGGATTTCGGGGGCGAGGGGGGTGAGCAGGCGCTGCTGGCCCGCGCGGTCGAGGCCGTGGCCCGTATGGTCGAGGAGGAATACCGCAGCCGCGCGTCCAAGCCACCGGAGCCGATGCAGACGATCCAGGTCGCGACGCGCTATGGTTCGCTGGACGAGTGGCTGATGCTGCGCAACCGCCTGGCTGCCGTACCGGCGGTGAAGGATGTCCGTGTCGCCGAGCAGACGCTGAGCGGCGCCCGCCTGACAGTGACCTATCAGGGTGAGGCGGCGGCCCTGCAGGCGGCATTGGGGGCGCAGGGCCTGAACATGGCGCTGGACGGCGGCCAGTGGCGGCTGGGCGTGGGACCCGTCATCGCTCCAATGGCCACGCCTGTCCTGTCGCCGCCGCCATCGGGCGGAGCGTTCGGCAATCCCGATGGAGCCTATGGCAGCCCTGAGCCTTATTATGGTGGCGCAGGGGGATATCCAGGGTCGCCGTGAACGTTCCCAACCTGATCTCGCTGGGGCGGCTGCTGGCCGTCCCGGTCACGCTGTGGCTGATCCTTGAGCAGCATTACGGCGCGGCCTTTTGCGTCTTCGCGGCGGCCGCGGTGTCGGATGCCGTCGACGGCTACATCGCGCGGACCTTTCATGCGCAGACTCCGCTGGGCTTCTACCTGGATCCGGCCGCGGACAAGGCGCTCCTGGTGACGACGATCCTGGCCCTGGCGAGCCAGGGGCTGATTCCGCTGTGGCTGGTCGCCGTGACGGTCGGCCGCGACCTGCTGATCGTCATGGCGATTCTCAGCGCCCTGTGGCTGGCCCAGCCCATGGCGATGCAGCCCAACCTCCTGGGCAAGGCCAGCACGCTGGCCCAGGCGCTGCTTCTGGGGGCGTTGCTGGCGGCGCTGGCTCTGCCGCAGCAGGCGTTGCTGTCTGCGGCGGTGCCGTGGTTGATCATGCTCGTCGCCTGCATCACGGCGGCATCCGGCCTGTCGTACCTGTGGCGCTGGATCGCCCTGATCCGGGTCACCGGGGGGGCACGGCCATGACGCGCGCCGAACGCTGGATCGCCGCGGTCCTGGGGGTGGTGGCGGCGGGCTTTGTCATCTGGTCGCTTGGCGGCGTGCTGACGCCATTCCTGATCGCGATGGCGGTTGCCTATGTCTTCGATCCCGTCGCGGATTGGCTGGAACGGCGCGGCGTGCGGCGCAGCCTGGGCGCGATCCTGGTGATCATCGCGTTCTTCGTGGTGGTAATCGCGGTCTTTGCCCTGTTCGTGCCGCTGGTGCGCGACCAGGCAATCGAATTGTCCAAGCGCCTGCCCGGGAACCTGGCCAGCCTGCAGGGGCAGGTGATGCCCTGGCTGCAGCAGCACCTGGGCGTTTCCGCCGGAGACATGCCCGCCAGCGGCGAGATGCTGCAGAAGGCGGGGGAGGAAGGGGCCGCCCTGGTCGGCAACCTGGTCGCCTATGTCTGGTCCGGTGGGCTGTTCCTGGTGAACCTGATCGCCGTGTTGCTGGTGACGCCCATCGTCGCTTTCTACCTGCTGCGCGACTGGGACCATATCGTGGCCGAGGTGAACACCTGGCTGCCCGTGGAACATGCCGGGACCATCCGCGACCTGGCGGGGGAGGTCGACGTCGTCCTGTCGGGCTTCCTGCGGGGCCAGGGGACGGTCGCCCTGACCACGGGCGTGCTCTATGCGACCAGCTATGCCCTGATCGGATTGGATTTCGGCATTGTCATCGGCCTGTTCACGGGCCTGATGGTCTTCGTCCCCTATGTCGGTCCGCTGATCGGGCTGTCGGTCGCCATGCTGGTGGGCTTTGGCCAGTTCTGGCCGGACTACGTGCCGCTGCTGATGGTGCTGGGGGCGCACTTCACGATCCAGACGCTGGAAGGGTCGTTCATCACGCCCGTCGTGGTCGGGCGCAGCGTTGGCCTGCATGACGCCTGGATCATCTTCGCCCTGCTGGTCGGGGGCACCTTGTTCGGCTTTGTCGGCGTCCTGCTGGCCGTGCCGGTGGCGGCGGCCGTCGGCGTGGTGGCCCGTCATTTCGTGAAGCACTACATGGCCAGCGACTTCTACGCGGGTCAGCAGAAGGGCCGGCTGCGTCCGCCCGTTCTGGCTGGCACCACCGATGCAGGCACGCCGGAACCGCGCTGATGGCGGATCGCGCGTTGAGCCAGGCCGGCCGGCAACTGGCGCTGGCCTTCCCCGCACGCGCGGCGTTCGGCGCCGATGCGTTCGTCCCGGCCCCCTGCAATGCGGAGGCGCTGGCCTGGCTTGGCCGCTATCCCGACTGGCCGCAGCAGGTGCTGGTCCTGGCCGGGGGCGGTGGCAGCGGCAAGACGCACCTGGCCCACGTCTTTGCCGAGCGCCACGCCGCGCAATGGCTGGACGCCGCCGCCCTGGGACCCGGCCCGCTGGCCACGATGACGTGGTCCGCGCCGACCGTGCTCGACAACGCCGACCGCGTGGCCGATCCCGTCGACCTGCTGCATCTGGTCAACCTGGTGCGCCAGGCTGGTGGCTCCCTGTTGCTGACGGGTCGTCAGGCGCCGGCCTTGTGGTACCAGCGCCCACCGGACCTGGTCTCGCGCCTGCGGGCGATGCCTGTCGCCCACCTGGCGATGCCGGACGAGGACCTGATCGCTTCTGTACTGCTGAAGCATTTCGCCGACCGCCAGCTGGTCGTGCCGGATGCCGCGATCGTCCACGCCGCACGCCATCTCGAGCGCAGTCTGGATGCGGCGCGTCGCCTGGCCGCCCGCATCGACGCGCTGGCGCTGGGGGAGGGCGGGCGGGTGACCCAGGCCCTGGTGCGCCGCGCGGTGGCCGAGTTGGCAGAGGCCGATCCGGCCTGACCGCGGCGCGCCGTGGGGCTTGTCCTGGGCTACCCTGCCGTCATGACATTGCCATGACGATGCGATAGGACAGCCGCAAGGCACCTGAAGCGACACGTTGAAAGGCCCGGCATCATGGAAAGCAGTGCGAGCATTCCGTCGAGCGGCGCACCCTGGGGCCCGCGCACCGACCCGATGCCGGTGCCCGCCGCGGTGGCGGAGGCCTGGGCCGACATCGCGATGGACCAGCCGCGCCGCTTCATCAATCGCGAACTGTCCTGGCTGGCCTTCAACGGTCGCGTGCTGGAGGAAGCGTTCAATCCCGGCCATCCGCTGCTGGAGCGGGTGCGCTTCCTGTCGATCTCGGCCACCAACCTGGACGAGTTCTATTCCGTGCGGGTGGCCGGCCTGCGCGGCCAGATCGACGAGAAGATCAACACGACCAGCCATGACGGACTGACCCCGGCCCAGCAGCTGGCCGAGGTGGTGGCCGCAACCGCCCGCCTGATGGCCGACCAGCAGCGGTGCTGGCTGCAGCTGCGCAACGAGCTTGCCCAGAACGGCATCGCCGTGGTCGAGCCGGACGACCTCGACGACGCCGACCGCGCGTTCCTCTACCAGAAGTTCCTGGAACAGGTCTTTCCCGTCCTGACCCCGCTGGCGGTCGATCCGGCGCACCCGTTCCCGTTCATCCCGAACCTGGGCTTTGCCCTTGTCCTGCAGATGCGGCGGCAAAGCGACGGGCGGACCATGAACGCCCTGCTGCCGCTGCCGACACAGGTCCGCCGGTTCTATCGACTGCCGGGCTCCGACACGATCCGCTTCATCAGCCTGGAGACGCTGGTCGGCCTGTTCCTGGACGAGCTGTTCCCGCATTACGAGGTCTTTGGCCGCGGGACGTTCCGCATCCTGCGCGACAGCGACATCGAGATCGAGGAAGAGGCGGAGGATCTGGTCCGCTACTTCGAGACGGCGCTGAAGCGCCGCCGTCGCGGCAGCGTCATCCGGCTGAAGCTGGAACGCGCGATGCCCGAGGAACTGCAGCGTTTCGTCATCTCGGAGCTTGAAGCCACGCCGGCCGACATCGTCTTCGTCGACGGCATCCTGGGCCTGGCCAATGCCTCGCAGCTGATCGTCGACGATCGGCCGGACCTCAAGTTCCCGCCGTACAATGCCCGCTTCCCCGAGCGGATCCGCGACCATGGCGGCGACTGTTTCGCGGCGATCCGGGCCAAGGACATCGTCGTCCATCACCCGTACGAGAGCTTTGACGTCGTCGTCCAGTTCGTGCGCCAGGCGGCCGCCGACCCGGAGGTGGTTGCGATCAAGCAGACGCTCTACCGCACCTCCAGCGACAGCCCCATCGTCAAGGCCCTGGTCGAGGCGGCGGAGGCGGGCAAGATCGTCACCGCCCTGGTCGAGCTGAAGGCCCGCTTCGACGAGGCCGCCAACATCAAGTGGGCGCGCGATCTGGAGCGGGCAGGCGTGCAGGTCGTCTATGGCTTCATCGAACTCAAGACCCACGCCAAGCTGAGCATGGTGGTTCGCCGCGAAGGCGGGCAGCTTGCGACGTATGTGCACTATGGCACCGGCAACTATCACCCGGTGACCGCACGCATCTATACCGACCTGTCCTTCTTCACGGCCGACCCCGTGCTGGGCCGCGACGCCGCCTACCTCTTCAACTTCCTGACGGGCTATGCCGATCCGGAGCACCTAACCAAGATCGCGGCCTCGCCCCATACCCTGCGCAAGACGTTGCTCACACTGATCGAGGCGGAGTGCGAGCATGCCCGCGCGGGCCGGCCGGCGGCGATCTTCGCCAAGATGAACTCCCTGGTCGACCCGGCGATGATCGACGCGCTGTACCGGGCGTCGCAGGCCGGCGTGCAGATCGACCTGGTGATCCGTGGCGTGTGCTGCCTGCGCCCCGGCATTCCCGGCTTCTCCGAGAACATCCGGGTCAAGAGCATCATTGGCCGCTTCCTGGAGCATTCGCGCGTCGTCTGCTTCGGCAATGGCCATTGGCTGCCGTCGCGGGATGCGAAAGTGTTCATCTCCTCGGCCGACTGGATGCCGCGCAACCTGGACCGCCGGGTCGAATCGCTGGTCCCGATCGAAAATCCGACGGTTCACATGCAGATCCTGGACCAGATCATGATGGCCAACCTGAAGGACACGACCAGTTCGTGGCGCCTGCAACCGGATGGCGTCTATGCGCGTTTCCCCCTGGGCGACAGTCCCTTCAGCGCGCATAAGTACTTCATGACGAATCCCAGTCTGTCCGGTCGCGGCAAGTCGATGCGCGCGGGGGAAGCGGCACCCCGGCTGGTCCTGGACCAGGCGGCTCAATGATCCCGGTCTGCCTGATGAACATCCTGTGACGGTGCCGCTCTGTCTCACCCCAGGCTCCGGGGGCCCCGATGTGGAGCGGGCAGCACCCTGGGCCGTGGTCGATATCGGGTCCAACTCGGTCCGTCTGGTCGTCTACCAGGGCCTCTCCAGGCAGGGCACGCCCCTGTTCAACGAGAAGGTCCTGTGCGGCCTGGGGCGGCAGATCGCCGTCAATGGCCGCCTGGATCCCGAGGGGGTTGAGCTGGCGATCCAGGCGCTGCGCCGCTTTGCCGCCCTGGCCCGCTTCATGCGGGTTGGCCGGCTGGATGCCGTGGCGACGGCGGCGGTGCGCGACGCGGCCGATGGGCCAGAGTTCATCGCCCGTGCCGAACGGGCCTGGGGCCTGCCGATCCGCGTGATCTCGGGGCATGAGGAAGCGCGACTCAGCGCCCAGGGCGTCGCCGCGGCGATCCCCGACGGCGACGGACTGATCGGGGACCTGGGCGGGGGCAGCCTTGAGCTCGTGACGCTGGACCGCGGCGTCCCGGCGACGCGCCAGGAAACCACGCCGCTCGGCCCCTTGCGCCTGCAGCACCAGGCCGGCACCGACCGGACCAAGGCGACGGCGATCATCGACCGCGCGCTCCAGGCGCTGCCCTGGCTGGCCGACGCCAAGGGGCGGAGCTTCTATGCCGTGGGGGGCGCCTGGCGTGCCCTGGCCCGGCTGCACATGGCGCAGGTCAACTACCCGCTGAAGGTGCTGCATCACTATCGCATCTCGCGCAATGACGGGCGCAGCCTCTCGCGGCTTGTCTCGGGCCTGGGCAAGGATACGCTGGAGCGGATCAGCGGCATGCCGCGGCGGCGCCTGGACACGCTGCCGTTGGCGGCGCTGATCCTCGATCGCGTGCTGAAGGTGGCGCGACCGGACGCCGTCGTGTTCTCGGCCTGGGGTCTGCGCGAGGGTCTGCTCCATGAGGCCCTTGAGGTGGATGACCGCGCCCGCGATCCGTTGATCGAGGCGGCCAAGGCGCTGGGCGATCGCCGGGGTCGGTTCCGTGGCCATGGGCAGGAACTGATCCGCTTCACCGATCCCGCCTTCGCGACGGAAAGCGACCGCGAGCGGCGCCTGCGCCATGCCGCCTGCCATCTGGCCGACCTGAACTGGCATGCCCATCCCGACCACCGTGCCGAACTGGCGCTGGGCGAGCTGTTGTTCAGCCCGTTTGTCGGGATCGACCATCCGGGGCGCGTGTTCCTGGCGTTGGCCATGTTCGCGCGCTATGACGGCCAGGTCGACGATCCGGCCCAGACCCCCTATCTGGCATTGCTGCACCCGGAGGCGGTGGCCCGCGCCCGCGCGCTGGGTGCCGCCCTGCGCCTGGCGCAGACGCTGAGCGGTGGTGCGCCCGAGGTGCTGGCCCAGCTCACCCTGTCGATGCCCCGGGCCGAGCTGGAACTGGCGATCCCCAGGGCCCTCGCCGACCTGGAGGGAGAGGTGGCGCAGCGCCGGCTGGCGGCACTGGCGCGCGCCCTGGGCCGCGCATCCCGCGTGGTCGTGACCGGCTAGGATCGCGGCCAACGCCATGCCGGCCAGGCTGCGCCTGCCATCGACCGCCCGGGCGGCGCTGCTTGGCCTGGGGGCCCTGCTGTGGGCTGGGTCCCCGGCCCAAGCGATCGACGGCGTGGCATTGGTCATGACGCCGGTCGGGTCCAACAGCGTGCGCGCCTGTACGGGAGTCCTGTTCTCGCCCCGTGCGCCTATGCAGCCTGTCTTCGTGCTGGGGGCAGAGCACTGTCTGGGCTCCGGGCCGCAGCCGACCGAGGTGATCGTCGGCGCAAGCCTCAGCTCGGGGCAGGTCAAGCTGGGGCCGGGCGGCGGCTCGGTTCCCGTGGCCGGCGCGCGGGTGGTGCGTGGGGCTGGCCTGGACCTGTTCTTTGCTCCCGTCGATGCGCGTCGCCTGGGGCCGCGCGGAAGCCTGCCGCTGGCCAGCTTCGCCGAGCGCATGCCGCGGCCGGGCAATCGCGTCGACGTGCTGGGCTTCCCCGGGGGAGAGGGGCCGGTGAAGCAGCGCTGCGTCTACGAGGGCGCCTGGCTTCAGGCGGAGGACGGCCTCAGCCGCTTCCGCATCGCGCATGAACTGTCCTGTGCCGAGCGCGAGGTGTGGCAGGGTCTCTCCGGCGGACCGGTGCTCGACCGGGACGAGCGGGTGATCGGCATCGTCCAGTCGACCAACGCCCAGGGCACCGCCCTCTATTTCGCCGCGGTGCTGCAGGACAATATCGGCGTGACCGACCGCCAGCCCCTGGTCCTGGGCGAGGCCATGCCGGATGCGGAGTACGAGCGGGTCCGGCTGGGGCGCAGTGCCCGTGTATTCGAAATCTCGGCCCGCTTTCGCGGTGGTCTGCTGGACGGCGCCGCGATCATCACCCGCGATGGCGCGCCGCATGTCGAGGCGTCCTTCAGCGCAGGCCGGCTTGAGGGCGCGCTCACGGTCTACACGCGCGATGGCGATGTCTGGATCTCGGCGGCGATCCACGACGGCCGCTTCGATCTCAAGGATTTCCTGGAAGCCGAGCGCTATCCCGAGGTGGCGGCGATGCGCACCCGCGTCGCGCACATCCTCGACTGGGCCCTGCAGGGCGAGCCGCTGGACGAGTGACCAGCACCTAGTCCAGCATCGGCGGCAGGGTGGGGTCGCCCTTCTGCATGGCGCGGCGATAGGCCGGGCGTTCGCCGACCCGCTTCAGATAGGCGCGAATGTTGGGATAGGGACCCAGGTCGCGCGGCACAAAGGCCCGCATCGTGGTCAGCGGGAACACCATGATGATGTCGGCGGCCGTGAAGGCAGGCCCTGCGAACCAGGTGTTATGGCCCAGGTGCGCCTCGACCTGGGCAAAACCACGATCGCGCCGGTCGGCCAGAAGCGCCATCGCCGGATTGTCTGCGCCCGCGCCCAGCATGGTCGCGATCATGCCGGCCAGTTCATGGGCCATCAGCGACGCATTGGCGAAATGGAACCAGTAGAGATAGTCGGCGAAATGCGGATCGTCCGGCTTCAGCGCCAGGCGGTTCTCGCCGTACTTCTGGTTGATGTAGTCGATGATGGCACCCGACTCGCCCAGGACCACATCGCCGTCATGAATGACGGGGGCCATGCCCATCGGATGCAGCGCCTTGTAGTCCGCCGGGGCCAGGCGCGTGACGCTGTCGCGGTCATAGACCTTGAGCGTGTAGTCGATGCCCAGTTCCTCGCACAGCCAGACGATGCGCTCGGACTGGGACACGCCCAGGTGATGGACGACCAGCATCTGATTCCTCCGTCGGGGCCGGCTATTTCTGAGGGGGTGCGCTGCGCTGGACCGGAATCACGCGGATCCGCTTGCCATCGGACGCCAGCGCCAGACGTCCATGCTTCAGGGCAAGCGCCGCCTCGCCAAAGACCTCGCGGCGCCAGCCGTTGAGCGCGGGCACGTCGGCCGTATCGCTGGCTGCGATCCGCTCCAGGTCGCTGGTCCCGGCGATCAGCTTCTGGGCCACGTCGTGGTCCTCGCACTTCATCTTCAGCAGGACCTTGAGGAGCTCGACCAGGGGGCCTACGCCTCGTGGCGCCTCATCCACTTTCTCAGGCTTGGGCAGGTCGTCCTCGGGCATGTCCAGGCCGCGCTGCACCGCGGCCAGCAATGCCGGGCCAAGCTTGCCTTCGACTACTCCGCGCGGAACGCTGCGCAAGTTCCTGAAATCCTCAGGGTTTTTCGGTGGATGGGCGGCGATCTCCAGGATCGCGTCATCCTTCAGGATGCGGCCGCGGGGCAGGTCGCGGCTTTGCGCCTCAAGCTCTCGCCACGCGGCCAGGGCCTTGACCAGTCCCAGGAAGCGCCGATTGCCGCTGCGGGTGCGCAGGCGCGTCCAGGCCTCGTCCGGCTCGACCAGATAGGTCCTGGGATCCATCAGCACCGACATTTCCTGGTCCAGCCAGCCGCTGCGCCCGGTCTTGTCCAACTGCCCCGCCAGGTATTCGTAGACGACACGCAGGTGGGTGACGTCAGCCAGGGCGTAGTGCAGCTGGCGGTCGCTCAGCGGCCTGCGCGACCAGTCGGTGAAGCGCGAACTTTTGTCGAGTTCGGCCCGCGCGATCTTGGTCACCAGCGTCTCGTAGGACACCGATTCGCCAAAGCCCAGGACCATCGCGGCCACCTGGGTGTCGAACAGCGGCTCGGGGATCGAGCCGCACAGGCGCAGGAAGATCTCGATGTCCTGGCGCGCCGCGTGGAAAACCTTCAGTACCGAGTGGTTGGCCAATACCGCCGCCAGCGGAGTGAGGTCGATGTCCGGCGCCAGGGGGTCGATGATGCGCGCGTCCGTCGGCGTCGCCGCCTGGATCAGGCAGAGCTGCGGCCAGAACGTATTCTCGCGCAGGAATTCGGTATCGACCGTGATATAGGGCGCCTTGTGCGCGCCGGCACAGAATTCGGCCAGTTCTTCGGTCGTGGTGATGACCGGGGGGGCAGGATGATTCACGACCGCCAACGCAGCACCTGCTCTGTCACCGGGTTTACGAACGGCCGACGTTCCGCGGCCGCGCGGGCGAACTCCCGCTTGCATGCGTAGTACCACTTGGCCTGGGTGTCGGCATCATCGATCAGCAGCAGCGCCGGGCGCTGGGCCAGTCCGCGTTGCTGCTGGGTCACGATCGCGCGGTCCTGTCCCACGAACTGACGCGCCAGCCAGCGCGCCACGGGCTTGAGCAGATTGAGCCAGGGCATCGTCCAATACATCACCTGTGTCACTTGGGTCCTGTTCATGTCGATCGGCGTCACGGCGGTCAGGCCGACGAAGCGGTGGCGCCCCGCCGTGATCGTCTCGATACGCAGGCCGGGCAGGCGGAACGCGATCTCCGTTTCCAGGTCCCCGCCCAACAGCTTGTAGGCCGCGGCGTTCCGCGACGGCTTGTGCCGCGCCATGGTGAAGCCAAGGTCCGACGGGACGAACCGCTTGGCCTTCTCGTGCGCCGAACGCAGCGAGCGCCAGTACCAGGACTGATGCACATAGGGCCCGTGCGCAGGGTCCATCAGGCCGATCACGGCGTGGTCCAGCGCGCAGGGAAACTCCTGCGTCTCGACCACCCGCTGCTGGCTGCCGTGCATCTCCGGCACCTGCGGCGGTGGGGGCAGCACATCGGGCTGGGCTCCCGCCCAGATCCACAGGTTGCCCTGTGCTTCAGCCACCGGAAAACGTCGGGTGCGAATTTTTGTGAACTCGAACCGCTGATCGTCCGTAAGCGACGGAATGGCCGTGCAATGGCCGGTCCGATCGAAACGCCAGCCGTGATAGCAGCAGGTCACCTCCCGCCCGTCGAACGATCCGCAGGACAGCGGGATTCCCCGGTGCGGGCAGATGTCACGCAGCGCGAACGCTTCCCCCTCGCTGGTCCGGCAAAGGATCAGTGTCTCACCCAGCAGGGTGCGGGTGACCATGGCGCCCGGCTTCACCTGGGACGAGGGCAGGGCGTAGTACCAAAGCCCGTCGAGCCAGGCCGCAGGGTCCGCCTGCTGGCGCTCGCCCGCGTCGTTCGCACCGCTTTGCTGCAGGGGGCCGGAAAGGGGGGAGGCCTGCGGCTCGGGCATCCTGTGATGTGCCGGCGTCGCCAAGTCTGCACCGTGTGTGTGGCGGAATCGGTACCGCGTGAACCCTGCCGCACTCTAGGAACGCCATGGCCATGCCGCAACCCGGCCCGCCCGAAACGTCGCGCGGGCGAACGTCGCGGGGAACCCCGGAGTGCACTCCACGTTCATTCAGAGCATAGACGACCAGGTATCCTGATGGCCCAGAAGAACACGACCACGCGCCCGACCCCGAAGCGGAGTCGGTGATGAGCGCACGGCATCCCCAGACCCTGCCTCAAACCCTCCCCTATCACCTGACGGGTGAGATCCGCGCGCGGATCATCCGTGGACTATACGCGCCGGGCCGGCCTTTGCGCGAACAAGACCTGGAACGCACTTTTGGTTCCAGCCGCGGGCCTATTCGCGAAAGCCTGCTGATGCTGCAGAAGCGCGGCCTGGTCGATCACCAGCCGAGACGGGGCTTTCGCGTGCGGGTGCTATCCGCCAGGGAGCTCGCGCACCTGTACCGGCTTCAGGCAACCCTCTATCGCTCCCTGGTCGAGGAACTGGACGAGGTCGACCACGCCGCACTGGCGGCGCAACTAAAAGGGCACCTGGAGGTCCTGGACGATGGTCCCGCGACGGACGATCCGCTGTATCAGTTCAACGCGGTGTCGGCATTCGACAGGGCGCTTATGGAAGCGCCGGGCAACACGTTCCTGCGCGATGCCCTGGGCTCCCTGGTCGAGGTGGCCAGCCCCGTGACGTTCGCGATCCTGGCGGACGGTGACGCCGCGGCGCTGTCGCGGACACTCCACACCCTGGCCGATGCCGTTCGGGCGAGCGACCTGGACGCCGTGGGGGAACTGCTGGACGGCCGGGTCAGCGATCACGCCGCGTGGGCGGCGGCGCGTGTCGACGGAGAGGCGACGGAGCACGTCCCGCCCGGACTGCGCTTGAAGCGCGCGGCGATGCGGTAGCAGACCCCCGCAAACGCGTGTTGCGCCGGCGGTCATGGCGCGGTAAATCGCCGGCGCTGCACTAGAGATTCGAGATGCTCTCCCAACGCGCGCGTTACGCGCTCCGTGCCTTGCTGGCCCTGGCCCAGGAAGACAGCGAGAAGCCAATGCTGATCGCCGATATCGCGGAGCAGCAGAACGTCCCGAAGAAGTTCCTGGAACTCATCCTGCTCGACCTGAAGCGGGCAGGCTTCGTGCGGTCGCTGCGCGGCCGCTTCGGCGGCTATGCCCTGGCCCGGCGGCCGGAGGAGATCAGCTTCGGTGCGCTGATCCGGTCGATCGACGGGCCGCTGGCGCAGGTGCCCTGCATCAGCAAGACGGCCTATCGCCGGTGCGAGGACTGCGACGACGAACAAACCTGCGCCATCCGGCGTGTCCTGGGTCAGGTGCACGAGGCGACGGCGCGCATCTTGGACAATACCAGCCTGGCGGATGTGCGCGGCGGACGCCGGGCCGATCTTTTCATGGGTGACGGGATCTGATCCATGCGCTAATCTCGATCATGTCGATAGAGATAGAGGGGATCATGACCGGATTGAAATCAGGCCTCCTGGGCGTTGCCCTGGCTCTCTCGCTGGCGTGCCCGGCCCTGGCCGATACGTCGCTGACCAATGTCAGCTACGATCCGACGCGCGAGCTGTACAAGCAGTTCGACGCGAAGTTCGCCGAATGGTGGAAGGCCCAGGGCAAGGGGGACGTCTCGATCACGTCCTCCCACGGGGGGTCCGGCCGCCAGGCGCGCGCCGTCATCGACGGGCTTGAGGCCGACGTCGTCACCCTGGCACTCGCATCCGACATCCAGGCGATCGAAGACAAGGGCCTGATCCAGCCGGGCTGGCAGGCGGAACTGCCGAACAATTCCTCGCCCTACACGTCGACCATCGTGTTCCTGGTGCGCAAGGGGAATCCCAAGGGGATCAAGGACTGGGGCGACCTGATCAATGAGGGTGTCCAGGTCATCACCCCGAACCCAAAAACCTCGGGCGGGGCGCGCTGGAACTACCTGGCGGCCTGGGACTGGGCCGCCAAGCAGCCCGGGGGCACGCAGGAGTCGGCGCGCGCGTTCGTGACCGAGTTGTTCAGGCATGTGCCAGTGCTCGACACCGGCGCTCGGGGCTCGACCACCACCTTCGTCCAGCGCGAGATCGGCGACGTCCTCCTGGCCTGGGAGAACGAGGCCTATCTGTCGATCAAGGAACTGGGCCCGGACAAGGTGGAAATCGTCTATCCGTCCAGTTCGATCCTGGCGGAGCCCCCGGTAGCCGTGGTCGACAGCGTGGTCGACAAGCGCGGCACGCGCGAGGCAGCGCAGGCCTATCTTGAGTTCCTCTACTCCAAGGAGGGGCAGGAGCTTGCCGCGGTGAACTATTATCGGCCGAGTGACCCTGAGGTCCTGGCCCGCCACCCCGAGACCTTCCCGGCGATCAAGCTGGTGACGATCGAGGAACTGGGCGGCTGGCGCAAGGTCCAGGCCGAGCACTTCGGCGACGGCGGCATCTTCGATCAGATCTACAAGCCCTGAGGACAAGGGGCGGCACGGCCGCCGCGCGCCGGAGAGCGGTGCGCGGCGGTTCCGTGTTCGGGCAGGGGCGGTCAGGCAGGGGTTTCAATGACGACAATGACGACCGGAGAGGTCGTGTCGGGTAGGATCGAACGAACTTCGATCGGGGCAGGGGTGGCCGGCTTGGCGAAACGGACCCAATGGCGGCAGCCAAGCGTCATTCCCGGCTTCGGGCTGACCCTGGGCTATACGCTGACCTACCTTGGCGTGATCGTGCTGATCCCGATGGCGGCTCTGATCCTGCGCCCGATGGACCTTGGCCTTGCCGGCTTCTGGGCCAAGACGCTTGGCGATCCGCGCGTCGTCTCGGCCCTCTGGGTCAGTTTCGGCCTCTCGTTCCTGGCGGCGCTGTTGAACCTGGTGTTCGGCCTGCTGGTCGCCTGGGTTCTGGTGCGCTATTCGTTCCCCGGCAAGCGCGTGGTCGATGCCATCGTCGACCTGCCCTTTGCCCTGCCCACCGCCGTGGCGGGCCTGGCGCTCAGTGCGATCTATGCCCCCAACGGCTGGCTGGGCAGCCTTCTGGCCGAGATCGGCATCAAGGCCGTCTACAACCAGTTGGGCATCTTCATCGCCCTGACATTCATCGGTTTGCCGTTCGTCGTGCGGACGGTCCAGCCGGTGCTGCAGGACATGAATTCGGATTCCGAGGAAGCAGCCATCAGCCTGGGTGCCACGCGCTTCCAGGCCTTTGCCCGCGTCATCTTCCCCGCGATCCTGCCGGCTCTTCTGACCGGCTTTGCCCTGGCCTTCGCCCGAGGCGTGGGCGAGTACGGGTCGGTCATCTTCATCGCGGGCAACATGCCGCTGAAGACCGAGATCGCGCCGCTGCTCATCGTGATCAAGCTGGAGCAGTTCGACTATGCCGGCGCCGCCGCCATCGGCGTCGTCATGCTCCTGATCTCGTTCGTGATCCTGTTCTTCATCAATCTGCTCCAGCGCTGGGGCCGGATGCGCGCCACATGAGTGCCGCGCCCCACACCCCCGCCGGCCGCGCCGCGCCGCCGGCCTGGTTCGCCGCCGCCACGTCCGATCCCGCCTGGGTCCGCTGGCTGCTGTCGCTGCTCGCCCTGGCATTCCTCGTCCTGTTTCTGGTCGTGCCGCTGGCCGCAGTCTTCTACGAGGCGCTGAACGCCGGCCTGGGCGCGTACCTCCACTCGATCACCGAGAAGGATGCCCTGTCGGCCGTGCGCCTGACGCTGCTGGTGGCGGCGATCGCCGTGCCGCTCAACCTGGTCTTCGGCATTGCGGCCGCCTGGCTCATCGCCAAGTTCGAGTTCAAGGGCAAGAGCGTGCTGATCACGCTGATCGACCTGCCCTTCTCGGTCTCGCCGGTCGTGTCGGGCCTGGTCTATGTCCTGCTCTTCGGGGCGCAGGGCTTCTTTGGGCCTTTGCTCCAGGAATTGGGCATCAAGATCATCTTCACCGTCAGCGGCCTGGTCCTGGCGACCGTGTTCGTGACCTTTCCCTTCGTCGCGCGGGAGCTGATCCCGCTGATGCAGGAACAGGGGACCGAGGAGGAGGAAGCTGCGATCGTCCTGGGGGCGTCCGGTTGGCAGACCTTCTGGCGGGTCACGCTGCCGAACGTCAAATGGGGCCTCCTCTATGGCGTGCTGCTGTGCAACGCGCGGGCCATGGGCGAGTTCGGGGCCGTCTCGGTCGTGTCGGGCAACCTGCGCGGGCAGACCACAACCATGCCCCTGCAGGTCGAGATGCTCTACAACGAATACAACTCCGTCGCCGCGTTCGCGGTGGCCTCGCTCCTGGCGCTGCTGGCCCTGGTGACGCTTGTCGCCAAAAGCCTGGTGGAATGGCGCTTCGGCCGCGAGATCGCCGCCACGCGCGGCCATTGAGATCGGGGGAAACGATGTCGATCGAGGTTTCCAACGTCGTCAAGACGTTCGGCTCCTTCACCGCGCTCAATCATGTCGACCTGAAGATCGAGTCGGGGGAGTTCGTCGCCCTGCTTGGCCCCTCCGGCTCGGGCAAGACGACGCTGCTGCGCATCCTGGCGGGGCTGGACTTCGCCGACTCGGGAACCCTTCATTTCGAGGGGGAGGACATCGCAGGACGAAGCGCGCGCGACCGCCGCGTGGGCTTTGTGTTCCAGCACTACGCCCTGTTCCGCCACATGACGGTGGCGCAGAACGTGGCTTTTGGCCTGGAGGTCAAGCGGGGGCGCGAACGCCCGCCGCGCGCCGAGATCCAGGCGCGGGTCGACCGGCTGCTGAACCTCGTCCAGCTCAAGGGCTTCGGCAAGCGCTACCCCAACCAGCTTTCAGGCGGGCAGCGCCAGCGCGTGGCCCTGGCCCGGGCGCTGGCGATCGAGCCAAAGGTCCTGCTGCTGGACGAGCCGTTTGGCGCACTCGACGCCAAGGTGCGCAAGGACCTGCGCCGCTGGCTCCGCCAGCTGCACGCCGAGGTGGGCCTGACCTCGATCTTCGTGACCCACGACCAGGAGGAGGCACTGGAACTGGCCGACCGCGTCGTGGTCATGAGCCAGGGCCAGATCGAGCAGGTGGGCACGCCGGCCCAGGTCTACCGCACGCCTGCCACCGCGTTCGTGACCGAGTTCCTGGGCAATGCCAACCGCCTGACCGGCACGGTCCGCAATGGGCGCCTGCAGATCGGCGACTGGTCCTGCACGCTGGAGGGGGAGGACCTGGCCCGCGTCAAGGACGGCATGGCGCTGGCCTATGTCCGCCCCTATGACATCGAGGTCCTGCCGGAGGGTTCGGGCGAGGGCCTGACCGGCCGGCTGCACCATGTGTTCCCGTCCGGCAACCAGATCCGCCTGGAAATCCAGCGCGATACGGACGGTGCCATCATCGAGGTCGAAACCCCGGAGCATGACTGGCTGCCGCCGATCGGGTCCCCCCTGGTGATCAGGCCACAGCGGGTGCGGGTCTTTCCGGCAGGGCCCGGCCAGAGCGGAGCGCTGCCCAGCTCGCCCTGAGCCAGTCGCGGAACTCGGGCGCTGCGATCTCGACCAGCGCTTCGGCCCGCCCGTCCAGGGACAGGCCCTTCAGCCGCCGGGCACCGTGCTCGGTCACGATCCAGTCGGCGTCGCCCCGTGCCGCGGTGACCGGTGCGCCGGGGGGGAGGACGGGGACGATGCGGCTGGCCTTGCCCCCGGCGGCCGTCGCGGGCAGGGCGACGATCGCGCGGCCACCCTTGGAGCGGGCAGCGCCGCGCACGAAGTCGATGGAGCCGCCGATCCCGCTGACCAGACGGCCGCCCACGCCTTCCGCGTTCACATTGCCGAACAGGTCGATCTCCAGCGCCGAGTTGATCGCGGTGAAGCGGTCGATGGCCCCGATATAGCCGACATCGTGGGTCACGGTGACGGGGCGGATCACCAGGTCCTGGCGCGCCGCTGCGAAGTCGTAGAGCGCCTGGCTGCCCATGACGGCACCGGTGACGATCAGGCCGCGGTCGACCGTCTTGGCCTTGCCCGTGATCTGGCCACCCTCTATCAGCGGCATCGTGCCTTCCGGGATCATGCCGCTGTGCACGCCCAGGTCGTTGCGCGTGGTCAGGGCCGCGAGCACGGCCGCCGGCATGGCGCCGATGCCCAGCTGGATGCAGGCGCCGTCTACCACCAGGGCCGCCACATGGGCGCCGATCGCGTCCGTCACCGCGTCCGCCTTGGGACTGCCCAGGACGGGAAGGGTGCGGTCGGTGGCAAAGGCATGGTCGATGCGCGCGGCCGGGATGCGCGGGGCACCGGCCAGGTCCGGCATCGCGGCATTCACCTCTGCCAGCACGACCGGCGCGTTGGCCAGCGGGGCCGCGGCCAGGTCGAAGGCCATGCCGCTGCCGAAGCTGCCGTCCTTCTCCGGGGCCACCTGGACAATGGCCATGTCGATCTGCCGGCGGTCCAGATCGTCATGGATGCCGCGATAGGACATCGGCACATAGGACACTCGGCCGGCCGCCATCCCTTCGGCCAGTTCGGGCGCCGCGAAATAGCTGAGCAGGCGCGAGTCGGGGTTCAGCGCGCTCCAGTCCCTGCGGTTGATGCCGGGGACGGGGGCCATGATGAAGGTGACGCCGGCCAGGGCTGCGGCGTGCTCCTTCAGTGCGTCGTGGATGCCGATGGGCTCGCCCGAGGCGGCGGCGACAAAGACGGTCATGCCCGGACGGAACAGGCCGGCCAGGGCGTCTGGATCAAGGAATTGGGTCATGCGACGCGGAGCTTAGGCGATCCCACGTGATGCCTCAAACCGGCCGGGCAAAGAAAAAGGCCAGCCCTTGCAGGCTGGCCTTGAGGCGGGCCGGGCGGTGGCCGCCCGGCATCAGGGTCCGTTGTCCGGACCCATCCGGTAGAGGATCAGGCCTCGACGCGCTCGATGATGATGGCCGGGGCCATGCCGCCGGCGGCGCACATGGTGACCAGGCCATAGCGACCACCGGTCCGCTCCAGTTCGTCCAGCGCGGTGCCGATCAGGATCGAGCCCGTGGCGCCGATCGGATGACCCAGCGCCATGGCGCCGCCGTTCCGGTTGACCTTCTCGCGGTTCAGGTTCAGGTCGCGGATGAACTTCTCGGCGACGACCGAGAACGCCTCGTTGATCTCGTACACGTCGATGTCGTCGGTCGTCAGGCCGGCCTTGGCCAGGACCTTCTTCGCCGCCGGCACCGGCGCGTTCAGCATCAGGGTCGGGCAGTCGCCCATGTTCGCCGTGGCGACCACGCGGGCGCGCGGCTTCAGGCCATGCTTCTTCATGTAGTCGGCCGAGCAGACCAGGATGGCGGCCGCACCGTCGACCACGCCCGACGAATTGCCGGCATGGTGGACGTGGGTCATCTTGCCCTTCAGCTGCGGGTACTTCGCGAAGACCATCGAGCCATAGGTCGTGCCCTGGTCGTCGACCGGGATGTCCATGTACATGTTGAACACGGTCTTCAGACCGGCCAGCGTGTCCATGGTCGTGCCCGGACGCGGGAACTCCTCGTGATCCAGCGCCAGCGTGCCGTCGGGGTTGTAGACGGGCACGACTGAGCGGTTGAAGCGGCCTTCCTTCAGGGCGACGGCGGCGCGCTCCTGGCTGACGACGGCCAGGCGGTCAACTGCCGCGCGGTCGATGCCTTCCAGCGTCGCGATCGCGTCCGCGCAGACGCCCTGCTGCGACTGCGGATGCTTGGCGCGCAGGCGCAGGTTGCCGGCGTCCATCATCGGCGGATTCTTCGGGTCCGCAGTCGAGGCCGTGTAGCTCATCATCTCGGTGCCACCCGCGATGACGCAGTCTTCCATGCCCGACAGGACCTGGGCCGTGGCCAGCGCCACCGACGTGATGCCCGAGCCGCAGAAGCGATCCAGCGTCACGCCCGATGCCTTGATGTCGAAGCCGGCGTCGAGGGCGGCCATGCGGCCCATGTCGCCGCCCTGGGCGCCACGCTGGCTGGAGGTGCCCCAGATGATGTCGTCGACGGTCGACGTATCCAGCTTGTTGCGGTCGCGCAGCGCGCCCAGCACCGTGGCGGCCAGGATCTGCGGGTGCAGGTGCGCCAGCGCGCCCTTGCCCACCTTGCCAATGCCACGCGGGGTGCGAACCGCATCAACGATATAAGCTTCGGCCACGACGTTTCCCTTTCCTGAACCTTGGGGCGCACACAAACGCCAGAAGTTGCACCCCGTCAACGGGCAAGGACCGGGGGTGCGACTTCAAGTCTACCCTTGGGTAGACAACGGGGCGTCCGTCGTCAACGGACGAACGGCCGGGTCGGCGGGGCCGGCGTCGCCGCGCCCATCATGCTGCCTGGGCCAAGCCCCCCTGGCCCAGGCCCGCACGGTCCAGCAGGCGTTGCTGCTCTGCCGGACGGCGGTAGAGGAAATTGGCGGGCAGGCCCAGGCGCACGCTGGCCTGGCAGGCCGGTGCGCGGGGATCGGCCACGCGCTCGGCCAGGGCGCCGGCCGCCTTCAGCATCAGGCGATCGGCCAGTGTCAGGTCGAAGGCGCGGCCCAGTTCAAGCCTGTCCCGCACCAAAGGCGGCAGGATCGAGACGGCGGCGCGGGCCAGGGCGCGATGCAGCACCCGAGGAATGCCGGGCGCCGCCTTGCCCGACTGGATGATGTCCAGGAACTCGGTCACGATCGGGTGCGGCTCGAAGCGCGGCGCCAGCCGTTCCATCATGGCCAGGAAGTCGGCTTGCGAGCGCGGACAGACCTGTACGCCATAGAGGCGGGCGACGATCTCTCCCTCGCGATAGAAGCGGTCCTTGTCCGCTTCGCTCAAGGGGGACACGAAGCGGTCATAGGCATTCAGGAAGCCGAACCCCGCCGTGGCGCTGACCCAGTCCAGCAGTTCGGGGTCCAGCGCCTTGTACGCCTCGCCCCCCGGGGTGGTGCCGGCGACCTTGGCATGCATGTTGGTGACGCCGGCAATGACGCGGCGGGCCGCACTTGCGGGGCCATAGACACCCACCATCGCGGCGATGCCCGTGCGCTTGGACCGTCCGATCGGGTCCGTCTTGTAGATCGAATGGTCCCACACGCCGGAGCGGATGCGCGCGTCGGCAAACTCCATCAGGACCGCCGCCACGCCGCCCACACCCAGCGCCACGGGATTCTTGAACACCCGCCACTGGACCGACGCCGGATGGTGCAGGGCCGCCTCGCCCACGGGCGTTGCATAGTCGATGCGCCAGCCGAGATAGGATTTCTGCTCGCTCATGGGGGTGCGCTGCCGCGTTTGCCTGGTCGACGGTTGATTGTGTATCAGGTGATAGTATTCTTGCTCGGGCTCGTCCTTGCAAGCTCTTTGGTGGCGCGGCGGGTTCTGCTATGCCCGTGCCTCGCGGTCGGATCGAACGGGGAGGGGTCAGCAACGTGCAGCGTGGCGGGTCGAACGCGGGCGTCCGGGCCGGGCCCGCAGGCTATCGCAAGGGGGACGAGGCCCGCGCCCGCATCCTGGAGGCGGGCTTGCGCGCGTTCGGCGCGCATGGCTTCCGCGGCGCCACGACACGCGGCATCGCCGAGGCGGCAGAGGTCAACCTGCCAGCCTTGAAGTACTATTTCGGTGGCAAGGAGGGCCTCTACCTCGCCTGCGCGGAGGCCATCCTGCAACGCTACCAGGCCCATATGCTGGCATTGGCCGAGGCGACGGTGACGGCGCTCCAGGGCGACATGAGCGGTGCCGACGCGCGCGCCGGGCTTAAGGCACTGATCGGGGCGCTGGCTGAACTGTCGGTCGCCGACGACGCCGAATTGTGGATCGCCTTCTTCACCCGGGAGATGGTGGAGCCGGGGCCCGCCTTTACCCTGCTGTACGAGCAGTTGTGGGCGCCCGGCGTGGAACTGGTCGCGGCGCTGGTCGCCCGTGCGCGCGGCCAGCGGGTGGTCGGCAGCGCCGCGCGGATCGAGGCGCTGCTGCTGATCTCCAGCCTGACCGCATTCAGCGTCTCGCGCCCCGTCTCGCTGCAATATCTGGCCTGGCCCGACGCGCGCGACGAGCGTCTGGCCCAGGTGCGGGCGGCGCTGGAGGCACAGATCGAGCGAATCGGCTGAGGGCCCAGCCCGCGCGATTTCCGGCTGGAGGGCGGGGCAGGGGACGTCGAATAATGGCGTCCCCGGAACAGTCCCGCGGTCCCGATGCCCATCTCTGCTCCTGACACGGCCTTCCTCTCCGCAGCCGCCCTGTCCCAGGCGATCGCCACGCGCCGTCTGTCGCCGGTGGACGTGGTCGATGCGGCCCTGGCCCGCATCGAGCGCCTTGAGCCGCGGCTCCACGCCTTTGTCGCAGTGCACGGCCCGATCGCACGTCTGGCGGCTGAGGCGGCGGACAAGGCGCTGCGCGCCGGCCACGCGGCAGGACCCCTGCATGGTATCCCGATCGCGCTGAAGGACCTGATCGACCTGGAAGGTCATGTCACAACCGGCGGGTCCGCCGCGCGGCGTGGCCATGTCGCCAGCGCCACCGCAACCCTGGCACGCCGGCTGCTGGCACAGGGCATGATCGTGCTGGGCAAGACGCACACGGTCGAATTCGCCATGGGCGGCTGGGGCACCAACCAGCACATGGGGACGCCCTGGAATCCCTGGGACATGAACGTCCACCGCGTCCCCGGCGGGTCCAGCAGCGGCTCCGGCGTGGCGGTGGCAGCCGGTCTTGTGCCCTGGGCGGTTGGCACCGATACCGGCGGCTCCGTCCGCCTGCCCGCATCGTTCTGCGGCCTGACCGGGTTGAAGACGACGATCGGCCGGATCAGCACGCATGGCGTCCTGCCGCTGGCCTGGAGCTTCGATACGCCGGGACCCATGGCCCGCTCGGTGCAGGACGTGGCCCTGCTCTATGAGGTCCTGCGCGGGCCGGATCCGCTGGACCCGCTGACCCACGGCCTGCCACCCGACGAGCCCGGGGCACGGCTGCACCGCGGTGTGCGCGGCCTGCGCCTGGGCGCGATGCCCGAGGCCGAGCGGGCGGGCTGCGATCCCGCCGTCCTCGCCGCCTATGATGCCGCGCTGGACACGTTCGCGAACCTGGGGGCCGAGGTGGTGCCGATGCGCCTGCCATTCCAGTTTGCCGACCTTCTCGCACTCAACACGATCGTGCCTGCGGAGGCCTATGCCGCCCATGGGGCGATGGCCGAGGATCCCGCCCTGCCGCTGGACGAAAATGTTCGCGGAAACATCCTGGCCGGCGCCACGATCAGCGCCGTCGACTACCTCCGCACCCGGCAACGCCTGGGTGCGATGAAGCAGGCGTTGCTGACGGCGATGGATGACGTCGACGCGCTGCTCACGCCCACGACGGAGGTGCCGGCCATCCCGGTGGCCAAGGTCGACCCGGCCCGCCTGCCGTCGCGCTTCACGCGCTTCGCCAACATGCTCGAACTGTGCGCCCTGGCCGTGCCCGATGGCTTCACGGCCGCTGGCCTGCCGTGCTCGCTGCAGATCGTCTGCCGGGGGTACGCCGAGGCGACGGCGCTGCGAATCGGCCAGGCCTTCCAGTCCGCGACCGACTGGCACCTGAGGCATCCCGACCTGTGAGCCCCGCAACGGGGTCAGAGCCCTTCGCCCCGGGCAAGGCAGGCTTGCGCGGTTCAACAGTCGAGGTGACGTAGAACCGGATATGGTGGCCGCGGGGGGACCATCACCATGACCGCGGTACCGACACTGGAGCGTCGCAACATCCTGCGGCTGGGTATTGCCCAGGCCCTTGCAGGGGCCAATGCGACGATCGTCTTCGCGACCGGCGCCATCGTCGGCAACGGGCTGGCGCCGAATCCGGCCTTGGCGACCCTGCCGATCTCGATCTTCGTGGTGGGGATGGCGCTGTGCACAATCCCGGCCGGCATGCTGGCGCAGCGCCATGGCCGCCGCGCGGCGTTCCTTGCCGGGTCGGGCTGCGGTGTCCTGGCGGGGGTGCTGGCCGTCCCCGCCGTGCTCCTGGCCTCCTTCCCCCTGTTCTGCATCGCGACGTTCTTCGGTGGCGCCTATGCCGCGGTTGCGCAGTCCTTCCGCTTTGCCGCGGCCGATGCGGCGCCGCCCGAGCGGCGGCCGCGCGCGCTGTCGGCCGTGATGGCGGGCGGCGTCTTTGCCGGGGTCCTGGGGCCGCAGCTGGTGACACTGACCATGAACCTGTGGCTGCCCTACCTGTTTGCGGCGACCTTCGCGGCGCAGGCGGTGGTCGCGATCCTGGCCGGCGTGATCCTGGGCGGGGTGCGCCTGCCGCCAATCGCCGCCGCCGACGGCACCAGCGGGCGTCCGCTGGCCGAGATCCTGCGGCAGCCGCGTTTCGTCGGCGCAGTCGTCACCGGCGCGATCGCCTACATGCTGATGAACCTCGTCATGACGGCCGCGCCCTTGGCGATGAAGCTGTGCGGCCTGTCGCAGGAGGATGCCAATCTGGGCCTGCAATGGCACGTCATCGCCATGTATGGGCCCAGCTTCTTCACGGGCGCCCTGATTGCCCGCTTTGGCACGCCGGTGATCGTGTTCGTGGGCCTGCTCCTGATCGCGGGGGCGGCGGGGGTGGGCCTGACGGGCGTCGCCGTCGCGCACTTCTGGATCGTGCTGATCCTGCTGGGCCTGGGCTGGAACTTCGCCTTTGTCGGCGCGTCGGCGCTGGTCCTGGAATGCCACCAGCCTGACGAGCGCGCCAAGGTCCAGACGCTGAACGACTTCCTGGTCTTCGGCCTGATGGCGATTGGCTCGTTCGCCTCGGGGGGCATACTGACCCACTATGGCTGGGCCATGGTGTGCTGGGTGACGCTGCCCCCGACGGTGCTGGCGGTCATCGCGCTGCTCGCCACGCGCGGGTCGCAGCGCACCGTCGCGACTGCGGCCTGACGCGGTTTGACAGGGCCGTCGCCTGCCGTCACAGAAGGGCGATGGTTTCTGTTCCGAACGCGCCTGACTGTCCGGCCGACACCCGCCTGAGCCCGACGGCCCAGCGGATCCTGGACGCCGCCGTGGACGTTCTGCGCGCGACCGGCCAGCTTTCCATGCGACGCCTGGTCGAATGCGCCGGCGTCGCCAACATGACCCCCTACAACCTGTTCAAGTCGAAGCACGGCATCCTGGCGGCGCTGTCCGGTCGCGAACTCGACGCCGGCCTGCGGCGGCTGGAGGCGCAGGCACCTGGTGACGGCCTGGCCCGGATGCTGGCTGGCCTGGACAATGCCTTTGCCGCGCTGGAGGCCGACCCCGACTATTACCGCGCGCTCTATGGCGCCGCCTATGGCGGGGGGGACCCGGCCCTGATCCGCATCTTCCAGGAGCCGCGGGTCGTCTATTGGAGTGCGCTGCTGGAGCGCTGCCGGGACGAGGGGCTGCTCCAGGCGGAGGCGCGCGGCGGCCTGATCATCCAGTACCTGATGGACATGTTCTCTGGCGCGATCCGGCGCTGGCTGGGGGGCGAGATCACGACCGTGCAGCTGTCGGCTCAGGTCAACTACGGGATCATGCTGCTGCTGCTGCCGCACATGACCGCGGCCGGGGCGCCCCGGGTCGCCGCCCGCCTGCACCTGGCGAAGGCCCTGCTGGATCCGGCTTGACCGGGCCTTAGGACGCGTTCTAATCCTGCGGAAAAGACGGCGCGGCGGAAAGCTGCGCCCTGACGGGATGGGACGCAGCCATGGAATTCTCGGTCTTCATCATCGGCCCCACCGCAGGCCAGGGCAGCGAGGCCGAGGTCTATGCCTCGATCTTGCGCGAAATCCGCCTGTCGGACGAACTTGGCTTCGACATGCTGTGGTTCGCCGAGCATCATTTCGACACCCTGTTCTCCACCAGCCCGTCGCCCAACCTGTTCCTGGCCATCGCCGCGCGCGAGACGCGCCGGATCAAGCTGGGGACGGCGATCACGGTGCTGCCCTTCCATCATCCGACGCGCATCGCGGAAGAAGGGGCGATGCTGGACCTGCTGTCCAACGGCCGCTTCCAGTGGGGCATCGGGCGGGGCATCACGGGGCACGAATTCCAGTCCTACTCCCTGGACTCCGCGCATTCCTGGGAGAGCTTCGTGGAGGCCCACGACGCCGTCCTTGCCGCCTGGCGGACGGGGCGGATGGCCCATGATGGCGTGCATGTGAAGGTCCCGCCGACCGAGATCGCGCCGCGCGTCGTGCAGCAGCCGCATCCCCCCGTCTGGATGACCGCGCAGAGCCCGAAGTCGGTCGAATGGGCGGCCGCCCACGACTATCCCGCCATGCAGATCGGCGAGGACCTGGCGACCGGGGCCCAGCAGCGCGCGCGTTACGAGGCGGCGGCCAGGCAGGCCGGCGTGGCTGTCCGCCGTGGCGGCATCGTACCGCTGCGCATGGTCTGCGTGGCGTCCACCGATGCCGAAGCGCGGGAGATCGCGGCCGAGCGGGTGGTGCGCTTCTGGGACCATACCGCCCGGACGACGGCACCCGTGTTCACCAAGTCGCCTGGCGCCGCCGCCGGTACGGCCGGCTATGAGTACTGGCTGACAATGAACCCGCAGAAGTTCGTGGGCGTCGGGCTGGATGGCCTGATGGAGGCAGGGCTGGTCCTGGCGGGCTCGCCCGGGACGGTGATCGATCAGGTGCAGCGCCAGATCGACGCGCTCGGCTGCCGGCAGATCATGTGCGATTTCTGGCGCGCCAGCGGCATCGATGCGCGCGAGGGCTCCATGCGCCTGTTCGCGAACGAGGTGATCCCAGCCTTTCGCGAGCGGACGCCGGCCCGTGCCGTTGCGGAATAGGCCGCATCGCCTAATTTGGTTCGGGACAACGCTGTACTGACCTCGCGGAGGGATACTCATGGCTGACGGGAATTCGGTCATCGACGACCGGACCGCATTGCTGGACCAGGCCTTGGCGCAGGCGCACCTGCCGTCGCTGCTGATGTCGCTCGTCCACATCACAGGCGATGCCGGCCTGCTGAGCGACGACATGAAGCCGGTCTACGAGTTCTTTGCCGATGGGCGGCTTGGCGGCTATCCGGAGGACCGGCAGGCGGCGCTTCGGGCGCGCGCGAAGCAGGTGCTCACGGCCTGGCTCGACGGGGATCGCAGCCTGCCGCCGCCGCCGGATGGGGCAACCCTGCGCCGGATGATGGACTTCGTCGCCGGCGCCGACGTGCCCGAGCGCTATGTCCCCATGCTGCTTGAGGAACTGGCCCTGACCGGCAGCGACAGCCGCCGGCCCGACTGGCAGGCGCCGGTGCTGAAGGCCGCCGCGGCGGGCCTGAAGGTGATCGTGATCGGAGCCGGCATGTCCGGCATCCTGTCGGCGATCCGCCTGGCCCAGGCAGGCATTGCGTTCGAGGTGATCGAGAAGAACGCGGAGGCCGGCGGGACTTGGTTCGAGAACACCTATCCCGGCTGTCGCGTCGACAATCCCAGCCATCTCTACGGCTATTCGTTCGAGCCGAACCATGAATGGCCGGCGCACTACTCGACCCAGCCGGTGCTGCGCAAGTACTTCCAGGACTGCGTGGAGAAGTACGGCCTGCGATCCCATATCCGCTTCTCGACCCAGGTCACGGAAGCCCGCTTCGACGAGGCGTCAAAGACCTGGGACGTGACCATCCGCAAGGACGACGGCACGACGGACGTGCTGACCGCCAACGCGGTGATCAGCGCCGTGGGCCAGCTGAACCAGCCGCGCATTCCCGACTTCCCCGGTCGCGACCGGTTCAAGGGCACGGCCTTCCACTCCGCCTGCTGGCGTCATGACGTCGACCTGAAGGGCAAGAGGGTGGCCGTGATCGGCACCGGCGCGTCGGCCTTCCAGTTCGTGCCGGAAATCGCCCCCGATGTCGGGCACCTGACGGTGTTCCAGCGCACGCCGCCCTGGCTTGGGCCCACGCCCGACTACCATGACGCCGTGTCGTCCGCCGAGTCGTGGCTGCTGGAAACCGTGCCCTACTACGAGAAGTGGTATCGCTTCTGGCTGTTCTGGATGCTGACCGACGGGCTGATTGATGCGGTGCGCAGCGATCCGGCCTATGACGGGCCCGCGAGCGCGGTCAGCGCCGCCAACGCCGAACTGCGCGAGATGCTGGTCCAGGGCATCCTGCCCCAGCTGGCCGACCGGCCAGACCTGGTGGAGAAGGTCATTCCCGCCTATCCGATCGGCGGCAAGCGGACCGTGCGCGACAACGGCGTGTGGATCGCGGCGCTGAAACGGCCGAATGTCGACCTGGTCACCGCTGCCATCGCCGAGATCACGGAGGCGGGGATCCGTACGGCCGACGGCACGCTGCACGAGGTTGACGTCATCATCTATGGCACCGGCTTCACAGCCTCGGATTTCCTCAAGACGCTGAAGGTCCATGGTCGCGGCGGGGTGGAGCTGCACGAGCAGTGGGCTGGCGATGCCCGTGCCTATCTGGGCATGACGATTCCCAACTTCCCCAACCTGTTCGTGCTCTATGGCCCCAACACGAACATCGTGGTGAACGGCTCCATCATATTCTTCTCGGAGTGCAGCGTCCGCTACGTCGTGGGCGCCCTGCAGATGCTGGCCGAGACGGGCCACGCCACGCTGGAGCCGCGCCGCGACGTGCACGACGCCTTCAACGCCCGGGTGGACGCAGCCAATGCCCTGATGGCCTGGGGCGCCCCCCAGGTGACCAGCTGGTACAAGAATGCCAAGGGCCGGGTCAGCCAGAACTGGCCGTTCCCCCTGGTCGAGTACTGGGAGGCGACGCGGAAGCCCGATCCCGCCGACTTCGTGCTGGATTGACCTGCCCGCCGCACCGTCCGGCCTAGCGGACGACGGTGCGGCGTATGTCGCGGAAGGGCTTGCCGGCGTCCGGATTGTCATCCTTGGGCATGCCAAGGACGCGCTCGGCGATGATGTTGCGCTGGATCTCGTCCGTGCCCCCCGCGATCGAGATGGCCGGCGTCGACACCAGGATTTCCGCGATGATGCCGTCCATCGGGCTGTCCGCGCCGCTGAGCATGGCGTCGGCGCCGCTGATCCGCGTATGGACGCGCGCCGCCGCGCGTGCGATCTGGCTGGCGGCCAACTTGGCCAGCGAACCCTCCGGCCCCGGGGCGCGGCCATCGGCCTGTGCCGCGCGGGCGCGGCGTGCGGTCCATTCGGCGCAACGCGCCAGGACCAGCAGCTTTGCGATCTCCTGGCGCGTCGCAGGATCGGCGATGGCGCCTGTTTCCCGTGCCCGCTCGATCACCAGGTCGACGCGCCCGGTCCGCTGCGGATACCACTTGTAGGGCTCAAGGGCGATCGCGGTCTCGGCCCGCTCCTCGTCATGGACGCGACCCGCGCGCGGCGCAGGGTCCGCTGGCCCCGGGGCGATCGACTCGAAGCCACGGCGCTCATGCATCAGCGTGGTGGTCGCGACAGCCCAGCCGCCGCCTTCGGTTCCGACCAGGTTGTCCGCCGGCACCTCCGCATCGGTGAAGAACACCTGGTTGAACGAGGCATGGCCGTTCATCTGGCGCAGGGGCTGCACCACCACGCCCGGCTGGCGCATGGCGATGATGAAATAGCTCAGGCCCTGGTGCTTGGGCACGTCCCAGTTCGTGCGTGCCAGCAGCAAGCCCCAGTCGGCATGATGCGCGCTGGTCGTCCACAGCTTCTGCCCATTGACGATCCAGCGCCCGTCCCGCCGCTCCGCCCGCGTGGTAGCAGCCGCAAGGTCGGAGCCGCTGCCCGGCTCGCTGAACAGCTGGCACCAGCCATCCTCGCCCGTCAGGCTGCGGCGCAGGAAGGCGCGCTTCTGGGCGTCCGTCCCATGAGCCAGCAGCACGGACTGCGCCAGGGTGCGCGGACCCGTGCGCGCAACGCCGACCGCACCTGCCTTGCGGATCTCCTGCTCCACGACGGCGGCAAGGGACGGGGGCAGGTCGCGTCCGAACCAGGCCCTGGGCCAGGCGGGTGCCGCCCAGCCGCCGTCGATGAGGCGATTTCGCCATGCGACCAGGCTCAGCTCAGGATCCCAGTTGGCGGCCAGCCAGGCGGCGACCTCGGCACGCAGGGCCGCTTCCGTTGTCGTGCTCATCGCGGCCTCCCTCAATGTCCCATGGCGCGCAGCATGCGCTCGCGATGCCAGGCCGCATCGCCCAGGAACACCTCCGAACTCTTGGCCCGCTTGAACCACAGGTGGGTGTCGTTATCCCAGGTGAAGCCGATGCCGCCGTGGATCTGGATGGCATGCAGCGCTGTCTGCAGGTACGCCTCGGACGCCGCGGCCTTGGCCAGGGACGCAGCGGCCACCCGGTCGGGCGCCCCGCAGGCTGCGGCTTCCGCCGCGTACCACGCGGCGGAGCGGGCGAGCTCGACCTCCAGCAGCATGTCCGCCTGCTTGTGCTTCATCGACTGGAAGGCGGCGAGCGGTCGGCCGAACTGCATGCGCATGCGGGCATAGTCCAGTGCCTGCTCCCGCAGGCGCTCGGCCCCGCCCACCATCTCGTTGGCCAGTGCCATGGCAGCCAGGGCCAGGGTGTCCGACAGCGGGGCCAGGGCGCTCCCCACGTCCCCCAGCAGCGTCGCCTCGACTTTCCTGAAATCCAGGCGCGCCAGCCGGCGGGTCGGGTCCATGACCGTCAGCGCGCGGCGCTGCAGGCCGGCCGCATCCCCCGGCACCGTGAACAGCGACAGGCCCTGGGCGCCCGTCGTCCCCGGCAGGCGTGCCGCCACCACGATCAGGTCGACCGTTTTCCCGTCGGGCACGAAGCTCTTGGTTCCGTCCAGCCGGTAGGTGCCCCCTGCGGGCGTCGCGGTCATCGCGATGTCCGTCGGATCCCAGCTGCCGCCCGGTTCGGTCCAGGCCAGCGTTGCGATGCTTGTCCCGGCGGCCATGGGCGGCAGCAGGACCCGCTTCTGGGCATCGCTCGCCCCGGCCAGGATCGCGCCGGTGGCCAGCACGGACGACGCGAAATAGGGCCCGCATACCAGGGCGCGTCCCATCTCCTCAGCCACGATGCCAAGTTCGATGCAGCCGAAGCCCTGGCCCCCATAGGCTTCGGGCACGTGCAGGCCGCTCAGCCCGAACTGCGCATTCATGGCGTCCCAGTCGGCCCGGTCCCAGCCGCTGTCCGTCTCCATCAGCTGGCGCACCCGACTGGTAGGCGAGACCTGGCCGAAATAGCGCCGGAGCATCTCGCGGAACTCTGCCTGCTCCGCGCTGAAGCGGAACCGGATGGCGTCACCGCTCACGACGCCACCTGCTCGGACGCGACGAAGTTCTGGAACGTATGCAGGTAGCGGATGAAGCGCGCCCCGCAGTCCTGCGCCGCCAGATAATCCGCCCCGACTGGCGTCGGCAGGGGCGTGAAGGCGGGGTCCCGCGCAAGCCGCGGCCAGTCGGGATGCAGAATCGCCGTCCGCCCAACCATGACGAATTCCGCCCCGGCGGCCAGCATGGCGCTGGCTGCGCGCGGTGTCGTGATCCTGCCTGCGACCCCCAGGCGGGTGCCGCCGCGGGGCAGGTCAGTGAACCAGCCGAGCAGCGGACGCGAGGCAAAGCTCGCGTCCTCCGGCTGCTTCGCCGCGTCCCACAGCGACAGGTCCAGCCAGTCCAGGTCGCCATCCTGCATGAACCGGGCGGCCAGCTCGCGCATCTCCCCCAGGCGCATGCCCCAGCGTTCGGGTGACAGGCGCAGGCCAAGCTGGAAGTCGGGGCGGCAGGCATGGCGCACGCCGGCGATGATCTCGGTGATCAGGCGCGCCCGGTTCTCCAGGGAGCCGCCATAGCGGTCGTCGCGGCGGTTGTCCTCGACCGACAGGAACTGCGCCAGCAGGTAGCCATGCGCGCCATGCAGTTCGACGCCGTCAAAGCCCGCGTGCTCGGCCCGCACCGCGGCGGCGACGAAATCGGCCGCGACCTGTTCCACCTCCGCCGTGGACAGGGCGCGGGCGCCCGTCTCGGCATGGGGGGAGGGGGCAACGATGTCGCTGACGGTCCGCTTCCAGGCGCGGCACCCGGCATGGTGCAGCTGCAGCGTCGCGACCCGCCCCTGCACACGTATCGCCTGTGCCAGCTGGGCCAGCGAGGGGATGTGGGCGTCCGACCACAGGCCGGTCTGCCCCCCGCCGGCCTTGCCATTGGGCTGGACATAGGAGGCCGAGGTCATGACCAGGCCAAAGCCGCCCTGGGCGCGCCTGGCGATCCAGCGCAACTCGTCCGGCGGCAGCGTCCCGTCGGGCAGCGCCTGGTCGGTCGTCATCGGCGCCAGGGCGATGCGGTTGGCCATGGCGGGCCCACGCGCAAAGCTCAGCGGCGTGAACAGCCGTGCATGCGCCTGGTCCGCACCATCGTGGCTGGCGTCCATCGTCCCCTCCGTCAGGCGACTCCGGCCGCCCGTTCTTGTTCGTTCGCGAGGGGCATAGTGCGCGACGGCAGCGCAGGACGCGAGGTCAAGCAGCTGCCCCAAGGCCGAATGCCACGGTGCGCTAGCGACAGCACGTCGCCCGGACCCACCCTGATCCGGTGGTTCCCGCGCCTGTTGACGATTTCGGCTTGCGACGCGGCTGGCGTCCCCAAGGGGATTCGAACCCCTGTTTGCGCCGTGAGAGGGCGCCGTCCTAGGCCTCTAGACGATGGGGACGAGGCCGGGAGCGCCTAGATAACGGCAAGCCCCCGCCCGATCAAGCACTTCTTTGCAGATGCCGCACGGCGCATTCGCCGAGCCTGCCGGGAGGTGTCCTAGCCAGCTGCGGCGATGGTCCCTGCGGCCAGGGCCACCACCCGGTCCACCGCGGCGGGATCGGTGTCGAACGCGGTCACGAAACGGTAGAGCAGCGCGCCGTCCGTCGCAGGCTCTCCCGGCCAGTCGTGGAACTGCACGCCACCCGCCTCGAGCCTGTGGGCGACATCGGTGGGCAGGCGGACAAAGACCTCGTTCGCCTGTACAGGGTGGGCCAGGCGGGTGCCCGGCGGCTGGATCAGGCCGTCGGCCAGTTTCAGCGCCATGGCGTTGGCATGCGCGGCGTTGGCCAGCCACAGGTCATCGGCCACATAGGCTTCGAGCTGGGCGGAGACGAAGCGCATCTTCGAGAACAGGTGCCCCACCCGCTTGCGCCGGTAACGGAAGTGTTCCGCCCTGGCCGGGTCGAAGAAGATCACCGCCTCCGCTGCCATGGCGCCGTTCTTGGTAGCCCCGAAGGAGACGACGTCGATCCCTGCGCGCCATGTCAGGTCGGCGGCCGAGCACTTCAGGTGCGCCACGGCATTGGCGAAGCGCGCGCCGTCCATGTGCACGGCCAGGCCCCGCTCATGCGCCAGATTGGCGAGTTCCGTCACTTCGGCCACGCTGTAGACCGTGCCCGCCTCCGTTGCCTGGGTCAGGCTGAGGCAGCTGGGCTGGAGCTGGTGTTCGAAGCCGGGCGTGAAGCGGTCGAGGATCCGCGCGACGCCGGCGGCCTCCAGCTTGCCATGCGCGCCCGGGATGCCGATGACGCGGCTGCCGGGATTGAACGCTTCCGGCGCGCCGCATTCGTCCTCGCACACATGGGCCTCCGCATGGGCGAGGACGGAGCCCCATTGCGGCGTCACCTGGGCCAGCGCCAGCGCATTGGCGGCCGTGCCGGTCGCCACGGGAAAGGCCACTACCTCATGCTCGAACAGGTCGGCCAGGCGCTGCTGCAGGCGCGTCGTCACTTCGTCCGCGCCATAGGAGGGCTGCGTGCCGTGATTGGCGCGGGCCATTGCCTCCATGATCCTGGGATGGACGCCCGTCACATTGTCGCTGCCGAAGTTCATGGCCTCTCCACCGCTCATGTCCCGTTCGTGGGTTCCATCCTGGCCCAGGCGGGCGTTGCGCGCACCGGGTCGGGTCCCGCACGATCATCGCACAGGACCAGTTCCTCGAACCGGTCGGCCTGGCGGCCCAGGCGAAACGCGGCGGTCTGTACCGCCTGGCCGTCGATGACGGCGGTAATGAGCCAGAGCAGACCCGGCTCCCACGCACCCGCCAGGTCGCGGGCCGACGGCCGGGCCGCGCCGGCAGGGTGCGAGTGATGGATCCCCAGTAGCGCCTGCCCGGTCCCGCGCAACTCACGCTGCAGGCGCAGCCGCAAGGCGGGGTCGATCTCGAACTGCGTCCGGGGCTCCGGGCTCAGGTTGGGGGAGGGGACAAGGCACTGCGCCAACGGCGTCGGCCCCGCGCATCCCAGGATCAGCCCGCATGATTCGTTGGGAAAGGCTGCCTCCGCCGCATCGGCCATGGCCCGCAGCAGCCCGGGCGAGACGCGCAGGACCGCCATCGCGGGCACGCGTCAGGGGGCGGGAACGAAGCGCAGCGTGCCCGTGCGCTGGCCCGTGGCCAGGTCGAAGCTGAGCACCTGGTCCCCTTCCGGCCCCTGGATGCGAACCAGAAGGGTGCCGTCCTGCGTATCCATCTCCACGATCTGGGCCCCGGCGGGGAGGTTGGCCACCACATTGGCCGGCGCATCGGGGCCGCCTGTGACCGTGGAGATGATGTAGGCCGTCATGATCGCCAGGCAGAGCAGGATCGCGACCGAGAGCCCGATCACGATCGCCTTGAGAAGGCCAAGGTTCTGGGTCAAATCCTGGGCCATGGATCAGGTCTCAATTCATCGTGTGACAGTGACGCCGGACAGGGCGGGCGATCGCCTGGACAAGGTGCTGGCAAACGCCTTGCCGGACCTCAGCCGGGCGCGGCTGAAATCCCTGATCGAAGCGGGGGCCGTGTCGACCGAGGGAGCGACGATACGGGAGCCCGCGCGGCCGGTCAAACCCGGCCAGGTCGTGATGGTCCGCGTGCAGCCGGATGTCGAGGCCAGCCCCCAGGCGCAGGAAATCCCGCTGGACGTCGTGTATGAGGACATGGACCTGATCGTGGTCAACAAGCAGCCGGGCCTGGTCGTGCATCCCGCCCCCGGCAGTCCCGACATGACCCTGGTCAACGCCCTGCTGGCCCATTGCGGCGACAGTCTGTCCGGCATTGGCGGGGTGAAGCGGCCGGGCATCGTGCACCGCCTGGACAAGGACACCTCTGGCCTGATGGTAGCGGCCAAGTCCGACGCCGCCCATGCCGGGTTGTCGGCGATGTTCGCGGCCCATGACATGGACCGTGGCTACCGCGCGGTGACCTGGGGCGTGCCCAGCCCGCCGCAGGGGCGGATCGACGGCGCGATCGGGCGCAATCCGCATGACCGCCAGCGCATGGCGATCGTCAGCCGGGGGGGCAAGGACGCGGTCACCCACTACGCGGTGGAACAGCGCTTTGGCCTGGCCGCGGCCCTGGTCGGCTGCCGGCTTGAGACCGGGCGGACCCACCAGATTCGCGTCCACCTGGCCTCGCGCGGGCACGGCCTGGTGGGTGATCCGCTCTATGGTCGGGCACCGCGCGGCGCGCGCGCCCAACTCCCCAGCCTGGCAGTCGGATTTCCGCGCCAGGCCCTTCATGCCTGGCTTCTGGGTTTCCGGCATCCGGTCACTGGACGGAACCTTCGCTTCGAAGCGGACATTCCAGGGGACATGAAAGATCTGCTCCGCGCGCTGGGCTACCATACGTCTGGATAGGATCCCGACTCGTTGACTCGGAATGAGCGGGGCGCGTTAATAACCGAGTAGAAGGGTAAGGCTTGGCCGCGGCGTTTGCGGCCCGTGCGCCCGATGACGGCGCGACATGTTGAAGGTGACGTGACAATGTCGTTGAAGCTCTCCTCCACCCCCGAAGGCAGCCTGACGCGGTATCTCCAGGAGATCCGCAAGTTTCCCATGCTGACGCCGGACGAGGAGTTCATGCTGGCGAAGGCCTGGCGCGAGCACGGCGATACCGAGGCAGCGCATCGCCTGGTGACCAGCCATCTGCGCCTGGTGGCGAAGATCGCCATGGGCTATCGCGGCTATGGCCTGCCGGTCGGCGAACTGGTGGCCGAAGGCAATGTGGGCATGATGCAGGCGGTAAAGCGGTTCGAGCCGGACCGTGGTTTCCGCTTGGCCACCTATGCCATGTGGTGGATCCGCGCGGCGATCCAGGAATACATCCTGCGCTCGTGGAGCCTGGTGAAGATGGGCACGACGGCCGCGCAGAAGAAGCTTTTCTTCAATCTGCGGCGGCTGAAGGGTCAGCTCCAGGCGATCGAGGATGGCGACCTGCCGCCGGAGACGGTGACCGCCATCGCGACCAAGCTGGACGTGCCGGAAGCGGACGTGATCAGCATGAACCGCCGCCTGGCCGCGCCCGACAACTCGCTCAACGCGCCGATGCGCGTCGACGGGGAGGGCGAATGGCAGGATTGGCTGGTCGACGACGATGCCACCGATCAGGAGACCGACCTGGCCGAGCGGGAGGAGCTGGACCAGCGCCGCGACCTGCTGGCCCGGGCGATGGACACGCTGAACGAGCGTGAACGCCACATCCTGACCGAGCGGCGCCTGAAGGACGAGCCAACGACGCTGGAGGACCTGTCCCAGGTCTACAACATCAGCCGCGAACGCGTCCGCCAGATCGAGGTGCGGGCTTTCGACAAGCTGCAGAAGGCCATGCGCAGCACCGCCCGCGAGGAGAGGATCGGCAACCTGCCCGCGCCGGCCTGATCAGCCCGGTTCAGATTGCGGCGGCGCGGGCCGCCAGGCGCTGGTTCGGCGCGCTGTGCGGCTTCAGCGCCAGGCGCTCCGCGGCCAGCGCCCGGGCCAGCGAGCCCTGGCGGTCGCGCAGGGCCGCCTCGATCAGGGTCAGGTCGATGACGTCGCGCTGGGCGTGGCTGCCGCCGAAGCGGTTCGCGCGATGGCGGATCGGCCGCAGCAGGTCTACCGCCTCACCATAGCGCCCCTCGCCAAAGGCTTGGATCGCCCGGACCACGGGCTGGCCCACGTCGGCCACGAAGCCTGCATTGTCGCTACCCTCTGACAGGGCGCGGGATTGCGCCTCCGCGATCGCCTGGGGGATGTCGCTGCGCCCGGCACCGACTGCCGCCATCATCGCGTGGGCGTCGTTGAAGGCATAGGTGCTGGCGCCGGCCATGGGAGCCCAGGCTTGGGCAACGGGTGTCCAGCGATCCCCGATATCGACCCCCAGCAGGTGGAGACGCCAAAGCATCGCCGCGGCATCGACCAGTTGAAGCGCGACCGTGCTCGGCGCGGCATGGATCTGCGTGTCGTAGAGGTCGAGCACGGCATCGACCTCGTCCAGGTCGAGGTGGTAGAGCGCCAGGTGCCACCAGTTGTGGACGCCAAAGATGGTGTCCACCGCCCAGTTGGCTTGGTTGTCGCGCATCCAGGCGATGCCCTCGCGCTGACGGCCCTCCATTTCCATCACATGGGCGACCGCATGCTGGGCCCAGCCGTCGCGCGGCTGGAGCTCGATTGCGGCTCGGCCGGCTGCCTCGGCCCGGGCGTAGTCGCCTGTCTCCTCCAGCCCGAAGGCGTGCATGCCCAACAGGCCATGATAGCCGGGCATGTCGGATGACCACCCTGGCAGGGCCCGCGCAAGGCGGTCCCGCAACATCCGTGCGTCGCCCACGAAGAAGTCCAGCTGGTGTCCGAACTGGAGGGCCTGGAGGTCGTGCGGCCAGCGGATCGCGATGTCCTCCAGGATCCGTCCCGCCTCGTGCCACCGTCCCCGTGCCAGCGCGTTGCACGCCGCGCTGTGGCCACGCTCACGCTCGGTCCGCGCCGTCCGCTCCAGCTCAGCGGCGGACTTCAGGCCGTATCTCATGGCCGGCGGCTCGGTCGCCATCAGGAAGATGTACGCGAGCATGGCATGGGCCATGGCAAAGTCGGGACTGTCCTGCAGTGCCTTCTGCAGGTCGCCCAGGGGATCGTTCACGAAGCACAGGAAATCGGCCCCGGCGCGGCTGAAATGCGCTGCCGCGGTCGTGCTGGCGCCGCTCAACTCCAGCCCGCGCTCGTCCCGTGCCAGCGTCATGCGACTCTCCCCTATGGCCTGGCGGCACGCCGCCACATTACGCCTGACAGTGTGCAGGTTGTACCGCCGGGCAGCAATCTTGCCGCAGGCGGCTCGACGACCCATGGGGTTGCATATCGAGTACAGAAACTCGATATTCATGCTCATGACAATGAGAGTGATGTTTTTGACATCATGGCGGCGCAGGTACCCTCGCGCCTCATGCGGTGGTTGCCAGCGGTGATCACGGCAGCACAGATGCGTGCGGCGCGGGCGCTGCTGGGCATTGACCAGCGCCGCCTGGCCGACCTTGCCGGCGTGTCGCTGCCCACGATCCAGCGGATGGAGGCCAGCGCCGGCAATGTGCGCGGCGTGGTCGATACGCTGATGAAGGTGGTCGAGGCGCTGGAGCGCGAAGGGGTCGAGCTGATCGGTGAGAACGCGATCAGCCAGGGCGGCGGACGCGGCGTCCGCTTCAAGGCAGGCAAGGTCCCGCCCGCAAGGGGCTGAGGCCGACACGACCTGACCGGCGCGGGACGCGGCCTGCCGTCCCCTCCACCGGCCGCATGGCCAGGGCCGCATGGACCTGGGCCCGGATCGGACGTCATGACGGCGCGCGACACGACACCAGGGGACCCGGCCCCCAGCTTTTCCGACCTGTTCACCCCAAAGCTGGTCACCGTCCTGCGAGAGGGTTATGGCCTGGGCGACCTGCGGGCGGATGCAGTCGCCGGCCTGACCGTGGCGATCGTGGCGCTGCCCCTGTCCATGGCGATCGCCATTGCCAGCGGCGTGACGCCGGACCGCGGCCTGTATACCGCCATTGTCGGCGGCTTCCTCGTCTCCGCACTGGGCGGCAGCCGGTTCCAGATCGGCGGCCCGGCCGGCGCGTTCATCGTGCTGGTGGCCCTGACGGTCGAGCGCCACGGCGTGGACGGCCTGGTCCTGGCCACGTTGCTGAGCGGCGTCATCCTGATGGCGGTCGGCCTGCTGCGGCTCGGCTCGTTCGTGAAGTACATCCCCTATCCGGTCACGGTGGGCTTCACGGCCGGCATTGCCGTCATCATCTTCGCCAGCCAGCTCAAGGACCTGCTGGGCCTGGACCTGGCGGGGAAGGAGCCGGGCCCCATCGTGCCCAAGGTGGAGGCCCTGGCCGCGGCCCTGCCCAGCCTGAACCTGGCGGCAGTCGGCATTGCCGCCATCGCCATCGGTGTGATCCTGACCCTGCGCCAGCTCAGGCCGCACTGGCCCAACCTGCTGGTGGCGGTGGTGCTTGCCTCGGCCCTGGCCTGGGCGTTCGGCCTGCCGGTGGAGACGATCGGCACGCGCTTCGGTGGCATCCCCGACACGCTGCCGGCGCCGCACCTGCCCGACCTGGATTGGGCCAAGGTCGTGGCTGTGCTGCCCGATGCCGCCAGCTTTGCGCTTCTGGGCGGGATCGAGAGCCTGCTGTCTGCTGTCGTCGCCGATTCGATGAGCGGCCGGCGGCATCGCTCGAACTGCGAACTGGTGGCGCAAGGGATCGCCAATATCGGCTCTGCCCTGTTCGGCGGCATCTGCGTCACCGGGACCATCGCCCGCACCGCGACCAACGTCCGCACCGGCGCCCGCGGACCCATTGCCGGCATGCTCCACGCGGCCTTCCTGTTGGCCTTCATGCTGGTGGCCGCACCGCTGGCCAGCTACATCCCGCTTTCGGCCCTGGCGGCGGTGCTGGCGGTCGTCGCCTTCAACATGGCCGAGCGGCACCAGATCGCGATCCTGCTGCGAACCTCCCGCGGGGATGCGGTCGTGCTGGTGGCGACGCTGCTCGTTACCGTATTCCGCGACCTGATCGAAGGAATCGTCGTCGGCTTCAGCCTGGGCGCCCTCCTGTTCATCCAGCGCATGGCGGGCGCGGCATCAGTCGAACAGGCCGACCGCGCGGATCTCCCGACCGATGGCAGCCGCACGCCCTATGACGCCCGTACGGCCGCGAAGCGCGATGTCGTGGTCAGCCGGATCAACGGCGCCTTCTTCTTCGGCTCGGCGGCCAGTGTCGCAACGGCGCTGGAGCGGATTGGCGACCGGCCGCGGCACTTCGTGATCGACGTGGGCGGCGTTGCCCTGATCGACTCGACCGCCGCCGCCACGATCGAGGGCTTCGCGCGCAAGGCCGCACGCCGCGGCGCCCGCGTCACCATCGCCGCGGCCAGCACCTCCGTCCGGCAGATGCTGGAGGCGCATGGCGTCCACCCGCCGCTGGCCGCCTTCGCCCCGGACGTGGAGACAGCATTGGCGGGGTAGGGGTGGGGCTGCCGTTGCACCGGACGCGTCTCGAAGCATCATTCCCACAGGCTGGGTCGGGCCGCCCTTCAGATGGTCACCCCGATCTGGCCCAGGCGCTTGGTCAGGAGCGGGTTCTCGCGGTAGTCGATGGGGACGACGACCAGCGAGGGCCCCTTGTGCGCGACGGCCCGCTGCAGGGCCGCCTTCAGGTCGGTCGACTTGCGCACGTATTCGCCTTCCCAGCCAAAGGCTTTTGCCAGGGCCAGCCAATCGGGATTGCCGAAGGAGAGGTCGGTGTGGGTGCCGAACTCGTTGTCCTGCTTCCAGGCGATCAGGCCATAGCCGCCGTCTTCCCACACCACCATCGTGATGTCGGCATTGAGGCGGCGGGCGGTCTCCATCTCCTGCACGTTCATCATGAAGTCGCCGTCTCCGGCCAGGCCCATGATCTTGCGATCCGGGTGCACCAGGTGCGCCGCGATCGCGCCGGGCAAGGGCAGGCCCATGGAGCAGAAGCCATTGGGAATCAGGCAGGTATTGGGCCGGTCGGCGGGGTAGTAGCGTGCCGTCCACATCTTGTGGGCCCCCACGCCGGACAGCAGGATGTCCCAAGGGCCCAGCACCTCGCGGATGTCCCACAACACCTTCTGCGGGCGGATCGCGCCCTCGGTGTCGTCGTCCTTGTGGGCGGCCATGTCCTCGATCATGCGGTTGCGCCATTTGCGCTGGCCGCTGAAGTCGTAGTCGGGCACGCCCTGCTTCTCGAAGCGCGCGCGCAGCATGCGCAGGGAATAGGCGATGTCGCCCACCACCTCGACCTCAGGATGGTAGTCGGCGTCGATCTCGGCGGGCAGGAAGTCGATGTCGATGACCTGCTTGGAGCGGGTGGGGTTCCACAGGCGCGGCGCGTATTCGACCAGGTCATAGCCAACCGTGATGACCAGGTCGGCCTCGTCGATGGCGTGGACGGCGTAGTCCTTCTGCTGCAGGCCCACCGTGAACAGGCAATAGTCGGCATCGCGGCCGACCGCGCCCTTGGCCATGAAGGTGTTGAGGACGCCGATGCCCGTTGCCTCGCACAGCAGGCGCAGCTGCTTGGTCGCACGCCTGCGGATGGCGCCGTTGCCGGCGATGATGATCGGCCGCTTGGCCGCCTTCAGCATCTCGAACGCGCTGTCCAGCACGCGCTCGCCGGCCAGTGGCCGGCGGAAGCGTCGCGGCTCCATGGGAACGGCCTCGGTATCGCGCTTGGCGATGTCCTCGGCCAGTTCGATCAGGACCGCACCCGGCTTTTCGGACCGGGCCAGGCGCACCGACTTGCGCACGATCTCCGGAATCGTGTCGGGATGGCGGATGTCGATCGCCCACTTGGTCACCGGGCGGAACATCTCCACCACGTCCATGACCTGGTGCGATTCCTTGTGTTGCCGCTTGGTCGCCCCCTGGCCCGTGATGACCAGCAGGGGGCAGCGGTCCATGTTGGCGTCGCCCACGCCCGTGATGAGGTTGGTGGCACCGGGCCCCAGCGTGCCCAGGCAGGCGGCGGGATTGCCAGTCAGGCGGCCATAGACCTCGGCCATGAAGGCCGCTCCCTGTTCGTGCCGGGTCAGCACGAAGCGGATCGGCGAGCCCCGCAGCGACATCATGAAGTCGGCATTCTCTTCGCCGGGGACGCCGAAAATGTGGGTGACGCCTTCCTTTTCCAGGCAGCGCACCAGCAGATCAGAGGCTTTCATCGTTCCTGCTCCTCCCAGTCAGGGGATCATGCGCTCCCGTTGCGCCCATGCCCAGGGATGGCCGTCACAGCTTGATGGCGGGCGGCCCACGCCATAGAAGTCGAAGCACAAGCGAAGGGAGGAACACGCTCATGGATATCGCAAAGGCCTATGACTTCACGGGCAAGGTGGTCTGCATCACCGGGGGCAGCCGCGGCCTGGGCCATGCGATGGCGCTGGGCTTTGCCCAGGCGGGCGCCAGCCTGGCCATTGCCAGCCGCAAGGTCGAGAGCTGTCACGAGACGGTGGCCGAGATCAATGCGCTGGGGCGCCAGGGGTCGGCCCATGCCTGCCATGTCGCGAAGTGGGACGACTGCAATCGCCTGTTCGAGGAAGTGATCGCGCGCTGGGGCCGTTGCGACGTCCTCATCAACAATGCCGGCATGTCGCCCATCGCGTCGTCGTCGCTGGAGACGAGCGAGGACCTCTACGACAAGGTGCTGGGCGTCAACCTGAAGGGGCCGTTCCGCCTGTCCGCCCTGTTCGGCTCGCAGATGGTGAAGGATGGCGGCGGCGCCATCATCAACATCTCGTCCATCGCGTCGATCCGGCCGACCCCGGACACCGCCCCCTATGCTGCGGCGAAGTCCGGCCTGAACGTCATCACCACGGCCTTTGCGATGGAGTACGGGCCCAGTGTGCGGGTCAACGGAATCATGTGCGGCCCCTTCATCACGGACGTGAGCAAGGCCTGGGTCCACACCGACGAGTTCAAGCAGCGCGCGGCGACCTATCCGTCCGGTCGGGCCGGCAATGCCGACGAGGTCGTGGGTGCGGCCCTCTACTTCGCCAGCCCCATTGCCAGCAGCTACACGACCGGCGTCATGCTGCCGATCGAGGGCGGCTCCTCATTCCCCAAGACCGGCCGCGGCTGACGCGGGCAATTCCCCTCCCGCCGCAAGGCGGTGGGGGAGGGCTCAGGCCGTGCGGCTCAGGCCGTGCGGCGCAGGACCAGAACGGTCAGGTCGTCCGCCTGCTCCGCCTGGGCCGCAAAGGCATCGACCGTCTGGACGACATGGGTGACGAGCGTGCTCGCGTCCTGGCCCGTGCAGGGGGCCAGCGCCTCCACCAGGCGATCCATGCCGAAATCCTCCATCGCGGCGTTGACGGCCTCCGTCACGCCGTCGGTGTAGAGGACGAGCGCGTCGTTGGGTTCGAGCAGGATCTCATCCGCGTCATAGTCGAGGTCGGGCATCATGCCCAGCGCCACGCCGCCGGTAAGGGGCAGGCGTTCCGGGCGGCCGCTGCGGCGGACCACGATGGGTGGATTGTGCCCGCCATTGGCATAGGCCAGGCGCCCGGTCTCCGGCTGATAGACGCCATAGAAGACGGTCACGAACATTTCGGCCGCGTTGTCGCGGGACAGGGCCTCGTTGCTCAGGCGCAGCGCGTCCGAGGGCTGGGCGCTGCGCTGGGCCAACTCGCGCAGGATGGTGCGGGCAACCGCCATGAACAGGGCGGCGGCAATGCCCTTGCCCGAAACGTCGGCGACGACGATGCCGATGGCCCCGCCCGGCAGCGCGAAGGTGTCGTAGAAGTCGCCCCCCACCTGCCGGGCGGGCCGCATCGTGCCGGCCAGCTCATAGCCCGGGCCGCTGGGCGGATCGGTCGGCAGGATCGACTGCTGGACCCGCGCCGCCATGGCCAGTTCCTGGCGCACGCGCGTCTCGAAGCGCTTCACCTCGGTGATGTCGGTGGTCAGAAGGACGCGGGCGCCATCCTCGGTCGTGCGTTCGCGCAGCAGGTGGAAGCTGCCGTCCGTGCTGGACAGTTCCAGGTCGGCCGTGTCGCCGCCCGGAGCCGCGGCGGGGCCATCCCAGCGCCCGCCGGAAGGCGGCTTCAGGACCGCCCGATCAACCGCCTGGCGCAGGCTGTCGCTCAGGCGGCTGCCTTCCAGCACGCGCGACTCGCTGCCCAGCATCTGGGCAAAGGCCTGATTCACATAGCGCAGGCGCCCGTCCGGTCCCGATACGGCGAACCCACCCGGCATCATTGCGCCCGCCAGGCCGATCGCGGCTTCCGCCCGCTGCCGGCGCTGCCGTTCCGCGCTGCCGCGCCGGATCACCACGACCAGGGCCGTGACGAGACCGCCCAGGACGAGCACCGCCAGGGCCGCCAGGGCCGCTTCCTGGACCACGGTGTCCCGGGCGCGGGCAACGATCCGCTCGCGCGAGACGGCCGCGACCAGACTGAGCGGCCAACCGTCAATGACGGTGCGCTGGACGATCCACTGGCCATCCTGGCCCGACAGCCGGATCGCACTGGCAGTCTGCACCCGCTCTGCCGCAGGTGCGTCGGCCGCCAGCAGGGGATCGCCGAACAGTTCGCGCCCCCGATCGTTGGCGCCTGCCACGACGGCACCGTCGGCATCGACGAACGCCAGCAGGAAGGTGCCCACCGTATTGAGTTCGACGAAGTTCCAGAACGGCCGCAGGTCGACAAGCGAGGAGAGGGCATAGGCGATCGTGCGGTCGGGCCGCGCGACGGGCAGCGTGACGACAAGGCTGGCACTGCGCGCCCGCATCGCCACCGGACCGGACAGGGAGTAGGTCACGCCGGCGAATGCCGCCTGGACCGCGGCGGCGTCGACGGGGAAATCGGCGGCCGGATTGGGACCGGACGTGGCCACGACCTTTCCTTGTGCATCGACCAGGAAAAGGCCGGGCTCTCCGCGGTTCAGCGCCGCCTCAAGCTCGACAAGGGAGCGTTCGATCCGGGCCGTGTCGGCACCGTCCGCCAGCAGGCGCTCGACTTGGCGCCCGGCGGCGATGGCGGTGCGCTGCTCGCTGCCCAGGAACAGTGCCCCCTGCTGGCTGCCCAGGTAGGCCAGGCTGTCCAGTGCACCCCGCACAGCCTGGGTCTCTCGCGTCAATGCCGCGGCCGTGCGCCAGGATATGGCCTGCCACGCCAGCGCCGCGATCAGGCCCAACACGACAAGCGCCAGCAACGGCCTGGACCAGCCCGGTCGTCGCGACTCCATCGGTTCGTGATCCAGCACCATCAACCCTGTCCTGGGGGCCAGGGGCTGAGCCTAGCGGGCCTGAGTGCGCGGACACCAGCCACACGCACCAGCCGACGCAAGGTCAGGGGGCGCACACCTCCGCCAGGACTTCCAGCAGTTCGGATGTCCGGAACGGCTTGTAGAGCGTGCGCGTCGCGCCATAAGCCTCGCTCAGGGGCAGGGCCAGCGGCGCCGGCATGGTCCGTCCGCCGCCCGACATGGTGACGATCGGCAGGCCTGGACGCTTGCTGTTCAGCTCTGCGACGAGGGCAAGTCCGTCGATCCCAGGCATGACGATATCCGTCAGGACCAGGTCGACCTTGTGCACCTCAAGCTGCTCAAGCGCCGCGGCGCCATGCTCGGCTTCGACCACGGTGTAGCCCGCGGTCGCGAGCGCCCGGCTGAGGCCACGGCGCACCGTGGCGTCGTCCTCAACCAGAAGGATCGTCGTCATGATCCAGTTCTCTCGAATCCTGGGGGAAGAGCGACCGCGCCACCAACTCGACCGCCCGCGCCGTTCCCAGCAGTTCGGCCGCCGACAACTGGGCCAGGGCCTGGGCCACGCCACCGAGCGGATCCTCGGCCAGCAGGCGCCGCCCGCCCTCGGTCAGCTCCAGGGGCCGGGCCCGCCGGTCTTCCAGGTCGACCGTCTGCCGCACCAGCTTCTTGCGCACCAGGGCCGCCATCGTCTGCGATGCGGCACCTTTCTCGGTCCGATGATGCTTGGCAAAGCCTGAAACGGTGCGGGCACCGGGATTGGTCCGCGCCAGATAGCGCAGCGCGTTCCACTGTGCCGGGTTCAGGCCGTTTGAGAAGCTTGCGCTGTGCATCGCGCGACCCAATTGCTCAAGCAACTCCGACACCGCCTGTGGCAGGGCGGTGGGTTGCGACACGATGTCACGTTGGTGGCGCATCAAGTGGGGATGAGTCGTCAGAGTTGCGGCGCGACGATTATCCGGGCCGGTTCCCGCAATGGCAAGCCTCCCGCATGCGATTTAGACTAAAAATCGTTCTGAACATGCTGCCACCCCGACCCGCATTCCGCTGCGGGACCGGTCAATGCTCCGCACGCGATCACTGTATTCCCACTAGGCACGTGTGACCAAGGTTGTTTTCCCTCTTCCGCGATGGTGCTGGGCAAGACCCGGCGCATGGGCTAGGCAGAATGGGAACGGCCACGCAAGATCGGCCGACCACAGGGGAGGCAGGGCGACGTGTTCGATTTCATCATCATCGGTGCGGGTTCTGCCGGGTGCGTGCTGGCCAACCGCCTGACGGCCAGTGGTCGTCATCGCGTCCTTCTGCTCGAGGCGGGGCCAAAGGACACCAATCCCTGGATCCACGTCCCGGTGGGCTATGCCCGGACCCTGGTCGATCCCAAGGTGAACTGGTGCTACGAGACCGAGCCCGAGCAGGGCAGCAACAACCGCCCGATCTTCTTTCCGCGCGGCCGCGTCCTGGGCGGCTCCAGTTCGATCAACGGCCTGCTCTACATCCGCGGCCAGGCCCGAGATTTCGATGTCTGGGCCCAGCTTGGCAATCGCGGCTGGAGCTATGACGACGTCCTGCCCTATTTCAAGAAGGCCGAGCACAACGAGCGCATCAAGGACGACCTGCACGGCAATGACGGGCCGCTCTGGGTCAGCGATCCCAGCGAGCGCCATCCGATCTCCGACGCCTTCATCACCGCGGGCGAGCAGATCGGCATTCCCCGCAACGACGACTGCAACGGCGCCTCGCAGGAGGGCATCGGATACTACCAGTTGACGGTCCGGAACGGCCGCCGCTGCAGCGCTGCCGTCGCCTATCTCAAGCCCGCGAGAAAGCGGCCCAACCTGGTGGTCGAGACCGGCGCCGTCGCCACCAGCCTGTTGCTGGAGGGGACCCGCGTGGTGGGCGTGACCTATCGCAAGGACGGGCACGAACAGGTCGCCAAGGCAGGGCGTGAGGTGATCCTGTCGGGCGGCGCCATCAACTCGCCCCAACTGCTGCAATTGTCGGGGATCGGCAATCCCGATGATCTCAAGCCCCTGGGCATCGACGTGAAGCACGCCCTGCCGGGCGTCGGGCGCAATCTGCAGGACCATTATGTCGTCAGCATGCAGTGGCGCGTGACCAAGCCGGTCACCATCAACGAGCGGACGCGCGGCCTGGCACTGGCGGCGGAAGTTGCCAAGTTCGTGACCATGCGGCGCGGCCTGCTGACGCTCAGCGCCGCCCACATCTATGCGTTCTGCCGGTCGCGCCCCGAACTGGAACAGCCCGACATCCAGTACCACATCCTGCCCGCCACGATAGACCCGACGGTCGAGGGGGCTATGGCGCTGGAACGCCTGCCCGGCATGACCGTCGCGCCCTGCCAGGTGCGGCCGGACAGCCGCGGCACGGTCATCCTGAAGTCAAGGGATCCCATCGCTGCCCCGGCGATCCGCCCCAACTTCCTGGGGGTAGAGACAGACCAGCAGGTGATCGTGGCTGGCCTGCGTATCGGCCGCCAGTTGGCGGAGGCGCCCGCCCTGGCACCCTGGCGCGGCCAGGAACTGCGTCCGGGCGCCGATGCCCGGACCGACGACGAACTGCTGGCCTATGCGCGCGAGACGGGCAGTACGATCTATCACCCGGTGGGGACGGCCAAGATGGGTACCGATCCGATGGCGGTCGTCGATCCCAGCCTTAAGGTCCACGGCCTGCACGGACTGCGGGTTGTCGACGCTTCGGTGATGCCGAACCTGGTCAGCGGCAACACGAACGCGGCCACGATCATGATCGGGGAAAAGGCCGCCGACATGATCCTGTCCAGCGCCGCCTGAGACGTCGGGCGGCACGGTCGCCGATCGGCCGTCAGGCTGCGCGGTCGGCCAGCACCAGGTCCTTGCGCTCCAGCCATTCGCGCAGGCGCAGGTTCACGGCCTCCGGCGCCTCCTGCTGCACCCAGTGGGAGACGCCGGGCAGGCGCCTCAGCGTGAAGTCCCGGACATAGGGCTCATAGCCCTCGGTCAGTTCCAGGCTCAAGGCTGCGTCCTGCTCTCCCCACACCATCAGGGTGGGCACCTCGATCAGCGGCCATGGCCCCTGGTCCTTGGAGAAGGCGCTGAAATTGGCGCGGTAGTAGTTGATCATGGCGGTCAATGCGCCGGGCTGTCGCGCATTCGCGCGATAATGCTCCAGAACCGGCTCGGGGAAGGCCGACTTGTCCACCGCCATGTCGCTGAACGCGCGGCCGATGGCGCGCGCGCCCTGCGCCCCCAGCATGACTTCGGGTAGCCAGGGCAACTGGAAGAACGCGACATACCAGGACTTGCGCCGCTGTTCCCACGAATGGCCGATGACGTGGCGGAAGATGGCCGGATGCGGCACGTTCATGATGACAAGGCCGTCCAGCGGGCGCACCTGGCGCAAGGCGAAGGCCCAGGCGATGACCGCGCCCCAGTCATGCGCAACCAGAAGGCGGCGACGGGCACCCAGCGCGTCAAAGATCGCCCCGGCGTCGGCCAGAAGGTGCTCGATGGCATAGGCGGCCTTGCCCTCAGGGCGGCTCGACTGGCCATAGCCGCGCAGGTCGGGCGCCACGGCATGCCAGCCAAGCTCAGCCAGCAACGGCAACTGGTGGCGCCAGGAATAGCGGCTTTCCGGAAAGCCGTGCAGGCACAGTGCGACGTCCGGGCCACGTCCGGCCTCGTCAATGGTGAAGTCCAGGCCATTGGCCTCGATCCGGCGCGTGCCGATCGTCGTCACCCTGCGTCTCCCCCTCGGCCGGCCGCATCCAAAACCGCGGCAATTCGCACACGGACCTCATCGGCCGTCAATAGCTCGGGGAAGTGGTCCCGCAGGGTGCCGTCGGGACCCAGAAGGTAGCTGATCGCCGTGTGCGGCATGGCATAGCCGTCGGGATCCTCGGCGTCCGGGCGACGCCTGGCAAACACCCGGAACGCCGATCGTGCCGCTGCCAGCTGTTCCGCGCTGCCGGTCAGGCCGGTAAAGCGCGGATGGGCTAAAAGATAGCGGCGCAGCACCGCCGCACTGTCGCGTGCGGGATCGACGGTGATGTAAAGGCCAGCGATCTGTGCCGCGTCCGGGCCCAGGCCATCCAGCGCTGCGTCCAGCTTTGCCAGGTTGCGCGGGCAGACGACGCGGCAATGGGTGAAGCCAAAGGCGACCAGCATGAACCGTCCGGCATAGTCCTGGTGTCCGACCGCCCGGCCATCATGGTCGACCAGGCTGAACCGTCCGGCGACCAGGGTCATTGCGGCGCGCCGAGCTGGATCCTGAGGGTGTGGAGCGACGGGCCGGGGCAGGTCAGCACCAGGTCGGCGCCGTCGGCCGTCACGGGGAGGGGACCGCTGCTGCTCCAGGTCCCATCGCTGCGGCCGGAGGCGACCTGATGCCCGTCGATGGTCATCTGCCATGCATGCCCCAGAACCCGGGCAATGCGGAGGCGGCCTGTGCCGCCGACGTCGGTCCGACGCTGCATGTCGACCACCAGCAGCTGACGCGGGACGTCGAAGAAGGCGCGCGTGATATCGACATCATCGGCAACCTCGGTCACCGCGGGCTCGGCAAAATGGTTGCGATCCCAGGGGCGGTTGTACAGGCCCCACAGGCCATCCGCGACGTTAAGGCGGGCATAGCCGAGCAGTACGTTGCCGGTATGCGGCTCCATCATCGTACGGTTGCCGAAGCCGTCATGCGCGGTGTCGTTGCGCGGATAGTAGAGGCCGCCAGCCGCCCAGCTGGGGCTCATATGGCGGTCTGCGTGACGGAGAAGTCCGTCCAGCGTCTCCTCGTCCCCCATTTCCGATGCCCAGGCGGCGATCCAGCCGAAATCGCAGTCGTCGGACACCACGGTCTGCCCCATGACGAGCGGGCGTTCAGGCGGCTCGATCGTCACCGTGCCGTCTGCCTTGCGGATCACGAGGTCTTCCAGCTGGCGCGGGTAGTGTGCGCGCACGAAATCGCGGTTCCACATGTTCATCAGGGTACCAGTCCAGGCGTCCACCCATATGGCCTTGCCCAGGTTCGGGCGGATCTCGCGCGGTTCCTCGGTCAGCATGATGTGATAGTGACCATTCGCGCCCACCCGGCCGAACTCGGCCCAGGCCGCCTCGTAGCCGCGCACGACCTCGGCCGCGCGGGTGCCGCCGCTCAGGATGTCATGCAGCCGAAAGCCCAGGATCGCGGGCTGGTTGCAGATCTGGAAGATGCAGTTCGGCTCGCAGGCGACGCCCAGGTGACCGCTCTCGACCATTTGCCAATAGATGTGTTCGTTCAGGCTGTTCTGGTCATAGGCAAACGTCTTCTCCGGCCCGCCCCAGAAGAACGACCAGTGCCTGAACGTCAGCGCGCCGGGTGCCGCGAATCGGTCGTCGTCGAACAGGACGTTGAACATCAGCGCCATCGACTGGACATACGCGCTGTACATGATGTTGTGGCGCACGACAGGGTCCCATTCCTCGTGCAGGCGGTCGACCAGATGCGCGTTGAAGACAGCGCCACCCCGGCTGACGTCACGCCAGTACAGCCACACCTCGGGCAGCAGGATCTTCTCGACCAGCCTGGCGAAGGCCGGCTTGAACACACCCGGTGCGGCGGGAAGGCGATGGCGATGGGTCAACGCCAGGGCATAGGCCATATAGGCCAGTTGGAACCGCAGGCTGCCGAAATCATCCTGTCCCGTGCTGCGGCCCTGCATCAGGGACCAATCATTGGGCAGGCGGCGCGCCAGGTTCTGGATATGGCGCAGGTGACCCAGTTGCAGGTGATCAAGGCCGGCCAGGGCCGGATCATCCATCGCCGTCCCGGCGGCCTGCAGGGTCATGCTCATCTGCCGTCCTCCCTCGCGGCTCTGCGGCCGCTGTCGTCAGCCTAGCACTCTGCCGGACACGACCGGCAGAGTGCGACGCTTTTGCGGGAGGTGGCGGGGTCAGTGGGCCAGGTGACGCGTGATCTCGGACGTCGGCATGCCCACCAGATCCTTGGGGATTTCCTGCGTGACGACGGCACAGACGGCGTCCGACAGCTCCTTGCGCAGGACGCCCAGCGCGCGCGGGGGCGCCACGACGACCAGGGACCGGATCTCGTGCTCGCGCACGGCGGCATCGATCGCCGCGGCAACGCGTGCCAGGAAGGCCTGTTCCTCCAGGTCGTGATAGTCGGTCTGCTCGACCCCGCTGCGGGCCGTGCCGTGCGACTGCTGAACACGTCCCGGACGGTCGCTGCCAAGCTCCGAAGTCTTGGCAGCCTGGTGGGCCATGACATCCACAGTCTGCAGGTCGCAGTTCACGGCGCTGCCCTCGTTGCGGAACGTCAGGGCCTTGGCCCCGTCGCAGACCAGGACCCAGCCATTGCGGGGGATCGTCACCGGCTCCATCACATACTCCTCTATTGTTGACCGAACTTGCCTTGCCAACGCATTGGCGCTGAAGCCGTTCCGTCTGCGTCCGGTCAGTTGGCTGGCGGGATCACGGTGCCCGATATCGGCTCCACCCAGAGCAGCTGGTCCGCCACGCTCCTGACGCCGGGCACATTCTCCGCCACGACACGCGCCGCCTTGCGCTCCTCGTCGTTGAAGACAGTACCCGTCAGGACGACCGCGCCCGCCTGCGCCCGGGCGGTGATGTAACGGGCCGATATCCAGGTCTGGCGCTCCAGTTCGGCAGCGATCGCCGTCTCGATCGCGCGGTCGTCGGCGGTCCCCGGCTCCGTGCCCGGCAGAGCCGCCGCCACCACCTTGAGCAGGTTCGCGCGGGAGACGATGCCGACGACCCTGCCGTCGTCCACCACCGGCAGCCGCTTCACCCCATGCTCCAGCATCAGATTGGCGACGACCTCAAGCGTCGTATCAGGAGCGATGGATATCACCTTTCCTGTCATGACATCGGCGACGCGGCGGCCGTGGTCATGGACATAGTCGGCAGCCTTGCGGGCAGGGCTCGCCAGGATGTCGCGCCACCAGGAACGGCGCTTTTCGCTCCCCAGTTCGCTGCGCCGCAGGAAGTCGCCTTCGGTCACCACGCCGACGAGCGCGCCCTGCGCATCCAGGACGACAAGGCCGCTGACCCGGTTGTCCAGCATCAGGCGCAGTGCGGTGGCGATCGACGTGTCGGGGGTCACGCCGAGGGCCGGCGAAGTCATGATCTGTTGGACGCGCATCGTGATCTCCCGCATCGGCCGGCAGAATCCTGCCCGCGTGGGTCGAGTGTCGGCTGCGACCTGCAGTGCCGACATTGATGCTCATCAACAGACGAACGGCCGCTCCCGTTCACACGCCCCCGTGCACAGTCGAGGGTGGAGGATCCTAGGGCGCGTCTGCCGGCACGTTCGCCTCCAGTTCCACCAGCCAGGGGGCCGGTGATCCATCCGACGGCGCGCGCCAGTCGCCGCGCGGCGAGAGCGAGCCGCCGGCCGTGATCTTGGGACCATTGGGCAGGGTTGACCGCTTGAACTGGCTGGTGAAGAACCGCCGCAGAAAGCTCTGAAGCCAATGGCGGATTTCGGGCAGGCTATAGGCCCGGCGGTCGTCTTGCGGCAAGTCGATGGGCCACGCCCCACGCGTCTCATTTCCCCAGGCATGAAGCGCCAGGAAGGCGATCTTCGACGGGCGAAAGCCGTGCCGCGTCAGGTAGTACAAGTTGAAGTCCTGCAGCGCATAGGGCCCGACGATGGCCTGGGTCGATTGCATCGGCTTCCCGTCGCTGGCCGGAACCAGTTCGGGAGATATCTCGGTGGCCAGGATGGCGTGCAGGATGCGTGCCGTCTCCGCGCTGACGTCCCCCGATCCGGCGACGAAGCGGATCAGGTGCTGGATCAACGTCTTGGGCACCGAGGCATTGACGTTGTAGTGGGACATGTGATCGCCCACGCCATAGGTGCACCAGCCGAGCGCCAACTCGGACAGGTCGCCAGTGCCAACGACAAGGCCGCCTTGGTGGTTCGCCAGGCGGAACAGGTAGTCGGTGCGCAGCCCCGCCTGGACATTCTCGAACGTAACGTCATAGGTGGGCTCGCCGTCGGCGAAGGGATGCTTCAGGTCGCCCAGCATCTGGCGCGCTGCCGGACGGATGTCGATCTCTTCCGCCGAGACGCCAAGCGCCGTCATCAGGGCCCAGGCGTTGGCCTTCGTCCCTTCCGACGTTGCAAAGCCGGGGAGCGTGTAGGCAAGGACATTGCGCCGGTCGAGGCCAAGCTGGTCCATGGCCCGCACCGCCACGATCAATGCCTGTGTCGAGTCGAGGCCGCCCGACACCCCGATCACGGCCTTCTTCAGTCCGGTTGCCTGGAGCCGCCGCGCCAACCCCTGGACCTGGATGTTGTACGCCTCGTAGCAGTCCGTGCGCAGGCGCGTCGCGTCGGAGGGCACGAAGGGAAAGCGCTCCACAGCGCGGTCCAGCGGGACATCCGCCGTTGGCGCGTCCAGCGCAAAGGCTACGGTGCGAAAGGCCGGCCCGCGTTCGCCCTCGATCTGCACGCAATCCCCGAACGTATTGGTGCGCATGCGTTCCTGGCGCAGACGGCCCAGGTCGATATCGGCCCGGACCATCGTCGAGCCGGCGGGAAAGCGTTCGCTCTCGGCCAGCATCGTGCCGCCCTCGAAGATCGCGGCATGGCCGTCCCAGGCCAGGTCCGTGGTGGATTCACCAGGGCCCGCGGCGGAGTACGCATAGGCGGACAGCGTGCGCGCGGAATGGCTGGCGCAGAGCAGGCGGCGGTGGTCGGCCTTGCCGATCGTGATGTTGCTGGCCGACAGGTTCAGCAGCACCTCCGCGCCCGCAAGCGCCGCGCGCGTCGACGGCGGCAGAGGGACCCAGATGTCCTCGCAGATTTCGACGTGCATCGTGAAGGGGACGGTTCCGATGGAGCGGAACAGCAGGTCGATGCCGAAGGGGGCATCCTGGCCCGCCAGCTCGATGCTGCGGTTGACGATCCTGGCGCCGGTCGTGAAGTGGCGGCGCTCATAGAACTCGCGGTAGTTCGGCAGATAGACCTTGGGCACCACACCCAGGATTCTTCCCCGGTGGAGTACGATCGCCGTGTTGTAGAGCGCCCCCCGGACGCGCAGCGGCGCCCCCACGACCAGCACCGGGTCAAGCGCTCGCGATGCGTCCGCCAACTGGGCCAGCGCCCGCTCCACGGCGTCCAGCAGGGCGTCCTGGAACAGCAGGTCGTCGATCGCATAGGACGACAGGCCAAGTTCCGGGAACAGCATGACCGCCGTGCCCGCCGCATGCCCGGCCTCTGCCAATTCTAGCGTGCGGGCCAGTGCGAAGTCTGGCTCCGCCACCCGTGCAGCCGGCACGCATGCCGCCAGGCGCAGGAATTCGTGGCTGTAGAGGCTGTGGAAACTGCCCATCACCGGTCACCCAGGTACTTAGTTTCAAATTGAGTATAACCACCTTAGCCCGCTGCGGTAAGCGACATTCAGCGCGCCGTGTGACTGCCGCTGCACATCAGGCAGCCGGTGCGGAACCTCGATAAGGGGGTTTGCCCTTTGTGCAACCGGAAGTGCCCACGTACCGTTGTCGCAGAGGAAACACCTGACCGTGAACGCGGCAGGCGATCGGCGACGAACCGCCGAAGCCCAGTCTGGAGAGCGACATATGGCGTTTCGATCGAGCCTGTCTGCCGGGGCATTGAATGCGCACTATGATGGCGAGTATACGCCGCGCATGCTGGAATGGCGCCGCCTGGGAGCCATCGACAAGGTTCGCAACCTGGTCGAGCTCATGGGCCCGCGCCTGGCCAACGTGCGAAGCGTCCTCGATGTCGGCTGCGGGACGGGTGCCGTCCTGTCCGAGCTGAAGCGGGCAGTGCCGCACCTTCAGCAGGCCGTTGGCGTCGACTTGGCCGATCCCGACGCCCACCGCGACCCGGCCGCGGCAGCCATGGATCTTCGCGCCTATGACGGGCGCGTCCTGCCGTTCGAGGACAACGCGTTCGACTTCGTCTATGCCAGCCATGTGCTTGAGCACGTGCCTGACGAGCGTGGGTTCCTGAGGGAACTGCGGCGCGTCGCACGAACCTGGATCTTTCTGGAAGTCCCGTGCGAGATCAACCTGCGGACCAATCAGGTGAGATTGCAGAAGACACTCAATATCGGACACATCAATTCATACACACCGGATACCTTTGCCTTGACGCTTGAGACCTCCGAATTGCCGATAGATGGCATGGAGATTTTCGATCACAGTGTGGAGATCCACCGGTTCAATCGGCAAGCGCTCAAGGCCTATGCAGTCATCGCCTTGCGGCGAGGGCTCCTGTCGCTCAGCCCCCAGGTTGCGGCCAAACTCATGACCTATCATTGCGGCGCGGTGTGTCGCTCCGGCGACTGAGGCGGTGATGGCCGAGGCGGCCAAGGCGCTTCCCCGCCCATTGAGGTGCGGGAGGGCTTGGCTGGGGCGGGAGGGTTCGAACCTCCGAATGCCGGAATCAAAATCCGGTGCCTTACCACTTGGCGACGCCCCAACGTCGGAAGCGGCGGGACCTTAGTCGTTGGGGCCGCGTGGCGCAACATGGGCGACCAAGGCTGCGGCGAAGGGCTGCCTCAGGAGCCCGCGCCCGCCGCGTCGACCTTTGCCTTGACCAGGTCGAAGAGTTGCTGGGCTCCGAAATCGGTCAGTTCCTGGCCATTGACGAAGAAGGTCGGCGTGGCCCGCACGCCGACGGTCCGAAGATCGGCCTTGTCCTGCTCCAGAACTGCGGTGATCGCGGCGCTGCCGCCATCGGCGCGCGCGCGGACGAGGTCCAGGCCGGCGCGCTCTGCCGCCTGCCACGCCAGGGCCAGATTCGGGGCGCCATGGTTCGCCCATTGCGGCTGGCTCTCGAACAGGGCCTCAAGGACGGGCTCGAAGCGATTCTGCAGGCGGGCCGCCTCCAGCAGGCGCACAGCCTGGTCCGAGCCCTGGTGCAGCGCGGCATAGCGCACGACGACCCTGACCTTCGTCGGGAAGGTCGCCATGATCTGCTTCACGATGGGGTGAAAGGCGCGGCACGCCTCGCACGCCGGATCCAGGAACTCGACAATCGTCACGGGAGCGGCCACGGGACCCAGGACAACGGCGTGCGGACGCACCAGCACCTCCTCGGTCACGCTCGCACCCGGGCGCAGGCGGTCGGCAAAGAAGAACGCGCCACCGAACAGGACGACGGCAAGGACCGCCGTGGCGATGACGAGGAAGCGGCGGTTCATGTGGATGATTTCTCCCGAGAGAGGTGGTTGCCATACGCAAGGAAGAGGGCGATGGCAAGGAAGGCCGCCAGGGCGAGGAAGGGCAGGGGCATCCCGCCGAGGATGGTCATGTCGCTGCCGGAGCAGGATGGTCCGCCGACCGAGCAGGGCTGGATCGCTTCGGGCACGATCCCCGCATAGACCAGGCTGTGGAACCCGGAGACGAGGCCGCCGCCACACGCCAGCACGATGCCATAGACCGGGCCAGACGAATCACCGCGGAAGCAGGCAAGCCCCAGGATGATCGCCAAAGGGAACATGAAGGCGCGTTGGAACCAGCACAGGGTGCAGGGGGCCTGACCCATCACCTCGCCGACGAACAGCACGGCGAGTGACGCAAGGAGTGCTACCAGCCAGGCGAGGAACACCCAGGGCCAGCCGGGGGCCAGGGGTTTCGCAGACGGGCGCGGGGGGACTGGAGCGGTCGGCATGGCCGCGTGTCGGAGCCTCCGGACAAGGTCGGACGCAGATGCTGAAGGCTACAGCGGCTTCAGGGTCAAGAGCCTTCCGCGCCCGCATGCCCCAGGTGCAGGAGCGCCATGGACAGGGCGGCCACATTGCTCGTCACGCCGACTTCTCCGCCCGCAAGCGCGCGTCGCAATTCGGATTGCGTGAAGAAGACCAGGTCCGCCTCCTCCAGGTCGCCGGAACAGGGCTCGGCGACGGGGCGCGCTCCACGTGCCAGGAACACCGTGCAGCGCGAGCCGCGGGCATTGGCCATGTCGATGCTGGAGAAGACCTGCGTCCAGGTGTCGGCCTCCAGCCCGGTCTCCTCCAGCAGTTCGCGGCACGCACCCTCCAGCGCGTCCTCCCCCGGTTCCAGTCCACCACCCGGCAGTGTCAGGGTGACGGCGCCGACACCGTGGCGGTACTGGCGCAGCAGGGCGACGCGCCCGGCCGGGTCGAGCGCGACAATCAGGGCATAATCGCGGCAGACCAGGTGGTGATAGTCCTCGACCACGCGTCCGCCAGGAAGCTCAAGACGCTCCAGCCAGACCTCGATCCACGGCGAGGAATCGAGCACTCGGCGGCGATCCAGGACACGCCACAGCGGCGTCATCGGCTCCCCTGACATGGCGGCTTCAGGCTTCGAGGGCGACAATGGGGGGCCGCCCGGCCAGGACCTGGATCCGACGGTGCAGATCGTCCATGTAGCGATCGCGCACGCCGATCCGCGCCAGCGCCTCGATCGACTTCTCCAGGTATTCGCGACAGGTGCCGATACGCCCGCATGCGGCGGCCAGGGTGCCGGCAGTGGCATCCGGGCACATGCGACCGGCATAGCGCTCATGGCTACGATTGATCGTGAACGTGACGGCGCGAAGGGCGCCCTGGGCACTTCCCAGGGTTACCCAGCGGGGGCGATAGGCGCCGCTCAGCATCTCGCGGAGCCAGACGATGTTCATCTCCTCCCGCACCTTGGAGGCCTCTATTCGGAAAGCGATGCCATGGCAGCGGCCGCCGGGCTCGAGCGCCAGCGTGAGGCCCGGCTGCTCCGGTGTTCCACGGCCCAGGGGCGTCCACAGGCAGAAGCGGCGGTGGAACCCGTGCAGCAGGGCCGGGCGTTCCTCGACATGGTGGAACGCTGGGTTCCACATGAGCGAGCCATAGCCGAAGAGCCAGATGTCCTCCCCCGCTGGGAGCTCGGCGAGGATCCTGTCCAGAGAGGCGGCACGCTCCTCGGGAGTCAGGAACCGATAGGCGCCGGTCGGGGCAACCTCCCGGATCAGATCCTGCAGCCTTGCCTCGGTCAGGTCCTCGCGCTTCAGGCTCATGTCGGGTTGGGCGCCTCCGCCTCGGGCGGGGCCGTCCCGGCCTCGGCGGCCGGCTCGAACTCGGGCGGCTGGGGCGCCTGGGGCACGATGGCGGGCCCGGATGCCGCGACGGGGTTCAACTGCGCTTCCAGTGCGGCCAGGCGGGCCGAGAGCGCCTCGTTCTCCTCGCGTGCCTGGATGGCCATGGCGCGCACGACCTCGAACTCCTCGCGCGGGACCAGATCCAATTGAGCGGCAAGGCGCTCCATGCGCGCCTTGACCAGCGTGTCCACCTCTCCCTTGGCGCCCTTGATGGCACCCAGAGCGCCCGTGGCAAGCTTTGCGAGGTCGTCCATGAGGCGATTGTCGGTTTGCATGGCACAAGTCCTGTCGTATCGCCGGGTGTTCCGGGCAGTCCGCGATGCGGTCGCCTGCGCGACCGATGCCGGTCTAACGCCTAGTCCTTTGGCGGTTCCGTCGTGCGCAGCGTGCCCAGTGTCCGGTTCGGGTTGTCATAGCGCGGTGCTGAACGGGACTGCGTCTGGCTTGGCACCGCATGGGTAGCAACGCCGCCAACATCCCTTTGCTCCAGCGATGGTGCGGCTTCGGGTGTTGGCGTCCAGCCCTGGCCGTCTGCCGCGTCCTGGCCCGGGACGGAATTCGTGCCGCGTGGCGCAAACACCGTCATGTCGCCGGCCTGGGGCACATCGGTGCGATACTTCTGGTAGCCGAACCAGCCGATCGCCCCGGCACCACCGGCCAGTACCAGGAGCACGACGGCGAGGCCCCAGTCGAAGCCCTTGCGCGCCTTCGCGAATTCGCGCGCGCCAAGGGGCGCCGCGACCAGTCGGTCAGGGTGGCGCTCATGACGAGCATTGGCACGAAGGGGCGGGGAATCCGTTGCGCGGCGCGGCATGACGCGAAGATAGGAAGCCTGCCGCCCGGCGTCGAGTACCTCAGCAGCAGCGCAGGCCTGCACCGGGGCCGCCGCCATAGCGCTTGGCCTGGCGCTCGCGTACGAATTCGGCCCGGGTCATGACCTCCAGTCCCGGGTGGTTGGCCTGCCGATGCGCCACATAGGCGTCGTAGTCCGGCAGGCCGACCATCAGGCCAGCCATCTGGCAGGCACAGGTCCAGGCCTGGCGAAGCGGGCCGTCAGGCCGTTGCCGTGCCGCCACCATGCACCTCCTTCGTCGTCACGCCCGGCGCGCCCAGGGCCTGGCGCAGGCGCAGGATGCCGAAAACCAGCATGGTCACGACCACCGCCATGAAGGCGGCGCAAAGGACGGCATCGACCTGGTTGTTGGTGATGATCTGCCGCATCGCTTCCGGCGTCTTGGCCGGGGCCAGCAGCTGGCCCTGGGCCAGCGCGGTGCTGAACCGCTCCGCCTGGGCCAGGAAGCCAATCTTGGGGTCGGGATGGAACAGCTTCTGCCACCCCGCCGTCAGTGTGCAGATCAGGAGCCAGGCGCAAGGCAGGATCGTGACCCAGGCGAAGCGCTCCCGCTTCATCTTGAACAGCACGACCGTGCACAGGATCAGCGCCATGGCGGCCAGCATCTGGTTCGAGATGCCGAACAGCGGCCACAGCGTGTTGATGCCGCCCAGGGGATCGACCACGCCCTGGTAGAGGAAGTAGCCCCAGCCGGCAACGGCGATCGCCGTCGCCGCCACGTTGGCGCCCCAGGACTGGGTGCTGCGGAAGGCCGGGCTGACCAGGCCGAACAGGTCCTGGATCATGAACCGTGCGACGCGCGTGCCGGCGTCGATCGTGGTCAGGATGAACAGCGCCTCGAACAGGATGGCGAAGTGGTACCAGAACGCCATCATCGCCTGCCCGCCGATGACGCTGGAGAAGATGTGCGCCATGCCGACCGCCAGCGTCGGCGCCCCGCCGGCGCGCGACAGGATCGTCGACTCGCCCACGTCGGTGGCCATCTGCGTCAGGGCGTCGGGCGTCACCACGAAGCCCCAGGACGAGATCGCCGCCGCGGCCGTCTCGGGCGTGGTCCCGATCAGGGCGGCCGGGCTGTTCATGGCGAAATAGATCGCCGGGTCCAGCACGCTGGCCGCCGTCAACGCCATGATCGCGACCGACGATTCGACCAGCATCGCGCCATAGCCGATCGGCCGGATGTCGGCTTCGTTGGCCAACATCTTGGGCGTCGTGCCGGACGAAACCAGGGCGTGGAAGCCGGAGACGGCACCACAGGCGATGGTGATGAACAGGAAGGGGAACAGGTTGCCGGACCAGACCGGTCCACTGCCGTCGACGAACTGCGTCACCGCGGGCATGCGCAGGTCGGGCATCACGACCAGGATGCCGACAGCCAGGGCGGCGATCGTCCCGATCTTCAGGAACGTCGACAGGTAGTCGCGCGGGGCCAGCAGCAGCCACACCGGCAGGACGGACGCCACGAAGCCATACGCCATCAGCATGATGGCCAGCGTCTCGGCGTCGTAGTCGAACAGGGGGCCAAGCTCGGCATGCTGGGATACGTACTGGCCGCCCCAGATTGCGGCGATCAGCAGGACGAAGCCGATCGCCGACATCTCGCCCACTGCACCGGGGCGCATCCGCCCGTACAGGCCCATCAGCACGGCGATGGGAATCGTCGCCATGACGGTGAATGTGCCCCAGGGGCTGTGCGCCAGCGCCTTCACCACGATCAGGGCCAGCACCGCCAGCAGGATCACCATGATCAGCAGGACGCCGACCAGGGCCACGATGCCCGCCGCCGGCCCCATCTCGGCCCGCACCATGTCGCCCAACGTGCGGCCATCGCGCCGGGTGGACAGGAACAGCACGACGAAGTCCTGGACCGCCCCCGCGAACACGACGCCCGCCAGGATCCACATGGTCCCGGGCAGATAGCCCATCTGTGCCGCCAGCACCGGCCCGACCAGTGGGCCAGCCCCGGCGATCGCCGCGAAATGATGACCGAACAGCACCGTCCGGTGGGTCGGCACATAGTCCAGGCCGTCATTGTGCCGGACGGCTGGCGTCGTACGGCTGGGGTCCAGTTGCAGGACCGAATTGGCAATGAACCGGCTGTAGAACCGATAGGCGATCAGGTAGACGCAGGCTGCCGCCACGACCAGCCACAGTGCGTTGATCGTCTCGCCCCGGTGCAGGGCCACGGTGCCCAGCGCGAACGCGCCAACGATGGTGACAAGGCCCCAGGCGACGCGGGGCGCCATTCCTGCCATGCGCTACTCCCAGCATGCGCCGGCGTCTCGTGATGGTGGACGCCGGCCGGCCCCCAGGCCGTCTGCCGCAACACTAGCGCCGGGAACGCTGCGCACTCAATGGTGTGCGGGGAGCTGGCCGGGCGGATCAGGCCCGCCGCGCCTCCAGTCGGCGCTGGAAGCTGCCCAGGATCAGGCGATAGAGATCGTCGCGCAGGACCTTGTCCTCGACCCCGCAATCGATATTGGGGTTGTCATTGACCTCGATGACGAAGACGCCGGATTTCGTCTGCTTCAGGTCAACGCCATAGAGCCCATCTCCGATCAGGCGCGCCGCCTGTTCCGCGACGCGGACGACCTCCTTGGGCACATCCTCCACCGCGAATGTGCGCGCGGCACCGTCCTGGACGGTGCCGCCGGGGCCATGGTTGATGATCTGCCAATGCTTGCGCGCCATCATGTACTGGCAGGCGAAGATCGCCTGCCCCTCCAGCACGCCAATGCGCCAATCGAATTCGGTGGGCATGAACTCCTGCGCCAGGATCAGCTCGCTGTCCTTGAGCATGATGCGCGAGACGTCAACGAATTCATCGGCATTGTCGACCTTCTTCACGCCCCGGCTGAAGGATCCGTCTGGAATCTTAAGCACCAGCGGATAGCCCAGTTGGCTGGCGGGACCTTGCGCGTCGGGCTTGGACAGGATCAGCGTGCGCGGCGTCGGTACGCCATTCGTCCGCAGCAACTCGGCCAGGAAGACCTTGTTCGTGCAGCGGATGATGGAGGCGGGGTCGTCCATCACCGGCATCCCCTCGCTCTGCGCCTTCACCGCGAAGCGATAGGTATGGTGCGGGATTGCCGTTGTTTCGCGGATGAACAGGGCGTCGAACTCGGCAAGTCTTGAGAAGTCGCGTCGCTCGATCAGTTCGACGTCGATGCCCATCTGTTCGCCCACGCTGACGAACTTCTGCAAGGTGCGGGCATCGGACGGCGGAAGTTTGTCCTGCGGATCGTGCAGGATTGCCAGGTCATAGCGCGGCCCAGTGCGGGCGCGGATCTTGGGCCAGCGGCGCCGTGTGAAGCGCTCCAGGCTGTCCTGGAACAACGCATCAAGAGCCTCGGGCAAGGCCTTGAGGGACAAAGGCTCGATCGCCTTCACATGCCATTTCGGCTCGGCGACCAGTTCCAGCTTCAGCAATGGGCAGCGGAACAGGTCGAATGCCCGGTCGGCCAGGTCGTCGAACCGGCTGTCGTCCGGGCGGCCGAACACCACGTACAGGTCCATGGCCTGGACCTTGGGCGGGTCGCGCCGCGTGACCTTGCGCAGCAGGACGTCAAGCTCGGCCAGCAGGAAGCGATAGATCGATCGACGCTCCAGTTCGACCAGGGTGGCGACGCTGGGCACGACTTTGTCCTGCCGCGCTTCCGCCAGCAGGGAGCAGTAGTAGCCCACCGAAAGATAGTCGTAGTTCCGGCACAGGTTGATGATCTGTGGATTGCGCTGGGTGAAGCGCTGGGGATCGCCCAGATAGTCCTCGACCGTGGCAACCCTGCCGCCAGGATCGGGCCACCGGAAGTCGCCGCGCTTCTCGACGATGATGACGTGGGCGGGCATGTCAGCGCGTGGCCCTCGCCCCGGACTGCGGGGTAGGGCGGGGACTGATGACGACGGCGGCTTTCTGCTGGCCGCGGCCGAATCGGGCCATGCGGGCGAACTCCTCGACGGATATGGGGATGTCGATTGCGCTGATGGCGGCCTCCTGCGGGGCGCCGGTGGTACCAATCCAGGGATCGTTGATGGTGACGAACCGCTCGTCTGCGCCGGTCACCGCCACCCAGTGCGGTTCGCGGTCCCGCGTCAGACGATAGAGGCTGATCAGCACGAGCGGGACAGAGCCTGCGGCAAGGCGGGATTTCAGCGTACCCAGGTCCAATGCACCCTGGTGGCTGGCAATTCCGGTCGCCGCGATCTCTGCCTCGAACTCGCGCTGCACCAGCTGGATGGCCTGCTTGCGCTCGGGCGAGCGCACGCTGTCGATGAACAGCGTCTCTGTCCCGTTCACGAAGATCTCCGCGTCAAAGCCCCGCCGCCAGGCGGCCAGCGCCAGGCCATGGGGCCCACACCCGCCATGGCCCGAGGTCATGAAGATCGTCGTTGCCTCCCGCCACAGGCGCAGTTCCAGGGACAGGTCCAGGGGCAGGGCAGGGTCGCACGCTTTCATCGCCATCATCAGGCAGGCGGGACCGCACGTGAAATCGAAACTTTGGCGCCAATATGGCACGTCGACGGGATTGGCCACGGCGGGGAGCAGGATCTTCTCCATGCGCACCGCATCCGCATGGTCCTCGTAATAGTCCGGATAGCGGCCGAAGGCGCGATAGCCGGCGGCGGCGAAGACCTTCTGCGCGCGATGGTTGTCGATCCGCGTCTCCAGCCGGATGGCGGCACACCCCCGCGCGATCGCTGCCTGCTCCGCTGCCGTGAGGAGGGCAGCCGAGACACCGCTCCCGCGCGCCTCCCTGCTGACCGCGATCGAATACACGCGCGCCAGGGCCGAGCCGCCATGGAACAGCAGCGTGAGATAGCCCTGCAGTCCCGGCTTCTCGTCAGCGGTCGCGACAAGGGTCGCGGCGTTGCCCTTGGTCAGCAGGTGCCGGAATGCCCGTTCGGTGATCCGGTCGCCGTCGAAGGACTCAGCCTCCAGCGCGAGCAGGGGGTCGAGGTCGTCCAGGCAGGCGGGGCGGATGGTGGTCTGGCTCATGGCGCACTGTCGACAGCGATCGGCCCAGCCTGACGGGCAGCGCGCCGCTTGTCAGCGTCGCTGCGCGATTTTCCGTGGGAACCCCATGAGGCCTTCGCCGTTTTGCCCGCCAGAACACATGCCGACCCCCACAAAGGCCAGCAAGGCCAAGAGGCAAAAGGAGAAACTGCCATGGCGCGTACCGCCGTCCTGTCGACCATCGCTGCTGCTGCGCTGAGCCTGGTTGCCGTGTCCGCTTGTGCCGAGCAGGACACGATCGCCAACAACGAAACGACCCGTGCGGTCGACCGCGCTGCCGAGACCAACATCTCTGGCGCATACCCGTCGCAGTCGGACGGCACCGCCGTCAACCCCCCGGGGACCGAGGCGACCCGCGCGCTGGACCGCGCCGCGGGCACCAACACCAGCGGCGCCTATCCGTCCCAGTCGGACGGCATGCCGGGCAACCCGCCGGGGACGGAGGCGACGCGTGCCCTGGACCGTGCGGCTGGCACCAACACCAGCGGCGCGTACCCGTCGCAGTCTGACGGCACCCCGGGCAATCCGCCGGGCACGGCGGTCAGCCGCGCGATCGACGACGTCGAGGGCAACACCACGAACTGACCCGGCCCACCCCCGGCCAGACGCTGGCTGGGGGTGACCAGCCCAAGCTGTAGAGAAGAAATCGGGAGAGCGTCTTGAGCGACAATGTATACAAGATCGTCGAGATTGCGGGATCGTCCGCGCACAGCATCGAGGATGCGATCCGCGGCGCCGTAACCCGTGCCAACGCGACGCTGCGCAATGTCCGCTGGTTCGAAGTGACCGACACCCGCGGTCATGTCGAGAACGGCCAGATCGGCCATTTCCAGGTGACCCTGAAGGTCGGCTTCACCCTGGACGACTGAGAGGTCCCCGCCAGGACCGGGCCGGCTGCCACTGGCAGTCCGGCCTGGCCCTGTTGTCCATGGCACCGACCGTCGTCCCCTGGTCTGGTGTTTGCGGGCACAGCCAAGATATGGTGCGCGCCGCGGCCGTCAGAAGCCGCGATGGCTTTGGCCAAACCCGCCGAGGAACACCACAAAGGGGGCGAGCATGCGTGCAATTCAGCGTTTGGACCGGTCGGTCAAGGGCCGTGGCGTCCTGGTGACGGGTGCTGCCAGTGGGATGGGTCGTGCGACCGCCCACGTCTTCGCCCAGGAGGGTGCCAAGGTCGCCGTCACGGATGTGACGCAGGAAGGCGTGGACCGAGTCGTGGCGGAGATCAAGGCCGATGGCGGCGATGCCGCGGGCTGGGTCCTGGACGTGTCCAACTTCGATCAGATCAAGCAGGTGATTGGCGAGATCGCCGCCGCCTTCGGTCGCCTGGACATCATCGTCAACAATGGCGGCGTCTCCGCCATGATGAAGATGGAAGACCCGAAATACGATCAGACCTGGGACTGGGCGGTCAGCATCCTGCTCACGGCGCACCAGCGCATCGTGCGGACGGCACTGCCCCACCTGCGCAAGTCGGACGCCGCCCGCATCGTCAACATCGCGTCGACCGAGGGCTGGGGCGCCTCGCCCAATGACACGATCTATGTCGCGGCCAAGACAGGCGTGATCGGCTTGACCCGCGCGATGGCGGTCGACCTGGGGCCGGAGGGGATCACCGTCAACTGCATCTGCCCCGGCCCGATCAACACCGGCATGACCGCCAGCATCCAGGACGAACACAAGACGATCTTCGCCAAGCGGCGCACTGCGCTGAAGCGTTATGGCGAGCCGGAGGAAGTGGCGGCCATCACCTTCAGCCTGTGCCTGCCGGCCTCGTCCTACATCACGGGTGTGGCGATCCCCGTCGATGGTGGCCTGACCATCCGCAACGCCTGAGGTGCCGGCCCAACCCTGCCTGGACCCCGTCATTGGTCCAGGCAGGGTTGGCGCGCGCCGTTGCCTACTCCGCCGGGTCGGCTGTCTCCTTGTCCTTCAGGCCGGCAATACCTACGCCGGGACGCCAGCCGCCGCCCTGGGGGGCGGTCGCCTGCTGGGCGGTGATCGCCATCGCCTCCTCCGCCCGGGCATTGCCGACGACCTTTGCCATGATCGCCGCCTGCATGCCGGACATCAGCTCGCCCTTGTGCGTCGCCAGGAATTCGGCCGAGGCGCGCTGGTTGCGCGTCGACATCTTGAGCTCCGGCATGACATAGCGGGCGAACAGGTCCCACGAGCGCAAGGTCGCCTCAGGGTTCGCCCAGTCATGGGCGAAGCCGAGCACCACGCCGAAGCCCCCGGTGATCTCCTGCAGCGACCGGATGGCGGCCACCAGTTCGTCCGGGGTGCCGACGACCGAGGTGCCGGCGCCGACCTTTCCGCCGGCCGTCTGGTCCAGCAGTTCCCATTTGTCGGCGACGGCCTCGGCGCCGGGCCGGCCCAGGACGCGCACGTTGTATTCGTTGTGCCAGAGCTGCAGGCCGTCGACGGCTTCAGCCTGGGCCTGCTTCTTCGACTCGGCCAGATGCCACGACATCAGCACGCGCCAGTTGGCGCGATCGACCGTCTGGCCATGTTTTGCCGCGGCCTCCTCGGCAAAGGCCCATTGCGTCGGCAGCGCCTGAAGCCCCGCGGCGGACGTCGAAGCGATCGAGAGCACGCCCATGCCGTACTTGCCGGCCAACTGCATGCCCGACGGGCTGATCGACGAGGCGGCGGCCATCGGGATCCTGTCCTGAACGGGCAGGAGCTGGAGCTGCGCTTCGTTCAGCTTGAACCACTCGCCATCGTAGCTGAAGCGCTCGCCGCCTTCGAGCAGGCGGATGATGACGGCCAGCGCCTCGTCCTGGCGGTCGCGGAGCAGGAGCTGGTCGATGCCGAACGTCCGCGCGTCCGAAGGCAGGGCGCCTGGGCCGGTGCCAAAGATCACGCGGCCATCCGTCATGTGGTCCAGCTGAACGATGCGCTGCGCCACGTTGAACGGGTGGTGGTAGGGCAGGGAGACGACGCCGGTGCCCAGGCGGATCCGCTTTGTCCGCTCACCTGCAGCGGCCAGGAAGAGTTCGGGGCTGGCGATCATTTCCCAGCCGGAGGAATGATGCTCGCCAACCCAGAACTCATCATAGCCGAGCTCGTCCAGGTGTGCGGCCAGGCGCAGGTCGCGCTTGAACTGCAGAGTAGGGTTCTCCCCCACCGGATGGTGGGGCGCCAAAAACGCGCCGAACTTCATCCTGCCCATCAGCGATCCTCCTGGTGCACGGCTGCTGGCCGTGACGCTGTTCTGTCCACGGCTTGCCGTTGCCGTGCCAGGACCATATAGCGCAATCGTCGACCGCATGGTCAGGGTTATGGGCGCCGCATGGTCCCGGCTTTCCCACCGGACGGGGAAATCATAGGATGGCGGGCGATGCTGTTCTCGCTCCCCAACCTGCTCACCATGTCCCGGATCGCGGCGATCCCGGCGGTCGTTGCGACGTTCTTCTTCGACGATCCGGTATCCCACTGGCTGGCGGTCGTCCTGTTCGTGGCAGCCGGGATCACCGACTGGGCGGACGGATACTGGGCCCGCCGGTTGAACCAGCAATCCCCCTTTGGCCGCTTCCTGGACCCGATCGCGGACAAGCTGCTGGTGGCGGCGGTCGTCCTGATGCTGGTCGCCAGCAGCGTCATCGTCCACGTCCACGTGCTGGCGGCCCTGGTCATCCTGTGCCGGGAAATCCTGGTGTCCGGCCTCCGCGAGTTCCTTGCGGAGGTCAAGGTCGGCCTGCCCGTGACGCGTCTTGCCAAGTGGAAGACGGCGGCACAGATGATGGCGCTGACGTCGCTCCTGGTTGCGGATTCGCTGCCGGGGGACGAGGTTGTGCTGTGGATCGGCCTGCTGTTCCTGTGGTTGGCCGCGGCTTTGACATTGGTGACGGGCTTCGACTACCTGCGCGTTGGCCTTCGCCACATGATGGGGCCGCAGGCCCAGCCCCTGGGAGAGCCTATTGCCGGCAAGCAGGGCCGCGCTGCGCCCTGAGCGGGAAGAGCAGGCGTGAAGGTCCTTGGAATCGCAGGATGGAGCGGGGCGGGCAAGACCCATCTGGTCGTCCGCCTGATCCCTGAACTCGTCGCGCGGGGACTGCGTGTTTCGACGCTGAAGCACGCCCATCACCGCTTCGATGTCGATACGCCGGGCAAGGACAGCCATCGCCATCGCGAAGCGGGTGCGACAGAGGTGCTGGTCGCGTCCGGCACACGCTGGGCCCTGATGCACGAACTGCGCGGTGCCGAGGAGCCGAGCCTGCAAGCGCTGCTGGCTAAGCTGAGCTCGGTGGACCTTGTCCTGGTCGAAGGCTTCAAGCGCGAGGCGATTCCGAAACTGGAGGTGCACCGGGGCGGTCTGGGTTCGCCCCTGCTCGCGAACGACGATCCGGACGTTCTGGCGATCGCAACCGACTGGCCTGCCCAAGTGGCCCACGCGGGCCGGATCATTCTGCCCCTTGACGACACGGCGGCCATAGCCGACTTCGTCTGCGCTCATGTCGGGAGCGGAGCAGGCGCATGAAGCTTGTCTATTTTGCCTGGGTGCGCGAGCGGATCGGCATGGCGCAGGAATCCTACGACCTGCAACCCGGCCAGGCGACGGTCGCGGACGTGGTTGGCGCGCTGCGCGCCCGCGGCGGCGGTTATGAAGCTGCTCTGGGCGATCCAACGGCCGTTCGCTTCGCCGTGAACCAGGACCATGCGAAGGCGGACCATCCCGTAACACAAGACGACGAACTGGCGATTTTCCCCCCCGTCACGGGCGGCTGAGAAGGGCAGGGCGCAGATGAGCGTCGCGGTTCAGCAGGATGATTTCGACCCCGGTGCGGAACTGGCCGCCCTGACCGAGGGGCGACGCGACATTGGCGCCGTTGTCAGCTTTGTCGGCCTGGTGCGTGACATGAGCGATGGCAGCGGCGTCAGCGCCATGACGCTTGAGCACTATCCTGGCATGACCGAGCGTAGCCTGGCGGCGATCGAGGCCGAGGCGAACGCGCGCTGGCCATTGACCGCCTCGCTGATCGTGCACCGCCATGGCCGGCTGGAGGCAGGCGACCGCATCGTGCTGGTCATCACCGCGTCTGCACACCGGCAGGCGGCGTTCGACGCCGCCGCCTTCCTGGTCGACTACCTGAAGACCCAGGCGCCCTTCTGGAAGCGTGAGGAAGGGGCAGAGGGGGACCGCTGGGTCGAGGCGCGGAGTGCCGACGACGCGGCTGCGGCACGATGGCGCAAATCCCACGAATGACAGTGGAAAACTCTTTGCCTCACCTCGTTCTGGAAATTTCGCTGTAGAATATAGCGAACTACAGGCTGGTTGACATTGGGCGTGGGGGAGCTCACACAGCCGCACCCTGTCCGTCCTGGTCCCGCGTGGTCATGTCGCCGCTCGATACGCTTGAACAGCAAAGCATCTACATCCTCCGCGAGGCGTTCGCGAAGGTGAAGCCGATCGTCCTGCTCTGGTCGCTGGGCAAGGACTCCAACGTCATGATCTGGCTGACGCGCAAGGCCTTTTTCGGCCATGTGCCCTACCCGGTCGCGCACCTGGACACTGGCGCCGAATTCCCGGAGGTCTATGCCTTCCGCGACCGCTATGCCAAGGAATGGGGCCTGGACCTGATCGCGGACGACTGTCCGCCGATCGAGATGGTGGACCAGTCCCTGCCGCCGGCCTCCCGCTTCGCGCAACGCAAGGGCCTGGGCGTCACCGAACTTGTCCGCTCGCGCCAGTTCAAGGGCGTGATCGCCGGCATCCGCCGCGATGAGCAGGCGACCCGTGCCAAGGAGCGTGTCTTCTCGCCCCGGGGCGAGAACAACGACTGGGATGTGCGCGACCAGCCACCGGAATTCTGGGACCAATTCACGACCGACATCGGCCCTGGCCAGCACCTGCGGATCCATCCGCTGCTGCATTGGACCGAGGTCGACGTGTGGCGCTATATCGAGCGCGAGAACATCCCCGTCTCGGAACTGTACTTCGCCAGGAACGGCAAGCGCTTCCGCAGCCTGGGCGAGCAGGGGATCACGTTTCCCATCGACTCGAATGCGGCGACGATCCCAGAGATCATCGACGAGCTGGTCGCGACCAGGGCGCCTGAGCGCGCCGGCCGCGCCATGGACCATGAGTCCGAGGATGCGTTCGAACGCATGCGCGCCGGGGGGTACCTGTGATGCCCAAGGATCTGGTCGAAGGCGGCGCGCCCACTCCCCGCAGCCTGCTGCGCATCGTCATTGTCGGCCACGTCGACCATGGCAAGTCGACTCTGGTCGGCCGCCTGCTGCACGACACCGACAACCTTCCCGACGGGAAGCTGGAAGAGCTGCGCGCGACGTCGGCAAAGCGCGGCATGCCGTTCGAATGGGCCTTCCTGATGGATGCGCTCCAGGCCGAGCGCGACCAGGGCATCACGATCGATTCCAGCCAGATCTGGCTGCGCACGCCGGGTCGTGACCTGGTCATCATCGACGCGCCCGGCCACAAGGAATTCCTGAAGAACATGATCACCGGCGCTGCATCGGCGGATGCGGCGCTGCTGGTGATCGACGGGCACGAAGGCGTCAAGGAGCAGTCGCGCCGGCACGGCTACTTGCTGCACCTGCTGGGCATCCGCCAAATCCTGGTGGCGGTCAACAAGATGGACCTGGTGGACGATCCCGCCGCCCGCTTCGTCGAGGTGGCGGAGGAGATCCGCGCCTACCTGTCCGGCCTGGGCGTCGAACCGGCACACATCGTGCCGATCTCTGCCCGCGACGGCGACAATGTGGTGCAGCGGTCCGACCGCTTCGGCTTCCATGACGGGCCGACCGTATTCGAGGCACTGGACGGCTTTGCCGCCGTCACCATGCCCTCTGACCGGCCGTTGCGCCTGCCGGTTCAGGATGTCTACAAGTTCGACGAACGCCGGATCATCGCCGGGAAGATCGCCAGCGGCCGCCTTTCGGTCGGCGACACGATCGTCTTCTCGCCCTCGAACAAGACGGCCCGCATCGCCTCGATCGAGCATTGGGGCGGGCCGCAGCCGCTGGTGGCGCTGGCGGGCCAGTCCGTCGGCATCACGCTCGATGAGCAGATCTTCATCGAGCGTGGCGAGCTGATCAGCCACCTGGACCATGCGCCGATGGAGACCGATGTCTTCCGCGCGCGCCTGTTCTGGCTGGCGCACAATCCGCTGACCAAGGGCTCGCGCTGGAAGCTGCGGCTGGGCAATGCCGAGGCCGAGGCCGAGGTCCAGTCGATCGAGCGGGTGATCGACGCGACGACTCTCGACTCGAAGGCGGCGCTGTCGGTCGAGCGCAATGCCGTGGCGGAAGTCATCTTCCGCACGCGCAAGCTGGTCGCCATCGACCCGCACGACCGCAGCCCTGCGACGGGCCGCTTCGTCGTGGTGGACAAGGGGGCGATTGCCGGCGGCGGCCTGATCTCGATGGACGGCTATGCCGACCAGCGCCAGCTCGTCACCCGCAATGCGACGAACATCACCCCGGTCGAGACGGTGGTGACGACGGCGATTCGGGAGCGGCGCAACGGGCACCGCGGTGGCGTGCTGTGGCTGACCGGCCTGTCGGGATCGGGCAAGTCGACCCTGGCCATCGCTGTCGAGCGGGCCCTGTTCGAGCGCGGCTATCAGGTCTTCGTCCTGGACGGCGACAACATCCGCACCGGCCTCAACGCCAATCTGGGCTTCTCGCCCGAGGATCGGGCCGAAAACATTCGTCGGGTGGGCGAGGTGGCGGCGCTGTTCGCGGCGGCCGGCACGATCGTCATCACGGCGTTCATCTCGCCCTATCGCTCGGACCGCGAGCGAGCCCGGGCAGCAGTGCCGCGCGCCTTCCACGAGATCCACGTGGCGGCCGACGTCGAGACCTGTGAGAAGCGCGACCCCAAGGGCCTTTATGCCAAGGCCCGCGCCGGCGAGATCAAGGACTTCACCGGAATCTCCGCACCCTATGAGGCGCCGGAGAGCCCGGAACTGGTGGTCGAGACGGGCAAGCAGTCGGTCGAGGCGTCCGTCTTCCGGATCCTGGACTATGTCGATCGGCACTTCGCGGTACCAAGCACGGAGGGCGGCGGCATCTGATGCCGCGTCCTCTGCCATCTGGGTAGTCGACGCAGGAGTTTTCCACTCCCACTATGGGCTTTCGCCATGGTGGGTGAGGGCAGGCATTGAGCGGACGGGGCACGCGCAAACCGGTCGTTGGCGTTATCGGCTCGACCTTCCTGGTCAACGACCGCTTCGCAACGCAACTCGTCGGCGAAGCCAACCTGTGGGCGGTGGCTGATGTGGCGGGGGCCCAACCGCTGATGATCCCGGGCATTCCGGAGCTTTCGGACATCGGGGCTCTTCTCGACATCGTCGACGGCGTGCTGTTGACCGGTGCGCGCGCCAACGTGCACCCCACATTCTACGGCACCGCACCCGATGCGCGGTACGAGCCCTATGACCTGCGGCGGGACGAGACGGCACTAGCCCTGTCACGGGCCTGTGTGGACCATGGCGTACCGCTGCTCGGCATCTGCCGCGGCCTGCAGGAAATGAATGTGGCTTTCGGTGGCACGCTTCATCCGGAAGTGCGGGACCTGCCGGGTCGCATGAATCACCGCGCCCCGCGGCAGGAGGACGGCGATTTCCACCCCGATCCCCTGGTCGTCTTTGCCGACAGGCACGACGTGCGCCTGACGCCCGGCGGGACCTTTGCCCGTTTGCTGGGTCGCGACGTGATCCGCGTCAATTCCCTGCACGGCCAGGCGGTGGAAGTGGCGGGCGACCGCGTGATCGTCGAGGGCCTGGCCGAAGACGGGACGGTCGAGGCGATCCGCATCGCCGATGCGCCCGGCTTTGCCCTGGGCGTCCAGTGGCACGCGGAATACGACCCCCAGACCAACCCGATCAACCGGACGCTGTTCCAGGCGTTCGGCGCGGCCGTCACCGCCGGTCGAGCAGTGCGCTGAGTGCAGGACGTCGACCGCTTGCCGGTTAAGGAAGCCCGGCAAGCGGCCGACGTAGCGCTCCCCAGTTCGCTCAAGCCGCCAGGGCGAGGCCGTGGGTGGTGCGGTCGAAGTCGTCCATCAGCTGGCGCGTGATGGCGCCCACCTCGAAGCGATAGGGGCCGATCTCGCCGACCGGGCTCACCTCGGCGGCGGTGCCGGTCAGGAAGCACTGCTCGAAGCCCTCGAGCTCGTCGGGCAGGATGTGCCGCTCGATCACCTGGATGCCGCGGGCGCGGGCCAGGTCGATCACGGTGCGGCGGGTGATGCCGTCCAGGAAGCAGTCCGGCTTGGGCGTATGCAGCGCGCCGTCCTTGACGAAGAAGATGTTGGCGCCCGTCGCCTCCGCCACATAGCCGCGATAGTCGAGCATCATCGCGTCGGCGAAGCCCTTGGCCTCCGCCTCGTGCTTGGACAGGGTGCAGATCATGTAGAGCCCGGCCGCCTTGCTGGCGGTGGGGGCCGTGTCGGGAGCCGGGCGGCGCCACGGCGCCATCATCAGGCGCAGACCCTTCAGCTTGGCCTCGGGCGAGAAATAGCTGGGCCAGACCCAGGTGGCGATCGCCACGTTGATCTTCGCAGACTGGGCGGCAACACCCATCATCTCGCTCCCGCGCCAGGCAACAGGCCGCACATAGCCGTCCACGATCTTGTTCGCGGCACAGGTCTCGCGCGTCGCCTGGTCGATCTGGGCGACGGAGAAGGGCAGGTCGAAGCCAAGCAGCTTCGCCGAATTCTCCAGCCGGGCGGAATGCTCGGTCAGCTTGAAGACATTGCCGCCATAGACGCGCTCGCCCTCGAAGACGCAGCTGGCATAGTGCAGGGCGTGGGTCAGTACGTGGATCTTGGCGTCCCGCCACGGCACGAGCTGGCCGTTGAGCCAGATGAATCCATCGCGATCGTCGAAGGGGAGAACGCTCATTGTCCGCATCCTGGAAGCCGGCCGTTGCCGGGGCTGTTCGCCTTGCTTTGTGCAAAGACTAGGCTCGCGCTCCGAGATATGTCAATATGGCTGACATAATTTGCCCGTGAGTCCCGACCGCCGGTCCGCTCACGCGCCGCGCCGCGAGTTGCCATGTCCGAGACGATTGCCCGACCCAACCCGCTGTTCCTGCGCGAGGAGGACTTGCGCCAGGGGATCGAGCTTCTGTTCTTCGCCTACCGCTACTTCACGGCAGACCCGGATGAGATCCTGGCCCAGAAAGGGTTTGGCCGGGCCCATCACCGGGTCCTGCACTTCCTGGGGCGCCATCCCGGCATCTCGGTCGCCGAACTTCTGGCGATCCTGGGCATCACCAAGCAGAGCCTGTCGCGTGTCCTGGCCCAATTGGTGGACGAAGGTTACGTCGTGCAGGAGGCGGACGCTGGCGACCGCCGCCGCCGCCTGCTGCGCCTGACCGACCAGGGCGAGGCATTCGAGCGCGAAGTCTCCGCCCCCCAACGCGCCCGGGTCACGCGCGCCTACCGCGAGGCCGGAGCCGAGGCGGTCGCCGGATACCGCAAGGTGCTGCTGGGCCTGATCGACGAGAAGGATCGCGATCACATCATGGCCCTGGTGGAGCGCAGCTGATGTCCGAGCCGGCGCACGACAGCCCCGCGAACCTGGAGCCGGAGGAGCGGCCCCACCTGCTCGTCGTCGATGACGACAGTCGCCTGCGCGCCTTGCTGCGCCGCTACCTGACCGAGAACGGTTTCCTGGTCACGGTGGCCGAGAACGCGGCCGAGGCACGGGCGAAACTGAAGAGCATCGAGTTCGACCTGGTCGTCCTCGACGTGATGATGCCGGGCGAGTCGGGCCTGGACCTGACGCGATCCCTGCGTGGCGAGAAGTCGGCGCCTGTGCTCCTGCTGACGGCCAAGGGCGAGGCGGAGGCGCGGATCGAGGGCCTTGAGGCCGGTGCCGACGACTACCTGGCCAAGCCGTTCGAGCCGCGGGAGCTGGTCCTGCGCATCCGCACCATCCTGCGGCGCGTTGCCGCCAATACGCCAGAGGCGCTGGCGCCGATGGTCAAGATCGGCCCCTGGCTTCTGGACACGCGGCGCGGCGAGCTGAAGCAGGGCGCCCAGGTCGTGCATCTGTCGTCGAACGAGTTGAGCCTGCTGCGGATCTTCGTGGCCCAGCCGGGCGTCACCTTCAGCCGGGAGGATCTGGGCCGCATCACGGGCTCCGCTCCGGACCGTGCCATCGACGTCCAGATGAGTCGCCTTCGGCGCAAGCTGGACGACGATCCCAGGGCACCACGTCTGCTCCAGACCGTGCGGGGCAAGGGCTATGTGCTGTGGCCGGACTGAACGGCAACGCCTGCTCCGGCAGAGGGTGGCATCCTGGTCGCGGGTGAGCGCCGGCTGAGGGCCATAGCACGCTGGCGCCTGCGCACCCGATGGGTGAAGCGGGTCCTGCCACGCAGCCTGTTTGCGCGGACACTCATCATCATCGTGGCGCCGCTGCTGCTCAGCCAGGCGACCTTGGCCTATGTCTTTGTCGAACGCCATTGGGAGACGGTGACCCGCCGCCTGTGCAGAGGCGTCGCGGGTGACATCGCCTACCTCGCGGAATTTGCCAGCACGGCTCCGGGTGCGGAGAACGGCCAACTCATCAACTTGGCCCGCCGACATATGCAGTTCGAGGTCGCGGTGATCCCGGGCGAGCCGCTGCCCGCGACCACGCGGGCGGACTACCCAATTCTGGACCGCGTCTTGCGGCAGGAACTGGCGGCGCATGTCGGCCTGCCCTTTACCCTGGATACCGAGCGCTATCCCGGCTTCATCGACATGCACTTTCAGCTTGGCGGTGCGGTGATGCGGGTCCTGGCGCCCCTGAGCCGTGTCAGTTCGCACACGACCACCTTGTTCTTCCTGTGGATGGTCGGCGCCAGCCTGCTGTTCGTCGGCGTTGCCATAATCTTCCTGCGTAACCAGGTTCGTCCCATCCGGCGCCTTGCCCTGGCGGCCGCGGCGTTCGGGAAGGGACAACCCATCGACTTCAAGCCGACAGGCGCCGATGAGGTCCGCCTCGCCGCAAGCGAGTTTCTTGCCATGCGCGAACGGATCGAGCGGCATGTCCGGCAGCGGACGGAGATGCTGGCCGGCATCAGCCATGACCTGCGCACGCCACTCACCCGCATGCGGTTGGAGTTGGCCATGCTGCCGCCCAGTGAGGAGGTGAACGGCCTGGCCGCCGACGTCCGCGAGATGGAGAACATGGTTGCGGAGTTCCTCGCCTTTACCCGTGGTGCAAATGGGGAAACGCCGTCCCCTGTGGACCTCAGGGACCTCATGGACGAGGTAGCCGCCGATGCGGCGCTGCGGGAGGATGCCCGGCCCGTGGCGGTGGATTGCGCGCCCGGGCTGGTGGTTGCGACGCGCAGGCAGGCGCTGAAGCGGGCGCTCGTCAACCTGGTCAACAACGCCCTCCGCTATGGCACCAGGGTCCGGCTGTCGGCCTTCCAGGTGCGGCACGCCGTGACGATCCTGGTAGACGATGATGGGCCCGGCATTCCCCCCGACCAGCGTGAAGCGGCGTTCCGTCCCTTTGTCCGCCTGGACGAGGCACGCAATCTCGATCATGGCGGCGGCGTCGGGTTGGGCCTTGCGATCACCCGTGATCTGGTGCGGGCCCAGGGCGGCGAAGTGGAACTGGAATCGAGCCCGATGGGTGGGTTGCGCGTCCGCCTGCGCCTTCCCATGTAGGTACTGGTGACCAGCCTGCGCCGCTCAGCATTGTTGCGTCGACTCGAGGGGACCCGCTAGGCTCCCCGATGTGGTGGTCGACCTTTCACGTAGCCGCAACATATTGCCGCACCGACGCGCGGCTGCCACCCTCCCATTGATGCCAGCCAGGAGCGACGCCCCATGGCTTCCCTGTCCCTACGTCCCGAGACGCCGTCCGCAGCCAATCCGCTCGAGATGATCGAGCAGATCGTCGCCGCGCACGACTGGCCCTATGACCGGTCGAGCGAGGAGGACCTGTCCGTCTGTGTTGCTGGCACGTGGTGCGAGTACCAACTGAACTTTTCCTGGCGCGACGATCATCAGGCGCTCCAGCTTTCCTGCGCGCTCGATACCAAGGTGGCGGAGCCCCGCCGCAACGACATCTATGGCCTGCTGGGCCTGATCAACGAGCAGCTCTGGCTTGGCCATTTCTGTCTCTGGGCGCAGGAAGGCGTGCTCATGTTCCGCTACGGCCTGCTGTCCGGGATGGACGGCATCGGGCCCGAGCAGTGCGAGGAGATGATCGACGTCGCGATCAGCGAGTGCGAGCGGTTCTACACTGCCTTCCAGTTCGTCCTGTGGGGCGGGAAGAACCCCAAGGACGCCCTGGCTGCCGCCCTGTTCGAAACCGTGGGCGAGGCCTGATCGACCGTGTCAGAGACGCCTTCGCCCAACCTGAAGGGGACGCGGGTCCTGCTCGTCGGCTGCGGGCAGATGGGCCGAGCGATGCTGGATGGCTGGCTGGCGCGCGGCCTGGTACCGGCCGACGTGACGGTCGTGGAGCCCGGGCTCCAGACGCTGCCCACCGGTGTTCGCCATCTGGCCGATCCGTCGGGCCTTACGACCGCAGCGCCACCGGACGCCGTGATCCTGGCCGTGAAGCCTCAGGTCATGGACGACGTGCTGCCTGCCTATGTTGGATTGGCCGCGGCGCGGCCTGTCTTCATTTCAATCGCTGCGGGGCGGACGATCGCGTCGTTCGAGCGGGCCCTGGGCAACGATGTAGCGATCGTCCGGGCGATGCCAAACCTGCCGGCCAGGATCGGGCGCGGCATGACGGCCGCTGTGGCGAATGGCAATGCCACGGCTGGCCAGCGCGCACTGGCCGATGTGCTCCTGTCGGCTTCCGGCGACTTTGCCTGGCTGGATGACGAGGGCCTGATCGACCCGGTCACGGCCGTCTCGGGTGGTGGCCCGGCCTATGTCTTTCTGCTCGCCGAAGTCCTGGCACATGCGGCGGTCGAGGCTGGCATACCGCGTGCCTTGGCAATGCAACTGGCGCGCCAGACCGTGACTGGTGCGGCCGCGCTGCTGGAACAGAGCACGGATGACCCGGCCACCTTGCGCAAATCCGTGACCAGTCCCAAGGGAACGACCGAGCGCGCTCTTGCAGTCCTCATGGCATCCGATGGCATTGGGCCACTGTTCGAGCAGGCGATCGCCGCGGCAACCGCCCGATCCCGGGAGCTTGCGACATGAGCAACGGCGCCGCGCCGGATGGGGCTTCAGACGCAACGCCGCGTGAGGAGGCACTGCATGCGGCGCCGAACCAAGCCCAGCGTCTGCCTGACGACGAGTCCCGCGTCATGGCGGCGTTCCTCTCGGAACTTGCGGAGCGCGGGTGGCGCGATACGACCCTTCTGGGTGTCGCCGGTCGCGCTGCCATGGGAATCGCCGATCTCTACCCGCGGTTTGCGGACAAGCCTGCCCTGGTTGACGCGTTCCTGCGGTCGACCGATCGAGCGATGCTGGCATTCGACGAGGCGGATCTTGAAGGGCAGGGGCATCGGGAACGCCTGTTCGACATCCTGATGCGGCGTCTCGACGTGCTGGTGCCGCATCGGGCGGCCGCGCGCGAGATCGGACGTGCTGCGTTGCGGGATCCGCGTCTTGCGCTGGTCATGCGTCATGGCCTGCTGCGTGCGATGGGCTGGGCGATCCAGGCGGCTGGGCTTGACCGGTCCGGCCTGCGCGGCGCCCTCAGGATCCGCGCGGTTGGGCAGGCCTATCTGCGCGCCATGCGGGTCTGGTACGACGATGACGATCAGTCCTCGCGGACCATGGCGGAGCTTGACCGCCGGCTGGTGGCGATCGACCGCCTCCTGGGCGCACCGCGTGGCGAAGCGCCAGGTGCATGAGGTTTCACGCAACTCCCGCGCAATTGCCTAAAATCCTGTTTGGCAAGGGCTTTGCGGCGTCGGTGCGGCATTGTTGCATCGGCACGATATTGTGTGGCGGTGCGGAACTGTTGGCCGTTGCGATCCTTGACCCAGCCGAAGCCTAGGGCTCATCATCCCCCCGTCCGGAAGCGGGCCGGATCGGCGGCTGCATCCACCCCGCATCATGAGGAGTCGGTCGAATGGCCACGAAGCTGGATTTCCCGTTCTTTGACTTCTCGAAGGTGATGCAGGAATTCAAGATGCCGGGTGGCGACGGCTTCAAGATGCCGGGCCTCGACATGGATGCCTTCGTTGCGTCGCAGCGCCGCAACGTGGAAGCGCTGACCCAGGCGAACAAGCTTGCGGCCGAAGGCTTCCAGACGATCGCGCGTCGCCAGGCTGAGATCTTTCGTACGACGCTGACCGATTTCTCGGAACTGACGCGCGATCTGATGGCCAAGGGGAACCAGCCGGCCGATCAGACCGAACGCGTGAAGCAGACGTTCGAATCCGCAGTCGCCAACATGCGGGAACTGACTGAGTTGGCGACGAAGGCCAACCAGGAAGTGTTCGAGGTCCTGAACCGCCGGGTCGCCGAGGGGATCGAAGAACTGCGCTCCCTTGCCCCCAAGACCTGAAGCATCCGCGACCTGATGCACCCTGGCCGGACCCACGTGTGAGCGAACCGACACCGACGCCAAGCCCCCTCGCGCCGACCATCGGCTTCGAGGGGTTCGCCGCTCTCGATATCCGCGTGGGGACGATCATTAAGGCGGAAGCATTTCCCCAGGCCCGCAAGCCGGCTTTCAAGCTCCTCATCGACTTCGGTCCTGCGATCGGTACGCGCAGGTCATCGGCCCAGATCACCGAGCACTACACGATCGAGGACCTGGTGGGGCGTCAGGTCGCGGCGGTAGTCAACTTCAAGCCGCGTCAGATCGGACCCTTCATCTCGGAAGTGTTGACACTTGGCTTTCCGGATGCGGCCGGCAAGGTCGTCCTGATCGGACCAACCCAGCCCGTGCCGAACGGCGGCCGCCTGTTCTGAAGGCGGCCGCGCGGGTCCTTAGACCAGTTCGGCCAGGGCTTCGACCGAATAGGGGGCGAGGTCGGCGATGCGGCCCGCCTTCACCTTCAGCGCCCAGTCGGGGTTGACGATCAGGCTGCGGCCCACCGCGACCAGGTCGAATTCGTCCGCTTCCAGCCGGCGCAGCAGGGCGTCGATGCCCTCGGCACCCGCGCCACCCGTGCGCATGGTCGACACGAACTCCACATTCAGGCTGACCGAGCCCACGGTGATCGTGGGCAGGCCGGTCAGCTTCTTGGTCCAGCCGGCAAGGTTGAGGTCCGAGCCTTCGAACTCCGGCTCCCAGTAGCGGCGGGTCGAGCAATGGAAGCAGTCGACGCCGGCATCCACCAGCGGCTGCAGGAAGCTGAGCAGCTCATCCGGGTTATGCGCAAGGCGGACCGAGAAGTCCTGCTGCTTCCACTGCGAGAAGCGCAGGATCACCGGATAGTCGGGGGAGACCCGGGCCCGCACGGCCTTGACGATCTCTGCCGCGAAGCGGGTGCGCTCGGCCAGATTGCCGCCGAAGCGGTCGTCACGCTGGTTGGTGCCGTCCCAGAAGAACTGGTCGATCAGGTAGCCATGCGCGCCGTGCAGCTCGATCGCGTCGAAGCCCAGGCGTTCGGCATCGGCGGCCCCCTGGGCAAAGGCCTCGATCGCGGTGGCGATCTGGGCGTCGGTCATGGGCGGATAGATCTGCTTGCCCGGCTTCACCAGGCCGGAGGGGCCGACGCTCGGCAGTTCGGGCCGTGGGCCGGCCTGCTGCTTGCGCATCATGCCGGTGTGCCAGAGCTGCGGGGCAATCAGGCCGCCGGCGGCGTGCACCTCGCCCACGACATGGGCCCAGCCGTCCAGCGACTTGCCATGGAAGGCGGGAACAGCGCCGTCATTGCTGGCAACGGGGTCGTTGACCGTCGTGCCTTCAGTGATGATGAGACCGCAGCCGCCCTCTGCCCGCCGGCGGTAATAGGCCGCGACCTTGTCGCCCACCACCTCGTCTGGGGATTTGGACCGGGTCATCGGTGCCATGACGACGCGGTTGGGCAGAGTCAGGCGCTTCAGCTGGAACGGACGGAACAGGGCAGAGGTGTTGAGCGTCATCGCATGGGTCCCGGGATTGGCCAGTCGCCGGCTTAGCGCGGCGGGGCGGCTGCCTGCAATCGCTCATCCGGGCGGGACAGGACCCGATCCAGGACCGCGGCATAGTGGCTGAAGGGCGGGGTGACATGGCCCGGCACCTTGGCCGCGTCGTCCCACCGGCGCACGCGCACGGCGTCGGCGTGATGGGGATTGAGCTCGAACGCCGCGATCTCGGCAGAGCCCATCGGGCCACCCTGGAGGCTGAGGCTGTGGACCGACGCCTCGGACAGGGCGTCGTAGTAATGGGGCTCGACCGCGCAGAGATAGCGCTTGGCCGCCACATGCAGGCGGATGCAGGCGACCATCCGCTCTGGAAAGAAGGGCGCCAGGACGCGGGCACCGCCCTGGTCGTGCTTGTTGTCCAGCTTGTCGAAGTTGAGATAGGCGAATTCACTGGTGAAGTGCCCGATGTCGTGCAGCAGGGCGGCCGCGACAAGCTCGTCGTCCCCGCCTTCCAGTTCCGCGCGATGGGCGGCCTGAAGCATGTGCTCGGCCATCGATACCGGCTCGCCCAGGTAGTCCTCGGCCCCGCGGCGGGCAAAGAGGTCGGCCAGGAACGGGACCAGCCCCTGCCGGTCCAGGACGGGTTCGTCAATCAGCGCGCTCATGCAGCCTCCGCATGATCCTGCTCCAGCACGGCGAGGGTGGAGAGCAGGCCGTCCTTGTCAGCGTAGCAGCCCTGGAGCCAGCGGCGGCCATCGCCGGTGAAGCTGGTGCGGCCGTGCAGGACGCGTGTGTTGTCCACGATGAAGAGCTCCCCCGGTTCCAGGCGGAAGGTGACGGCGAAGGCCGGATCCTCGACCAGCTGCGAGAAACGGCGATAGGCGGCATAGAAGGCGGGCATCCGCTCGAACGGGACGTCGCGGACCGGCGCTGCCGAGCGGTTGTTGAAGCGCACGGCAATCAGTTCGCCATCGGGTGCCAGTTCCAGCATCGGCCGCCGGGCGTCGAGCTGGACATCCGAGGCACCGGCATAGCGAAAGCGCATGCAGTGTCCGCTCAGCAAGGCAAAGGCGTCGGGGTCGTCCTGCTGCAGGCGCCGCGCGACGGCGAACCCGTCGATCACCACCGAATGCCCACCCGCGACGGAGTTCTCCAGGCAATGCAGCAATTGCAGGGTCGGCACTGGATCGCGATAGGGATTGTCGGTGTGGGCCTGGAGCCCGAGGTTGGTATAGGCGAGGTTGGTGGGGTTCACCTCCGCCCGGACGTCGAACCAGCGGCCATAGTTCGTCTCGCGCACATGGGCGAACAGGGAGGCCACCTCCGCGACGCTGCCGGAGAGCGCCGGCACGCCGGACATCACGCCAAAGCCGCGGGACCGGATCGCGGCCAGCCAGTCGCGCAGGGCCGCACCCTTCTGCCCTGCCTGCGCGAACGTGATGCGCGCGACCTGATCCTGCGCCGTGGCATCCCACAGCACGAGGTCGGGCGCCACCCAGCCCGCCGCCGGAGGGGGCGCCACGTCATAGCGATTGGCCAGCAGCCAGGCCCGGTCGAACACGGTGCGGTGGCCGTCGCTGAAAGCGAGGTGGACCTGCTGGCCGGCACTGTCGGCAGCCGTCAGGTGCACGTCGGGATCGAGGTCGAGGACGGTGATCAGGCGCTGGCCGTTGCCGGCGCTGCGGGTCGCGGGGTCGAGTGCTGAATCGCGCAGCCACAGGGCGTGGAAGCGAGCGTCGCCGTCGGGCCCATGCAGGGCCAGGACGCGGCCGTCGTCCTGGATCTCGAGCGCTGATGTCATGGCGGCTCCCTTAGCGGTCGCGTGACGACAGGATCATGACAGATACGCTGCTGCCTTGCGCCTGATTGCATCGAGCGGCTAATCAAGCTGGAGGCCGCAAGACATAAGGGGAGGACGTCGCGATGGCAGGCATGGTCGAGGGCAAGGTCGTCATCGTCACGGGCGCCGGGCGCGGCGTCGGCCGCGACATCGCGCTGCTGCTGGCCCGCGAGGGGGCGAAGGTCGTGGTCAACGACCTGGGCGGCGACGAAAAGGGCCAGGGCGCCGATCGCACGCCCGCCATGGAGGTCATGGCCGAGATCAAGGACCTGGGGTCCGACGCCGTGGTCAACGGCGACAGCGTGGGCGAGTTCAAGGCCGGCACGCGCATGGTCGAGCAGGCGCTGGACACCTGGGGCCGGCTGGATGCGGTGATCAACAATGCCGGCATCCTGCGCGATGTCATCTTCCACAAGATGACGGAGGAGGACTGGGACAGCGTCATCAACGTCCACCTGAAGGGCAGCTTCAACCTCAGCCGTGCCGCCGCCACCCATTTCCGCGACAAGCAGGAGGGGTCCTATGTCCACATGACCTCGACCAGCGGCCTGATCGGCAATTTCGGGCAGGCGAACTATGCCGCCGCCAAGATGGGGATCGTCGGCCTGTCCAAGTCCCTGGCGCTGGACATGGGCCGCTTCAACGTGCGGTCCAACTGCATCTCTCCCTTTGCCTGGAGCCGGCTGATCGGCACCATCCCCATCCAGAACGAGGCGCAGGCCCAGCGGGTCGAGCGCATGAAGCAGATGACGCCGGCCAAGATCGCACCGCTTGCCGTGTTCCTGTGCTCCGACGGGGCCAAGGACGTGACGGGCCAGATCTTTGGCGTGCGCAACAACGAGATCTTCCTGTTCAGCCAGAACCGGCCCATCCGCTCGGTCCACCGGGGCGAAGGCTGGACGCCGGAAACGGTCGCAACCCACGCGATCCCCGCCATGCGCGGCAGCTTCGTGCCGTGCGAGCGATCCCCGGAAGTGTTCTCCTGGGATCCGATCTGACGGGCGCAACCCGATCCCGACCTCATCCTGAGGCGGCCTGAAACGCCGTCTTAGGATGAGGGGCGCAAAGACAAGAAATATCTGAGCAAGGGGGGGGGGGGGACCCATGGCGATCGACTATGAGCGGCTGAAGGCTCGGGTCATTCCGGATGTCGTGCAGGAACTGCGTCCCCGCGACATCATCCTCTATGCCCTGGGCATCGGCCTGGGGGCCGATCCGCTGGACGAGGCGCAATTGCGCTTCGTCTACGAGGACGGCCTCAGGATGCTGCCGACCATGCCCGTGGTGCTGGCGGCACCCGGCTTCTGGGCCAAGGAGCCCGATACCGGGATCGACTGGGTGAAGCTGCTGCATGGCGAGCAGGGGCTGGTGATCCACCGGCCGCTGCCCACGACCGGGACCCTGGTCGGCAGGACGACGGTGGACGAGATCATCGACAAGGGGCCGGGCAAGGGTGCCCTGATGTTCTCCACCCGGAAGATCTTCGACCAGGCGACGGGCGAGCTGGTGGCGACGAGCACGTCCACCTCGTTCATGCGGGGCGATGGCGGGTTCGGCGGGCCGGCCGGTCCGACGCCGCAGCCGCACGCGATCCCCGACCGGGCGGCGGACCAGGTCGTCGAAATCGCGACGGCCCCGAATGCCGCGCTGATCTATCGGCTGAGCGGCGACTACAACCCGCTGCACATCGATCCGGCGGTGGGCAAGGCGGCGGGGTTCCGCCAGCCGATCCTGCACGGCCTGTGCTCGTTCGGGGTTGCCGGCCACGCCCTGTTGAAGGGCCTGTGCGGGTACGAACCCGACCGGCTGAAGGCGATGCAGGTGCGCTTCACATCGCCCGTCTATCCGGGCGAGACGCTGCGCACCGAGATCTGGCAGGACGGCGCCATCGCCTCGTTTCGGACGACAGTGGTGGAACGCGGCGTCGTGGCGCTGAACAATGGCCGGGCGGAGATCGCCTGACGCGGGGGAGGATGACATGCTGCGCGGACGCTGTGCCTGCGGGGTGGTGACGGCCACATTTACAGGCGAGCCGATCGCCACCCGGCAATGCTGGTGCCGGCAGTGCCAGCAGGTGGCCGCCGGCAGCGCCACCCAGAACGCCATCTTCCGCCTTGCCGACATCGCGATGACGGGCGACCTGGCGACCAATGCCTATGTCGCGGCCAGCGGCAACACGCTGACCCACAGTTTCTGTGGGCGGTGCGGGACGCCGGTCATGGCGCAGTCGTCCGCCCGGCCCCAGTTCCGGACGATCCGCCTGGGCTTCCTGGAGGCCGGCCACGGCCTGGTGCCGAGCATGGCGATCTGGACCGACGATGCGCCGGACTGGGCCATCATCGATCCCGCGCTGGAACGCTTCGCCAGGCAGCCACCATTGCCGCCGACGACCTAGCTGGTTGTGCGTTGAGTTACACCCGGCCAACCACCCGTCCGCTCATTCCCGCGAAGGCGGGAATCCAGAGCCACCAGCGTTGTCCTTGCGGCTCTGGATCCCCGCTCTCGCGGGGATGAGCGGTGGAGGAGAGGCTGCCGGTCTCCTCAATCCACACCGGACGCGCTCAGGATGTGTCGAGTTCAGGTCCCATCGGTCTCGGTTCTACCGTCCCGACTTGCCCCGCTTCATCCGGGGCATCCATGAACCGACCGTTCCGCTGGCTTGGCGGTCGGTTCATGGGTCACCCGGATAAACCGGGTGACTTAGGGGGAGTGGGTGAAACGGGTCCGAGCGAAACCTGATCCGTGTGAAGTCAGGCTGGCGGCGGAACGCCGGAGGGCGGGTCGCGGGCGGCGGCGAGGAGGGGGGCGATTTCCTGCTGGAGGCGGGTGCGCTCGGCCTGGGTCGAGGCTGCCTCGTACCGGTCGGCCAGGTCCATGAGGGTGGAGAGGCGCCCCGCCTCGCTCATCTGGCCTGGGGCCTTGGATGTCTTGGCGGGGCGGGCTGGGGCTGGTTTCGGCTGGCGCGCCGGGTCGGCCGGGGGCGCATCGTTCGGGGGCACATCGTCCAGGGGCGGCCAGTGCTTGGCGCGGATCAGGGCGTTGGCCTCGGCCGCGGTCATGGGATCGGCGGCCGCGGTGGGGCGGAGCGCGTCGATGGTCGCCTGGGCGCCAAGCTTGAACGGGACCAGGGCCTCTGCCCGGTCCTTCCAGCCATAGGCGCGGATCTCGTCATCGTCCATGTCGGCGATCAGGCCGGCCTGGGTGTCGAGGTCGGAAAAGTCGTCGAGGATGTCGTCGTCCAGCCGTTCGGCACGGTCCGGGCGGTCGGGGCTGGCGGGCGCGCTGTCGGCCTGTGACGCCGCAGGATCGGGGGATGGTCCGCGCGGTGCGGCGTCCCGCTCGCGCGGGCCTGCGTCGAGGCCCAGGATGCGGCGTTCAAGCAGGATGGTCTGGCGCACGGTCCGGGCGATGCGGTCCATGGCCCGGGCGACATCCTCGCCCCCGATGCGGTTCTCGCCTTGGCGCCTGCCCGTCACCTCGTCCTGGAGGGCGTAGGCGACCTCCATCGCGGCGGTGCGCAGGCTGTCCAGGTCCTTCAGATGCTGGGCCGTCACCTCATGCGTTTCACGCAGCGCCCGCCGGCTTCCCGGCCGGTAGATCACGGTGTGATGGCGCTCCGTTGACATAAACATAACAGGAACATACTTGAGGCGGAATGTCAAGGCCGGGATGCCGTGAGGCTGCTGGCACTGGCGGGTGCCTGAAGTTTGATGGTCTGGGTGCGGGCATCCAGTTCTCAACCGTGTCAACGGTTTAGCCGGTGGTTCATGGGTCCCCCGGATGAACCGGGGGACGTAGGTGGAGGGGAGGTGGCCGCTACTCCGCCGCCACCTGCTGGGGGCGGAAGTACGGCATGACAAGGCGGCCGAAATCCTCCGCAGCGGTGTCATGGGGGTAGCCCGAGAGGCAGAAGTCGGTGCAGCCGATGTCGACGAACTCCTGCAGCGTCGCGGCGACCTGGGCGGGGTTGCCCACGACGGCGACGCCGGCGCCGGGGCGGACGGTGGTGATGCCGCTCCACAGATGCGGCGCGATGCGGAAGTCGGCGGCGGCGCCAAGCGCCTTCATCCTGGTATTGGCCTGAGACTGTTCCCACAGGTCGGCGATCATCCGCTTGTGATTGTCGCTGGCCGAAGCGATCAGGTGGTCGGCGGCGGCCCAGGCGTCCTCCTCCCGCTCGCGCACGATGACCTGGAGGCGCATGCCGAAGCGGATCGTGTCGCCACGGCCATGGCGGGCGGCACGGGCGCGGATATCGGCCATCTCCTCCGCGATCTTCTGCGGCGTGTCGCCCCAGAACAGGTGGACGTCGGTGTGTTTGGCCGAGACCTCCTTGGCGGCGTCGGACATGCCGCCCAGGAAGAAGGGGGGGTGCGGCTGCTGTACCGGCTTGGGGTGGACGTTGGCGTTGTCGACCTGGAAATGCTTGCCGTGGTGGGTGACGGGCTCCGCCTCGGTCCAGACGCGCTTCATCAGGGCGACCGTCTCGTCCATCATCTCGTAGCGCTCGTCATGGGGAACGTAGCAGCCGTCGGCGGCGAGCTCGGCGGCACTGCCGCCGGCGATCAGGTTGATGAAGACGCGGCCGCCCGACAGCTGGTCGAAGGTGGCGATCATCTTGGCGGCCAGGGTGGGGGCGATGAAGCCGGGCCGGGCGGCGACCAGCATCTTGAGCCGCGTCGTCTTGGCCGAGATCATGGCGCAGGCGATCCAGGCCTCGTAGCAAAGCGTCTGCACGGGGACGAGGGCGTATTCGAAGCCGGCGCGCTCCGCCGCCAGAGCCACGCGCTCGAACATGGCCATGCTGGGGGGAATATCGGCCGAGCGGTCGCCGATTGCGGTGGTGTCCCCGGCGGTGGGGATGAACCAGCCGAAGCGGATGGCGGGGCTCGCGTTGGATGCGGGTTCTGGGGCCACGATGTCTCCTCCTTGGGCCCGATCCTAGGGGCAGAGGACGCGGCGGGACAGGTGGTGGATTAGTTGGCCGCGCCGCACCGTATAAGACACCGTGAGCACGAAACGATTTGACGCCATTGCCGAACTGCCCGTCCTGCGCCGCTATGCGCGGTCGCTGACGCGCAGCGATCCGGATGCCGAGGACCTGGTGCATGATGCGCTGGTCCGCGCCTATGAGCGCCGCCATACCTTCGTGGCCGGCGGCAACCTGCGCTCGTGGCTGCTGGCGATCCTGCACAACACCTTCATCAGCGGCCGGCGCAGCCGCATGGCCGAGCAGCGCCGCGCGGTGAAGGTGGCCGAGATCTCGCCCGACCATGTCGCCCCGTCGCAGGAGCAGGCCACGCACTTGCGCCAGGTGCTGGACGATTTCCAGGACCTGCCCGAGGACCAGCGCGCGGCCCTGCACCTGGTCGCGATCGAGGGCATGGCCTATGCCGAGGCTGCGGCGGCCCTGGGCGTGCCGATCGGCACCCTGATGTCGCGCCTGGCGCGTGGCCGCACGGCGCTGCGCCGGATGGGCGGGCATGGCGCCGCGCCGGCCGAGGCGGAGGCGCCGACTGCCGGGCAGAAGCCGCGCCTGCGCGTGGTGGGAGGCAGCGATGAGTGACCGTCCCCGTTTCCCGGCGCTGGAGGAAATCACCCCCTTCGACCTGGCCGCCTATGTCGACGAGCAACTCGACCCCGCGCGCCGGGTCGAGGTCGAGGATCATCTGTCGCGCCATCCCCAAGCTGCGGCCGAGGTCATGGCTGACCTCCGGACACGCGATGCCCTCAGGCTATCCTTCCCCCGGCCAGAGGCACCCGCGTCCGAGCATCTGCTGGCCGCAGCCCACCGGCTGGAGCGTGGCCTGGGCCGCGCCCTGATGGTGGAGCGGCTGCGGCGCGTGGCGGCGCTGGCCCTGCTGGTGGGCGCTGGCTGGCTGGCCCATGGCGAGCTTGGCATCGGCAACAGCGTCGCCTCGACCGCGACGCCGGCCTTCCTGCAGGACGTGGCGCGGGCGCACCGCGCCGCCCTGGTCCGGGCCGAGGCGGCGCCGGCGTCCGCCATCGCGATCGACGCCGTGGCGCTGAAGGCCGCGACCGAGGTGCCCGTGCCGCAACTGCCGACCGCCTGGCGCGTGCGCGACGTCCAGGTGGTGGACGCGCATGACGGACCGGCGCTGGAATTGACGGCCGACGATCCCGACCTGGGCCGCGTCACCCTGTTCGGCGAGCGCGTCCAGGCGTTCAGCCTGGTCGAGCCGACGCCGGTCGAGACGCCGCACCAGAGCGAGTCGTCCGTCTATTGGCAGATCGGGGAAGTGGCCTATGCCCTGACCGGCCGGGCGCCCCCTGTCCTCCTGCAGCAGGCGGCCTATTCCCTGTCGCGGGCGACGCATTGAAGTCGATCGTCCGCGCCACGACTGTCCCGTCAACCATGATCGATGCATCGAAAAGGAGTGCTTCGTGACCAATCCCGGCTTCCTGCCCCGTTCGCAGGCAGATGCCTATGCCGCGTTCGACGAGGGCCTGCGCCAGCACATGCTGCGCGTCTACAACTACATGGGCCTTGGCCTGGTGCTGACCGGAATCGTCGCCTATATCGTGGGCACGACGCCGTCGCTCTACGTGCCGATCTTCACGACGCCGCTGAAGTGGGTCGTGATGCTGGCGCCGCTGGCCTTTGTCCTGTTCTTCTCGTTCCGCATCCAGACCATGTCGGCGTCGACGGCACAGACCGTGTTCTGGGCCTTCTGCGGCGTGATGGGCCTGTCGATGGCGTCGATCTTCCTGGTCTTCACCGGGGCCAGCATCGCGCGCACCTTCTTCATCACGGCCGCCATGTTCGGCACGATGAGCCTGTACGGCTACACGACGAAGAAGGACCTGTCGAACTGGGGCTCGTTCCTGATGATGGGCCTGATCGGCATCGTCATCGCCGGCCTGGTCAACCTGTTCCTGCAGTCGTCCGCGATGCAGTTCGTGATCTCGGTCATCGGCGTGGTCGTCTTCACCGGCCTGACCGCCTATGACACGCAGCGCATCAAGGAAGAGTATGCCGAGCACTACTCGGCGGAATCGCGGCAGAAGATGGCCGTGTTCGGCGCCTTCTCGCTGTACCTGAACTTCATCAACCTGTTCCAGCTGCTGCTGCACTTCGTCGGCCAGCGCGAGGAATAGGCCAAAGTGGAAACGGAGTACCGACATGGATGAGCGTGACAAGGCGGCGATCGACGGCCTGTTCGCGAAGCTGGGCGAGGTCGATCGGCAGCAGCCCCAGCGCGATGCCGAGGCGCAGGCCCTGATCGCCCAGCGCCTGAACCAGCAGCCCAATGCCGCCTATTACCTGGCGCAGACGGTGCTGGTGCAGGAGCAGGCCCTGGAACAGGCGCAGATGCGCATGGCCGACCTGGAGCGCCAGGCGGAGCGCGGCAGCTCCGGCGGCGGCTTCTTCTCCAGCCTGTTCGGCGGCGGCAACCGCCAGGCCCCGCCACAGCGCATGCCGCAGCGCATGCCCCCGCCGGGCTATGGCCAGCAGCAGGGCTATGGCCAGCCGGGCGGTCCGGGCGGGCAGCCCTGGGGCCAGCCGCAGCGCGGCGGCGGCGGCTTCCTGGCCGGCGCGGCCCAGACCGCGGTCGGCGTTGCCGGCGGCATGATGCTGGGCTCGATGCTCGGCTCGATGCTGGGCGGCGGCGGCGAGGCCCAGGCCGCGGAGGCCGCCCCGGCGGACGAGCCCGCGATGGACGAGGGCATGGACGACGGCGGCTTCGACATGGGCAGCAGCGACTTCGAGTTCTGATCTGCCCCTGGCGTGACGAGTGCGGCCCCTGTCCGGAAGCCCGGGCAGGGGCCGTTTCGTTTGCGCTCAGCCCCGCGCCGCGACGATGTAGTTGACGCCGACGTCAGCGCCCGTGCGCCAGCCGTCGCGCTCGAAGACCAGGCCCTTGAGGTCGGTCAGGCGCAGGCCCGCGCTGCGCAGCGCGTGGGCCAGTTCGGCGGGGCGGACCAGCTTGGCGTACTGGTGGGTGCCGCGGGGGACCCAGTTCAACAGGTATTCGCCGGCCACGATCGCCATGCCGTAGGCGCGTTTCGTGCGGTTGATGGTCGAGAGCACGGCAAGCCCGCCGGGCCGCACCAGGCGGGCGAGGTCGGCGACGAAGGTCTCGACATCGGCCACGTGCTCGACGATCTCCATCGCGACGACGACGTCGAAGTCCTGGCCCTCCGCCGCCAGGGTCGCGGCTTCGCCCACGCGGTAGGTGATGGCCAGATCGCGTTCGGCGGCATGGTGGCGCGCGGCGTCGATCGCGTCGGCCGTCGCGTCCAGGCCGGTGACGCGGCCGCCCAGGCGGGCCAAAGGCTCCGTCAGGACACCGGCCCCGCAGCCGAGGTCGAGGACGTCCAGGCCGGCCAGGATGGGCGCCTGCGAGGCATCGCGGCCGAACGCGGTCGCCACCTGGTCGCGGATATAGCCGATCCGGGCGGGGTTCATCTGGTGCAGGCCGGCCATGGGACCTTTCGGATCCCACCAGCGCGCGGCCAGGGTGGAGAAGTGTGCGACCTCTGCCGCGTCGATCGTGCGCGGCGCTGCCGCCTGCTCGGTGCTCATGGGCCCGATCCTAGCGGAACTTGGGTCCTGCGGCCTTGCTTCCGTGAGGTGCTGCGGATAAGAACACGCCGCCTGAGAACGAGCCGGGACCGACCGTTGGCAAGGGGGTCGTCGGCCAGCAGACCGTACCGGGGAGTGGCATGAGCCGTCTGGTCCTGAAATTTGGCGGCACCTCCGTCGGCAACGTGGAGCGCATCCAGAACGTCGCGCGGCGCGTCAAGGCGATTTGGGACCAGGGCCACGAACTGGCCGTGGTGGTCAGCGCCATGTCGGGCGAGACCAACAAGCTGGTCGGCTGGACCAGCGAGATCGCAGCCCTGCACGATGCCCGCGAGTACGACACGGTGGTGGCTTCCGGCGAGCAGGTGACGGCGGGCCTGCTGGCGCTGGCGCTGCAGGAGCTGGGGGTGAATGCCCGGTCGTGGCTGGGCTGGCAGATTCCGCTGCGCACCGATGGCGTGCACGGAGCCGCCCGCATCGAATCGATCGAGGTCGACGAACTGGTGCGGCGCTTTGCCGACCGGCAGGTGGCGGTCGTCGCCGGCTTCCAGGGCCTGGGCCCGGACAACCGGGTGACGACACTGGGGCGGGGCGGCTCCGACACCTCGGCCGTGGCCCTGGCGGCGGCGCTGAAGGCCGAACGCTGCGACATCTACACGGACGTGGACGGTGTTTACACGACCGACCCCCGTATCGTTGCGGGGGCCCGCAAACTGGATAAGATCACCTATGAGGAAATGCTGGAAATGGCGTCGCTTGGCGCCAAGGTCCTGCAGATCCGCTCGGTCGAAATGGCGATGAAGCACCGTGTGCGGGTGCAGGTCCTGTCCAGCTTTGCCGACACGCCTGGCACGATGGTGGTGGACGAGGACGAAATCGTGGAACAAGAACTGGTCAGCGGCATCGCCTACACGCGGGACGAGGCAAAGGTCACCGTGCTCAAGGTGGCGGACAGGCCGGGCGTGGCCGCCGGGCTGTTCGGCCCCCTGGCCGATGCCAACATCAATGTCGACATGATCGTGCAGAACGTGTCCGAGGACGGCACCACGGACATGACCTTTACCGTGCCGCGCACCGACCTGGAGCGCAGCCTGAAGGTGCTGGACGGCCACAAGGCGAATATCGGGCACGAGAGCGTGCGCGCCGACGGGAACGTGGCCAAGATCTCGGTCATTGGGGTCGGCATGCGCAACCATGCCGGCATTGCCAGCACGATGTTCCGGGCCCTGTCCGAGAAGGGCATCAACATCCAGGTGATCTCCACCTCCGAGATCAAAATCAGCGTGCTCATCGCTGCCGAATACACGGAACTGGCCGTCCGTGCCTTGCACACCGCCTATGGCCTCGATTCCTGAGACGGGCCACGCCCGCCTTGCGGCGCTGTGGGAGCGGGGGACCCGCTTCCTGGGCTGTCGCCATGCGATCCTGGGCGGTGCCATGTCCTGGGTGTCCGAGCGCCACCTGGTGGCGGCCATCTCGAACGCCGGGGGCTTTGGCGTCATCGCCACGGGTGCGATGGGTCCCGCCCTGCTTGAGGCGGAGATCGAGGGCACGCGCGCCCTGACCGGCGCCCCCTTTGGCGTCAACCTGATCACGATGCATCCGGAGCTGGACGCCCTGGTCGATGTCTGCGGCCGGCAGAAGGTGGGACACGTCGTGCTGGCCGGCGGCCTGCCGCCACGCAGCGCCATCGACCGGCTGAAGGCGCACGGCGCCAAGGTGGTCTGCTTCGCGCCCGCCCTGGCGATCGCCAAGAAGCTTGTCCGCTCCGGCGCCGATGCCCTGGTGATCGAAGGGTCGGAGGCGGGCGGCCATATCGGCCCGGTGTCGACCGCCGTCCTGGTGCAGGAGATCCTGCCCGAGATCAGGGACGTGCCGGTGTTCGTCGCGGGCGGCATCGGTCGCGGCGAGGCGATCGCCATGTATCTGGAAATGGGCGCGGCCGGCGTCCAGCTGGGCACCCGCTTCGTCTGCGCGACCGAGTCGATCGCCCATCCGGCGTTCAAGAAGGCGTTCATCCGGGCGGCCGCCCGCGACGCCATGCCCAGCGTCCAGCTGGACCCGCAATTCCCGGTGATCCCGGTGCGTGCCCTGGCCAATGACGGCACGCGCCGCTTCATGGAGGTGCAGGCCGAGGTCATTGCCCGGCACCGTGCCGGCGAGATGGACCAGAAGGCGGCCCAGCTGGAGATCGAGCATTTCTGGGCGGGCGCGCTGCGCCGCGCGGTGATCGACGGCGATGTCGAGGGCGGCTCGCTGATGGCGGGGCAGAGCGTCGGCATGGTGACGCGCGAGCAGCCCATCGCGGAGATCATCGCGGAACTGGTCGACGGGGCCGCGGCGGCCCTGGCGCGACGGCACGAGCCGGCCCCCGGGCCGGCCCTGGCCGGGGTCGAGGCCGCAGAGAGCCTGGCGAGGACGGTCTGATGACGCCGGGGCCGGCAACCGGCCCGCGCGTCCTGCTGCGCCGTCTGCGCGACGTGATGGCGGGGCCGGAATCGCCCCAGGCCCGCCTGGACAAGACCGTCCGCCTGATCGCCGCCAACATGGTGGCGGAAGTCTGCTCCATCTACCTGCTGCGCGCCGGCAACGTGCTGGAGTTGTTCGCGACCGAGGGTCTGAACCCCGAGGCGGTGCACCAGACCAAGCTGAAGGTGGGCGAGGGCCTGGTCGGCACGATCGCGGAAACCGAGCGGCCGCTGATCCTGCCGGACGCGCCCAGCCACCCCAAGTTCGCCTACAAGCCGGAGACGGGGGAGGAGATCTACCACTCCTGGCTGGGCGTGCCGATCGTGCGCGCCGGCCGCGTCTCGGGCGTGCTCGTCGTGCAGAACCGCACCATGCGGGAGTACGACGAGGAGGAGGTCGACGCCCTCCAGACCATCGCCATGGTCCTGGCCGAGCTGGTGGCGCAGGGCGGCCTGGTCGACCCGGCGGAGGTCGAGGAATCCGACTTCCAGCGCCGCTTGGCCTTCCGCTTCGACGGCAAGGCCCTGGCCGAGGGCCTGGCCAGCGGCCTGGCCGTGCTGCACGAGCCGCGCATCCGCGTGCAGCGGATGATCGCCGAGGACGCGGCGACCGAGCATGCGCGCCTGGCCCGCGCGGTGGCCGGCCTGCGCGACTGGATCGACGACACCCTGGCCGGGCACGAGGCGGCTTCCGCCGGGGAGACCCGCGAGATCCTGGAGGCCTATCGCCTGTTCGCGCATGACCGCGGCTGGCTGAACCGGATCGAGGAGGCGATCGCCAGCGGCCTGACCGCCGAGGGCGCGGTCGAGCGCGTGCAGATCGAGACGCGCGCCCGCATGGGGGCGATCGCCGATCCTTATCTGCGCGAGCGCCTGGACGACCTGGAGGAACTGGCCAACCGGCTGCTGCGCCACCTGGTCGGGCGCACCGGCTCGTCCGCGCACGAGACCCTGCCCGAGGAGGCCGTGGTCATCGCCCGCACCATGGGTGCGGCCGAACTGCTGGACTATGACCGCAGCCGCCTGCGCGCCGTGGTGCTGGAGGAGGGGGCGCCGACCGCCCATGTGGCGATCGTCGCGCGCGCCCTTGGCATTCCGCTGGTCGGCCGCTGCGAGGCCATCCTCGATTCGGTGGAGGCGGCGGACCCGGTCATCGTCGACGGCGACATGGGCCAGGTGTTCATCCGCCCCACCGAGCAGATCGCCGCCGCCTATGCCGAGAGCCTGACGCTGAAGGCGCAGGCCAAGGCGGCCTACCTGGCGGTGCGCGAGCGCCCGGCGATCAGCCGCGACGGCGTCGAGGTCAAGCTGAACATCAATGCCGGCCTGCTGGTCGACCTGCCGCTGATCGGGGAGGCGGGTGCCGATGGCATCGGCCTGTTCCGGACCGAACTGCAGTTCATGGTGAGTGCCACGCTGCCCCACCTGGCCAAGCAGATCGAGCTCTACTCCGCGGTGCTGGATGCGGCTGGGGGCAAGCCCGTGATCTTCCGCAGCCTGGACATCGGCTCGGACAAGACGCTGCCCTATATGCCGCTGGAGCGGGAGGAGAACCCGGCGCTGGGCCTGCGCGCGGTGCGCCTGACGCTGGACCGGGTTGGCCTGCTGCGCACCCAGGCGCAGGCCCTGCTGACCGCCGCCGCCGGGCGCGACCTGAACGTCATGTTCCCGATGATCACCGACGTGCACGAGTTCCGCGCCGCCAAGGCGGTGCTGGAAACCGAGCGCGCGCGCCTGATCGCGCGCGGCCGGCCGGTGCCGCGCAGCGTGCGGGTGGGCACCATGATCGAGGTGCCGGCCCTGGCCTGGCAGTTGCCGGCGCTCTTGCCCCTGGTGGACTTCGTCTCGATCGGCTCGAACGACCTGCTGCAGTTCTTTTTCGCCGTCGACCGTGGCCATCCCCGCCTTGCGGAACGCTATGACATCCTGGCCCCCAGCGTCCTGGGCTTCCTGAAGCGGGTGGTGGATTTGTGCAACGCAGCGAAGGTGCCGGTCAGCCTGTGCGGCGAGATGGCGGGCCGGCCGCTGACCGCAATGGCCCTTTTGGGACTTGGACTTAGGTCAATTTCCTTGCAACCGGCGGCAATCGGGCCGGTCAAGATGATGATCTTGAGTCTCGACGTCGGCGCGCTCTCGCGATATATGGAAACCTTATACGGTCTCCCGGTGAGGACACTCCGCGGTCGCCTCATGAACTTCGCGCAAGATCACGGGATTCTGGTGTAAGTGTCTGGAACATTTAGCTATCATGTTCCTGAACCCCGGCGGCAGTTGGCGCCGCCGGCAATGCAACGGCCTCAGATGGGCGAGTGGCCATGGCAGGGTTGAACAGAGATCAGGCCGATCCAGGTCCGATCCAGGCGTATGACGCGGTGAATGGGGTCTGGGATGAGTCAGGCTACGCGCGATTGACCCTGGGCACCGAGCTGCGGTCCGAGCGGATCCTGCAGGGCCGGACGCTGGACCAGGCGGCCGCCCACCTGCGCATCCGCAAGGACCTGCTGGATGCCATCGAGGAAGGCGCCTATGGCCGCCTGCCCGGCGCACCCTATGCCATCGGTTTCGTTCGGTCCTATGCGGAATACCTGGGCTTTGACGGGGCATCCGCGGTGGCACGCTTCAAGGCCGAGGCGGAGCTGCCCGATCCGCGCCTGAACTTCCCCGAGCCCGTGGCGGAGGCCAAGGCCCCGACCGGACGCATCCTGGCGGCATCGCTGGCCGTGCTGGTCGGCGTCTATCTGGGCTTTTCCTACATCAACCGCAGCGACGTCGCGGTGGTCGAGCGGATCCCGCCGATTCCGACGGAGCTGGCCCCGCTGCCGCCGCCGGCCTCGGTCGCCGTGGCCGCCACCGATGCCGCGGCACCGGGGGCCGGGACCGCTGCGCCCGGTGCCGCCCCGTCCGGGCCGGTCGCGGATGGCGCCGCAGGGGCCCCGGGCGGGCCGGGCGGGGAGCCGCAGCCATCCTGGCGGGACGCCGCGGCCGCCACGAGCGAGGCAGCCACGCCACCGGTCGGTGTCCAGGCGGGAGGCCCGCCCGCAAGTGGCGACCAGATGGCAAGCGTCGAGCCGGCGCCGGGCACCGTCCTGGGCGGATCCGGTCTTGGTGCGTCTGGCCTGGACGCATCCGCGCTGAGCGCCGCAAGCGGTCCCGCCGCCCTGGCGGTAGAGCTGGCGGCCGGGGATTCGCGGATCGTCCTGCACGCCGAGCGCGATTCCTGGATCAAGATCCAGGACCGCGACAACCAGGTCCTGGCGACCAAGGTGCTGCGCGCGGGCGACAGCCTGGTGGTGCCCAACCGGCCCGGCGCGCGCCTGACCACCGGCAATGCCGGGGGCCTGGAGATCCTGGTCGATGGCCGCCCGATCCAGCGCCTGGGGGCGGAGGGCGCCGTGGTGCGCAACATCTCGCTCGACCCCCAGCACCTGACCAACCGCAGTCCCGACTGACGCCCCGCTCCGCCGGGGTGGGGCGATCCTTGACCGGATGCTCAACTATGGTTGAGGCATCGCGGCTTCGTCCCCGGGGTGCCGCGCTGCATCATGGCGCCGCAGCAGAGAGGCGAGGGCGGTGATGGAGGAAGTGTTCGGACGGGCCGACCTGATCGAGCCGGCCAGGCTGAGGGCGCTGTCGCAGAAGTCGGACGCGCGGGGCTTTGTCCAGATCGGCAGCCATTTCGCGGCGATCCTGGCGACCGGCGTCCTGCTGTGGGCGACCTGGGGGACCTGGGCCGCGATCCCCGCCTTCCTGGCGCATGGGGTGGCCATCAACTTCCTCTATGCCGGGCAGCACGAACTCAGCCATTGGACGGCGTTCCGGACCAAGGCGCTCAACGAATGGTTCGGGCGCCTGATCGGTTTCATCGTCCTGTATCCGCGCGACTTCGACCAGATCCAACACTTTGCCCATCATCGCCATACCCAGGACTGGGAGCGGGATGGGGAGCTGGCGCGGCCGCGCTACACGCTGGGCTCGTACCTGTGGTGGGTGCTGGGGCCGGGCTACTGGTACAGCCGGATCAGCCGCATCGTGCGCTTCACCTTCGGCATCGTGGTCGAGCCCTATGTCCCGCAGGAGCGCCATGCCGACGTGATCCGCGAGGCGCGGGCGATGATGCTGGGCTATGCCGCGATCGCCGTGGCCTCGATCGCACTGCAGAGCTGGGCGGCGGTGACCTTCTGGCTGGCGCCGATGCTGCTGACCAAGTGGGTGCACCAGTTGCAGAACACAATCGAGCATGTGGGCCTGAGCCATGCGCCGTCGATCACCGACAATACCCGCTCGACCCGTACCAACGCGGTGATGCGCTGGCTGTGCTGGAACATGCAGTATCACACCGCGCACCACGCCTTTCCCGGGGTGCCGTTCCATGCCCTGCCGCGCCTGCACGACGCGATCTTCACCAGCAAGGGGCGCGAGCCCAACACGATGACCTATATCGGCTTCCAGGTGGCGCTGCTGCGCGCCCTGTCGGGCGGACGGACGGAAGCCGACTATCCCGACGACGCGCGCTGGATCGCCAATCCGGGCGAACCGGTCGCGGGCCCCGTGGCGCGGGCCGAGGCCAAGGCCGCGCGCGCCGCCTGAATCGCGGGCCGGCAGTGCCGACCAGGGCCGTCCGCGGGCAGGCGGGCGGCCCTAACCTTTCCGTCACACCTTGGCCGCATGATCGAGGGAAGGGCACGGTTCCGCCTGGAATCGTGCCAAGGTTGTTTCAGCGGATAGTGCTGCCGGTTCGCATCCATGACCTTCGTCCTTCCCGACCCCGCCGAGCCGACCGACGGCATCGGCCGGGCCGCCCTGCTGCAACATAGCCGGCGGCTGCTGCTGGTCGAGGATTCGCGGTTCTTCTCGAACGTCGTGGCCGAGCGCATCGAGCGCGAGATCGGCCTGGACGTGGTGAAGGCGACGACCTTTGCCGAGGCGCGGGCACTGGTCGAGGCCGATGGCGCGCGCTTCTTCATGGCCGTGGTCGACCTGGTCCTGCCCGACTCGCAGGATGGTGAGGCGGCGGTCCACCTGGCCAGCCAGGGCGTGCCCTCGATCGTCTTCACCTCGCGCTATTCGGACGACATGCGCGAGCGCCTGATCTCGTACAACGTCCTCGACTATGTGGTGAAGGACAACCCGTCCAGCCTCAGCTACCTGGTCGACCTGATCGGCCGGCTGTACCGCCACCAGGGCGAGACGGTGCTGCTGGTCGACGATTCGGCGGTGGCGCGGCAGCACACGATGAGCTTCCTGCGGACCTACCAGCTCAACGTGATCGAGGCCAAGAACGGGCGCGAGGGCCTGGCCCAGCTGGAGGCGCATCCCGAGGTGCGCCTGGTCATCACCGACTATCACATGCCGGACATGGACGGCATCGAGATGATCAAGGCGATGCGCCGCACGCATGACCATGACCGCCTGGCGATCATCGGCGTGTCATCGGCCGGCAGCCGCACCGTCTCGGCCCGCTTCCTGAAGAACGGGGCCAACGACTTCATCATCAAGCCCTTCCTGCCGGAGGAGTTCTTCTGCCGGATCATGCAGAACTTCCGCATGATCGACATGGCCGAGACGATGCGCGTCCAGGCCAGCACCGATTTCCTGACCGGCCTGCACAACCGCCGCTTCTTCTTCGAGGCGGGCGCCCAGCTGCTGGATGCCAAGCGCCGGGGCGGCACGCCGATCGCCGTCGCGGTCATGGACATTGACGGGTTCAAGCAGGTCAACGACCGCCACGGCCACGACACGGGCGACCGCGTCCTGCGCGCCGTGGCCGATACGCTGCGCGCGGCCCTGCGCAGCGGCGACATCGTCGCGCGCTATGGCGGCGAGGAATTCGCCATCCTGGCCGCGGGCGTGAAGGCCGCCGATGCGCCCGCGTTCTTTGAGCGGATCCGCGAGAAGGTGTCGGCGACGGTCGTGCCCGGCCTGCCGCTGCGCGTCACCGCCAGCTTTGGCGTCCAGTGCAGCCAGTCGCTGAGCCTGAACGCCATGCTGGAGGCCGCCGACCGGGCCCTGTACGGCGCCAAGAGCCAGGGCCGCGACCGCGTGGTCGTGGCGGGCTAGGGCGCCGGGGGCAGCGTCTCCGGGTTCCAGCCGTCGGAAAAGGCCTGGAGGATCGTGCGGCGCAGTTCGGCCACCGCATGGCTCTGGTGCGCCGACTTCTTGAAGAGCGCGTAGAACGTGTTCTCGGTCCGGAAGGTGCCGGGCAGGACCGGGCGGATCTCGCCCCGCGCCGCCCAGGCCCGCGCATAGTGCGGCGGCAGGAAAGCCAGGAACGTGCCCGCCAGCACGAACATCACGCGCGTATCGAGCGTGTCCGACACGGCGCCGCCGGCGGGAAAGCCGGCGATCAGGCGGGCAAAGGCCGGATCGTCCAGGGCCGCCGGCCGGACCAGCGGGTGCACGCGCACATGGTCGGGCACAAGGTCCCGGTCGGCCCGGTCGAACAGGGCATGGCCGCGGCCGCAATAGAGCAGCAGCTCCTCCCGGAACAGGGGGATCAGCTCCAGCGCCGCGACGGGGCGCGGCACGACCGAGATGCCGAGGTCCGCATCGTTGTCGAGGATGGCCGCCTCGACCAGCGCCGGGCTGCCCGAGTCGAGCTGGACGCGCACGCGCGGGTGGGCCCGGGTGAAGCGGCCCAGGGCCGCCACCAGCGGGGCGGACGCGATCGAGACGATGTTGTCGACCACGCGCAGGCGGACCTGGCCGGAGAGGTCCTCCGCCGCGGCGGCAACGCGGTCGCGGAAGCGGTCGAGATCGGCGAAGAGCTGGAGTGCCGCCAGATAGGTGAGCTGGCCCGCGTCGGTCAGGGCGAAGCCGGCCCGCCCGCGCGTGCACAGGCGCATGCCCAGCCGCCCTTCGAGCTGCGCGATGTCCAGGCTGATCGCCGACTTGGACTTGTCCAGGGCCACTTCCGCCGGGCCGAAGCCGCCCTGTTCCACGACCGTGCGGAAGACGCGGAGCAGGCGCAGGTCGGCGTCCTGGACCAGCCCCTGGAGCCCGCGCCGCACACGGGCGCCGGGCGCCGATGCGGGGGCGCGGGGCGGGCGGTCCTGGCCGTCGGTCATCGCGCCAGCATGCACGGGCCGGCCGGACCTGCGCCAGCCCCGCCACGGCCGATGCCGCTTCCTTGGCCGCTGCTCAAACCGTCGTTTGTCAATTGAGCAATCCGGGCCGCTTGCGCCTCGGCCTATGCTGCATTGCAACGGAGATGGCCCACCGCTGCGAAGACAGCCGTTGAACGGCGTTCGCGGGGGCGCGGCGGGCCAGTCGAAGCTCCGGTCACGGCTTGAAGGGGATGCGGATGGTAATGGGCGTGATCAAGACGGCGATCCTGGCGACGGGCATGGCCGTGATCGGCATGGCGACGGCCCAGGCCGCCTGCCTGCAGGAAATCAAGGACAAGGGCACCCTGCTGGTCGGCAACGGCCTGATGGGCCTGAAGCCGTTTGCCTACAAGAACGAGACCACGGGCGCCTATGAAGGCTTCGAGCCCGAGATCATCGCCGAACTGGCCAAGCGCCTGGAGATTCCCCAGTGGGACTATGTCGTCACCGAATGGACGACACTGATCCCGGGCCTGGGCGCCAAGCGCTGGGACATCATCCTGTCGGGCATGTCGGCCACGCAGGAGCGCCAGACCAACGGCAACATGCTGTTCTCGCGCCCCTATGTGGTGCTCTATGACCGGATCATCGTGCTGAAGGACTCGCCCGTCCAGTCGCTGGCCGACCTGAAGGGCAAGACCGTCGCGTCGACCCTGGGCTCGCTCGACTCGCTCAACGCGCATGTCCTGGCCGAGGCCGGCGAAGTCGGGCAGGTGATGGACTTCAACACCTTCTCCGAGCCGTTCCTGGCGCTGCGCAACAAGCAGGCCGATGCCGTCGTGATGGACCAGATCACGCTGCAGTCGGAACTGGAGCAGGGCGGTGACCTGCGCGCCATCGGCGAGCCGATCCCCTATCGCGCCAAGCCCGAGTTCGTCGAGGCCGAGTCCAAGGCCCCCTACATCCTGGGCGGGGTCGCAGCCGGCGCGCGCGCCGAGTGCACCGACCTGATCGAGGCGATCAACACCGCCCTGATCGCGATGGAGCAGGACGGCACGCGCGAGAAGATCCTGACCAAGTACGAGCTGTGGTCGCCCGAGCAGATGAAGGTGATGAAGGAGTAAGGACCCAAGGCAGGCAGATCCGGAAGCTGGAGTTCAGGCGCCCGTGTACGATTTCTTCTTCGTCTTCTTCCCGAAGCATCTCCCGTCGCTGATCGAGGGTGCGATCGTCACCCTTGAACTGTCGATCCTCAGCATGGCGCTGGCCATACCCATCGGCCTGCTGACGGCCCTGGGGCGGAATTCGGGAAACAAGGCGCTGGAATGGTTCCTGGCGGCCTATGTCGAGATCTGGCGGGATGTCCCCCTGATCGTCCAGCTGCTGGTGATCTACTTCACGCTGCCCCAGATCGGCCTGACGCTGCCGGGCTTCTGGGCGGCGATCCTGGGCCTGAGCCTGAATGTCGGGGCCTACCTGTCGGAAGTGTTTCGCGCGGCCATCGCCTCCATCGACGAGGGCCAGCGCGACGCCGGCATCGCCATGGGCATGTCCAAGGTCACGATCTATCGCCGCGTGATCCTGCCCCAGGCCCTGCGCATCGCAGTGCCGACCGTCGGCGGCTATTTCATCTCGCTGCTGAAGGACAGCTCGCTCGTCTCGTTCATCGCGGTCAACGAGCTGCTGCGCAACGGGACGATCATCATCTCGAGCACGTTCCGGTCCATGGAAGTCTACGTGATGGTCGCCATGGTCTATTTCGTGCTGAGCTTCGTGGCCTCGCGGCTGGTCCGCCGGGTCGAGATCTATCTGACGCCGGCCTATCTGCGCCCGGCGGCCAAGCGCGCCGCCGCGGCCGCCAGCGCCGCGGCGCCCGCCGCAGCCCGGACCTGAGGCCCATGACAAGCGGGACGACCATGAACGCGCCGATCAAGCCGGCGGCCGCGGCCGCCCATCCCGTGGATCCCGCGACCGCGCCGCGCGGGGCCGAGATCCTGAGCGTGCGGGCGCTGCACAAGCAGTTCGGCACCAACAAGGTGCTGCGCGGCGTCGACCTGACCCTGCACCAGGGGGAGGTCACGTTCCTGATCGGGCCCAGCGGCGGCGGCAAGTCGACGGTGCTGCGCTGCATCAACTTTCTGGAACGGCCGAATGGCGGCGAGATCGTCTTTGGCGACATGCGCCTGTGCCACGAGGACAGCGGCGTGTTCGAGGTGGCCCCGGATTCCGTGCTGCGCAAGGCGCGGGCGCGCATGCCGATGGTGTTCCAGCACTTCAACCTGTTCGCCCACCGCACCGTGCTGCAGAACGTGATCGAGGGGCCGGTGATCGTGCAGAAGCGCGCCAAGGCCCAGGTCATCCCGGAGGCGGAGGAGATCCTGCGCCGCGTCGGCCTGCTGGAGAAGTGCGACTCCTACCCGGCACAGCTGTCCGGCGGGCAGAAGCAGCGCGTGGCGATCGCCCGGGCGCTGGCCATGCAGCCGGCCGTGATCCTGTTCGACGAGCCGACCTCGGCCCTGGACCCCGAACTGGTCAGCGGCGTGCTGGATACGATCCGCGCCCTGGCCGAGGAGGGGCGCACGATGATTGTCGTCAGTCACGAGATGGGCTTTGCCCGCAAGCTGGCCGACCGCGTGTACTTCGTGGCGGACGGCGTGATCCAGGAAAGCGGCCCGCCGTCACAGGTCCTGGAAAACCCGAAGTCGGAGCGCCTGCGCGCCTTCATGCACTCCGTCCTGCACTGAGGCGCGTCGCGGGGCGCCCGCGTCGCCGTCGCACCGGAGGCTTCGAGACGCGCGCCCTGCGCGCCCTCAGCATGATGCCGTCGGGTTGCTTGAGAGACTTTTCCCGCCCGCGCGAAGGCTGGATCCACGGGGTCAGGGGTACGTCCATGTGGCCCTGGATCCCCGCTTTCGCGGGGATGAGGGGGTGGTCCTGAGGGTGGTGGCGTCCGTGTACGGCACAGCCACCGCGCCCTAAAGCAGCTTGTCCAGGGTGATGGGGAGGGTGCGGATGCGCTTGCCGGTCGCGTTGTAGACCGCATTGGCGACCGCGGCGCCCACGCCGGTGATGCCGATCTCGCCAATGCCGCGGGCGCCCATGGGGGCGTGCGGGTCGGGGCGGTCGGTCCACAGGACCTCGATCGCGGGGACGTCCAGCTGCACCGGCACGTGGTAGTCGGCCAGGCTGGCGTTCATGATGCGGCCCGTCCGCTCGTCGAACAGCGTCTCCTCCGTCAGGGCCAGTCCCAGGCCCATGATCATGCCGCCCCGAAACTGGCTGGCCGCCGTCTTCGCGTTCAGGATGCGGCCGCAGTCAAAGGCACCCAGCAGGCGCGTCACGCGGACCTCGCCCGTGATCGCGCTGACCTTCACCGCGCAGAAGATGGCCGAGGTCGAGTGCATCGACCATTTCTGCGTCTCCAGCGGGGGTGGGGCGTCGGCCTGGGCGCTGAGCTCCGTCCGTCCGGCGCGCCCCAGGATCGAGGCATAGGTCTCGAACCGCGCAGGATCCTCCCGCGCGGCAAGGCCGCCGTCCCGCGCTTCCAGCGCGTCTGCGGAGAGCCCCGCCAGGGCGGAGTCGTTGCCGATCAGCTTGGCCAGCTCCGCCATCAGGGCGCCGTGCGCGGCCAGCACGGCGGCACCCACGGACGCCGTCTGGCTGGAGCCGCCTGCTACCGGGCTGGGCGGCAGGCGGGTATCGCCATAGTCGAAGCGCACCGCGTCCAGCGGCAGGCCCAGGCGCTCGGCCGCGACCTGGGCGTGGACGGTCGCCGTGCCCATGCCCATCTCGTGCGCCGCCGCGGCCACGACGGCGCTGCCATCGGCATGCAGCGTGATGCGCGCGGCGGCACCAGGCATGCGGTAATAGGGATAGGTGCCCGTGGCGCAGCCCATGCCCAGCAGCCATTCGCCCTCCCGCCTCGACCCGGGAATGGCACTGCGCTCCGCCCAGCCGAAGCGCTCCGCCCCCAGGGCATAGGCCTCCACCAGGTGGCGGGACGAGAAGGCATGGCCGGTGGTCGGGTCGCGCTCGGGCTCCAGCGTGCGGCGCAATGCGACCGGGCACATGCCCAGCTTCTCCGCCAGTTCGTCGAGCGCGGACTCGAGGGCGAAGGTGCCCACCGACTCGCCCGGTGCCCGCATGAAGGTGTTGGCCAGCATGTCCATCTCCGCCACCTGCTGGCCGACCTTGAAGCTGTCGGCGGCATAGAGGTGGCGTGCGGGGAAGCTGAACTGCTCCGGGCAGTCATTGTGCGCGGTGACCGCGGCGACGCCGGTGTGGATCAGGGCGGCCAGCGTCCCGTCGGGCCGCGCGCCCAGCGCCACCCGCTGCTCGGTATTCGTGCGGCCGCCGACCAGCCGGTAGACATCCTCCCGCGTCAGGACCATGCGCACCGGGCGGCCCGCCAGGCGGGACGCGGCCGCGGCCAGGATCTGGTGGTCCCACAGGCACTTGCCACCAAAGCCGCCACCCACATAGGGCGACAGAACTCGCACCTGGTCGTGCTTCAGGCCGAACACGTCGGCCACCGTCTCGGCCGTCGCCACGACCAGCTGGCTGGCATCGTGGATCGTCAGGGTGTCGCCCTCCCACATCACGGTCGCGGCGTGCAGCTCGATCGCATTGTGGTTGTGGCGCGGCGTGACATAGGTGGCATCGACCTGGACGGGTGCGGCCGCCAGCGCCGCCTCGGCGTTGCCGATCTCCAGCAGCGACGGCTCGCCCATCAGCGAGGGCGGGGCATGGGCATGCGCCTTGGCCGCTTCGAACGAGGTGATCGCGTCCGCCTGGTCATAGGTCACCGCGATCAGGCGCGCGGCGTGGTCGGCCTGTTCCCGTGTCTGGGCCAGGACCACGGCGACGGGCTGGCCGTTCCAGTGGACGGTGTCGTCCTGCATGATCGGCAGGTCGGTCGGCCCCGCGGCGTTGGGGGAGGTGCCGAACAGCGCCGGCGGGTTCATGCGCGGCGCGTTGCGATGGGTCATGACCAGCGCGACGCCCGGTGCCGCCTCGGCCGCCGTGGTGTCGAGGCTGGCGATGCGGCCGCGCGCGATGGTGCTGCACAGGAGCGCTGCGTGGAGCAGGCCGGGCAGGGCGACTTCCGCGGCGAAGCGGGCCTGGCCCGCGACCTTCAGCGCGCCGTCCAGCCGCGAGACGGGGGCGCCGATCAGGCCGTGCTTGGCGGCCAGCGGGTCGGGCCGGCCGCCGGGCAGCCAGGTCTCGGGCGCGGCCTGGATGGCGAGCTGCATGGCCTTCTGGCCCAGGTCCTTGAGGATGCTCATGGGGTCGCTCCCGTCAGCTCGGCCAGGGTGGCGGCGACCAGGCGCCGGGCCAGTGTGACCTTGAAGGCGTTGTCGGGCAGGGGGCGGGCGGCGGCCAGCTCGGCCTGCGCCGCGGCATCGAAGGCGTCCGCCGTCGGTGCGGCGCCACGCAGCGCGGCCTCCGCCAGGGTGGCGCGCCAGGGCTTGTGCGCGACGCCGCCCAGCGCAATGCGCACGTCCGCGATGCGACCCTCTCCGTCCAGCGTCACGGCCGCCGCGACGGAGACGAGGGCGAAGGCATAGCTGGCCCGGTCTCGCACCTTGCGATAGGTCGAGCGGGTCGCCTCCGGCAGCGGCGGCAGGGCGATGGCGGTGATCAGGTCGCCCGGCTGCAGCACCGTCTCCACCTCCGGCTGGTCGCCGGGCAGGCGGTGGAAGTCGACCAGCGGGATGGCGCGGACACCCTGGGGGCCGTCCACCTGGACCTCGGCATCGAGGGCGGCGAGCGCCACGCACATGTCGGACGGGTGGGTGGCGATGCAGGCGGGGGAGGCGCCCAGGATCGCGTGCATGCGGTGGAAGCCGCCCAGGGCGTCGCAGCCGCTGCCGGGGGCGCGCTTGTTGCAGCGCGCCGCGCGGTCATAGAAATAGCTGCACCGCGTGCGCTGCAGCAGGTTGCCGCCGGCCGTCGCCATGTTGCGGATCTGGGCGCTGGCGCCGGCCAGGATGGCCCGCGAGAGGACGGGGAAGTGACGGCGGACCGTGTGATCCTCCGCAATGGCGGTGTTGCTGGCGCCCGCGCCGATCAGCACGCGGCCATCCGCCTCGGTCGTGATGGTGCGGGACAGGCCGCTGACGTCGACCAGGCGGGCGGGACGCTCCACCTCCTGCCGCATCAGGTCGACCAGGTTGGTGCCGCCACCCAGGAAGCGGGCGTCGCCCTCCGCCGCCGCCAGGGCCAGGGCGGCGGGCACGTCGCCCGCGCGGGCATAGTCGAAGGCGCGCATCAGGCGGTCCCCCGCGCCAGCGCGTCCGAAAGCACGTCGAGAATGCCGTTATAGGCACCGCAGCGGCACAGGTTGCCGCTCATCCGCTCGGCCAGTTCGGTCCGGTCGGGCGGCGGCAGCGGGGCCGCCAGGTCGGCGGTCACGACGCTGGGCAGGCCGCGCCGGACCTCCTCCAGCATGGCGACGGCGGAGCAGATCTGGCCGGGCGTGCAATAGCCGCACTGGAAGCCGTCATGCGCGATGAAGGCGGATTGCAGCGGATGCAGCGCGTCCGCGGTGCCCAGGCCCTCGATCGTGGTGACCTGGCGCCCCTCGTACTGGACCGCCAGGGCGAGGCAGGAATTGATGCGCTGGCCATCGACCAGGACGGTGCAGGCCCCGCAGGCGCCCTGGTCGCAGCCCTTCTTCGTGCCGGCGAGGTGCAGATGCTCGCGCAGGAAGTCGAGCAGCGACGTGCGGATGTCGACGTCGCGGTCGTGGCTGACGCCATTGACGGATATGCGCATCGCTGCGGCCTCCGGGCTTGGGGATTGTGCAGGTGCTAACAGTCCCCCTTCCGGTCGGTTCCGTGCAATATCCCTGGACGTATGGGGGGCTTTCGCCTCAACCCTTGCGGCCGGAGAGGCTGGTGACGTTGGCGCCGGAGCCGCCGTCGATCGCGATTTCGGCCCCGTTGATGTAGCCGGCGATGTCGGACAGCAGGAAGGCGATCAGGGCCGCGATCTCGTCCAGGCGGCCGACCCGGCCGCAGGGCACGCCGGCCACCGCCCGCTCCATGATGTGCGGCGGCATGCCCATCACCTTGGGCGTTGCCATCATGCCCGGCAGGACCGTGTTGCAGGTGATGCCCTGGGCCGCATACTCGGCCACCACGACGCGCGCCAGACCCAGCAGGCCCGCCTTGCTGGAGGAATAGGCCGCCTGGTTGCGCAGGCCCATCCGCGCCGCCATTGAGGCGATGTTGACGATGCGGCCGAAGCCCCCCTCCGCCATGCCGGGTGCCACCGCCTGGATCAGGTGGAACGGCCCCGACAGGTTGACGCCCAGCTCCCACGCCCATTTCTCGGGCTTCATCCTGGGGATGGGCGCGATGTGGTCGACGATGCCGGCATTGTTGACCAGGCCCTGGATCGGGCCCAGCCGCTCGGTCACGCGGGCGACGGCCTCGTGCACGCTGTCCGCATCCGCCACGTCGCACAGCACGGCCATGCGGTCGGCAGGCTGACCGGGCAGGCCGGGCAGCAGGTCGGGCAGGGTGGGGGAGACATCGCACAGGGCGACGCGCCAGCCATCGGCCAGCAGGCGCCTGGCCGTTTCCAGGCCGATTCCCCCGGCCGCCCCCGTGATCAGCGCCGTGCGTCCCGTGGTCATGGTCGTCTTCTCCCCGCGATCTTGTGTTGTTGGCTCCAGGTTTAGCCGATCGCCGGGCGGCGTGCGATGCCGGCGGCACGCCCGGGGTGCGTGCGGCGCCGGAATGACGCTATGCTGCCGGCCGGGGAGGTGGCATGGCGAGAGCCGACGATCGCATAAGCCTGGCGGGAGCGCTGGGCCAGGTCCCGCTGTTCGCGGGGCTGGAGCCCGGGGCCTTGGACCTGCTGGCCGAACAGGGCGAGTGGTTCAGCCTGCCGGGCGGCCGCACGCTGTTCGAGGAGGGACAGGACGGCACGGACATGTACGTGATCCTGTCCGGCATGCTGTCGATCAGCGTGGGCGACGGGCGCGGCGGCGAGCGCCAGGTCGCGCGAATCAGGGCGCCCGCAACGGTGGGCGAGATGGCCCTGCTGACCGGGCACAAGCGCTCGGCCAGCGTCCGCACGCTGCGCGATTCGGCGCTGTTCCGGGTGGAACGGAGCGTCTACCAGGCGATCGCGCAGCGCTTTCCCGCGGCGCTTACGAGCTTTGCCGGGGTCCTGGTCGACCGGCTGGAGGCCGCCAATCGCGGCCGGGCCGCGGCCGACGACCGGCCGCGCACGCTGGCCATGGTGCCGATGACGCCCGGGGCCGAGGCGCAGATGGTGAGCGAGGGCGTGGCTGCTGCCCTGGGCGCCAGTGGCGGCTGGGTGCGCGTGCTGGACAGCAGCTTCGCCGATCGCTCGGAGGGCTGGTTCCATGACGTGGAACATGGCGCCGACCACGTCCTCTATGTCGCCGACCCGGAGCCCAGTGCCTGGACCCGCTTCACGCTGCGCCAGGCCGACCGGGTGATCCTGCTGGCCGAGGCGGGGCAGCAGCCGACCTTCGTGCCTGACCTCAACCTGGTCCAGTCGAACAATGCCGACCTGGTGACCGTGCGGCGCGGTGCCATGGTGGGGCGGGCGCCCGAGATGGCGGGCGTCGACTTCCGCTGCTCTGTCCGCCTGGGCGTCGAGCAGGACTATGCGCGGCTGGCCCGCGTGCTGGCCGGGCGCTCGGTGGGCCTGGTCCTGTCGGGCGGGGGGGCGCGCGGCTTTGCCCATATCGGCGTGGTGCGGGCGCTGCACGAGGCGGGCGTGCCGATCGACCGGGTGGGCGGCACGTCCATGGGCGCCATAATCGCCGCGGGCCTGGCGATGGGCTGGAACCACGAGGACCTGGTGCGCCGCATCCACGCGGCCTTCGTCGCCCGCAGCCCGCTCAACGACTGGACCCTGCCGCTGATCGCGCTGGTGCGGGGGCGCCGGGTGACGCGCCTGCTGCGCGAGCATTTCGGCGACATGCGGATCGAGGACCTGGCCCTGCCGTTCTTCTGCGTCGCCGCCAACCTGACCAGCGGGCGCGTCGCGGTGCATCGCACAGGCGCGTTGTGGCGGGCGCTGCGCTCCACCATCGCCATTCCCGGCCTGCTGCCGCCCCTGATCGAGGAAGGCGAACTGCTGGTCGACGGGGCGGTGATGAACAACCTGCCCACCGACATCATGGCGGCGCAGCGGCGCGGTCCCACGATCGGCGTCGACGTCGCGCGCGACTCCGCCCTGCACTCCCTGGTCCATGACCTGGAGGAGGAGTCGATCTGGAAGCTGGCCTTCCGCAAGCGGGCGCCGGGCATCGTCGCGATCCTGATGCGCTCGGCCACCGTATCGAGCGATGCGCAGGCCAAGCTGTGCCGGACCCAGGCCGACGTGCTGTTCGAGCCCGAGCTGAGCGATGTCGACCTGCGCGACTGGAAGGCCTTCGACCGGGTGGTGGAGACCGGCTATCGCCACGCGATGGCGCGGCTGGAGACGATGGACCTGAAGGCGCTTGGCCTTGGCCCCTGAGCGGCCGCAGGGCGCGCCCGCCTGGCTGCGCGAGTGGCCCAAGGTGCTGGCGGTTTCTATAATCCGGTCCACCGGGATCGGCAGTGCAAGGGGGCGAAGGACCACGATGATGAAGGGACTGGGCGGCATCAGCCCCCGCAGCATCCATGTCTGTCCCTGGGCCGAACTGAGCAGCCTGTCGGCGCGGATCACGCCCAGCCACGTCGTCACCCTGCTGGATCCCGGCGATCATGCCGAGACGCCCGAGGGGGTCGCCCGGCACCTGCGCCTGGGCATGAACGACGTGGCCTCGCCAGGACCCGGCCTGCTGCCGCCGGCGGTGGAGCAGGTGCAGGACCTGATCGACTTCGTCCAGACCTGGGACGAGACGGCGCCGATGCTGATCCACTGCTTCGCCGGGATCAGCCGGTCGACCGCATCGGCGTTCGTCACGATGTGCCTGCTGAACGAAGGCCAGGAGCGCGAGGCCGCGATGGTGCTGCGCAAGGCCGCGTCCCACGCCGCACCCAACCGCCGCATCGTGGCCCTGGCCGACGACCTGATGGGACGCGGCGGGCGGATGGTCGACGCCATCGCCGCCATTCCGCCGCCGCGCCTGACCTACATGGGCGCGTGGTTCTCTGTCCCGTCGAGGCTGTAGCCATGCTGTTCCTGTTCGACCATCCCGTCTCGTCCTATGCCCAGAAGGTGCGCATCGCCCTGCGCGAGAAGAACCTGGACTTTGACCGCGAACTGCCCGCGGGCCTGGGCCCGGGCGGCGCCACCGGCCGCTTTGTCGAGGCCAATCCCCGGGCGGAGGTGCCGGCCCTGATCGACGGCGACACGGCCGTATTCGATTCGACGATCATCCTGGAATACCTGGAGGACAAGTGGCCGGAGCCCGCCCTGCTGCCGCGCGAACCGGCGAAGCGGGCCCTGGCGCGCATGGTCGAGGACATGTGCGACACCCATTACGAGGCGGTGAACTGGGGCATTGCCGAGATCCGCTGGTTCGGTCGGGCCGAGGGCGACCTGGCGGAGCGCATGCTGGCCAGGGCCGCGGAACAGACGCGCACGGTCCAGGCCTGGCTGGCGTCCAAGCTGGGCCAGGGGCCGTGGTTCGGGGGCGCCACGTTCGGCTGGGGCGACCTCAGCGTGGCGCCCTATGTCAATCGGTCGGTGCACTATGGCTTTGGACCGGACGCCGGCTCGCCCCTGGCCGACTGGCTGGAGCGGGTGCGGCTGCGCCCCTCGGTCGCCGAGACCTTTGCCGAGTTCGAGGCGGGCGCCGTGATGGCGGCGGCCGGGGCGCAGCGCCTGCGCGCCGGCAATTTCCGGCGCGAGTACCGCGATCACCGCGTGGAATGGATGCTGAAATCGGGCGGCCTGAAGATCGTTACCGACGGCCTGGAGGCCGACAACATCCGCTTCAGCTGGCCCTGAGGGCCAGGGCGATGCGAAGGGTGAAGGTGGCGGCGGCGCCGGGGCCAAGGCGGCGCAGGCCGGGGTGATCGGCGGTCCCGGTCGTGCCGACATGGGCCGGGGTCCCCGCCCAGGGTTCGATGCAGAGGAAGGGGCTGCCCGGCCTGCTCCAGAGCGCGAGGGTGTCGCAGCCGCTCCAGCCGACGACAAGGGGCGGCAGGCCTGGCGCCCTGTACTGGACCTGGCCAAAGGGCACGCCCGGCACGATCAGGGCATCGTCGGCAAACCAGTCGCCGGGCAGCGCCAGCGCCGCGGGCACGCTTCGGGTGCGCGCGGGATCAAGCAGGCCGCCGCTGAGCAGCGTCGCCCGGGCGCGCTCGGGAAGCTCCAGCATGGCGCCCGGTGGAGCGTGCAGCGCCGGATGGAAGCCGAAGGTGAAGGGCATGGCCCCGGCGCCCGTGTTCGTGACGCGGACCGTGGTCGTGAGCGCGTCGGGCTCCAGGGCGTGGGTCACGTCCAGGCGGAAATCGAACGGATAGGCGGCGCGCGTTGCGGCGTCGGCCTCCAGGCGCAGGGAGCACGTCGCCTTGTCCCGCGTGGTCCAGGCGAAGTCGCGGTCGCGGGCAAAGCCGTGCTGGGGCAGGGCGATGGCGCCGCCGCCGGGCAGCGCCAGGCCGCCGTCGGGCAGGCGCCCGATGAAGGGAAAGAGGATCGGCGCGTGCCGGCCCCAGTGCGCGGGATCGCCCGACCACAGCACCGCCACGCCGTCGAGTTCGAGCGCGACAAGCTCCGCGCCGTGGGCCGCGATCCGGGCCCGCGCGCGGCCGTTGCTCAACGGGTGGGCCGTCGGTTCGGTCATCGCCTGCCTCCGTCGAGCCAGTCGCCCAGGGCGCGCAGCCTTTGCGATTCCGTGGCGGCGCGGGCATTGCGCCGGCTGGCCAGGTAGGCGGGCGCGCGCCGCGTGGCCAGGCGGTACCATTTGGGCAGGTACCAGGCATAGACCAGGGGCGAGGCGGCCGAGACGGGATAGGCCTTGGCAATCTCCGCCCGGGGCAGGAACACCTTGGCCCAGAGCAGGCGGAGCCGCGCGGCGAGCCCGCCTTCGCCCCGGAGGCGGGTTTCCAGGTTCACATCCTTGCGCGAGGCCATGTCCCGCAGGGTCAGGCGGACGGCGTCCCGCGCCTGGCGGTCGAGATCGGCACGCGCGCCGGAGTCCAGGTCGTCGGGCCAGGCGACAGGCACGCTGGGCATGAAGTGCTGCACCATGTGGAGGACCAGGAGCGCGCCGCGCCGCGTCCCGCTGCGCTGGGCCAGGGACCAGAACAGCGGCCAGTCGAGATGGTCCTGCTGCCGCTGGAGCAGGTAGCCGATGTCGCTGAAGGTCAGGGGGCCGTTGTCGAACTGGTGGTCGTAGGCGGCATGGATGACCAGGTGCAGCATCAGGTCGGCGACGCCCATATAGGTCAACTGCTCCGGCCCCAGCGGCAAAGCCTGAAGGCGCTGCCAGATGCCGGCCTCGTCCCCGCCGGCCTCGGCACTGCCGGGGGTGCCGGGCGTGTAGAGCCGGGCGTGCACCTCGATCCCGGTGGCGCCGGGCGCACGCAGCATGGGCAGGTGCTTGCCGGTGAGGAGGTTGGCCTCAAGGTCGCCATCCTGGCCAGGGGGCCGGGTGCAGCCGCCGGCGACCAGGACCTGGAACGCCTCGATCGTGCGCTCCACGGGGACCAGGATGTCTATGTCGCGCAACGGGCGCAGCGCCGGGTTGGGATAGGCGTGAAGCGCAAGATAGGCGCCCTTCAGCGCCACATGAGGAATGCCGGCGGCATCCAGCAGGCGATGCACGGTCAGCAGGTCGCGCTGCTGGCCCAGGCCGCGCATGAGCCCGGCGCGGAAGGCCTGGGCCAGCGCCTCCGCCACTGCCGCGGGGACGGGCAGGCCTGCGTGCTCATGCGTCAACCGCCAGTGCAGCAGCGGCGCCAGGCGGTGGTCGCGCACCATGGCCTGGATGCGCTCCCAATCGCCGTCGTCCAGCGCCTCCAGGCGGGCCGGGTCGACCGGCCGCTCGGGCGCGAGGAGGTCGAGCAGCAGGCCCTGCACCGCGTCCAGGGGCAGGCTCATGCAGCGGCCCCGCCGCTGGCCCGGGGTGCCACCTGGTCCCAGGTACCCTGGCGCAGGACCTGCCCATCGCCCAGGACCACGACCTGATCGGCATGTTCCAGGGTCGCCAGGCGATGGCCGATCAGGATCACGGTCAGATCACCGTGCAGCGTCTCGATCGCGCCGCGCACGCGCTGCTCGTTCTCCATGTCCAGCGCGCTCGTCGCCTCGTCGAGGATCAGCAGGGCGGGCCGGCGCAGCAGGGCGCGGGCCAGGGCCAGGCGCTGCCGCTCGCCGCCCGACAGGCGCAGGCCGCCATCGCCCACGACGGTGTCCAGCCCCTGGGGCAGGTCGAGGACGAAGTCGGCGGCGGCGCGGCGCAGGGCCTGGCGCAGGTCGTCCTCGCCCGCACCGGCTTCACCCCACAGCAGGTTGCGGCGGATCGTGTCGTTGAACAGGAAGACCTCCTGCGGGACATAGGCGACCGACCGGCGCCAGCGCTGGCGTGCGGGTCCGGTGACCGGCTGCCCATCGACCAGCAGGCCGCCGGCATCGGGGACCACCAGGCCCATCACGACGTCCGCCAGCGTGCTCTTGCCGGCGCCGGAGGCGCCGACGATGGCGGTCGTGGTGCGGGCGGGGAAGGCAAGCGTGACGCGGTCCAGGGCGCAGCGCTCCCGCTCGGCATAGCGGACGGTGACGGCGTCGAGCGCGATCGCCTGGTTGACCGGCCAGGGCGCCAGGTCGGCCGGGGCAGCCGGCTCGGCGGCGCCTTGCGCCTCCGCCACCAGGCGCTGGACCTGGCGGACTGCGGGCAGGGCGTGCAGCAGGCGGTGATAGTGCTGCTGCGCGGTCGAGAACATCGGGATCAGCCGGGCAAAGATGACGACCAGGGTCAGCAGTTCGGGCCCTGGCACGGCCCACAGCACCAGGCCCGCCCAGACATAGAGGGCGAGGGCGGCGGCACCGCCGACCTGGAACAGCGCCTGGGCCAGGCCGGTGCTGGCCTGGAAGCGCAGCACCTCGGCCCGGACGCGGGCGACGACATGGGTGAAGTAGTCCAGGTGGCGGCGCTCGGTGCCCAGGATCTTGGCCAGTTTCAGGCTGCCCAGGCTGTCCTGGATGCTGGCCTGCATGGCCTTGTTCGCGTCCCCCAGGCTCTGCCCCAGGGCCACTGCCTTGGCGTGCTGGCCCGACAGCGCAAGAAGGACGAGGCCGCCGCCGGCGAGCGCCACCAGCGTCATCTTCCACGACAGGGCCAGGGCCGCCAGGCCATAGGCCGCCATCATCGCCAGGGCGGCCAGCAGCGAGAGGCCGAAGGTAAGGCCGATGCCGACGCGCGCCGCTTCCGCCGTCAGCAGGTTGATGTGGTCGGACTGGCGTCGCGCCGTGGTCCAGCGCCATTCCGCACCCAGCAGGGCCGCGAAGCTGCGCGCCCGCAGGCGGTCGACCAGGCGGTATTGCAGGCGGGCGCTGGTCTGGTCGCGCAGGAACAGGATCGCCGCGCGCAACGCCACCAGGACCAGGAAGGCGATCAGCACCGTGCCCGTCGACAGGCCGAGGCCGACGCTGCCGAAGACCTGGTCAAGCCCCTGGACAAAGCGGTTGTCGCCCGCGCCGGCACCCTGGAGCAGGGCCAGCAGGGGGACCAGGAGCATGATCCCGGCCCCTTCGGTGAGGCCGGCCAGCAGCATCAGCGAAAGCAGGATCGCGAAGCGGGCGGGCGAATCCTCCCGCACCAGACGGACAAAGTCGGAGACCACGGGGCGCGCGGCTCAGGCCCGGCCCGGATGGGGGCCAGCACCGGCGGTGCGCAGGACCGGCGCCAGGGACGGCGCCAGGAAGCAGCCGACCGTCGTGAACTGGTTGAAGGAATAGCCGCCCGTGACCTGGACCCGGCCCGACGTCACCCAGGCATGGGCTTCCAGTTCGCTGCCCCCCTCGGCCCGGCGCACCCCGAAATAGAAGGCATAGGGCAGGCCATAGAGTCCCAGGAGCAGCCGCCCGGCGATCGCCTGGGGGAAGCAGTTGGAGGTCCAGGGCGTGTACTTCGCCGCCCGGCGCACGACGCGACCGATCAGGATCGCGCGACGCTCCTGGGCCGCGGGCAGCAATGGCAGCCAGGGACTGGCGCCCAGCAGCACGCCCAGCCGCGGCGCCAGCGTGCGGAACGGCACGACCAGGATCACCGCGCGCGCCAGGCCCAGCACGAGCCATACCGGGACGAACCAGCCCAGCTCGAACAGGGGCAGGCGCGTCGCGGTTCGGGCCTTGCGGACCAGGGTCCGGATCATGCTCACGGGTGCGGTTGCCTCCGTCCACGCGGCGGTGGGGTGGTGCAGGGTGCATGCCATGGCGGCCCGCCGCTCCGCAACCCCGCCGGCCGGAGCGCGCTCAGATCCGCCGGTCGTGACCCTCCCAATAGGGCTCGCGGATCTTGCGCTTGAAGATCTTGCCTGAATCCTCGCGCGGCAGGTCGGGGTGGAAGTCGACGCGCTTCGGCACCTTGTATCCGGCCACGTGCTGGCGCAGATAGGCGCGGACCTCGGCCTCTGTCAGGGTCTGGCCGGGTTGCGGCTGGACCACGGCGCACACTGCCTCGCCATATTCCTCGTCCGGAATGCCGAAGACGGCGCAATCGGCCAGGCCCGGCATCTTGTGCAGCTCCGCCTCGATCTCGGCCGGGTAGATGTTGACGCCGCCCGAGATGATCATGTCGCTGGAGCGGCTGCACAGATACAGGAAGCCGTCCTCGTCGAAATAGCCGACGTCGCCAGGTGCGATCATGCCCTGCCGGTCGGCCTTGCGCCGCTTCCCGTCGTCGCCGTGATAGGTGAAGTCGGTCATGCCGGGCAGGCGGCCGACAACCTCCCCCACCACGCGGGGGGCGACGTCGTTGCCATCCTCGTCGATCACGCGGACCTTGGCGAAGGGGAAGGGCTTTCCCACGGTGCCGGGATGGGCCAGCCATTCCTCGGCCGTGCAGAAGGTGACGTTCCCCATCTCGGTCGAGCCGTAGTACTCGTTGATGACGGGTCCCCACCACTCGATCATCGCCTTCTTGATGGGCGGCGAGACGGGGGCCGCGGCGTGCGCCACGAACTTCAGCGACGACAGGTCGTACTTCCGCTTCACCTCCTCCGGCAGCTTCAGCAGCCGGTTGAACATGATCGGCACCATGTTCAGGTGGGTGATCTTCTTCTCCTGGATGACGCGCAGCAGGTCCTCCGCGTCGAACCGGGGCAGGACGTGGACATTGGCACCCAGCCGGACCGAGAAGTTGGAATGCGCGTTTGGGGCCGAATGGTACATCGGCCCGACGACCGCCGTCGTGATCGCCGAAGGATTGTCGAGGTATTCCGTGAAGCCGTAGGACGCGGCGAGCATCCTGCTCGCGGCAGCCTGCTGCTCCGGCGACGCGGCGGGGCGCTTCACCCCCTTGGGCCGGCCGGTCGTGCCGGAGGTGTAGATGATCGTGCTCGGGATCTCGACCGGCGGCAGGTCGCGCGGCGCGAAGCCGTCCCGCCAGGCGTTCCATTCCTGCAACCCCTCGGGGATGGTGCAGGCGGCGGGGGCGATGCCATAGGTCTGCTGCACCTCAGGCGGCGTTGCCGCGACCAGGACGGTGACGGACGGCGGAATGACGCGGGCAATGGCGGGCAGCAGGTCGGCGTGGATCACCAGCACCTTGACCCCCGAATCCTCCAGCAGGTAGCGGGCCTCGTCCTCCGTGTAGTGCCAGTTGACCGGCACGGCATAGGCGCCCAGCGCGCCCGCCGCCATGCCAGCCTCGAAATAGGGCAGGTCGTTGCGGAGGTAGAGGGCGACGCCATCGCCCGGCCCGACCCCCAGCGAGGCAAGGCCGCTCGCCGCGCGGGCGACGCGCTGCTGGAGCTGCTCCGTCGTCAGGACGCGGTCGCCGCAGAAGATCTGGCCCATTGTGTCTCCTCCCTGGAGTCTTGTTTGGGCCGATCCTAATCCGGTTTGCGCTTTTGGGGCAGGTTGCGGTCAATGCGACCGAAGATCCAAGCCGCATTTGCTGCAGACTTTCTCCGGCTTGATCGGATCCAACACCCAGGAGCCATGCCTTCGGAGAACACACTTACGACATCTGGGGCAAGCGATGCTGAGCACCCAAAAGCTACCAATTGCAACAAATACAAATAACCACAAAGGCGACCTGCCGTAGCCCAACACAATAAAACCTAGAACTGGAAATCCCAAATACCAATACAAAAAGTAGATCCAGATTTTAGTTTTGATTTTCATTACGGACTACCCCGCGCGCGATCAGGTCGGCGATCTCGTCTGCCGCGAAGCCCGCCTCCGCCAGCACCTCCACGCTCTGCTCGCCGACGAGGGGCGCCGGGCTGTGCACGGCGGCCGGGGTGGCGGCGAAGCGGGTGGGGGGGCGGACATAGCGGATCGGGCCTTCGGTCGGGTGCTCCATCTCCTGGAACAGTCCCGATGCCTTGAGTTGCGGATGCTCCGGCAGGTCGTCCAGGCCATAGATGGGCATGGCCGGGATGTCGGCGCGTTCGCAGATCGCCAGCCATTCCGCCGTGGTCCGGGTCGGCCCAAGGTCCAGCATCGTGGCGTAGAAGCCGCGCACCGTTTCCGCATGCCGGGTGCGGTCGGCGGAATCGAGCACGGCGAGCAGGTCGGGGCGCGCGATCTCGCGGAAGAAGCGGCGCCAGTGCTCGGCCGTGTAGGGCAGCATGCAGATATGGCCGTCGCTGGTGCGCGCCGGCTTGCGCCCGCCGCCCAGCAGGCGGCTGTAGCCCGCGGGGGCAGGGGCCGGATTGAAGGTCAGGCCGCCCAGGTGCTCGACCAGGACGAAGGCGGCGACCGTCTCCAGCATCGGCACCTCGACATGCTGGCCCTGGCCGGTGCGGGCCTTGTGCACCAGGGCGGCAAGGACGGCATTGGCGACCGCCATGCCCGCCGTCTTATCCGCGACCAAGGTTGGCATGTAGTCGGGCTCGTCCCGCCCCAGGCTGGCCAGGGCTGCCAGGCCGCTGCCCGCCTGGATGATGTCGTCGAAGGCCGGCTTGTCGGCATCCGGTCCCGCCTGGTCGAAGCCGGTCGCCACGCAATAGATGATGCCGGGATTGATCGCGGCGACCGCGTCATAGCCGAAGCCCAGCCGCTCGATCGCCGCCACGCGCATGTTGTGGACCAGCACGTCGGCGCCAGCGATCAGGCGGCGCAGCACCTCCGCCCCCTCGCTGTTGCGCAGGTCGAGGGCCAGCGAGCGCTTGTTGCGGTTCAGGGCGAGGAAGATCGAGCTCATGCCCGGATGCAGCGACACGCCATTGCCGCGCATCATGTCGCCCTGCGGCGGCTCCACCTTGATGACGTCGGCGCCATAGTCGGCCAGGACCTGGGTGCCCAGCGGCCCCAGGACGACAGCGGTCAGGTCGAGGACGCGGATGCCCTTGAGCGGGCCGGAGGGCGTGCCGCTCATGACCGCTTCGCCCGCAGGGCGGCCCATTGGTCGTCCGTCCAGGCCAGCAGGTCCTCCGCCCCCGACTGGCGCAGATGCAGGCCGCCGTCGATCGTCACCATCTCGCCATTGATGTAGCCGGCCATGGGCGAGACGAGGAAGGCGGCGAGGTCGGCCAGTTCGTGATGCTCGCCGACGCGGCCCAGCGGGTTGCCGGGCGCGTGCTTCTGCGCCGGCGATTCGCCGGGGCGCAACTGCTGCCAGGCGCCGGCAGTGGGGAAGGGTCCGGGGGCGATGGCGACGAGGCGCACCCCCTTTGGCCCCCATTCGACCGCCAGGCTGCGCGTCATCGCCAGCAGGCCCGACTTCGCCATGGCGGACGGCACGGTGAAGGCGCGGCCCGTCAGGGTCGAGGTCGAGAGGATCGAGAGGACGATGCCGGGATGGCGCGCGCCGATCCAGCGCTTGCCGGCCGCCAGCGTGCAATAGAGCGCGCCGTGCATCGAGGTGTTGAGGATCGCATCGGCCGCGCGGGCCGACAGGTGCTCCGTCTGCGCGATGAAGTTGCCGGCCGCGTTGTTGACGAGCACGTCCAGCGGGCCGTCCTGCCAGATCCGCTCGGCCAGCGCCTCCACGGCGTCGGGGTCGCGGATGTCGCAGGGCAGGGCGGTGACGGGCCGGCCGCTTTCGGCGGCGATCGCGGCGGCCGTCTCGTCAAGGACGGCCTGGCGCCGGCCGCACAGGATGAGCGTCGCGCCCAGGCCGGCGAAGCGCCGCGCCATGGCGGCACCCAGGCCCGTGCCGCCCCCGGTCACCAGGATGCGGCGATCCTTCAACAGGTCGGGCAGGAACATGGGGCACCTCCTCGCGCACGGGGAGGCGGATCATGCCCCGGCCCCCGGCGGCATGCCTAGGGGCCGGTTGCACGGTGCTCAGTGGCTGCCGCCACCCCCGCCGCCGCCGCCACCACCGCCCGGACGGGGGCGCGAGGGCCCGACCGTGCTGCGGCGGCTGGCATAGTCGTCCTTCCAGTCGACGTTGCCCGGCCGCAGCGGCCAGACGCTGTCATCGCTGGAGATGGTGGTGGGGCCCAGGTAGTTGTCGGAGGTGTAGGTCTTCAGCGTCTTGCCCGTCCGGTCGTCGACGATCTTGACGACCGTATAGGTGTGGACGCTGCCGACGCCCGGCACCCAATAGCCGCCCAGCGTGCCGACCTCGGCCCGGACGCCTGGCATCTTGCCCTGGGCCGAGACGTTCTGGAGGTTGGCGGCGACCGAGTCGGCCCGCTTCTCCGAGGCCTCGACGCAGGAGCCGCCATTGGGGACCTGTTCGATGATCGAGGAATCGCCCGTCGCCGTCGTGCCGGTGCGGATCGCATCCTCGATCGCCGAATAGTCTGGTGCCGGCGGCGGCGGGGGTGGCGGGGGCGGTGCCGATGCGCCGGGATTGCGGTTCCAGACGTCGTTGTAGTCGGATTCGCAGCCGCCGATCAGGGCCGCCGTGGCCATGAGGGCAATGGCCAGGAGAGAAGGCTTCAAGACGGGACCCCTGTTCCTAGCGGACGGTGCGGCGGGTCAGGGCGAAGGCGCCCTGCGACGGGTAGGCGGGTCCGCCCTCGAACGTGACGAGGACGCTGTCGCCCTGGACCTGGAGCGCCAGGGCCGGAATCACGCCGACGTCGATGGGGTGGCCATTGGCCGTGGCGAAGGTGAGCAGAGCCCCGACATTGGCCGGCCAGGACTGGTGGGCGTCGTGATAGGCGAACAGCGCGGTTTCCAGCTGCTTCAGCGTGGCGCCGATGGCCCGGGCTTCCGCCAGGGCGGCGGGGTCACTGGGGGCGACGGCCGCCGGCGCGTCCTGCGCCAGGCTGGGCACGCCCCCGGATACGGTGGCGACCAGGATCGCCAGGGCTGCTGCGAGATGTCGGTTGCGCATGGTCGTGCCTGTGCTGGGACGATGGTAGGGCTGGGTCAGGCGGCCACGATGTGGCTGTGGCGGAACAGGGGCAGGTCGTAGCGGGCGCCGGGCAAAGCCCGGTGGCTGCCACGCTGCATCAAGCGCAGGCCGGCCAACTGACCGGCCACGGCATAGCGCTCCCCATCGGGCAGGAGGGCGATGCCGCAGGGCGCCACCAGGCCATGCTCGGCAATGCCCAGCACCTTGAGGCAGCGGCCGTCCGCCGCGTCGAACACGGCCAGCGTGTCGATGGACGGGAAGGTCGCCAGCACCTGGCCCGCGCGCGGGTCGTGCACGATGCTGATCCCCTGGCGTGCCGCCAGCCCGCCGGCCAGCGGCATGGGCTGCGTCGAGCCACCGGCAAGGCGCAGGGGCGGCGCGTCCAGATAGGCGATGCCGGGATCGGCGGTGGGGTCCTGCTCGAACGCATCGGCGGCGACGACGCGCGCCATGATCGCGAAGACGGCGTCCTCGGTCGGGACCAGGTGGCGGACCTCGCCCAGGGCGGGCGGCAGGTCGTAGCGCTGGACCAGGCGGCCGCTGCCCAGGTCGACGATCGTCACGGCGGGGGCGACCACGCGGGGCACCACGACACGGTCGGGCGGCGGGGCGGCGCTGCCGTAATTGGCAACGGCGACGTGCCCCCGGGGCGTCAGTCGCAGGTCGTGCGGTCCGATGCCATGGGCGGGCAGCGTGTCCAGCACACGCAGCGTCAGGGGATCGCGCACGCTGAGCAGGCCGGGCAGCGGGTCGCCCGGGGGAGCACGCTCGGCCACCAGGACGCTGCCATCGGGCAAGGCGAGGGCATGGCCGCCAAAGACCCAGCCCGGCCGCGCGGGCTGCGCCATGGCGATGAGGTCCAGCGTCGTGGCGTCGAAGGCGACGGTGCGCGGCGCGTTCATGCCGACGAACACGCCGACGCCGCTGGCGGGTGCGATGGCGATGGCATGGCCGCGCAGCGGGAAGGCTGCGCGCCGGACCGCCCCGCTGTCGAGCGAGACGCTGGTGATCAGGGTGGCCGGCCCGTCCTGGTCGGCGCGCAGGGCCATGACGGTGGCGGGATCGTGCAGGACGGCGCGGCCGTCAACGGTCGCCGAGCGGGCGTTGTAGCCGGGGATCAGGACGCGCCCGGCCGGTGCCGCTGCCCGCGCGGGTCCGCTGCCCCGCGGCAGGACTAGGGCGCCCGCGGCGAGGGCTGCGGCCTTCAGCACGGTGCGGCGCGAGAGTGTCTGTTCCATGGCGAGGAGCGTGCCCCGGCCGGGCCGCGCCGGCATTGCGGCAGGTCAACAGCGTTATGTGAACGGCACCGCGCGCGCCGTTGCGCCGGGTTCAGCCTTGTCCTATCCCTTAGGACGCGTCCTAGGCATCGTGTGGCTGCATCACCGTCGCCGCGAACTGGGGCATGATCAGCCGTGAATCACGGACGCCCGCGCGGGCGGACCGCAGAAAAGACCGAGGGAGGAACGGGATGGGCAAGCTGGACGGCAAGGTTGCAATCGTGACCGGCGCGGCGCGGGGCCTGGGGCGCGGCTATGCCCGGCACCTGGCGAGCCTGGGCGCCAAGGTCGCGGTCAGCGACCTGAACCTGCGCTCCTACCAGGAGTTCGAGGCCGAGGCCCACGCCATGACGGGCGATTCGACCGTGGACGAGATTCGCAGCGGCGGCGGCGATGCGCTGGGCTTCGAGTTCGACATCGGCGACCGCGACCAGGTCTTTGCCATGGTCGAGGACGTGAAGAAGCAATGGGGCCGGGTCGACGTCCTGGTCGCCAATGCCGGCGGCGGCCGCGGCAAGCCGGCGGAGACGACGGCGACGCTGGTGCCGCCCGACCTTCTGGAACTGGTCACCCGCATGAACTTCTATGGCACGGTGCATTCGTGCAGCGCCGTGGCACCCCACATGAAGGAGCAGCGCAGCGGCCGCATCGTCACCGTTGCGTCCTATGCCGGGTCGGTCGCGGGGATCGGCGGCGGCTATGCCCATTACGGGGCCAACAAGGCGGCGATCGCCCACTATACCCGCTACCTGGCGCAGGAACTGGGGCCGTTCGGGATCAACGCCAACTGCATCGCACCCGGCGTCATCGCCACCGCACGCATCGTCCAGCTGGTCGGCGGCAATGCCGGGGGCAACAAGGCGGCGGAGGACATCGCCGTGCGCCGCTTTGGCACGGTCGAGGATTGCGCCAAGGTGATCGAGTTCCTGGTGACGGACCTGTCGGACTACGTGACCGGCGCCCTGATCCCCATCGACGGCGGCTGGAACCGCGCGGGCTGACGTTTTTCCGCTCATCCCCGCGCAGGCGGGGATCCAGAGTCCCATGCGCTGTCCCTGCGGCCCCTGGGTCCCCGCCTGCGCGGGGACGAGCGGTGCGAGGGGAGCGCCAGACAATCATGAGGGAGCCCATGACCGCGCAACCGCTGCTGACCGAAAAGACGAAGACCGCCGATGCCGTGCTCCGGGTGCTGGAGGAGGCGGGGATCGAGATGGTGTTCGGCATGGCCGGTGGCCATACCGGCCGCATCTTCGTGGCCCTGGCCGGGCACCAGAATACGATCCGGACCCTGATGGTGCGGGAGGAATCGCTGGCGGGCGTGATGGCGGAGGTCTATGGCCGCCTGACGCGCAAGCCTGGCGTCATCATCGGCCAGGGGCCCTGGGTCCTGGGCAACGGCCTGATCGGCACGATGGAGGCGCTGCTGTCGTCCAGTCCCATGCTGCTGCTGACCGATTTCAGCGACAGCCCGGGCTACAACCTGCATGGTCCCTACCAGGCGGGTGTGGGCGGCTATGGCGTGTGGGATGCCCGGGCGGCGTTCGGCGGCGTCACCAAGGAGGTGTTCGAGGCGAACGACCCCGTGACCGCGGTGCAGGCGACGCAGTTCGCGATCAAGCACGCGATGAGCGGGCAGCCCGGCCCGGTCGCCGTGCTCTATGGCCATGATGGCCTGGCCGGCTCGATCCAGCCGGAGACGCGGCCCCGGCTCTATGCGACCGGGCCCTATCTGCCCGTGGCGCCGCCGCCGGCCGACCCGGCGCGGGTGACCGCGGCCGCCCGCGTCATCGCCAAGGCGAAGCGGCCCGTGCTGATCGCCGGCAACGGGGTGCGCATCGCGCAGGCCTATGAGGCGCTGGCCGCCTTTGCCGAGGAGGTCGGCGTGCCGGTGGTGACGACGGCGTCGGGCAAGGGGACTTTCGCCGAGACGCATCCCCTGGCCCTGGGCGTGTTCGGCACGTTCGGGATCCCGGCGGCCAATGCCTATGTCGCGTCGGCCGACCTGGTGATCGCGGTGGGCAGCAAGCTGGGTGCGTCCGACACGGCACGCGCCAATCCTGCGCTGCTGGACCCCGCGCGGCAGACCTTCATCCAGGTGGAGGTCGAGCCGCGCAATGCCTCGTGGACGTTCCCGGCCGACCATGTCCTGATCGGCGACGCCGCGCGCGTGCTGGTTCAGCTGCGCGAGGCGTTCGAGCCGGACGCCAGCCGGCGCGAGGTGGCGGAGGGCTTCGTCGCCGCGGCGCGCGCGGACCATGGCTATTTCGACGTGCCCGCCTATGCCTCGGACGCGGCGCCGATCCTGCCCCAGCGGGTGATCGGCGAGCTGCGGGCCAACCTGCCGGAGGATTCGATCGTCACCTGCGACGCGGGCGAGAACCGCATCCTGATGACGCATTTCTACCAGACGCAGGGCCCGGGCGGCTTCCTGCAGGCGGCGGGCGCCGGGCCGATGGGCTTTGCCATCCCGGCAGCGATGGCGGCCAAGCTGGTCCATCCGGAGCGCGCGGTGGTCGCGGTGTGCGGCGATGGCGGTTTTGCCATGACCATGAACGGCCTGATGTCGGCGCTGGAGCACAACATCCCGATCGTGGTCGTGATCTTCAACAATCACGCGCTGGGCTGGGTCCTGCACGGCGGCGGCCCCTTCGCGGCGGAGTTCAACGACTTCGACCACGCGGCCATCGCCCGCGCCATGGGCTGCAACGGCGTGCGGATCAGCGATCCCGCCGACCTGGGCGCCGCCATACGCGAGGCGATTGGCGCGGGCAAGCCCACCGTGATCGACGTCCTGACCTCGCTCGACGTGTCATTCCGCGACGTGACCTCGCCGCTCGCGCTGTAGTCGCGGGCGCGCGCGGAGACACCCGGAATTAACCAATGCGGGGACTAATGGGCGGCATCCGGTTCCGTGTTGCCGTTCGAGGGGTGTCTCCGTTGCGCATCGCCCACGTCCTCCTCGTGGTCCTGATGGCCATGGCCTGTGCGACGGCGCCGGCGCGCGCCGAAAGCGGTGGCGGCAGCCTGGCCATCGACACGCATGACCATGCCTCGGCCCAGATCCAGGCGATCCATGCCTCTGTCGTGCGCAGTGCCGCGACGCTGGGCGCGCCCGTCGGCACGATGACCAGCCAGGCGGTCGCCGCCACGCGCTTCCAGTATCCGCTGCAGTTCACCCCCACCGCCCAGGGCTTCGAGGGGGAGGGGATCAGCGGCCATGTCGACCTGGACCCCGGGCCCAAGGTGCGCGACTTCAATTGCGGCACCCGCACCTATAACGGCCATACCGGGACCGACTTCGTGCTGTGGCCCTATGGCTGGAACACGATGGACCGCATGGCGGCGCGCGTCGTGGCGGCCATGGGCGGGGTCATCGTGCAGAAGCGCGATGGCGAGTACGACCGCCAGTGCAGTTCGGCGACCAGCGCCGCCGCCAATTACGTGGTCATCCGGCATGACAACGGCCTGCTCGGCTATTACTGGCACCTGAAGCGCGGCTCGGTCACGACCAAGGCGATCGGCGCCCGTGTCGCGCTGGGCGAGGCGATCGGCTTTGTCGGCTCGTCCGGCCAATCGAGCGGGCCGCACCTGCATTTCGAGGTGCGCAACGCCGCCGGCGCCGTCATCGATCCCTATGCCGGCGCGTGCAATCCGGGCGCCAGCCGCTGGACCCACCAGAGCCGGCCGGCCGATCCGGCGATCCTGCGCATCGCCACCCACTCCGCCGCACCCCCCAGCACGCAGGACCGCTGCGCCAACCCCGCACCGCACTATGCCAACCGCTTCAACCCCGGGGCCACGATGTACGCCGTGGTCTATCTGCGCGACCAGGTGCCGGGCTATGTCGTGTCGGTGGCGGTGGTGCGGCCCAACGGGACCATTGCCTCGACCTGGCAGACCGGCTCCCCCGCCAGCGGGGTGTCGCCGCTGCAGTACTGGTACGCCTCCTACCTGATCCCCGCGGGCGCGCCCGCGGGCGAATGGCGGATCCGCGCGACCGCCGCCGGCCGGACGATGGAGCAGACCTTCTGGGTCGGCGCGGGCATGCCGTCGAACACCACGATCGCCGCGACCGCGCTGGCCAGCCCGGTGCGGACGGTGAAGGCGGGCGCCAGCGCCGCGTTCGACATCACGCTGAAGAACACGACCGGCTCGACCGCCATCGGCTGCCGCCTGTCGCTGGGCCGGCCGATCAATGGGGTGGTCGATTTCCACGCCCTGGCCACCACGGGCCTGCCGGTCGCCGGCGGCCTGAACCGCGCGTTCACGATCCCGGCCCTGGGCAGCGTCACGGCGCGCATCCTGGTCACCCCACGCGTCGGCTTCAGCGCCGACGCGGCCGAGTTCCCGGTGCTGGCCAAGTGCACGAACAGCAACACGGCCGCGTTCAGCCGGACGACGACGCTGCTCACCCTGACCGGGGGCTGAGCCCGAGGCTCAGGCGTCCAGCGCCTGGCGCCACAGGGCGACGGTCGCGGCCACCACGCTGTCGGTGCCGAAATCGCGCGCCGCCAGCGCACGCGCGCCCTGGCCCAGCCGGGCGCGCAGGTCCGCGTCGTGGGCCAGGCTGGCCAGCGCGTCGGCCAGCGCCATGGCATTGCCCGGCGGCACCAGCAGGCCGCTCTCGCCGGGGCGCGCGATCTCGCGGCAGCCGGGAACGTCGGTCGCGACCAGGGGCAGGCCGCTGGCCGCCGCCTCGATCAGCGTCTTTGGCACGCCCTCGCCCCCGCGGGAGGGCAGCAGCGCCACGTCCATGTCGCGCCAGAAGGCAGGCATGTCGGCGACCTGGCCGTGCCAGGCGACCCCCGACAGCGAGGCCCAGCGGGTCAGCGTGGCGGCATCGAAACTGGCCAGGTTGGCCGGATCGGGCTGCCCCGCCAGCACCAGCTCGACCGCCACCCCGCGTTCCTGAAGTTCCTGTTGAGCGGCAATTGCCGTGTCTATCCCCTTGATCTGCAACATCCGAGCGGCCAGGCCGATGCGCAAGGGTCCGGGCCTGCGCGGTGTCACGCGCGGCGCATACTCGTCCAGGGCCACGCCCGAGCCATGGACCAGCGCGATGCGCTCCGCCGGCATGCCGGCCATGGCGGCGATGGTGCTGCGGTCGTCGGGGTTCTGGACCAGGATGCGGTTGCCCGGCCGGCCCAGCGTCAGCCGCAGCAGCGGGCGCAGGACCGCGCGCAGGGCACGGGCCTTGGCCGTGTCGGCGGTGAAGGCATAGCCCAGGCCCATGACCGCGTTGACGCATGGGGTGCGGCCCGCCGCCAGCGTGCCGAAGATGCACGGCTTCAGCGCGACATGGTGGCAAAGGGCCGGACGCTCGCGGCGATAAAGGGCGCGAACCTCGCCCAGGGCGCGCAATTCGGCCAGGGGGCCATTGAGGCCGCGGCTCCAGCGCAAGGGTGCGACGCGGGCACCGGTCGCGGCGATGACGTCGCCATGGTCCGCGACCCGCGTGGCGACCACGACGTCGAAGCCAAGGGCGACGGCGGCGCGGGCCAGCGGCAGGCGGTGGGAGGCGAAATACCAGTCCTCCGTCACCAGGAACAGCAGGGTGCGCCCCTGGCCGAAGGCGGCAGCCATGGCGTCAGCCGGCGGTGGCGCGCTCGACCAGGCGGGTTGTGCTGTGGCCCTCGACCAGTGGCACCAGCACCACTTCGCCGCCATGGGCGCGCACGAAGGGGGCGCCGACCACCTGGTCCTCGCGATAGTCGGCGCCCTTGATCAGGACATTCGGGCGGATCGCCTCGATCAGCTTCAGCGGCGTGTCCTCGTCGAAGAAGGTGACGGCATCGACGCTGGACAGGGCGGAAAGCACGGCGGCGCGGGCGGCCTGGTCCTGGATCGGGCGCGAGGGCCCCTTCAGCCGCCGGACCGAGGCATCGGAATTGAGACCGACCACCAGCCGGTCGCAGGCGGCCCGCGCCTGGGCCAGCAGGCTGACATGGCCGGAGTGCAGGAGGTCGAAGCAGCCATTGGTGAAGCCGACGCGCAGGCCCTGGCTGCGCCAGGCCTGGATCCGCTGGCGCAGGCGCGCGGGGCTGAGCAGGCCGCCACTGTCGGCGTGCAGGACCTCGCCCAGTTCCTCCGGGCTGACGACGGCGGTGCCGCGCTTGGCCACGACCAGGCCGGCCGCCGCGTTGGCCAGCCGGGCGGCGGTGGGCAGGTCACCGCCGCAGGCCAGCGACAGGGCCAGCACGGCGATCACGGTATCGCCCGCGCCAGAGACGTCGAACACCTCCCGCGCGGCGGCGGCCAGCGCCAGGGGCGGGCCGTCGGTCGCCAGGCGCATGCCCTGCTCGCCCATCGTCACCAGGACGGCGCCGATGCCGGTCTGCGCGCGGACGGCCTGCGCCGCGGCGTCGACCTGGGCGCCGGTTTCGGCGGCAAGACCGGTGCCCAGGGCCAGTTCGCCGCGATTGGGCGTCAGGACATCGACACCACGATAGCGGGCGAAGTCGCGGCTCTTTGGGTCCGCGATGATGGGCTTGCCCGCGGCCGAGGCGGCGGCGATGACCGCGCCCAGCACAGGATCGGTCAGCACGCCCTTGGCATAGTCCGAAAGCAGGACCAGGTCGCACTTGGGCAGGGCCTCGACCACGGCGGCGATGACGGCATCGGCCTGGGCGTCCACCGGCTGCGCCGTCTCGCGGTCGGCCCGCAGCAATTGCTGGCCGGCGACGAAGCGCGTCTTGCAGGTGGTGGGCCGGCCGGGATCGGTGACCAGGTGGGGGTCGATGCCGGCCTCGGCCACCAGCAGCGCGTTGAGGGCGGCGCCGTCGCGGTCGCGGCCGATCACGCCGACGACGATCGCCTGGCCGCCCAGGCTGGCGACGTTGCGCGCGACATTGCCGGCTCCGCCGCACATCTCCGTCTCGCGCTCGACGGTCAGGACCGGAATCGGCGCCTCCGGCGACAGGCGCTCGGCCCGGCCATAGACGAAGCGGTCGAGCATGACGTCGCCCACGACCAGGACCGTTGCCTGCGGAAAGCGGGCAATGAGATCGTGCAGGCTATGGTCCTGGCTGCGCAGCATGGGTCTGTCCTACCGTCGTGCACGGTCGTGCGGCAAGAGGTGCAACGGGTAGCATGCTTGCAGCGGCGACGCCTTTCTGATCCAGTCCCGGACCGTGACCAAAGTGCGACAGTCCGTGCACCTGCCTGCCATGTCCTTGACCATGCCGCCGACCATGGTGTGATCGCGCCATGTGCGGAATCGCAGGCTTCCTGGATGGCGGAACGCGCGCGCCGGACGCGGTCGCGGCGCAGGCGGCGGCCCTGAATGCCGCCCTGGTCCATCGCGGACCGGACGGCTCGGGCCTGTGGGCCGATCCCCAGGGCGGCGTGGCGCTGGGCCATTGCCGCCTGGCCATCGTGGACCTGACCGAGGCGGGGGCCCAGCCCATGCTGTCGCGCTGCGGCCGCTATGCGCTGACCTATAATGGCGAGATCTACAACGCGCCCGAGCTTGGCGCCGAACTGGCGGCGCAAGGCGTGCCGTTCCGCGGCCATTCGGACACCGAGGTGCTGCTGGAGCTGATCGTCCGCGACGGGCTGGAGGCAGCGCTTGCCCGCGCCAGCGGGATGTTCGCGGTCGGCCTGTGGGACCGTCGCGAGCGAACCCTGACGCTGGCCCGTGATCGCCTGGGCATCAAGCCGCTGTACCTGGCGCACCTGGGCGACGGCCTGGCGTTCGCGTCCGAGATGTCGGCCTTCCTGGGCCTGGCCGGGCGGCGCTGGACGCTGAACCGGGCCGCGGTGCAGGACCTGGTGACGCTGGCCTATATCCCGGCCCCGGCCGCCATCCTGGCCGAGGTCGAGAAGGTCGAGGCCGGCTGCCTGGTCGTGGCGCAGGGCGGGCGGGTGGTGGCACGGCGGCGCTGGTGGGCGCTGGACGCCGCGATCCAGGAAGCCCGCGCGGCGCCCGCGCCGGCTGACGAGGCAGCACAGCTGTCCCGCCTGGAGGGCGTGCTGGAGGCGGCGGTGAAGCGCCACCTGATCGCCGACGTGGCGGTGGGCAGCTTCCTGTCGGGCGGCATCGATTCGAGCCTGGTCACAGCCTATGCCGCCAAGGCGCGGGGCGGGCGGATCGCCACCTTCACCATCGGCTTCGACGATCCCCGGTTCGACGAAAGCCCCCATGCGGAGGCCATCGCCCGGCACCTGGGGACCGAGCACCACACGCTGCGCGCGACGGCCGACGATGCCCTGGCGATCGTGCCGGACCTGGCCTGGATCCATGACGAGCCGTTCGCCGATGCCTCGCAGATCCCGACCGTGCTGCTGAGCCGGCTGACCCGGCGGCATGTCACGGTCGCGCTGTCGGGCGATGGCGGGGACGAGCTGTTCGCCGGCTATGCCCGTTATCCCTGGGGCCTGCGCCTGGATCGCTGGCGCCGGCAGCCGCGGCTGGCCCGCCTGGCTGTGGCGGGGGCACTGCGCGCCATCGGTCCCGGCGGCTGGGACCGCCTGGCGCGCCTGGTGTCGCCCGCGCTGCGCCATGCGGGGGAGAAGTCGGCCAAGCTGGCCAATACCCTGGCCAGTGCCTCGCCCGCCGCCGTCTATCTGGCGCTGGTCAGCCACGCGCCGGACGGCCGCACGCTGCTGGACCGTCAGGCAGGCGGACCGGCGGAGCGGCTGGCCGGCCTGGCCCAGACGTTCGTGGACCCGCTCGACCAGCTTCAATATGTCGACAGCCGCCTGTACTTGCCGGACGACATCCTGGTGAAGGTCGACCGCGCAACCATGTCGACGGGGCTGGAGGCACGCGTGCCGTTCCTGGATCCCGCCGTGCTGCACGCCGCCTGGGGCCTGCCGCGCGGCCTGAAGCTGGCCGAGGGCAGGGGCAAGCTGGCCCTGCGCCAGCTGCTGGCGCGCCATGTGCCCCAGGCCCTGTTCGAGCGGCCCAAGACAGGCTTCGCGGCGCCGATCGCGGACTGGCTGCGTGGCCCCTTGCGCCCTTGGGCCGATGCCCTGCTGGCGCGCGAGGTCCTGGCCGCCGATGGCGTCTTCGACGCGGCGCATGTGGCCGCCCTGTGGGCCGAGCACAAGGCAGGGACCGCCAGCCGCCAGCACCAGCTGTGGCCGGTCCTGATGTTCCAGCACTGGGCGGAGCGCTGGCGCGACCGCCTGGACCTGGGCGGGCCTGCGCGCCTTGCCGCCTGACCGGATGGTGGTCCCGTGCTGAGGCGCCTGCTGGACCGGGCGTGGCCGGCCAAGATCGCGGCCAAGATCGTGCTGTCGCGCCTGCCGGTCGGCTATGGCCTGTGGCAGCGCCTGTCGCTGTTCCGGCACGGCGCGATGGACGATCCGGCCTATGCCATCCGGGTGTTCGAGACGCACCTGGAGCGCAGCGGGCTCAAGGGCCGGAGCGGCTTCACGGTGCTGGAACTTGGGCCGGGCGACTCGTTGGCCAGCGCCGTGATCGCCTGTGCCCATGGCGCCGCGCGCACCGTGCTGGTCGATGCCGGGCGCTTTGCCACGCGCGATGTCGGCTTCTATCGCGCCCTGGCCGAGGCGCTGCGCCAGCGGGGGCTGAACCCGCCCGACCTCAGCGGCGCCACGACGGTCGACGCGGTGCTGGCGCGCTGCCGGGCCGGCTACATGGTGGAGGGGTTGACTTCGCTCCGCGCGCTGCCGCAGGGGACATTCGACCTGATCTTTTCCCAGGCCGTGCTGGAGCACGTGCCCCTGGCCGAGGTTGATGCCGTCTTCCGGGAGTTCGCCAGGCTGCAGGCACCGGGTGGGATCGGCAGCCACCGCGTGGACTTCCGCGACCATCTGGCCAACGCGCTCAACAACCTGCGCTTTGGCGAAGGCGTGTGGGAGGCGCCGTTCATGACCCGCTCCGGCTTCTATACCAACCGGGTGCGCTGTGCCGCGATGCTGGAGGCAATGACCCGCGCCGGCCTTGAGCCGCAGGTGCTGGAGATCGACCGCTGGCCCAGCCTGCCGACGCCGCGCCGGGCGCTGGCCCGGCCGTTCCGTGACCTGCCCGAGGATGAGTTGCGGATCCGCTCGCTGGACGTGCTGTTGCGGCGGGCCGCGTGATGTACCTGGTGTCGAAGATCCTGGGGGCCCTGGTCGACCCCGCCAACCTGATCGCGCTGTTGCTGGTCGTGGGTGGGCCGCTGGCGGCGTTCCGGCGCCGGATCGGGCGCCGCATGCTGTGGCTGTCGGGTCTGCTGATGCTGGCCTTTGGCGTGCTGCAGGGCGGGCAGTGGATCATCATGCCGCTGGAGCAGCGCTTTCCCGCCAATCCGCCGCTGCCGGAACGGGTGGACGGGCTGATCCTGCTGGGCGGGGCCGAGATGCCGCGCCTGTCGGTCGCCTGGAACCAGCCGCTGTTCAACGAGGCGGGCGACCGCGTCGCCGCCTTTGCCGCCCTGGCTTTGGCCCACCCGGAAGCGCGCCTGGTGGTGGCCGGCGGGTCGAACGACTTGCGCGGGCCGGCCGACTGGAAGGAATCCGAGGTCTCTCTCCGCCTGCTGGAGAAGCTGGGCATTCCGCGCGGCCGCGCCATCGTCGAGGAGCAGTCGCGCAACACGCGCGAGAACGCCGTCAACGCCCAGGCCCTGGCCAATCCCAGGCCGGGCGAGACCTGGGTGCTGGTCACCTCCGCCGCGCACATTCCGCGCAGCGTCGGCATCTTCCGCCAGGTGGGGTGGGAGGTGATCCCCTATCCGACCGATTTCCGCGCGCTGCCGGATGCGCCGCTGCTCCAGGCGCTGGATGTGTCGACGTCGCTCGGCATCGCCCGCGCCGCGGCGCGGGAATGGGTCGGCATGGCCTATTATTATGCGATGGGCTGGACCTCGGACCTGTTTCCGGGACCGCTTGGCCGGCGGCCCGTGCCACCGGCGGCGCCGGCGGCGGCACCACCGCCGGCACCGTCGGGACCGTCGGACCTGGGCGATCCGGCGGCCCCGCCCAGCCCCGCGCCACCCACCTGAGGCCCATGCAGGGGGCGGCTGGCCCTGGGGCCTCCCGCTCTCTATAATCGCGTCCTCGAATCCCGTACCGGGCCATCGCCCTTCCGCACCGGCCCGCTCGCACGATAGTCCCCTTGGCAGACACACCCGACGATCCTTCCGCAGCGCCGCCGACCGGCGGGCCGCTGACCCCGCGCTCCGACATCGCGCCCATCACCATCGAAGACGAGATGCGGCGCAGCTATCTCGACTACGCGATGAGCGTGATCGTCTCGCGCGCGCTGCCCGATGTGCGCGACGGGTTGAAACCCGTGCATCGCCGCATCCTGTTCGGCATGCAGGCCGCGGGCTTTGACTGGAACAAGGCGACCAAGAAATCGGCCCGCGCCACGGGCGAGGTGATGGGCAAGTACCACCCGCACGGCAACCAGGCGATCTACGACGCCATGGTCCGCCTGGTGCAGGACTTCTCCATGAGCCTGCCGCTGCTCGACGGGCAGGGCAATTTCGGCTCCATGGACGGCGATTCCCCGGCGGCCGAGCGCTATACCGAGATCCGGCTGGCGCGGGCCGCCGATTTCCTGCTGCAGGACATCGACGAGGATACGGTCGATTTCCAGCCGACCTATGACAATGCGAACGAGGAGCCGACGGTCCTTCCGGCGCGGTTCCCGAACCTGCTGGTCAATGGCGGCGGCGGCATCGCGGTCGGCATGGCGACCAACATCCCGCCGCACAATCTGGGCGAGGTGATCGACGCCTGCATCGCCATGATCAACGATGCCGACGTCTCGACCGACGACCTGATGCAGATCGTCAAGGGTCCGGACTTCCCGACCGGCGCCCAGATCCTGGGGCAGGGGGCGATCCGCCAGGCCTACCTGACGGGGCGCGGCTCGGTCATCATCCGCGGCAAGCACCATATCGAGCAGCTGCGCGGCGACCGGGAGGCGATCATCGTCACCGAGATCCCCTACCAGGTGAACAAGGCGGGGATGGTCGAGCGCATCGCCGAGCAGGTGAAGCTGAAGAAGATCGAAGGCATCGCCGCCGACGGCCTGCGCGACGAATCGAACCGCGAAGGCGTGCGCGTGGTCATCGAGCTGAAGCGCGATGCCAATGCCGATGTCGTGCTGAACCAGATCTATCGCTTCTCGCCGCTGCAAAGCTCGTTCGCCATGAACATGATGGCGATCCGCGACGGGCGGCCGGAACTGCTCGACCTGCGCACTATCCTGCGTGCGTTCCTGGACTTCCGCGAGCAGGTCATCAGCCGGCGCACCCGCTTCCGCCTGAACAAGGCGCGCGACCGGGCCCATGTCCTGGCCGGCCTGCTGATCGCCGTCGCCAACATCGACAAGGTGATCGCGATCATCCGCGGCTCCGCCGATCCGGCCGCCGCGCGCGAGGCGCTGATGGCCGAGCCCTTCGCCTTCGACGAGGTGATCGACTATCTCCAGCTGATCGAGGACGTGCCGCTGCTGGAGCGGACGGGCCATTACCGGCTGAGCGAGGAACAGGCCCGCGCCATCCTGGACCTGCGCCTGCAGCGCCTGACCGGCCTGGGGCGCGAGGAGATCGGGCAGGAGCTGCGCACGCTCGAAACCTCGATCAGCGACTACCTGCTGATCCTGCGCAGCCGGCCGCGCCTGCTGGAACTGATGCGCGACGAACTGCTGGAGGTGCGCGCCCTGTTCGCGGTGCCCCGCCGCACCGAGATCCTGGAGAATGTCGGCGACCTGGACGACGAGGACCTGATCCAGCGCGAGGACATGGTCGTGACGGTCAGCCGCGCGGGCTACATCAAGCGCGTGCCGCTGTCGGCCTATCGCGCGCAGCGCCGCGGCGGGCGCGGGCGCACGGCGATGTCGACCCGGGACGAGGATTTCGTGACGCAGGTCTTTGCCGCGTCCACGCACACGCCGATCCTGTTCTTCTCCGACAAGGGCATGGCCTATCAGCTCAAGGTCTATCGCCTGCCGGTGGGCACGCCCCAGGCGCGGGGCAAGGCGATGGTCAACCTCCTGCCGCTGTCGACGGGCGAGCGCATCACCACGGTGATGCCGCTGCCCGAGGGCGAGGTGGGCGACGACCATTACGCCATGTTCGCGACGGCCAAGGGCAATGTCCGGCGCAACCAGCTCTCCGAGTTCGTCGACGTGCGCTCGTCGGGCAAGATCGCGATGAAGTTCGAGGGCGAGGACGCCGACGACCGCCTGATCGCGGTGGCGCCGTGCTCCGCCGACCAGGACGTGCTCATCGCCTCGGCCAATGGCCAGGCCGTACGCTTCCCCGTGACGGGGGTGCGCGTGTTCGCCAGCCGCGGCTCGACGGGCGTGCGCGGCATCCGCCTGCTGGACGGCGATTCGGTCGTCGCCATGTGCATCCTGGGCCATGCCGCGGGCGACCCGACCGACGACGAGGACGCGCCCGAGGCCGAGGAGCCGGCGCTGGCCGAGGTCGAGACCGAGGAGCGGGAAGGCGTGCAGTACGTCCTGACCGTGACCGCCAACGGCTATGGCAAGCGGACGGCAATCGACCAGTACCGCCTGACCAATCGCGGTGGCAAGGGCATCATCAACATCCAGACGACGAAGCGGAACGGTCCCGTGGTCGCCGCCCTGCCGGTGGAGGCGGGCGACCAGCTGATCCTGCTGACCGACGCCGGCCAGGCGATCCGCACCCGCGTGGACGAGATCCGCATTGCCGGGCGAAATACCCAGGGTGTAGTTTTGCTCCGCACGGCGGATGGAGAAAAGGTCGTGTCGGTGACCCGTGTCGGGGACGATGCGTCCGCGGATGACCCATCCCCCGACGATCCGGCTGGCGCCGAGGAAGAAGCGGGTGACGCATCGGCGCCCGGGCAGGAGCAATCCGGCCCGGCTTCGGGGCTGCCCGACAACGAGGGAGACGCCTCATCGTGACGCGCGAGCGCATCGGCCTTTATCCGGGCACGTTCGACCCGCTGACCAACGGCCACCTGGACATCATCAAGCGCGCGGTCAAGCTGGTCGACCGCCTGGTGATCGGGGTCGCCATCAATGCCGACAAGGGGCCGCTCTTCTCGCTTGAGGAGCGGACCGAGATGGTGCGCCACGAGTGCGCCCACTTCGCCGGGGCCAACGGCAATGCCGTCGTCGACGTGCGCCCGTTCGACAAGCTGCTGATGCACTATACCGAGGAGGTGGGGGCCAACGTCATCATCCGCGGCCTGCGCGCGGTCAGCGACTTCGAGTACGAGTTCCAGATGGTCGGCATGAACCGCAAGCTGAACCCCGAGATCGAGACGGTCTTCCTGATGGCCGAGGCGACGCACCAGGCGATCGCCTCGCGCCTGGTCAAGGAGATCTGCCGCCTGGGTGGCAACGTGAAGCCGTTCGTGTCACCCTATGTCGCCAAGCTGCTTGAGGCCCGGCTGACGGGCCGCGAACTCTCGAAGGTCTGACGAACTCCCGGAGGTCTGACGACCGCGTTCGTCGGCCTTGCTGCTCCATCCGTCCCCAACCAAAGGTCGGTCATGCGTCGCGTTCTTCTGGCGCTTGCTGCGCTTCTTCTGTTTGCTTCCCCTTCACTTGCCGCGGACCCTGAAAATATGCTGATCATGGAACTCAAGACGGGCCGCGTGGTCATCGAACTGCGCCCCGACCTGGCCCCCAACCATGTCGCCCGGATCAAGGAACTGGCGCGCCAGGGCTTCTATGACGGGCTGAACTTCCACCGCGTGATCGAGGGCTTCATGGCCCAGACGGGCGATCCCCGTGGCGACGGCACCGGCGGCTCTGGCCAGAAGCTGAAGGCCGAGTTCTCGCGCGAGCCGCATGTCCGCGGCACGCTGTCGATGGCCCGCGCCCAGAACCCCGACAGCGCCGACAGCCAGTTCTTCATCTGCTTCGAGCCGGCGCCCTTCCTGGACGGCCAGTACACCGTCTGGGGCAAGGTGACCGAGGGGATGGAGCATGTCGACCAGATCAAGCGCGGCGATCCCAACCGCAACGGCTCGGTCGTGAACCCGGACAAGATCATCAGCCTGAAAGTTGCTGCCGACGTCCAGTGACATGACAGGGCTTCCCGGAACAGCCGTTCCGGGCGGCCAGGCCAGCCATGACGAAGACAAGGCCGGGCGCCCAGCGCTCGGCCTTGTTGATTTTGACTACGACCTGCCGCCCGACCTGATCGCGACCCGCCCGGCCGTGCCGCGCGACGCCGCCCGCCTGCTGGTCGTGGGCCAGGACCTGCGCGACCGCAGCGTGGCCGACCTGCCGCAGGAACTGCGCGACGGCGACCTGCTGGTATTCAACGACACCCGCGTACTGCCCGTGCGCCTGACCGGCCGGATCGGCGAGGGGCGGGTGGAGGCCACCCTGGTCGATGCGCCCGACGGCGCGCTGTGGCGCGCCCTGGTGAAGCCGGGCAAGCGCTTCCGCGACGGCGCCCACGTCACCTTCGGCGCGCTGACCGCGCAGGTGGCGGACCGCCACGCCGACGGCTCCGTCACGCTGCGCTTCGACCGCGCGGGCGAGGACCTGCGCCGCGTGCTGGAGGTCGAGGGCGACATGCCGCTGCCCCCCTACATCGCGAAGCTGCGGGCGCCCGATGCCCAGGACCGCGCCGATTACCAGACCGTGTTCGCGGCGCACGAGGGCTCGGTCGCGGCCCCCACCGCGGGCCTGCACTTCACGCCGGCCCTGCTGGAGCGGCTGCGCGCGCGGGGCGTGGCCCTGGCCCCGGTCACGCTGCATGTCGGGCCCGGCACCTTCCTGCCGGTCAAGGTGGAGCGCCTGGCCGACCACCAGATGCACGCCGAATGGGGTGCACTGCCCGCCGCCACGGCCGCGGCGATCGCGGCGACGCGGGCGCGCGGCGGCCGCGTCGTGCCCATCGGCACGACCGCCCTGCGCGTGCTGGAAAGTGCCGCGCTCGCGGCGCCGGACGGGGCGCCGCCAGGGCCGTGGAGCGGCGAGACGCGGCTGTTCGTGACGCCGGGCTTCCGCTTCCGCGTGGCCGATGGCCTGGTCACCAATTTCCACCTGCCCAAGTCGACACTGCTGATGCTGGTGTCCGCCCTGGGCGGGATGGCGCGGATGCGTGCCGCCTATGCCCATGCGGTGGCCCAGCGCTATCGCTTCTTCTCCTATGGCGATGCCTCGCTGATCTGGCCGGCATCGGAGTCCGCATGACCCGCTTCAGCTTCGCGATCCATGCCACGTCCGGCCAGGCGCGCCAGGGCACGATCACCACGCCCCGGGGCGAGATCCGCACGCCCGCCTTCATGCCCGTGGGCACCGCCGCGACGGTGAAGGCGATGCTGCCGGGGGCCGTGCGCGAGACGGGCGCCGACATCCTGCTGGGCAATACCTATCACCTGATGCTGCGCCCGGGGGCGGAGCGGGTGGCCCGGCTTGGCGGCCTGCACCGCTTCATGCACTGGGATCGCCCAATCCTGACCGATTCGGGCGGCTTCCAGGTGATGTCCCTGGCCGGCCTGCGCAAGCTGGACGAGCGCGGCGTCACCTTCCGCTCCCATGTCGATGGCAGCGCGCACGCCCTGACGCCGGAACGCTCGATCGAGATCCAGCGCCTGCTTGGCGCCGACATCACGATGCAGCTGGACGAGTGCGTGGCCCTGCCGGCGACGGCTGAGGAGACGGCCCGCGCCATGCGCCTGTCGCTGCGCTGGGCGGCGCGTTCCAAGGCGGCGTTCGGCGACGATGCCTCCCGCGGGCGGGCCCTGTTCGGCATCGTCCAGGGCGGGATCGACGCCGGCCTGCGCGCCGAATCGGCCGAGGGGCTGAAGGCGATCGGCTTTGACGGCTATGCCGTGGGCGGCCTGGCGGTGGGCGAGCCCCAGTCCGAGATGTTCGCGGTGCTGGACGGCGTGGTGCCGCACCTGCCTGCGGAGGCGCCACACTACCTGATGGGCGTGGGCAAGCCCTCCGACATCATCGGGGCCGTCGCGCGCGGCATCGACATGTTCGACTGCGTGATGCCGACCCGGTCGGGGCGCAATGGCCAGGCCTTCGTGCGGGGTGGCACGCTGAACCTGCGCAATGCCCGCTTTGCCGAGGATCCGGGCCCGCTGGACCCCGCGTGCCGCTGCCCGGCCTGCCGCGACTTCTCGCGCGCCTATCTGCACCACCTGGTCAAGGCGAACGAGATCCTCGCCTCGGTCCTGCTGACCTGGCACAACCTGACGCACTACCAGGACCTGATGCAGGCCCTGCGCGACGCGATTGCGGCGGGCGGCACGCTGGATGCCGTGCGCGAGGCGTTCCTGGCCCCGGGGCCACAGGCGGCCGACGATCCGCCGGACGAGGCTTGACGCGCAGCCCGCGCCGCACAATCTTGCGCCCCCTGTGAGCCCGTAGCTCAGCCGGTAGAGCACGTGACTTTTAATCATGGGGTCTCGGGTTCGAATCCCGACGGGCTCACCATTCCCTGATCCCAGAGCTGGTCCCCGATCCCGATGACCGGTGCCCCCCGGGTCGGTGGGGCCGAGCGTGAGGCGAACGGCTTCAGCCGACTGTGCATCGTCAGCGAATTGTCGGTTAATAGTGCCAACCACACTTTCGGCACAACAGGCGCCACTGGCAGCATTTGGACAAGGCCTACTGGAAGGGGGCCTTGAGCTGGCCCCAGAAGGTGGCCGGCATTGCGGCGTCGATGCCGATGTCGGCTGGCGGGCGGCGGGGTGGCCGGCAATAGGTGCCGAAGAGCTGGTCGAACAGGACCAGATTCTCGCCATAGTTCCGGTTGCCCTCGTCCAGCACCTTGGAATGGTGCCAGCGGTGCAGTTCGGGCGTGTTGAAGACCAGGCTGAGCGCGCCGAATCGCATCTCGACATTGCAATGGGTCAGCAGGCCGATGAACGCGGTGATCGCCGACACCCACAGGATCACGTCGCCCGGTGCTCCCACGGCTGCCGCCAGGGCCAGGGCCGGGATTGTCTTGGCCAGGCTGTCGACGGCGTGGAAGCGGCCGGTATTCACCACCCACAGCCGGACCGAGGAATGATGCACGGCATGAAAGCGCCACAGGCGCGGCCATTCATGGGCGAGGCGGTGGATGGTGTAGAGCGCTGCCTCCGCGATGACGAGACCGAGGGCGACCTGGAGGGCGAAGGGCAGGGCGCTGGGCCAAAGCCCGCGGCCCTCCGCGGGAAGCAGGTCGCCCGCACCGATCGCCAGCGTCAGCAGCAGCAAGCCGGCGATGAAGCCCTTGTTCAGCAGCGTGTGGGCGAGGTCGGGGCCGATCTGCCCGTCGTCGCGCTGCCAGGCAGGCTCGTGCGGCATCAACCGCTCGCAGCCCAGCAGCACCAAGGCCAGGGCGATGTAGACAAGGTCGAAGCCGATCGTCGCCTGCCCCAGCGCATGGGCCAGGGCCAGGCCCGCGATGGCGCCGGACAGCAGCAGCGGCCACAGCAGCCAGGCAAGGGCAAGGCGCACCGGGCCCGCGGGAGCTGGACGGCTGGGCTCGTAAGGCAAGGCGTCCAATGACGGGATCTCCACGGCCCGCCCGGGCCGACCCCCCATGCGTCAGTCCCCGAACCTGGCCGGCCGATACTAGGTGCGTGACCGCGCCGTGTCTGCATTCTTGGCCACGACGCGCCGTGCCCGTCCGGCGCGATCGGTCCTGGAGGAAATCATGAGCACGATCATGCTGGTCAGCCACGAGCGCCTGGTCGCCATCGAATGGTACCTGCGCCGGCTTTATGTCGAGCGATTCGCGACGGAGCCGGACCCCGTGGCGGCGGCCCAGGCACTGCTGGCGGAGGCGGACGCCTTTGGCGCGGCGCTGTGCGACTACGCCCAGACCGCCGACGCACCGCCCGAGGCGGTCGCGACCTCGACCGAGATCGCGTCCGAGCTGAAGGCCCTGGGCGCCGGCATCCTGGAGGATACGCGCGCCGCCGCATCCTGACCGCGGCGGAACGGTTTTGGGCGGCACCTATTGAGCGGCCATATACACCGGAGTGCCGCCATGACCACCTATGAGACCGTTCACCACGACACCGTCCACCGCGACACCGTCCACCGCGACACTGGGCCGGCCTTTGCCGGGCTGGATATCCTTGGCTTCCTCGCCGCCGTCATCATGGTCCTTGGACCCATGGTGCCGATGGCAACCATTGCCAGCTATCCCGGCCTGGGCTGAGCCTTCAGCCCTCGTCCGGCGGACCATGGCGGCGACGCAACGCCGCCATGGTCGTGGCGTTGCGGGGCAGGGGTCCCAGTCCCCGCGTCCGTCGCAGCGTGTCCAGCACCCAGCGGCCCGGTCGGCCGCGCAGCGTGTTGAGCACGCCCAGCGGTGACAGGCCCAGCGCCATCATCGGTCGTCCCAGCAGCCGCAGATAGGCATGGGTCAGGTGCTGCAGCGGCGTCTGTGGCCGAAGCGGCGCCACATGGTCCAGCACGACCGCGCGAAAGGCGGGAGCCGCGCGCATGCGCTCCCAGAACCAGGCCTGCTCCAGGTCCTGCGGCTCAACATAGGAGCCCTTGCGCAGGCCGGAGGCACAGATGACGGTGCCGAGGTGCGGCAGCGCGCGCAGGCTGGCCCCGGCGCGGTTGGCCCGCTCCAGGAAATCGGCGCTGGGGTAGCGCGCGGTGCGTGTCGCGGCGCGCCAGCCGCCCAGCCGCTCCGCCAGGCTGCGGCGCAGCAGCCAGGACGAGGCCAGCGCGTGCGTCACCGCCGGGTCGAGCCCGCCCGTCGGCGATTCGCCGCCAAGCCACGCGCTCCAGCGGCCGGCCTCCAGCTCGGCCCGGGTGGCGGGACGGACCACGGCCGCGGCCCCGAAGACCAGGTCGGCGGCCGTCGCCTCCAGCCAGTCGACGGCGACGGCCAGGAAGTCCGGGAACCACAGGTCGTCGTGATTGAGCCAGGCGACATAGCGGCTTTGCGTCCGGGCCAGGCCCACATTGTTGGGCCCGCTCTGCTCGCCGTAGTTGATCGCCAGGTCGACGAAGCCGAAGCGCGGCTCGCCAAACGAATCCACCACGGCGCGGCTGCCCGGTGAGCAGTCGCCCACTACGAGTACCTGCCAGTCGCCCAGGGTCTGGGCCCGGACGCTCTCCAGCGTCAGGCGCAGCGCGTCGGGCCGGCCAAAGCTGGCAATGATGATCGCGACCAGCGGCGCATCCCGCATCGCGCCCTCAGGTGAAGCGGTAGGGGATCTGGTCGGTGTCGGGCGGCAGGCGGTAATGGTCGGGCGCCTGGTAGGAATAGGCGCGGTCGACCACGTTGACCAGGATCGCCGGGCCGTCGCCGATCGACTGCACGCCATGCCAGACGCCGGGCGGCACCAGGACCGTCGCCGGCCGCTCCTGGCCCAGGCGCAGCACCGCCACGGCCCCCGCGCTGGGCGAGCCGGAACGCGCGTCGAACAGGACGAGCTTGATGCGGCCATAGGCGCAGGCCAGGCGGTCGACCGTCTGTGCATGGGCGTGCCAGGCGCTGAGGCCGCCGGGGGCCAGCACCTTCTGGAAGACCTGGCCCACCGCGTGTCCGTCGTCCCAGTCCTGCCGCCAGACCTCGGTCAGCCAGCCCTGGTCGCCCAGGACGTTGCCGACCGCCCGCACCGCGACGCCGTCGATCGCCGGCTGGTCCACGACCTGCCAGTCGGGCGTGACCGACTGCGTGTCGCGCACGCCGGTGATCAGCCAGGCATCGGTCATGGTTGGGCTCGCCTTGGGTGGGTCATGCGGCGATCATGACGCGGGCGGAGGATGCTGGCGATGCGGCAGCATCGCCCCGGGCATTGGCACGATGGGAGGGCGGCGATGACAGATGCACCGGCGGGGCGAGCGATGCGGATCGGCCTGATCCATGCCCTGCGCCAGTCGCCGCCGCCGATCGAAGCCGCCTTCGCGCTGGGCTGGCCGCAGGCGGTGCTGGAGCAGGTGCTGGACACCAGCCTGTCCGAGGACCTGGCGCGGGATGGCGCGCTGGGCCCGGCGATGACCGATCGCTTCCTGGTCCATGGCCGGGCGATGGCGGCGCGCGGCGTGGACGCGATCCTGTTCACCTGCTCCGCCTTCGGGCCGTGCATCGACGCGGTGGCGCATGCGCTGCGGCCGCTGCCGGTGCGCAAGCCGAACGCGGCGATGGTCGCGGAAGCGACGGCGATCGGACGGCGCATCGCCCTGGTCGCCACGTTCGGCCCGACGCTGGACACCATGCCGGCGGAGTTTCCGCCCGACGTGACGATCGTGCCGATCCTGGCCGAGGGCGCGCTGGCGGCCCTGGCGGCCGGGGACGTCGCCGGGCATGACCGCCTGGCGGCGCAGGCCGCGGCGCGCGGGGCCGCGGGGTGCGATGTCATTGCCCTGGCGCAGTTCAGCCTGGCCCGGGCCGCACCCGCCGTGGCCGCGGCCACGGGCCTGCCGGTCCTGACCACCCCCGAGGCGGCGGTGCGGGAGCTGAAGGCGGCGCTGGGGGCCGGCTGACGGGTGCTGCCGGCTTGCCAGGGACACGCATTCGCGTCCACCCTGCCTGGGCCCTTCACGTCGCTCCGGAGGCAGCATGTTCGAGGCCGAGGTCCTGCCGGATGCTTTGGACAAGCCCGGTTTCTATCGCGTGCTGGCGCAGCAGCTGACGGCCCTGCTGGAAGGCGAGCGCGACTGGATCGCCAACGCGGCCAATACCGCGGCGCTGATCTTCACCTCCCTGCCGGACCTGAACTGGGCCGGGTTCTATTTCCTGAAGCCTGGGCCTGCGGGCGGGGAGCTGGTCCTGGGGCCGTTCCAGGGCCGGCCGGCCTGCGTGCGCATCGCCCTGGGCCGCGGCGTGTGCGGCACGGCCGCGGCGACGCGCCAGGCCCAGGTGGTGGCCGACGTGCATGCCTTTCCCGGGCATATCGCCTGCGATCCGGCATCGCGCTCGGAACTGGTCGTGCCCCTGCTGGGCGGGGGCCGGGTCGTGGGGGTGCTGGACCTGGACAGTCCGGTGCCCGGGCGCTTCGACGCGGAGGATCGCGCCGGTGTTGCCGAACTGGCGCGCATCTTCCTGGACAGCAGCGAGGCTGTTGCCGCCTGAGCGCAGGGCCTTTGGATCAATCACTGCAAGTGGGCGGGCCAAGCCCTTGTGTCAAGGCGGCGTTCCGCCTGCTGTGCCCGCAATGTGACAGATGACCAGAACGGCGGCTGTGGCAGCAATGTGACAGACCATGACCCGGCGTTCGACTATGGTGCGTCCAGCAATTCGCTGTTTACAACCGTGTTCCAAGGGAGCGATCAAGATGCGTCGTCATCTTCTGTCCGGCGTGACGCTGGCCGCCATGATGGTGGCGGGCGGCGCCCATGCGCAGGACGCCGGCAATTGGGCCGGTGCCTATGGCGGCCTCAACATCGGCTATGGCACGACCGCTGATGGCGACGTCGTCACCACCGGCCAGGTGCCCGTCAACGTGAACAACGTGGCCGGCGGCGCCCGTCCGGGGCTGGTCGAGGTCGACAATGACGGCATCGTGGCCGGCGGCCAGATCGGCTACAACTGGCAGTTCGGCGTCCTGGTCCTGGGTGCGGAGGCTGACATCAGCTTTGCCGACATCAGCGACGACATCACCGTCACCACGCGCAACCTGGCCGGCACCGCCAACCTGAACAACGACTTCGAGTCGAGCCTGGACTACCTGGCGACGTTCCGCGGCCGCGTCGGCTATTCGCTGGGGCAGAGCCTGGTCTATGTCACTGGCGGCCTGGCGCTGGGCGATGTCGAGAATCGCGCCGACTTCTTCGGTGCGGCTGGCCAGCTGCAGTTCACGGGCGAGGAGAGCGGCACCGAGGTCGGCTACACCGTCGGCGCCGGCTTCGAGGCGCAGGTCGCCCCGCAGTGGAGCCTGAAGGGTGAGTACCTGTACTATGACCTGGGCAGCGAGACGGTGAACGTCGCCGTGATCCCGGGCTCGGGCGGTGGTGGCACCGGCTATGACAGCGAGTTCGAGAATGCGGGCCATATCTTCCGCATCGGCGTGAACTATCACTTCAACACGTTCTGATCCGGCGCCCCCGTCGCGGGGCACCAGGGATTGACGGAGCGGGGCGGCCTGTACGGGCCGCCCCGTTTTCGTATGCGGCGCCTGCGTGGCCCAGGATCCCGCCGTCAACCGCAACACACCCGCTCGTCCCCGCGACAGCGGGGTGAGCGGTGAACGGGTCATGCGACAGGGCTCGTCCGGGGGACGGAGAGAGGTCGGTTCGTTCGGGCCCGACCTGAAGCCGTCAGTCGCTATCCCGAGGTGCCGGACTGCCGCCAGGGTCGGGGTGCGCGGGTGGGGAAGGCCGGGCGGTGGTCGGTGCCCTGCAGGCTGAGATTGGGATTGAAAAAGGGATCGTTGAGCAGCAGGTGCCCCCAGCGCTGCTGCATGTAGGCGACCTCGCCCTGGAAGCGCGCGATGCGCGACGGGTCGAGGTCCGAGCCGCGCGACGCCGATTCGTGGTGGATCAGCGTCGCCTCAGGCGTCCACAGGCAGGCAAGGCCGGTCTCCCCGATGCGCAGGCACAGGTCGACATCGTTGAAGGCAACGGCAAGGTTGACCTCGTCCAGTCCACCCACGGCGCGCCAGGCCGCGGCCTTGACCAGCATGCAGGCGGCGGTGACGGCGGAGACGCGCTGCACCAGCTGCGCCCGCCCGAAATAGCCCGGCGCCTCGGCAGGCAGTCCGGCATGAACATGCGCGGCGACGCCCAGCACACCCAGGACGACGCCGGCATGCTGCACCCGCCGGTCGGGATAGAGCAGGCGCGCGCCGACCACGCCCACATCCGGCGCCGCGATCCGCGCCACCATGGCCTTGAGCCAGCCGCGGTCCAACACCTCGATGTCGTTGTTGACCAGCGCCAGGAGTTCCCCTTGCGCGCGCTCGGCCGCCACGTTGTTGAGGCGCGAGAAGTTGAAGGGGCCATCGACGCGCAGGACCTGGACCCGGGGCCGGGTCGCCAGCCCGGCGAGCCAGGCGAGGGTCGCCGGCTCCACGCTGCCATTGTCGACCACGATCACGTCCAGGGCCGGATAGTCGGTCTGCTCCAGCAGCCCCTCGACGCAGCGCCGCACCAGGTCCAGCCGGTCGCGCGTCGGCACGATCGCGGTCACGGTGGGGGTCGCCGAAAGGGGGGCGTGGGCGTGGTGATAGACGCCGGCGGCCGGGCCCACCACGGCGGCGCGCCCGGCGCGGGCATGCGCCTCGGCCAAGGCACGGCGGGCGGCGTCGGTCGCACGGTCGAGGTGCACGGTCGAGAACGTCCCCGCCCCCTTGAACACCCGCCAGTGATAGAGGATGTGGGGCAGGTGGCGGATCCGGGCCGGCGTCGTCTGGTCCACCACGCGCAGGGCAAGGTCGTAGTCCTGGCTCCCCTCGAACCCTTCGCGGAAACCGCCGACGCGACGCACCAGGTCGGTGCGATAGACGCCCAGATGGCTGATGTAGTTCTGGCCCAGCAGAAGATCGGGGTCAAAGTCCGGCTTGAAATAGGGCTCGAAGCGGCGACCGGCCTCGTCGATCTTGTCCTCGTCCGAATAGATGAGGTCGAGGTCGGGCTGCCCGGCCAGGGCCACCGCCACCATGTAGAGCGCGTGCACCGGCAGGACGTCGTCATGGTCCATCAGGGCAATGAAGCTGCCCCGCGCCATGGCCAGGGAGGTGTTGCTGGCCGCGGAGATGTGGCCGTTGCGCTCCCGCCACGCAATCCGGATGCGGGCGTCGGCGGCGGCGTGGGCTTCCAGCACGCGGCGCACGTGCGGCGCGGTCGAGGCATCGTCGGCGATGCACAATTCCCACGCGGGGTAGAGCTGGGCCCGGACGGAGTGGATGGCCGCGTCCAGGTACGCCTCCGGCGTGTTCCAGACCGGCATGACGATCGAGATCAGCGGCTGCGGCAGGTGCTCCAGGTGGGTGCGGATCGCGGCCAGGTCGGCCTCCCCCAGGGCATCCTCTGTCGCGACCCACAGGTCGTAGTCGCTGCTGGCCCGGGTCAGGCGGTCGATCACCATGCGGCGCGTCGCGGCGGGCCCGGACCGGACCAGGTGCGCCAGAAGCGGCCGCACCGCGCGGCGATGACGATAGCCCAGGCGCAAGGCGGCCTCGATCGTGCCGACCGTGCGCCCGGCGACATGGTTGACATCGCCCAGCGTGCCCGACACCGCGGTGATCGCGATGCGCTGGGCGCGGTCGGGAAGGCGGACCATCTGGCCGGCGCCGGCACTGCCCAGGCTGATTTCCAGGCGGCCGGCGGGGCCGTCGACCAGCAGGTGCAGCGCGACCGGGGCGGACCAGGGGCGCGTGACCAGGTCCAGGTTGACCCAGCCCTGCGGCATGGTCCCGTCCTCTGGCACCAGGTCGCCCAGGGCGCCGCGGGGCGCCAGGCGCAGCCGGAAGGGCTGCGCCCGGACCAGCCGCGCCCAGGCCGGCTCCGGCTCCGCCGGGACGGGCGGCGGGGGCGGCGGCGGGTCGGGCAGGGTGGCGACGGGCGCGGGCGGATCCGGCGGTTGTGGCGCAGGCACCTGGGGCGGCGGCGGTGCCGCGCGGATCTCGGCCAGCTGCCGGGCCAGGTCAAGGAGCGAGACCTGCAGTTCCACCGTGCGCCCGCGTGCGGCGAAGAACGCCCGCACCTCTGCCGCGTCGCTGCCCGACAGGCCGGTCAGCCAGCGCATCGCGGCGCCCTGGTCCGGGCCCACGGCCAGGATCCCCAGGCCATGGGCATGGTGGAAGGCGAAATGGGGATGGCGTTGCGCCGCCTCCTCGAACAGGCGCCAGACGCCGAAGCCGCGCTCGCGCACGTTGATGTCGTGCAGCAGGACGACGCCCCGGCGGCTCAGCTTGGGCAGCCAGGCCGCCAGGTCGTGGGCGACCGCATCATAGGCGTGGAAGCCGTCAATGTGCAGCAGGTCGATGCTGCCGTCGGCGAATTGCGCCAGCGATTCGTCGAAGCTCTGCCGCACCAGGCGGGAAAAGCCGCCATAGCGGGCGCCATGCCACAGCGACAGGTCGGCCAGCACCTCCGCCCCATAGGACTCGGAATGGGCATCGCCGGCCCAGGTGTCGATGCCATAGCAGGCGGCATCCAGCTTCAGCCAGTCGACCGCCTGGCAGAAGCCGCAATAGGACACGCCGCTGTGCACGCCCAGTTCCACGATTGTGCGCGGACGGATCGCGTCGACCAGCCAGAAGGCGACCGGCAGGAGGGCGTTCCAGGCCGAGGCCAGCGACACGCGCTCCGGCTGCTCGAACAGGATGGGGCGGAGCAGGTGGGGATTCATGGCACGTGCTGGACCGGGAGGGGGCACCGTGTCAGCGGCCAGGGGGCCTGTCAACGCGGGCGGACCGGCGCGCAATCGCGCCCGCCACGACGCCACGCCATCGCGCCCTGGCGCCACGCAACGCATTGACCCAAAGACCCCTTTGCCGTCATGGTCTGCGCGAACGCCGTCGTCCGGCACGACCCGACCGCATCAGAGGCCGCCGCCCGCATGCTTGCCCGCATCTTCCGCCCCGCCAAGAACGCCATGCAGTCCGGTCGGCGCAATACCAGGCGCTGGCTGCTGGAGTTCGAGCCGGCCAGCGCCCGCTTCGCGGATCCGCTGATGGGCTGGACCGGGTCGACCGACCAGAATGGCCAGCTGCGCCTGAGCTTCGCCACGCGCGAGGAGGCGGTCGCCTATGCCGAGAAGCACCAGATCCCGTTCGAGGTGCTGGAGCCGCACGCCCCGTCCCTCCAGATCAAGCCCTATGCCGAGAATTTCCGCTACGACAAGGTACGCTGACGCCGTCTGACCGCGCCGCGGCGGATGGAGATTTGCCCGGCTGCGCAGGCCAGCGGTTTGGGCTACACCTTGCGCGGCATGCGGCCCCGTAGCTCAGCTGGATAGAGCACCTGCCTTCTAAGCAGGATGTCGCAGGTTCGAGCCCTGCCGGGGTCGCCAGCCGTGTCGTGGCGCTGTCACAGGAGGGCCGGGCATGAAGCTGTGGAGCGGGTTTGCCGTCCTGGGCCTGGTGCTGGTCCTGGCCATCGTTCTGCTGCGCCATGACCTGCGCGGCTGGACCCCGGCCGACCTGACCGACCCGGCCAGCGTCGTCCTGCCCAGCCGCGAGGGTGCCCCTGCCTTTGCGCTGGGTGAATGCCTGCCGGGCACGATCGACCCCTATGACCTGCCGATGGCGGGGGAGGAGACGGGCAGCGCCACGATGACGGTGCTGACCTGCCGCGGCCGCAGCAGCGCCGCGATGATCGTCATCGGCTATGTCGTCGCGGCGGCCGGCGTGCTGCTGATCCTGGCTGCCCGCGCCCGCCGGACGTCCTGAGGGACCATCAACGCAAAAGGGCCGGGGGTGACCCGGCCCATCGCGCGCGTGTCGATGATGCTCAGTCGTTGGACGTGCGCACCACGATCTGGGCTTCGGCCGTGCCCGATTCGGCCTTGGCCATCTGGCCGCGGACTGCCTCGCGCAGCTTCTCGGTCAGCGCCAGGTCACCGGTCAGTTCCTTGGGCAGGTCGATCGGCTTCTCGCTGGCAACCGCCCAGATGATGTCCTCGCCCACCGGCTGCTGCACTTCCAGCTCGTACGGGAGGCCGTCTTCCGGGAGGAGCAGGGCCGTCTCGGCCTTCAGCTTGCCGCCGCCCACGCCGAACGCGGGGTAGAGGAGCGTGGCGCCACCCTTCGAGTCGAAGTTGAACAGGTAGACGTGCGCCTCGCGGTTGACGCGGATGATGAAGCGGATCTTCTCGCCCACCTTGAAGTTCGGGATGCCCTCGCCGGCGGTGGTGCTCAGCTCGATCTGCAGGCCCTTGTTCGAGATGTCGACGGGCACCGCCTCGGCCGGCTGGGTCGCCTGCACGGCGGCCTGCTGCGTCGGCCGGATGCGCGGGAGCGGCAGGTCGTCGGCCGGGATCTCGACCGAGGCGGTCGAGAGCGTGTCGCCACCCTTGGCCCGCAGGTCGACATTGACCAGCAGGGCGTTGTCGCGCGGCTCGACCCGGCCGGCCAGCTCGAACTCGGCATCGACCAGGTCGCCGGTCAGGCTGAGGCCGGGGCGGGCCACCGGACGGATCGCGCGCGTGCGCACCGTCTGGGTGTCCAGGCTGGCGATCTGGGTCTTGGCGTCGATCGCGACGAAGCGGCTGCTGTCGGTGATCGCGCGCTGGAACCAGCCCTGAAGGTAGTCGTACATGCGCCGGTCACCTGCCTGGCCGCTGAAGCGCAAGGGGCGGACATAGAGCGAAGACGGGCCCAGCTGCGGATTGGCGTCCGACAGGCGCAGGACCAGGGTCCGGGCCCAGGCATCGGCGTCGGGCTTCAGCCGGTCGGCCGGCACGGCGCTCGCCTCGATGATCGAGGGCGTGACGATGCCGCGGCCCCAGGCCTTGTCGCGCCAGGGCTTGGCCTGGAGGCTGAGCTGGATTTTGTCGCCGGCCTGGGTCCAGGTGCCGCCGATCACCCAGAACGCCTGGTTGGGCGAGCTGGGCCGGATCACGGTGTAGCCGGCATTGCTGAGCGCGGCCGAGACTTCCTTCTGGATGTCGATCGCGACCGGCGGGCTGATCTTGCTGTCGCCGTCATAGAAGTCGATCGGGCTGACCACCACGTCGCGGCCGCCGGCCTGCTGGTTCTCGTTCAGCTTGGCGATCAGCTTGGCGGCGGCGGCGTCCACGCCGGGCACGGGTGCCGCGCGGACCGGGCCCGCCAGGAGGGCCGCCGCCAGCAGCACCCCCGCCCAGGCATATTGCAGGAGCGGGACGGCGCCTGCCTGTGTTCTCTTCATGGACCAGTCTCCCCAAGAAACGGCGCAACTGCACGAGTCGCAACCTTGCCGGCCAGGATCCGGCCGGCGGGGCGGGCAGTGCTCGTTCGCGTCAGCATAACATCTGGGTACTCGCGCCGGAACGTCATGCCCCGGCTTCGCATGAATGCAGTCTGGCGTGACGGCCGGCCCAATGCCTGTGACCGGGATCACCGCAGCCCCGAAGGCCGCGCGGCGCGGGTGATCGCCATCACGGCCAAATCAGGCAGCGCACGCTAAAGCGGAAAGGGCTAAGGTTTGCCGTTGGTGGCGCTGCCTTGCCTGTCGAAGCGGGAGCCCGCAGGACGCATGACTGCAAGAGGGGCGATTGCATGTTTCGTCAGACGCCGCAGGCGGTGGCCGCCGCCTTCGCCGTGGCGCTGATCGTGGGGACCGTCGCCTTCATCGTCCTGGCGCGGAACTTTCCGCTGATCGCGGTGCCCGAGAACTATGTGGGCGACGTGATCCGCGCGCGCCTGGCGCCGCCACGGCCGCAGAATCCCGACATCGTCGTCCTGGCGATCGGGGAGGGGACGCTCTCCTCCTATGCCTGCCGCTCGCCCGTCGACCGCCTGCTGATTGCCGAAACGCTGCGCGTCCTGGCGGACAAGGGGGCGCGGGCGGTCGGCATCGACCTTCTGTTCGACGTGCCGACCCTGCCCGAAGTCGATGCCCGGCTGCGCCAGGCGCTGCTGGCCTTTCCCGGACCCGCCGTCGTTGCCTATGCCGGCAGCGACGCCGCCCTGACCGAGGGGCAGCTGGGCTTCCAGGATCAGTTCCTGGACGGCGTGCTGAAGGGCTATGCCAACGTCCTGCCCGACAGCGACGACGATACCGTGCGCATGGCCTTTCCCGGCCAGGTGGGCGACGACGGCACCTGGCGCGCCGGACTGCCCTTTGTCCTGGCCGAGGCACTGGGCCATGGCGTGCCGCGCGTGCAGTTCCCGATCAGCTGGCGCCAGGGGCCGGAACTGGGGATGCCGCCGTTTCGCGCCTTTCCGATCGAGCGGGCGGCCCAGCTGCCGCGCGCCTGGCTGGAGAACAAGATCGTCCTGATCGGTGCCGACCTGCCGCACGACGACCGCCGGCGCACGCCGTTCTCGCGCCAGGTCGCGGGCGAGGGGCAGGGCTTCCTGCTGGGCGCCCATGGCGGGACCATTCCCGGCGTGCTGATCCATGCCACCGTCCTGTCGCAGCTGATGGAGGGGCGGACGCAGGTCCTGTCGCCGCTGCTGGTGGAGATCCCGCTGGGCATCCTGCTGGCGCTGCTGGCGATCGTGATCGCGACGCGGCTGCTGAGCCATGTGCTGCAGTCGCTGGCGGTGATCGCCGTGGTGGTGATCCTGTGGGCCAGCGCGTTCTGGATGTTCCAGCGCACCGACATCCTGCTGCCCATGGTGTCGGCGACGCTGGCCTTTGGCCTGGCCTTTGGCGCGACGCTCCTCTACCTGGGCCAGCAGCGCCGGCGCCAGATCATGTTCGTGCGCGATGCCTTCTCCCGCTATGTCTCGCGCTCGGTCCTGAAGCGGCTGGAGCGCGATCCCGAGGCGCTGAAGCTCGGCGGGGTCAAGCGCGAGGTGTCGATCGTCTTCAGCGACCTGGTGGGCTTCACCAGCTTTGCCGAGACGCAGGAGCCGACGGCCCTGATCCTGGTCCTGAACGAGTACCTGGATACCCTGTCGGTGGAGGTGCTGAAGCTGGAAGGCACAATCGACAAGTTCATCGGCGACGGGATGATGGCCGTGTTCGGCGCGCCGGAGGAGATGCCCGACCATGCCGAGCGGGCCATCGCCTGTGCCCTGAACCTGAAGGCGGCGGCCGAGCGCTATGCCGCCAAGGCGGCGCTGAACGGCATCGCCCTGGGCGGCACGCGGGTCGGTGTGCATTCGGGCTCGGTCGTGGTCGGCAATGTCGGCGGGGCGCAGCAGATGAGCTACACGGCGGTGGGCGACGTGGTGAATACCGCATCTCGCCTGGAGGGCGCGAACCGCTACCTGGGGACGGATATCCTGATCAGCGGGGCGACCATCGCGCGCGCCGGATTCCGCGCCGCGCGGCCGATCGGCCATCTTGTGGTCAAAGGTCGGCGCGAGGATCTGGAGGTCTTCGAGCCGTTCACCCTGGGGCCGCAATTGGACAGCTACAATGCAGCCTACGCCCTGATGGCGGCCGAGGACGGCCATGCGCTGGCGGCGTTCGAGGCGCACCTGAAACAGTTTCCCAAGGACACCCTCGCCAAACTGCATCGCGACCGCCTGGCCGCGGGCGAGACGTCCGCCCACATCATCCTGGAGGAGAAATGAAGCGCCTGTCCTTTGCCCTGGCAGCAGCCATGCTGGGCTCTGCCCTGGGTTTCGCCGGGGCGGGTTCCGCGCTCGCCGAAGAAGCGATCGTCATCGAATCGAGCGTCGACGGCATCAAGGACGGCCAGCTCGTCCCCGATGGCGGCACGATCGAGGTCCCGGCCGGCAAGACCGTGACGCTGATCACCAATAGCGGCCAGACCGTGACCCTGGCCGGGCCCTATTCCGGCAAGGTCGAGGGCTCGGGCGGGGGTGGCGGCGAGAACCAGGTGGTCGCCGTGCTGTCCGGCCTGTTCCAGCGCGGCCAGGAAGGCGGCCAGCTGGGGGCGACGCGGTCGATCGGGAACGCCTTCAACGCCAATACCTATGCGGTCGACATGTCTGGCCAGGTCTGCGTGTTCGATCCCGCGAAGGCCAATATCGGTCCCCCCATCCTTGGCGGAAGCAATCGCCTGACCTTGATGTCGGTGACCGGTGCGGCGCAGGCCGTGGTGGACGTGCCCTCTGGCAAGACCGTGCCGTGGCCGGCGGAACTGCCGGTCAAGACCGGGGCCAAGTACCTGGTCCAGAAGCAGGGCAACACGACCGGCCTGATGATCACCCTGAAGGTGATGGAGAGCAGGGCGGAGACCGACCTGGACCGCGTGCTGGAACTGGCGGGGGCCGGGTGCGATGCCCAGGCGCTGCGCCTGATCAAGACCATTCGCGCCGCCGGCTGAGCGTGGGACGCACGGAAGAAAAGTGAAGTCGCGGCGCAGGAGCGGACGCCATCGTGCGTGACAGGACCATCACCAGCCCGCAAGGGCACAAGTGAAAGGTTCAGTTCCGTGAAGATGTTGTCGAAGTCTGCCCTGTCCGCCGTGGCGCTTTCCTTGGCCCTGGGGACGTCGGCCGTTGCCGTGATGGCGGCTTCCACCGATGCGCCGCCGGCCGCCGCCGACCGGGCCAAGCCAGAGACGCGCGCCGAATACGATGCGCGCCGCGCCGCCCTGTTCGACAAGGTCGATGCCGACAAGGATGGCACGGTCACGCGCGAGGAGTTGCGCGCCGCCCGCGACGCCATGCGCGACGAGCACCGCGCCGCCCGGTTCGGCGCCGTGGACGCCGACAAGAGCGGCAGCGTCAGCCGGGACGAGTTCACCGCCCAGGCGACGGCCCGCCTGAACGCCATGTTCGACCGGCTGGACGCCGACAAGGACGGGCAGCTGAGCGCGGACGAGATGAAGGCCCATGGTCGCCACGGCATGCGCCACGATGCGCGGGCCGAGGGCGACAAGCCCGCAGGCGAGATGGGCGAGGGTCATGTCGACCGCCAGCGCATGGGGCGCGGCCACCACCGTGGCGGTCACCACCGTGACGGCCTGTGGGGTGCCTTTGGGCGGGCGGATGCTGACCGTGACGGCAGCATCACCCGGGCCGAGTTCGACGCCGCCGGGGCCGCCCGGTTCGAGGCGCTGGACGACGACAAGAACGGCGTGATCGACCCGGCGGAACGCCCGCAGCAGCACGGCCGCCATCACGAGCGGGGCCACGACCGGGGCTGAGGCGGATCAGCTCCATCGGTGCGCCCGTCGATCCATGGATGATTTCGATGGACCCACCTGATCCTGAGGAGGCGGCTCTGCCGCCGTCTCGAGGGATGGGCCGCCAGCGCGGGTGGCCCATCCTTCGAGGCTTCGCTTCGATCCGCACCTCAGGATGAGGGAGTAAAATAAGCAGAAAACCATCCAAAGTTGATATGCGATTCGCACCGGAGCGATGCGGGCGGTCGCACGACCCGACTCTCCCCCGCCCTGCGGACGGGGGAGGGCCTTTTCAGGCGGCTCAGAACGCGCCGGGCTCGACGGTGAGGACGTCCGGGGACTGCGGGTTCTGGACGTAGGACAGCTGCAGCGACACGGCCGGCGGGGGCGGGGTCTCCCCCTCCTTCGGCGCGGCCTTGGGCGTGCCGGAGAGGACGAGGAGGACCATGCGCTTGTCCTGGTCCTGGCCGCGGAACACCACGATCGTGCCGTCCTGCAACTGGGCATTGGCGACCATCGTGTCGGCCACGAAGCCCTGCTTCAGGAAATATGTGCGCAACAGGTTGGCGGCGGCCACCACCTGGTCGGCCGCGACGTCGCTGCCGGCGGCGGCGCCCCAGGCGACGTTGACCTGGATCAGCGTGCGCGTCTTGTACCCCAGGATATAGGAGACGACGGCGGGGCCGCCGACCTGGAGCAGGTCGGGCTTCTGCACCGTCAGAGCGGTGGTCTGCTCGGACAGGTTGTCGACCTTGCCCACCTTGTCCTTGTCGACGCCCAGGTCGCGCTTGATGGCACCCAGCACGTCCGCCTCGCTCATGCCGAAGCGGGCGGAGCGGAAGCCGTCGACCTGGAAGGCCGGCGCGGCCGCGGCCGGGGCCTCCGCCGTGGCGGCCAACACGGGCGGGGAAAGCAGCGTGGCACCGGTGCCCGCGGCAAGGCCGGCCGCCAGGGCCAGGCCCAGACCGAGCGCGCCGGCGGATCGGGAAACGCGTCGGGACAGGCTGGAACGCATACCGTCAGTCATGCCGTTTCTCACTCGTGTTGGACTTGAGCCCGGACCTTCGCTCTACCACAGCGGCTGCGCCGATACACCGTCATAAAACCGGGTCATAAGGATGCGTGGCAACGATCACTTCCGGTTGCCGGATCGCATCCGCCGGGGGTCCACGCGGCGCGCGCTAAGGTCTTGATTTGCCGCATTCTGGTGCGCGGCCAATGATCCTATCTGATGAACGCGACGCGCCGAGACCAGGGAAGAGGACGACGATGCCCCACGATGCCGCAACACCGCCGGGCCCGCCGCCACGTCCAGCCGCCCGCCGGCCGGCCCCGCCGACGACGGAGCCGCCCGATGCCGATGCCCTGTGGCAGCGCCAGATCGACCGCCAGTTCCATGCGGCACTGAGCCGCCTGACCGCCGGACTGTCGCCCGCGTCGATCGGCTTTGCCTATGCCGACTGGCTGGTGCACATGGCGATGTCGCCGGGGAAGCAGCAGGAACTGGCGTTGAAGTTCCAGCGCAAGCTGAGCCGCTTCATGGCCTATGCCCTGCGCGCCGGGCTGGACCCGAACGCGCCGCCCTGCATCGAGCCCTTGCCCCAGGATCGCCGGTTCCGCGATCCCGCCTGGGCCAAGCCGCCCTACAACCTGCTCTACCAGGGCTTCCTGCTGGGGCAGCAATGGTGGCACTGCGCCACGACCGACATTCGCGGCATCTCGCGCCATCACCAGGACGTGGTCGCCTTCACCACGCGGCAGATGCTGGATGTCTTTTCGCCCTCGAACTTCCCGCTGACCAATCCGGAGGTGCTGCAGCGCGCGGTCGAGACGGGTGGCACCAGCCTGGCGAACGGTTGGAAGAACCTGGTCGAGGATGCGCAGCGGCGCTTCGACCGGCTGCCGCCGGTGGGCGCCGACGCGTATCGCGTGGGCGAGCAGGTGGCGGTGACGCCCGGCAAGGTCGTGCTGCGCAACCGCCTGATGGAGCTGATCCAGTATTCCCCGGCGACGGAGACGGTCGCGGCGGAGCCGGTGCTGATCGTGCCGGCCTGGATCATGAAGTACTACATCCTGGACCTGTCGCCGCAGAACTCGCTGGTGCGCTACCTGGTGGAGAAGGGGCACACGGTGTTCATGGTCTCGTGGAAGAACCCGGGCGTGGACGAGCGCGACCTGGCCATGGACGACTACCTCCGCTTTGGCCCGCTGGCCGCACTCGACGCGATCGAGGCGATCGTCCCGGGCGCGCGGGTCCATGCGGCCGGCTATTGCCTGGGGGGCACGCTGCTGGCCGTTGCGGCGGCGTATCTGGCGCGGATGCGCCACGATCGCCTGGCGAGCATGACGCTGCTGGCGGCGCAGACCGACTTCACCGAGGCGGGGGAGCTGATGCTGTTCATCGACGACAGCCAGATCGCCTTCCTGGAGGACCTGATGTGGTCGCAGGGGTTCCTGGATACCAAGCAGATGGCGGGAGCGTTCCAGCTCCTGCGCTCAAACGACCTGATCTGGTCGCGCCTGGTGCGCGAGTACCTGATGGGCGAGCGCGACGGGATGAACGACCTGATGGCCTGGAACGCCGACGCCACGCGCATGCCCTATCGGATGCATTCGCAATATCTGCGCCAGCTGTTCCTGGACAACGACCTGGCCGAGGGGCGCTACAAGGTCTTTGACCGGCCGGTGGCGCTGGGGGACATCCGCTGCCCGATCTTTGCCGTGAGCACGGAAGCCGACCATGTCGCGCCATGGCGCTCGGTCTACAAGATCAACCAGCTGACCGACACCGACATCACGTTCCTGCTGACCAGCGGCGGCCACAATGCCGGGATCGTCAGCGAACCGGGGCGACGCAACCGGTTCTATCGCGTGGCGACGCGCCTGGCGCATCACCCGCATCTGGACGCGGACGCATGGGTTGAGCAGACGCCGTCGCGGCCGGGATCCTGGTGGCCGGAATGGCAAGGCTGGCTGGCCGACCGGTCGACACCCGGTCAGCGACCGCCGGCCATGGGCGCTGCCGATGCCGGCTATCCGGCCCTGGTCGACGCGCCCGGAACCTATGTCTACCAGGCCTGAGGCGGCGGCCGCTGCAGCGGGAGCTGGAGGCCGCGCAGGCTCAGGCCCGGCAGGGACACAACAGGATCAGAATACGCCGAACAGGTAGAGAAGAATGATGATGGGGATCGGAATGCCGACCAGCCACGCCAGGATGCCCTTCATGTCTTGACTCCCTCCGTCCTTGAAGACGGGGAAGTGAATGCGGGCGGACGCGAATGGTTGCGTCCACCCGCCGCCGCGGGCCGCTCAGGCGATCAGGGTGTAGACCTCCGCCCGGAGGTCCCCCGGGGGCAGCGTGCGCGAGGAGGGGAAGCGCACGCGGACCAGCGTGCCGGAGCCGGGCACGCTGTCGATGGCGAGCGTCGCGCCGTGCAGGCTGCAGATCGAGCGGACCAGCGGCAGTCCCAGGCCGACGCCCGAGAACGGCCGGCTGAGCGAATTGTCGACCTGGCGGAAGGGCTGCAGCGCCAGATGAATCTCGTCCTCGGTCATGCCGATGCCGCTGTCCTGGACGGCGAAGGTGACGTGCCCGTCCTCCAGTGCGCCGCTGACCGTGACGCAGCCGCCGGGTGGCGTGAACTTCACGGCGTTGGAGACGAGGTTCGTCATGATCCGCCGCACCAGCCGGGCATCGGCCCACAGGCACAGGTTGGGATCGACCGCGGCGACGTCGACCCGCGGGCCCCGGCGCGGGTCGTCGCCCTGCTCCAGCCGCGCGGCGGTGAGCGCCGCGGTCACCAGGACGTCGAGGGGGACCGCCTCCTCCTGCGGCAGAAGGGTGCCGGACTCGAGCTTCGACAGGTCGATGATGTCGTTGATGATGGCCAGCAGTCTGCGTCCGCTGTGCAGGATGTCGGTCGCATGGCCGCGATTGCGCGGACCGATGGGGCCCTCGATCTCGTGCTCCAGAACCTCCGCCAGGCCGATGATGGCATTGAGCGGGGTGCGCAGTTCGTGGCTGATCGTGGCCAGGAATTCCGCCTTGGTGCGGGCGGCCTGCTCCGCCTCGACCAGGGCGGCGCGCAGCAGGGCGTCGGCGCGGTGGCGGGCGCTGATGTCCTCCACGAAGCCTTCGTAGTAGAGTAGGCGGCCGCGTTCGTCATAGACCGGCCGCGCGTTCTCCGAGATCCAGATGGTGCTGCCGTCGCGGCGGCGCACTTCCGACTGGAAGTCGGTCACCTGCCCTTGCGTCTGCATCTCGTGGGCGAAGGCCTCGCGCCGGGTCGGGTCGACATAGAGCTGGCCCGCGATGTCGGTCAGGCCCTCGATCATCTCCTGCGGCGAGTCGTAGAGATAGAGCCGGGCGAGCGCCGGGTTGGCGGCCAGGTAGCGGCCATCGGGCGAGGTCTGGAAGATCCCCTCGACCGCGCGCTCGAAGATGGCGCGGTAGTTGCGCTCGGCCTGGCGGCGGGCGGCACCGGCGGCGCGTGCCTGGCGGTCGCTGCGCCAGCGCAGGGCGCCCACCGCCGCCATGTGGCCGACGGCCAGGACGCAGGGGAGCCACAGCAGCGCTTCCCCCGCCAGGGTGGCCGGAGCCAGGACCAGCTGCGCCGCCCCCGTGCCCACAAGGCCGACCAGGCCAAGCGCCGCCACCAGGGCGACCTCGCGCCGTGCCGGCCCGTTGCCCTCTTCCCCGGCCGGGGCACGCGCCGCGACCGATGCCGCCACGGCACCTGTACCCTGAAGCTCCATTGCACCGCACAATGAGACATCCGCCGACTGATGACAATCCAAGGCAGGACGGGCGTCTCAAATGTCCGGCGGGCGTCGCAGCGCTGCATCAGCAGCCTTGAGCGCGCGCTCTCGCCTGTTTGGCCGGTGTCAAAGTGGTGCCCCGATGACTAGGCATGGAAGGGCTGCGTCGCTTGCGCTTTGAGAGGGCGGGCGGACATGCTGCGCTGCGTCAGACCCGGAGGAGGATGAGCCATGAGCACGACCCAGTTGGCGCCCGGCCGGGAGCCGCAGATCGGCCGTCCGGTTCCCCGGTTCGAGGATGCGACCCTGGTCCAGGGCCGGGGCCGCTATGCCGACGACGTGACCGTGCCGGGCCAGGTGCATGGCGTCTTCGTGCGCAGCCCCTTTGCCCACGGCATGCTGAACGGCATCGACGCGGAGGCCGCGCGGGCCATGCCCGGCGTGCTGGGGGTGTTCAGCGCGGCCGACCTGGACGCCGCGGGCTATGGCACGCTGCAGAACATCGTGCCGTTCACCAATGCGGATGGCTCGCCCATGAAGAAGCCGGCGCGGCCCGCGCTGCCCCGCGACAGGGTCCGCCATGTGGGCGAGGCGGTCGCCCTGGTGGTGGCCGAGACGCTGGACCAGGCGCGCGCCGCGGTCGAGGCGGTGGTGCTGGACGTCGAGATGCTGGAGGCGGTGACCGACGCGCGGGCCGCCTTTGCCGAGGGGGCGCCGCAACTCTATGAGGACGTGCCGCGCAACCTGTGCCTGGACTTCGAGGCGGGCCAGAAGGCGGCGGTGGAGCAGGCGTTTGCCGTGGCGTCGCACGTCACGCGCCTGGACATTGCCAGCAACCGGCTGATCGTCAACCCGATGGAGCCGCGCTCCGGCCTGGCCGAGTACGACGCCGCGACGGAACGCTGGACGTTCCATGTCAGCAGCCAGGGGGTGTTCGCGCTGCGCGGTGCCCTGGCCGAGATCCTGAAGGTGCCGCCGGAGCGGCTGCGCGTGCTGACCAACCAGGTGGGCGGCTCGTTCGGGATGAAGGCGTTCGTCTTTCCCGAGCATGTCTGCCTGCTGCATGCGGCCCGGGCCCTGGGCCGGCCGGTCAAGTGGACCGACCAGCGCAGCGAGAGCTTCCTGGCCGACACCCATGGCCGCGACCAGGAGGTGCGGGCCGAACTGGCGCTGGACGGGGAGGGGCATTTCCTGGCCGTGCGCCTGACCGGCTTCGCCAACAATGGCAGCGCGCTGACCCCGCCCAGCCCGCTGTGGTCGGCGATCAACTTCTTCAAGAACCTGATCGGCGTCTATCGCACGCCGGTTGCCCATGTCGCGATGAAGTGCACCTTCACCAACACCACGCCGATCGGTGCCTATCGCGGGGCGGGGCGGCCCGAGGCCAACTACTTCATGGAGCGGCTGGTGGATGCCGCGGCGGCGGAACTGGGCCTGGACCCGGCCGAACTGCGCCGGCGCAATCACATCGCGCCCGACCAGATGCCCTATGACGCCCCGAACGCCAATGCCTATGACAGCGGCGAGTTCGGCGCCCTGCTGGAGCGGGCGCTGGCGGCGGCCGACTGGGACGGCTTTGCCGCGCGCAAGGCGTCCAGCGCCGCGCGGGGCCTGCTGCGCGGCCATGGCATCGGCCAGTACCTGGAAGTGACGGCGCCGCCGCGCGACGAGATGGGCGGCATCCGCTTCGACGAGGACGGGGGCGTCACCATCATCACCGGCACACTGGACTATGGCCAGGGTCATGCCGCGCCGTTCGCCCAGGTCCTGGCCGACCGCCTGGGCATCCCGCTGGAGGCCATCCGCCTGCTGCAGGGCGACAGCGACGAGTTGCTGACCGGCGGCGGCACCGGCGGCTCACGCTCCATCATCGCGAGTGGCACGGCGATCGTGGAGGCCAGCCAGACCGTGATCGAGCGCGGCCGTGCGATCGCCGGCGCCGTGCTGGAGGCCAGCGAGGCCGACATCGAGTTCGCGGATGGTCGCTTCGCGATCGCCGGGACCGACCGCGGCATCGCCCTGCTGGACCTGGCGCAGCGCCTGCGACGTGGGCTGGCGCTGCCCGAGGGCATGGCCCGCAGCCTGGACGTGCGCCAGGTGAGCCAGAATCCGCCCTCGACCTTCCCCAATGGCTGCCATGTGGCGGAGGTCGAGATCGACCCGGAGACCGGCGTGGTCCACGTGGACCGCTATGTGATGGTCAATGACTTCGGCACCGTCATCAATCCCCTGGTGGTCGAGGGCCAGCTGCATGGCGGCGTGGTCCAGGGCATCGGCCAGGCCCTGCACGAGGCGACGCTGTACAGCGAGGAGGGACAGCTGCTGACCGGATCGTTCATGGACTATGGCCTGCCGCGGGCCGACGACGTGCCGTTCATGGCCTTCGAGAGCCGGCCCGTGCCGGCCACCACCAACGTGCTGGGCGTCAAGGGCTGTGGCGAGGCGGGCTGCGCCGGGGGTCTTCCCGCGATCATGAATGCGGTGGTGGATGCGCTGTCGGCGCGTGGCATCCGCCATATCGACATGCCCGCCACCCCTCACCGGATCTGGCAGGCGCTGCAGGGGCGCAAGGGCCTCCAAAATTATCGCTCATCCCCGCGAAGGCGGGGATGAGTGGGGAATTGGGGCTCGTGAGACAGGAGGGACCTTTTCGCGGGGACATGCATTCCACGGCCCATGCCGAAGGAGTGCAGCCATGACGAAGACCCTGAAGGACCTAGCGAAGAAGATGCGCGACATCGACTTTGCCATGCTGTCGACCCACACGAAGGGGGGTGCCATCGGTTCCCGCCCGATGAGCAATAATCGCGACGTCGACTATGACGGCGATGCCTGGTTCTTCTCGGACGAGAAGACCCTGATGGTCGAGGATATCGAGGCGGACCCGAAGGTCGGCCTCAGCTACCTGGGCAAGTCGGGCCTGCTGGGCCAGCGGCCGTTCTTCCTGGCGGTGGAGGGGACGGCGACCCTGATCCGCGACCGCGCCGCGTTCGAGGCGCACTGGACCAAGGACCTGGACCGCTGGTGGCCCGACGGCAGCGCCACGCCCGGCATCGTCCTGATCCGCGTGTCTGCCAACCGCATCCACTACTGGGATGGCGAGGATGCGGGCGAACTGGTGGTCGGCGGCACGGCGGCCATGCTGACCTGATCCGCCAGGAGCGCACGGGCGCGCTTCACCAGTTCGAACTTCTGGACCTTGCCCGTCGGCGTGCGGGGCAGGTCGTCGGCAGCGCAGAAGAAGACGTGGCGCGGCTGCTTGTAGCGGGCAAGCCGCGACCGGCACCAGTCGACCAGGGCCTGCGCGTCTGGCGTGGTGCCACCGGTCGGCACGATCCAGGCGGCGCCGATTTCGCCCCAGCGTTCGTCCGGCCCGCCGATGACGAACGACTGCGCGACGTCCGGGTGGGCGTTCAGGATGTCCTCCACCTCCCGCGGGGCGACCAGCTCGCCGCCGGTCTTGTAGAGTTCCTTGGACCGGCCGGTGAGCTCCAGGTAGCCGTCCGGCCGGACCCGGCCCAGGTCGCCGGAGCGCAGCCAGCCACCGGGCAGGAACAGCGCCGCCGTCAGCTCCGGCATCGCGAAATAGCCGGATGTCGCGGTGGGCGAGCGGCAGACCAGCTCCCCCTCCGCCCCATCTGCCAGCATCTCCCCCGTGAGGGGATCGCAGGTGCGGTATTCGACCAGCCGGCCGCCGCGCGCCGGATCGCCGGCCGGGCCGCCCAGGATCGCGGTGCCGACCGTCTGCTCCACCAGCAGCAGCGGGTCGCCCGGATGGGTATAGACGGTTGAGGAGGTCAGTTCGGTCATGCCATAGCCGGTCGTCACCTCCGCCAGGCCCAGGCGGTCGATCAGTTCCTGCCAGATGCGGACGGGCGTGGGCGCAGCCCCCGACAACACGCTGACCAGGGACGACAGGTCGTGCCGCTCGACCGCCGCGCGCTCCAGGACCGCCAGGGCCATGGTCGGCACGAACAGGGCGTCGGTCGCGCGGTGGCGGGCGATCGCGGCCAGGGTCGCGGACGGGTCGAACTGCAGCTGGGGGATGATGGCACCGCCGACCCAGGGTGCCGCCAGAACGCCCACGACCAGCCCGAAGGCATGGTAGAGCGGCAGGGCGAAGACGATACGGCGGCCATCCTCGTAGGCGCGGTGATAGGCACAGGCGAAGGACGAGCGCAGCAGGGCATCGTGGCTCTGCACCACGCCCTTTGGCGGGCCGGTCGTGCCCGATGTGTACATGATGACGGCGGGATCGTGCGGGCCTGCCGGACTTTCGGGCAGGGGCGCCGCGACGGCGCCCGCGTCTTCGACCGCGTCGACGTCAGGCACGCCCGGGCGGTCGGCCTGGAACTGCACGACCAGCATGAGGTGGGGCAGGGGTGCCTGGGGCAGGGCGGTATCCCAGCCGGGCGCCAACGCGTCCAGCATGGCGAGGTAGTCGAGGTCGCGATAGGTGCCCATGGTGATCAGGGCGCTGGCCTGGGACTGGCGCAGGACATAGCCAAGCTCGGCCGTGCGGAAGGCGAAGTTCACCGGGATCAGCACGGCGCCCAGCCGCCAGATGGCATAGGCCAGCGGCACGAAGTCCGGGTGGTTGGCCATCAGCAGGGCGACGCGCTGCCCTGCCCGCACGCCGCGTCCCGCCAGGCCACGGGCCAGGCGTTCCCCCTTGGCGATGACGTCGGCGTAGGTCCAGCTGACAGCGTCGGTGATGACCAAGGGCCGGTCGGCGAAGGACTGCGCAAGATGCTGGAGCGAGCTGTCCAGCGTCGTCTCGTCCCAGAGCGGCATGCGCGCCGCCAGCGCCGCACGGCGGTCGGCGACTGGGGCCAGAGTCCCATTGGCCGTTTCGGCCTTTTCGCGCGCGTCCATCTCGTCCTCCCGGATGAGGTGACGCTAATTCATATTAGAATCCAGTCAATGCGAACCTGAACGCTGTTCCGCACGGATTTGCGCCAGCGCACTCCCTGTGCCGCCCAGGCGCGCTAGACTGCGGTCATGGCAGACCAGGCAACTTCACGAAAGCAACCGGCCGCATGAGCGCCGACCGGGCCGCGGCCGCGATGCGCCGCTTCGATGCGACCCGGCTTTACGAGGTCGTGTGCGAGCGGATCAAGCAGCAGATCCTGCTGGGGGAACTGACGCCGGGCGACCAGTTGCCGGCTGAACGCGACCTGGCCGTGCTGCACGGCGTCAGCCGTGCCGTCATCCGCGAGGCGCTGCGCAACCTGGAGAATTCAGGGCTTGTGCGCAAGCAGCGGGGGGCCAAGGGCAGCGCCCTGGTGCTGGACGGCCGCTCCGCCCTCACGCGGTCGTTTTCGGACATGGTCGCGCTGGGCCACGTCTCGATCGAGGAGATCACGGAGGCCCGCATCCTGATCGAGGACGTGGTCGTGCGCTTGGCCTGCGAGCGGGCGGAGGAGGCGGACTTCCTGGCGATGGAGGCCGACATCGCCCGGGTCGACGAACTGTCCCGGACGGGGCGCATCGGCGACTACCTGCAATACAGCGTGCAGTTCTATGAGCTGCTGGCGGCGGCGACCCACAACAACGCGCTGGTCCTCATCACCCAGTCCTTTGCCGAGATCGTGGCCAGCATCGTCTCCCGCCTGGAGATCCGTCCGCTCTACGACCTGGCGGAAGTGCGGCGCGAGTTCATGGTCCACCTGCGGGCACGCGATGCGGACCGGGCCAGCGCCGTGATGCGCCGGCACTTCCTGCGCCTGTCGGAGTTCCTGGCGGCGACCCGGCCCAAGGCGGAGCGGACGCCCGACTGAGCGTCCACCCGGAAATCGACAGCTTTACGCTGTTCAGCTTGAATGGTCTGACCAAAGCGACTAGTCTTCCCTCCAAGGGCGCGGACAAGCCCGCGCAGGATCCCGGGACAACGGGATGCCGGCCTTGCGCCGGGAAAAGGGAGGTTGGACATGACGCTGCACACGGTGCCGCAGGTCGGTGTCGGCCGGGGAGGCCTGTCCCCCTGGGTGCGGGAGGAGAGCGAGCGGTTCCAGTTCCTGGTCGCCCGCGCCGCCTTCACCCAGAAGGAGATCCTGGAGATCGAGCGCGCGGCGATCTTCGACCGCTGCTGGATCTATGTCGGGCACGACAGCGAGATCCCCAACAACAACGATTTCCTGACGCGCAGCGTGGCGGGCCGCGAGCTGGTCTTCAGCCGCGACCGGGGCGGTGCGGTCCACTGCTTCATGAACGTCTGCCCGCATCGCGGGGCCATGGTCGTGCGCGAGAAGACGGGCAATGCCCTGGGCTTCCAGTGCTTCTACCATGGCTGGGCGTTCAACAATAACGGCGCCTTTGCCACCCGCATCGCCAATGGCAATTACCCTGAGAACTTCAACGCCGACGGCTGCAAGAACATGCCCGCGGTGCCGCGACTGGAATCCTATCGCGGCCTGTATTTCGTGAATTTCGACGCCAACGCCATCGGGCTTGAGGAGTACCTGGCCAACGCCAAGGAGTTCATCGACCTGATCATGGACCATGGCGAGGCCGGCATGGAGATCGTGGGCGGCACCCAGGAATACGCGGTGCGCGCCAACTGGAAGCTGCTGGTCGAGAATTCCTATGACGGCTACCACGCCGTTTCGACCCATGCGACCTACTTCGATTATCTGGGCAACTCGGTCGGCGCCCTCGACATGAGCGTCTTTTCGGGCGGGGCCACCCAGAACAGCCGGGCCCACGACCTGGGCCATGGCCATGCGGTGGTGGAGGGACCAGCACCCTGGGGCCGGCCGGTCGCGCAATGGATCCCGGCCTGGGGCGAGGAAGGTCGGACCGCGATCGACGGGATCAAGGCCAACCTGACCGCCCGCTTCGGTGCGGAGCGGGCGGAGCGCATCGCGCGCAAGAACCGCAACCTGGGCGTCTTTCCCAATCTCGTCATCAACGACGTGATGGCGGTGACGGTCCGCACCTTCTATCCCGAAGAGCCGGACTACATGAACGTGAACGCCTGGGCGCTGGCGCCCGTGGGCGAGCCGGTCGAGTTCCGCAAGCGCCGACTGTTCAACTTCCTGGAGTTCCTGGGCCCCGGCGGCTTTGCCACGCCCGACGACGTGGAAGCGCTGGAGGCCTGCCAGAAGGGTTACCGCAACCGGCGGGAAGCGCCCTGGAACGACATTTCCAAGGGCATGATGAAGCCGGTTCCGGCCACCGACGACGAGGCGCAGATGCGCGCCTTCTGGCGGGAATGGGACCGCCGCGTCGCGGCCTTCGTCGCCGAGAATTGAGGGCGCCGCCATGACGATTGCCCCGCGCATCCTGACCCGTTCGGCGGTCGAGGACTTCCTCTATGACGAGGCGGCGCTGCTGGACGAGTGGCGCCTGGACGAATGGCTGGACCTGTTCGTCGAAGGCGCCACCTACGAAGTGCCTGCGGCAGGCGCCCGCGACGATGCCGATCCGGCGCAGACGCTGTTCTATATCGCCGACGATTATGACCGCCTGCGCCACCGCGTCGACCGTCTGAAGAAGACGACGGCGCATGCCGAGTATCCCCGCTCCGACACGCTGCACATGGTCAGCAACGTGCGCATCCTGGGGCAGGAGGGGGACGACGTGACCGTGGGGGCCGCATTCGCCACCTATCGCTCAAAGGCCGACATGACGGACGTCTATTGCGGCCACCACCGCTATCGCCTGAGGCAGGTCGATGGCCGGCTGAGGATCGCGGCCAAGCGCTCGCTCCTCGACATGAGCAGCCTGCGACCGCAGGGACGCATCAGCATCATCGTCTGAGCACCAACGAGACACGAAAAGTCCAGGGAGGACGGGACCATGGCTGCGAGCGACATCCGCTATGACAGGCTGGGCTATGTGGCGCTGAACGTGAGCGACCTTGCGCGCTCCGCCGCCTTCTACGAAACGGTGGTCGGCCTGACGCGGGTCGATGCGGCACGCAGCGACCAGGTGCTGTTCCGCTGCACCGCCAACCACCACGACCTGCTGCTGCAGCAGGGGGAGGTCGCGGGGCTGAAGCGCCTGGCCTGGGGCATGGAAAATGCCGCAAGCCTGGCGGCGGCGCGGGCCCATTTCACGGCGCTGGGCCTGCCGATCCAGGATGTCGCCCCGGCGGAGTGCGCGGGGCTGGCGGTGCAGGCCGCCTTCCGCACGACCGAGCCCAATAGCGGCGCCACGTTCGAGTATTTCTGCGGCATGGCCGCCGCCGCGCCGTTCGAGCCGAGCCATACCAAGATCGCCCGCCTGGGCCATGTCGTCCTGAACGTGGCCGACCGTCCCGCTGCCGAGGCGTTCCTGACGGAGCAGATGAACTTCCGCGTCTCTGACCGGATCGAGGGGGCCGTGTCGTTCCTGCGCTGCTTCCCCAACCCGTTCCACCACAGCCTTGGGATCGGCGGCGGGCCGCGCCAGGGCTTCCACCATGTGAATTTCATGGTCACGGAGGTGGACGACATCGGCAAGGCGCTGTGGCGCTGCAGGAAGCATGAGGTCCCGATCGTGTTCGGACCCGGGCGCCATCCGCCCTCGGAATCGATGTTCCTCTATTTCCTGGATCCCGACGGCATGACCGTCGAATACAGCTTTGGCATGGAGGAATTCCCGGAGGTCGACCCCCGGCCGCCGCGCCTGATGCCGCTGGGCCCGCAGTCGGTCGACTATTGGGGCGCGGTGCCGGATACCCGGTTTGCCAGCATCGGCAAGATCGAGCCGCTTGGCGCCGGAGCCTGACCATGCGGGGATTCGAGGGGCGGGTCGCCGTCGTCACCGGGGCGGCCAGCCCCATCGGCCAGGCCATCGCCCGGCGTCTGCATGAAGAGGGGGCGAAGCTTGCCCTGGGCGACCTGGCGGAGGCGGAGCTGAAGGCCCTGGCCGACGAACTGGGCGCGATCGCCGTTCCCGGCGACCTGTCCCGGGAGGACGTGACGAACGCCCTGGTCGATGCCGCCGTCCAGGCGCATGGCCGCGTCGACATCCTGGTCAACAATGCCGGCGGCGGCGTGATCCGCAAGTTCCTGGACCATACGCCGGAGACGCTGCGGGCCACGCTGGACCGCAACCTGTGGACCTGCCTGTGGGCCTGCCGGGCGGTCCTGCCGCACATGATCGCGCAGAACTATGGCCGCATCGTCAATGTGGGCGCCGATTCCGTGCGCAACGGCCTGTGGGAACACGCCGCCTATAACGCGGCCAAGGGCGGGATGCACGGCCTGACCACGGGCCTGGCCCGCGAGTTTGCGCCCTATGAGATCACGATCAACACGGTGGCACCGTGCATGGTGCGCACGCCGCTGGTCGACGCGGCCAAGGCGTCGGGCAACCCGCTGTTCCAGAAGTTCACCGACGTGATCCCCAAGGGCCGACCCGCGGAGATGACGGAGGTCGCCTCCATGGTTGCCTATCTGGCCCGGGACGAGGCCAGCTTCGTCACGGGGCAGGTGGTCAGCGTCAATGGCGGCAGCACGATGCTGTGATGCGCTGTCCCATTTTCCCGCCTCATCCTGAGGTGCGAAGCGCAGCGTAGCCTCGAAGGATGGGCCGCCAGTGCGCGCTGCCCATCCTTCGAGACGGCCTTCGGCCTCCTCAGGATGAGGTGGCTCTTGAAAGAAGCGAGGCTTAAATGGACCTGGGCATCAGGGGACGGCGGGCGATCGTGTGCGGGGGCAGCGCAGGGCTGGGCCGGGGCACGGCGACGGCGCTGGCGGCCGATGGGGTGGACGTCCTGATCGCGGCGCGCGATCCCGAGCGCCTGACCACGACGGCGCAGGAGATCGAGGCGCAGACCGGCACGCCCGTGCGCACGATCTCAGCCGACGTGACGACCGAGGCGGGGCGCAAGGCGGTGCTGGAGGCCTGCCCCCAGCCGGATATCCTGATCAACAATGCGGGCGGGCCGCCGCCCGGCGACTTCCGCGACTGGGACCGCGAGGCGTGGATCAAGGCGCTCGACAACAACATGCTGAGCGCCATCTTCCTGATCCAGGCGGTGATCGACGGCATGATCGCCAGGCGCTTTGGCCGCATCGTCAACATCACCAGCCACATGGTGAAGCAGCCGGTCGCCATCCTGGGCCTGTCGAACGGGGCGCGGGCCGGCCTGACCGGCTTCTGCGGTGGCCTGGCCCGCGACGTGGCGCAGCACGGCGTCACGATCAACAGCGTCCTGCCCGGCCAGTTCGACACCGACCGCCTGCGCTCCAACCACCAGAAGATGGCCGGCGCGCGCGGCGTGCCGCTGGAGAAGTTCCAGGACGCGCAGCGGGCGCAGATCCCCGCCCGCCGCTTCGGCACGGCCGAGGAATTCGGTGCCGCCTGCGCCTTCCTGTGCAGCGTCCAGGCCGGCTACATCACCGGCCAGAACCTGCTGCTGGACGGCGGCCAGTTCCCCGGCCTGCTCTAGACACACAAACAACCCCGCTCAATCCCGCGATAGCGGGACCCAGGGCCAGCGGCGCTGTGCGGGCGGCCCCTGGATTCCCGCTTTCGCGGGAATGAGCGGATGGGAGATCGAGAATGGCCGGTCTGATCGACGTTCACTGCCATGTGATGCCGGGGCGCTTTCCGGCAGCGCCGCCGGACAATCCGCGCTGGCCCTGCCTGCACTGTCATTCCGCGGTCGACGTCACCCTGATGATCGACGGCAAGCCGTTCCGCCGGGTCGACGACCGCTCGTGGGATACCGAGCGCCGCCTGGCCGACATGGAGCGGGAAGGGGTCGCGGTGCAGGTCCTGTCGCCAATGCCGGAACTGCTGTCCTACTGGTTCGCGACCGGCGATGCCCAGATCCTGTGCGACCATGTCAACGGCGACATGGCCGAGATGATTGCCCGGGCGCCGCAGCGCTTCCGGGGGCTTGGCATGGTGCCGATGCAGGACGTTCCCGCCGCCGTCGCCATGATGCGGGACCTTGGGCCGCGCTTCGGCCTGTCGGGGATCGAGATCGGCAGCAACATCAACGGCATCATGCTGGGCGATCCCCGCTTCGATCCGGTGTGGGAGGCGGCGGAGGCCCTGGACCTGGCCGTGTTCGTCCACGCTTTGCACCCGGTCGCGACCAAGGCGATCGGCGCCGATCCCGCCTTCACGGCGTTCGTCGGCTTTCCCATCGACGTCGGCATGGCGGCGGCGTCGCTGATCATGGCGAACGTGCCGGCGCGCTTCCCTCGACTGCGCCTGGGCTTCAGCCATGGCGGCGGCGCCCTGCTGCCGATCGTCCGGCGGATGGACAAGGGCTGGTCGATCACGAACGGCTTTGGCGGCACGCTGGCGAGCACGCCCAGCACGCTTGCCGCCGGGCTCTACTACGACAGCAACGTCTATGACGGGCGCTACCTGGCGCAGATCGCGCAGGACCTGGCGCCCGGCCGGATCATGCTGGGCACCGACTATCCCTATCCGCTGATGCAGGAGGGGCTGGGGGCGTACCTTGAATCGAGCGGCCTTGCGGCTGGGGCTCTTGCCGATATTGGCAGTGGTGCCGCGCAGCGCTTCCTGGGCGAATAGTCAGGACGGCGGGACGACGCCGGTCCTGAGGATCTTCAGGAACTCGTCGGCGATGTCGTCCAGGGTCCGGGCGCGGCTGTCGTCGAACCATTCGCCGGCCCAGGTCAGGGCGCCCATGCCCAGCATGCGCAACAGGCTGAGGTCGAGGTCGGCGCGGATCTGCCCCTCGGCCTGGGCCTCTGCCAGCAGGCGCGCGAAGATCTGGCCATAGTCCCGCTCGCGCGCCATGTGGCGGTCGCGGATGCGGGCTGGGAGGCGGCGGATGGCCCCCATGCGCGAGGACAGGCGTTCGGCCACGACGTGGGCCAGGTGGGCACGGAAGGCCGCCTCCAGCCGGGGCAGGGCCTCCTCGCCGGCAGCGGCGATGGCCCGCTCCACCGCCTCTCGCCCACGGTCGATGCCGTCGTCCAGCACCGCCTCGATGATCTCGTCCTTGGAGCGGAAGTGGTAGTAGAGGCTGCTGGGCTTCATGCGGGAGGCGGCCGCGATGTTGCGCAGCGTCACCCGGTCCGAGCCCAGGCGATAGACCAGGTCCTTGGTCACGCGGATGATGCGCGCGCGGGTCCTTTCGGCCTTGGCGACCTTCGCGGCCAGGGCCTTGGCCGGATAGGGGGGCAGGTCCCGCTTCCCCGCCGCCCCTGTGGGCGCGTCCTGGCCCGCAGGCTTCAGCGCGTGGCGGGCGCTCACCCGAAGACGCCACCGGCCGAGAGGCGGTCAAGCTCCGCCGCCGGCACGGCCAGCGCCTCGGCCAGGACTTCGCGCGTATGCTCGCCCAGGCCCGCAACCCAGGGGCGGACGGTACAATCGCTGGCCGACAGGCGGAAGGGCGGGTTCGACACCCTGCGCCCGCTGGCGAGCGTCGTGAAACTGCCGCGCTCCCGCAGATGCGCATCGTCCAGCATGGCCCCGGCGGACCGATAGGGCGCACAGGCCAGGCCCGCCTTGCCCAGGGTCGCGATGACCGTGTCCGTGGGCAAGTCACGGGCCCAGGCATTGAGCGCCGCCTCGATCTCCGGCTTGTTGGCGATGGCGCCGCCCATGGTGGTGAACCGCGCATCCTTCAGCCAGTCGTCCCGCCCGATCACGGGATAGAGCGACAGATAATTGCGCATCGACACGACGGGGACCATGACATGGCCGTCCAGCGTGGGCGTCGGCCGGAATACCGCCGACTTCAGCGGTGGGTCGGACTGCGCCTCCTGGTACTGGATGCCGAGCAGGCTGATCATGGAATCGAGCAGGGTCGTGTCGACATGGCTGCCGATGCCGTGGCGCTCGCGCTGCACCAGGGCGGTCTGGATCGCGCCAAAGGCATAGATGGCGGCCACGACGTCGGCCACCATGATGCCGCTGCACGGCGGCACGGCATCGTTTGCCACCTCCGCCCCCGGGGCCGCCTGGGCCCGCTGGAAGGCGATGTCGAAGCCGCTGAGGGCATGGACGACCGGGGCATAGGCGGCATCGCCGGCGCGTGGTCCGCTCTGCCCGAAGCCGGAGACGGAGCAATAGATGAGTTTGGGATTCTGCGCCGCCAGGTCGGCATAGCCCAGGCCCATGCGCGCCATGACGCCGGGGCGGAAATTCTCCACGACGATATCCGCGCTGGCGGCCAGCCGGCGGGCCAGGGCCAGGCCGTCCGTCGTCTTCAGGTCCAGCGTCACCGACCGCTTGCCGCAATTGAACTGCGCGAAGACGGCGCTGACGCCATCGACCAGCGGCGGTACGAAGCGCATCAGGTCGCCATCGCCCACCGGCTCGATCTTGATGACATCGGCGCCGCAATCGGCCAGCAGGCGAGTGCACCAGGGGCCGGCGACGATGGACGAGAAGTCGACCACGCGCACGCCGTCAAGCGCCCGCGGGTTGGCTGTGGCAGGCGCACTCATGCCGCGCGCTCCAGCTTCTGCTGCACGACCAGGTCGATCACGCGGGCACGGTGCTGGCGGGCATTGCCGAACAGTTCGCCATTGCCCAGCGCCCTCTTCAGGTACAGGTGATTGACCATTTCCCAGGTGAAGCCGATGGCCCCGAATATCTGGATGTTGCGGCGGCAGGCCGCGACATAGGCATCGCTGGCATAGGCCTGGGCCATGACGGCGGCCAGGCTGCCATCCGGGGCCTCGTCCGCCAGCCGGGCCGCGGCATAGAGCACGGCGACATGCGCGCATTCGACCTGTCCCAGCATGTCCGCCAGCTGGTGCTTGATCGCCTGATAGGCGCCGATCGGCTTGCCGAAGGCGACGCGCTCCTTGGCATAGGCATTGGCCATGTCCAGGACCTGGCGCGTGCCGGCCGCGCTCTCGCAGGCCAGCGCCATCAAGGCGCGGTCGCGGATCCAGGGCCAGTGCGCGGCATCGTCGGCCGCCAGCACCTCGCCCTCGGCCCCGTCCAGGTCGACATGGGCGACCTGCCGGGTGATGTCGCGCCAGGGCAGGATCGTGATGGCGACCCCGGGTGCCTTCGCCTTGACCAGGAACAGGCCGCGGCGGCCATCCGTCTGGCGCGCCGCCACCACGAGCGTGTCGGCATGGCCGGCATCCAGGACGAAGCCCGACCGGCCGCTCAGCCGCCCGTCAGTGCCTACGCTGACGGAGCACGCGCCGTCCTCCGTGCGGCCGTGCGCGTCCGCCGCCGCCAGGGCCAGCCGCGTCCGGCCCAGGGCAACGTCCGGCAACAGGCGCGCCTTCTGGGCGGGCGAGCCGCAGCGCAGCAGCGCCCAGGTGCCCAGCAGGCTGCCCAGGAAGGCGGATGGCGCCAGGGTGCGGCCCATCTCGCCCAGGATCATCGACAGGTCCAGGCAGTCCAGCCCAGAGCCGCCAAACTCCTCCGGCACGATCAGGCCGGGCCAGCCCAACTCGGCAATCTTCTCCCAGAGGTGGCCATAGGGGGCATCGGCGACCGTGGCGCCGGGGACAAGAAGCGCGGCATGCGACACTTCCTTGTCCAGGACGGCGGCGGCGCTGTCGCGCAGCAGGATGTGATCGTCGCTCAGGGCAAAGTTCATGGGCGTCGCTCCCCTATTCCGCGGCCTTGGCCAGCGTGTCTGCGAAGGGCAGGCGGGCGGTCGGATCGGCCTCCCGCGGCAGGCCCAGCACGCGCTCGGCAATGACGTTCTTCAGGATCTCCTGCGTGCCGACGCCCAGCGTCACGGCGGGACTGAACCAGAAAGCATAGTCCCAGTCGTCGAACATGCCGCCCATGCCCTTCTTTTCCGCTCCCAGCTTTTCGGCCTGGGAGGGGAAGGGGGGCTCACCCTTGAGCAGGCCGGCGGGTCCCTGGGCCGCCTTGGCCAGTTCCACCACCTTCTGCCCATGGGGTGCCGCGATCATCTTGCGGATCGCCGCTTCCGGCCCCGCGGCGCGCGCGTTGAGCCGATCGCTGAGCGAGCGGTAGGAGAGCAGGCGCAGGATCTCGCCCTCGACATAGAGCTGGGCCGCCTGGTCCTTCACGACCGGATCAGCCAGCGCGCCGATCTCGTGCAGGCCGTCGACCAGTTCGCGGGCGGACGGGCCGCCGCCCCAGATGGCGCCCGGCTTGGACAGGGCGATGCGCTCGGTCTGGAGCTGGCTGGTCGCCAGTTCCCAGCCCTGGCCCTCCCGCCCCAGCAGGCGGTCGGCGGGGACGATCACCTCGTCCAGCAGGACCTCGTTGTATTCGTTCTCGTTGCCCGACAGGTCGATGATCGGGCGGATCTGGATGCCGGGCCAATCCATGTCGACCAGGAACATGGACAGGCCGCGATGCTTGGGCGCGCTGGCATCCGTGCGTGCGACGAGCACGCCGACCTTGGCCTTGTGGGCCAGGGAAGTCCAGATCTTGCGCCCCTTGACCACGTAGTGCTCGCCCTCGCGCCGGGCGGTCGTGCGCAGCGCGGCCAGGTCGGAGCCGCCGGACGGCTCGCTGAACAGCATGCACCACAGTTCTTCGAGGGCCAGGGCAGGGGGCAGGAAGCGCTCCTGCTGCACCCGCGTGCCATGGGTCAGCAGGGACTGCGCGCAGTTGTTGACGGCAACCGGGTTGACCAGGTTGGGCGCCAGGATGCCGGCGCGCTTCAGCTCCTCGTCGATGATGATCTGAAGCTCGGGCTCGGCCGCCAGGCCCCAGGGGCGCGGCCAGTGGGGCACGACGAAGCCAGCGTCGCGCAGTTCCGCGCCGGACGGCCTGGGATGCGCGGCGAACCAGGCGCGAACCTCTTGCCGGCGGGGATCGTCCTCGGCGGGCAGGTCGAAATCCATGGCCTCTCCTCCCTCTCGGTCGGGGCGCTCTTGCCACGGCGCCCGCGTTGTCATCCGTGCAGAGGAGCTTTGTTGAACGCCGTTCAGGCGTCAACCGCAAACGAACGCATGTTCGAAAAAAAGGTCAGTCCAATGGTCGAGGGCCGAAAAAAGGGCCCTGCCGGTGGGAAGGGCCCGGTACGCCCCAGGCCAGGGGCGGAGGGTGGAGGGGTGGTTCCAGATGCTTCGAGACGCGTCGCGTTCCGCGCCGCTCCTCAGCATGACGCCGTTGTTTTATCTGAACTATTTTCCACGGTCGTCATCCTGAGGAGGGCCGCAGGCGCGCCCGAAGGATGCTGATGCTGCCCTTTACACACAGAACAAGGGCTCAGCAGGCCAGCGCCGCTAGGCCGCCTGCTGGCGGAGTGTGGACGGGGGCCAGATGCTTCGAGACGCGTCGCGTTCCGCGCCGCTCCTCAGCATGACGCCGTTGTTTTATCTGAACGATTCTCCACGCCCGTCATCCTGAGGAGGGCCGCAGGCCCGTCTCGAAGGATGGGCCATCAGCACTCTCGGCCCGTCCTTCGAGGCTGCGCTTCGCTCCGCACCTCAGGCTGAGGTCGCGAGAGGCACGAGGAAATCGCCGCTACGCCGCCTGCTGGCGGAGGGTGTAGCGGATCGGCATGCGCTTCAGGCCGCTGACGAAGCTGGCTTCCGTCCAGGCGGGCTCCCCCGCCAGTTCGATGTGCTCGATCCGGGCCAGAATTTCGGCGAACAGGGCCTTGATCTCCAGCTTGGCCAGATGCTGGCCCAGGCAGAGATGGGCGCCATAGCCAAAGGCCAGGTGCCTGTTGGGCGAGCGGTCGATGCGGAAGGCGAAGGGATCGTCGAACACGTCCTCGTCCCGGTTGCCGGACCAGTAGCACATCATCAGGTTGTCGCCCTTGGCGATCTTCTTGCCGTTCAGGACATAGTCCTGTGTCGCGGTGCGGAAGAAGTGCTTCACCGGCGTCACCCAGCGCAGCATCTCGTCGACGGCCGAGCCCAGCAGTTCGGGCTGGCGGCGCAGCTTGTCCATCTGGTCCGGATTCTGCAGCAGCGCCAGCAGGCCGCCGGTCGTGGTCGAACTGGTCGTGTCATGCCCGGCAACCGCGATGATGACGTAGTAGCTCAGCGCCTCGAACTCGCTGATCGGCTCGCCATTGATCGTCGCGTTGGCGACCACGCTGGCGACGTCGTCGGTGGGGTTCCGGCGGCGGTCCTGCAGGACGTTGCGAAAGTACGCGAACAGCTTCTGCTGCGTGTCCAGGTTGGTCCCGTCACCCTCGGAATCGGGGTCCTGCGGCCCGAAATTCTCCTGCGTCAGCTTCAGCATCAGGGGCTCGTCCTCAGGCGGCACGCCCAGGATCTGCATGATGACGCGCAAGGGGTACCAGACGCCGACGTCCTTCACGAAGTCGCAGGCCCCATTCATGCCGACCATGCGATCGACATATTGCCGGGCCAGGGCATTCACGCCGGCCTCGAGCTTGCGCACGTTGGGCGGCATGAAATAGGCGTGGGTCATGTTGCGGTAGCCGCGATGGTCCGGGTTGTCCATGCTGACCAGGGTGCGGAAGACCATGCCGCCTTCGCCCATCGCCTCGGCCACCTTGCGCTCGATGTCGATCGGGCTGAGCACCGTGCGGGGCTCGTTCAGGAACAGGTCGTTCTGGCGCTCGACCTCCATGATGTCGGCGTGTTTCGACACGGTCCAGAACGGGCGATAGCCCGCGGGCTCGGTCCAGTGGACCGGATCCTCGCGCCGCAGCTGGGCGAACACCCGGTGGTAGGTGTCCTCGTTCGCATAGGATTTCGGATCGGCGATCGCGTCGTCGAGGGGCCCTGCCATCATCTCCTCCCGCTTTGTGGTGGGCCGGCGCCATGGGTTGCGGCTGGCGTCCGGCTTGGATACTAAGCCGACGACACCCTAAAGCAGGGCCTGCGGCCCCGCAAATCACGTATTCTGTTCACGCATTCCCGGGGGCCAGCCGATGCATCCTTACGTTCACGCCGCCAGCACGCCGGACAAGCCGGCCTTCATCATGGCCTATAGCGGCGAGACCGTGACCTATGCCGAGCTGGAGGACCGCTCGAACCAGTGCGCCCAGCTGTTCCGGTCCCGCGGCCTGAAGCGCGGCGATGCGATCGCCGTGATGCTGGAGAATCATCCCCGCTATTTCGAGATCGTCTGGGCCGCACAGCGGGCCGGCCTCTACTTCACCTGCATCTCGTCCAAGCTGACGGCGGGGGAGGCGGCCTACATCATCAAGGATTGCGGTGCCCGGATCGTCATCACCAGCGCCTCCCTTGGGGCGGCGGCGACCGAGCTGCCGGCCCTGGTGCCGGGCGTCACGCTGATGATGGTCGATCCGGCGACGCCGCCCTTCGAGAGCTATGAGACGGCGCGCGACGCCATGCCCAGGGCACGCATCGCGGACGAAAGCGCGGGTGCCGACATGCTCTATTCCTCGGGCACGACGGGCCGGCCCAAGGGGGTGAAGCGACCGTTCCCGGCCGATCCCGCGATCGACGCCCCCACGACGCTGACCACGCTGGCCAGCCTGCTCTATGGCTTCAAGGCGGACGACGTCTATCTCTGCCCGGCGCCGCTGTACCATTCGGCCCCGCTGCACTGGAGCATGTCGGTGCAGAAGTTCGGCGGCACGGTCGTGGTGCTGGAGAAGTTCGATCCCGAATTCGCGCTGAAGACGATCCAGGACCGCAGGATCACGATCTCCCAATGGGTGCCGACGCATTTCGTCCGCCTGCTGAAGCTGCCGGAGGACGTGCGCGGAAAGTACGATCTGTCGAGCCTGCGCGTCGCGATCCACGCCGCCGCCCCGTGCCCCGTGCCGATCAAGGAGCAGATGATCGAGTGGTGGGGACCGGTCATCTATGAGTACTACTCGGGCACCGAGGGGTTCGGCTTCACCGCCATCGATTCCAAGGACTGGCTGACGCACAAGGGCTCGGTCGGGAAGGCGTTCCCGATTTCCGAGCTGAAGATCTGTGGCGAGGATGGCGAGCCGCTGCCCCCGCGCCAGGAAGGTGTCGTCTACTTCGCCGGCGGGCCGCAGATCGACTACCACAACGATCCGGGCAAGACGGCAGAGGCGCGGAACAAGCACGGCTGGTCGACGCTGGGCGATGTGGGCTGGGTCGACGAGGACGGGTACCTGTACCTGACCGACCGCAAGAACTTCATGATCATCTCCGGCGGCGTGAACATCTATCCGCAGGAAATCGAGAACCTGCTGATCACGCATCCCAAGGTGGCGGACGTCGCCGTGGTGGGCGCGCCCGATCCCGAGATGGGGGAGAAGGTCGTGGCCGTGATCCAGGCGGCACCGGGGATCGAGACGGGTCCAGCACTGGCGGAGGAACTGTCCACCTTCGCCCGGGCCAACCTGTCCCACGTGAAGGTGCCGCGGCGCATCGACTTCATGGAGGAACTGCCCCGCCACGCGACCGGCAAGCTGTACAAGCGCCTGATCCGCGACGCCTATTGGGGCAAGACCGACGCCAAGATCGTCTGACGCGATGGTAGCGGCCCCGGGCCCCTGGACGGACGCCGCGGCGCGGGCGGCCCTGCGCCGCATCTTCGATGCGGCCGTGGCCCAGGCGGAGCCGGGGGCGGCGGTGCGGCGTCACCTGCCGCCCAGGCCCAGGGGACGCTGCGTCGTGGTCGGGGCGGGCAAGGCGTCGGCCGTGATGGCGGCGGCGCTGGATGCGGCCTGGCCCGATGTCGACCTGGGCGGGGTGGTCGTCACGCGGTACGGCCATGCCGTGCCGGCGGGCCGCGTCACGATCCTGGAGGCGGCGCATCCCGTGCCGGACCAGGGCAGCCTGGAGGCCGGGCGGCGCATCCTGGACGCCGTGCGGAGCCTGGGGCCGGACGACCTGGTTGTGGCGCTGATCTCCGGCGGGGCATCGGCGCTGATGGTGCAACCGGCCGCCCCCCTGAGCCTGGCCGACAAGCAGGCCGTCAATCGCGCCCTGCTGGCGAGCGGGGCCGCGATCGGCGAGATGAACGCGGTCCGCAAGCACCTGTCGGCGATCAAGGGCGGTCGCCTGGCCCAGGCGGCGGCCCCGGCGCGGGTGGTGACGCTGGTGATCAGCGACGTGCCCGGCGACGATCCGGCGGCGATCGGCTCCGGTCCCACCGTCGCCGACCCCACGACCTGGACCGATGTCGCCTCTATCCTGGAGCGGCGCGGCATCGTCCTGCCAGCCGCTGCAGCCGACGTGGCGGCGGCTGGCCAGGAAACGCCCAAGCCCGGCAGCCTGGACGAGGACGTGCATATCGTGGCGGCGCCGGCGCAGTCGCTGGCGGCGGCGGCCGACGCAGCGCGGGCGCTGGGCCTGACGCCGTTGATCCTGGGCGACGCGCTGGAGGGCGAGGCGCGCGAGGCGGGCACCCTGATGGCCGGCATTGCCCGCTCGGTCCGGCGCCACGGCCAGCCGGTGGCGGCACCGGCCGTGCTGCTGTCGGGTGGCGAGACGACGGTCACGATCGGGCCGGAGGGCGCGGGGCGCGGTGGGCGCAATACCGAGTTCCTGCTGGCCCTGGCCGTTGCCCTGGGGGGCGAGGCCGGGGTCTGGGCCATTTCCGGCGACAGCGACGGCATCGACGGGACCGAGGATGCGGCCGGCGCCCTGGTCACGCCGGACACCCTGGCCCGCGCGGCGGCGGCCGGGCTGGAGCCCCGGCGGGCCCTGCGCGGCCATGACAGCTATGCGGTGTTCGACGTCCTGGGCGATCTTGTGCGGACCGGACCGACGCTGACCAATGTCAACGACATCAGGGCGATCATGATCGCTTGATGCCTTTATCTCCCCGCTCGCCCCCGCGAAGGTGGGGACCCAGAGCGACCAGCGCTGCGCCTGCAGCCCTGGATCCCCGCCTTCGCGGGGTTGAGCGGGATCTCTTGCGTGGCCAGGATCTGACATGCCCACACGCCGTCGCACGCACCGCGAGAGCCATTACATCACCCGCATGGGCTGGCTGCGTGCCGCCGTGCTGGGCGCCAATGACGGCATCGTTTCGACCGCCAGCCTGGTGCTGGGTGTGGCGGCGGCGGGTCCGGCGCCGGGCGACGTGCTGGTGGCGGGGGTGGCCGGGCTGGTTGCGGGCGCCCTGTCGATGGCGGCGGGCGAGTACGTGTCGGTCAGTTCGCAGGCGGATTCGGAAGCGGCCGACATCGCGCGGGAGAAGCGCGAACTGCGCGACGACCATGCGCACGAGCGGCTGGAACTGGCCGGCATCTATCGGGCGCGCGGCCTGACCCCTGAACTGGCACTCCAGGTCGCGGACCAGCTGATGGCCAAGGATGCGCTGGGCGCCCATGCCCTGGACGAACTGGGCATCACACTGCACAGCCAGGCCCGGCCCTTGCAGGCTGCCGCCGCCTCGGCCGCTTCGTTCGCGGTGGGGGCGGCGCTGCCCTTGCTGGCGGTGGCGGCCAGCCCCGCCGCCTGGATGCAGGCGGTCGTCGCGGCCTCTGCCCTGCCGTTCCTGGCCGGCCTTGGCGCGCTGGCCGCGCGGGCGGGCGGGGCACCGGTCGGTATCGCCATGCTGCGGGTCACCTTCTGGGGCGCCATCGCCATGGCCGCAACCTCCGCCATCGGTGCCCTGGTCGGGACGGCGGTGTAGGACCTGCATTTGAAAGGGCCACCCTCATCCTGAGGAGCGTCGAAGACGCGTCTCGAAGGATGGGCCGGCAGTGCTGGTGGCCCAACCTTCGGGGCTACGCTTCGCTCCGCACCTCAGGATGAGGTGGTCAAGGTACTGGAGACGGCAAACCGAGCCTGCGATCCCTAGGTGCCGCAGAAGGTCTGGTAGACGCGGGAGTCGGGGTCGGGCGCCTCGGCATAGCGGGCGTTGTCGGGCTGGTCGTCGAACGGGTGCTGGACGACCGCCAGCAGCGCCTCGAAGGGTGCGAAGTCGCGGTGTTCCACGGCCGCGGCCAGGGCTTCCTCCACCCGGTGGTTGCGCGGGATATAGGCGGGGTTGGTGGCGCGCATGGCGGCGCGGATCGCTTGGCGGCTCTGGGGTTCCTGGGCCAGCCGCTGGCGCCAGGTGACGGCCCAGGCGTCGAAGGCGGTCGGGTCCAGGAACAGGCCGCGCACCGGCTCGTCATGGTCCGGGCCCTGGACCGCGTCGGCCAGGCGGCGGAAGGCGAGCGTGAAGTCTACCTGGTTCTCGACCATCGCGGCCAGCAGGGCACGGACCAGGTCCTGGTCGCCGGGCTGGCCGTCGCTGAGACCGATCTTGCGGCGCAGGCCGTCGTGATAGGCAGACTCGAACGCCGGGACGAAGGTGTTCAGGCTCTCCTCGGCCAGCTTTATCGCGGTCGGCTCGTCCTCGTCCAGCAAGGGCAGCAGCGTCTCGGCCAGGCGGGCAAGGTTCCACTGGGCGATGCGCGGCTGGTTGCCATAGGCATAGCGGCCGCCCTGGTCGATCGACGAGAACACCGTCGCCGGGTTGTAGGCGTCCATGAAGGCGCAGGGGCCATAGTCGATCGTCTCGCCCGCAATCGACATGTTGTCCGTGTTCATGACGCCGTGGATGAAGCCGACCAGCAGCCAGTGCGCGACCAGCCGCGCCTGCGCGGCGATCACCGCCTCCAGCATCGCGCGGATGGGGTGCTCGGCCTGGGCCGCGTGGGGGTAGTGGCGGGCGATGACGTGCTCCGCCAGCAGGCGCACCCCCTCCGCGTCGCCCCGAGCGGCGAAGAACTGGAAGGTGCCGACCCGGATATGGCTGGAAGCGACGCGCGTCAGGACGGCACCGGGCAGTTCCGCCTCGCGATAGACCGGCTGGCCGGTCATGACCGCGGCCAGCATGCGCGTGGTCGGAATGCCAAGCGCCGCCATCGCCTCGCTCACCAAGTATTCGCGCAGGACCGGGCCAAGGGCCGCGCGACCGTCGCCCCGGCGGGAGAAGGGGGTGGGACCGGAGCCCTTCAGCTGGATGTCGCGGCGGATGCCCTGGCGGTCGACCACCTCGCCCAGCAGCACCGCGCGGCCGTCGCCCAGCTGGGGCACGAAATTGCCGAACTGGTGGCCGGCATAGGCCATGGCAAGCGGCTCCGCCCCCTCTGGCACCTGGCTGCCCGACAGGACGGCGACGCCTTCGTCGCTGGCGAGCCAGTCGGCATCCAGGCCCAGGCTTGTCGCCAGCGGACGATTGATGCGCACCAGGCTGGGCTGGGCCACCGGCGTCGGCGCGATGCGGGCATAGAACCGGTCCGGCAGGCGCGCATAGGAATTGTCGAACGGGAAGGGCAGCGTCATGGGCGATCCTGGGGCGCGCGCTGGTGGCGGGCCTGATCCGAAGGTCGGGTCTGGGGCGGTCCAGGTCAACCGGCCCGTGACGGGGATCACCGGCCACCACCTTGGCACTGGCGCGGCCCCTGGAGTTCTTATACTCATGATGAGTATACAACGGGCTGGACTGCCGGATCGCCATCATGACCATGACCGACATCGCGACGCGGGTGCACAACCACAATTGGCGGCTGGACCCGATCGTACGCAGCCTGCTCGATACCGATTTCTACAAGCTGCTGATGCAGCAGATGATCTGGCGCCTGCATCGGGACGTGCCGGTGACATTCGGCCTGATCAACCGGACGGCCCGCGTGCGCCTGGCCGAGGTGATCGACGAGGCCGAGCTGCGCGCGCAGCTGGACCATGCGCGCACGCTGCGCTTTACGAACAAGGAGCTGATCTGGCTGGCCGGCAACAGCTTCTATGGCACCACGCAGATCTTCCGCCCCGACTACATCGCCTGGCTGCGCGATTTCCGTCTGCCGGACTACGAGCTGCGCAAGGTCGACGGGCAGTACGAGCTGCTGTTCCATGGCCCCTGGTCCCACACCACGATGTGGGAGATCCCGGCCCTGGCCATCATCAACGAGCTGCGCGCCCGCGTCGTGTTCCGGGGCAAGGGGCGCTTCGCCCTCGACGTGCTCTATGCCCGGGCCAAGGCCAAGCTGTGGGACAAGGTGGAACGCCTGCGTCGCCTGCCGGACCTGCGCATTTCGGACTTCGGCACCCGCCGGCGGCACGGCTTCCTGTGGCAGCGCTGGTGCGTCGAGGCGCTGAAGGAGGGGCTGGGCGCGCGCTTCACCGGCACGTCGAACGTGCTGCTGGCGATGGATGGCGACCTGGAGGCGATCGGCACCAACGCCCACGAACTGCCCATGGTCCTGGCGGCCCTGGCGCCGAACGACGCGGGCGTGGCGGCCGCGCCCTATCGCGTGCTGGAGGAATGGCGCGAGCACTATCGCGGCAACCTGCTGGTGGCGCTGCCCGATGCGTTCGGCACCACGGCGTTCCTGGCGCGGGCGCCGGACTGGCTGGCCGAGTGGACCGGCTTCCGCCCCGACAGCGCGCCCCCGATCGAGGGCGGCGAGCAGATCATTGCCTGGTGGCGGGAGAAGGGAGTCGACCCGGCGACCAAGCTGCTGGTCTTCTCCGACGGCATGGACGACGCGGGGATCGAGCAGGCCTATCGCCATTTCGATGGCCGCGTGCGCCTGTCCTTTGGCTGGGGCACCAACCTGACCAACGACTTCCGGGGCTGCGCCCCGTTCGACGGGGCAGGGCTGGAGCCGATCTCGCTCGTCTGCAAGGTGGTCGAGGCGGCGGGCCGCCCGGCGGTGAAGCTGTCCGACAACCCGTCCAAGGCGACCGGCCGGCCGGACGAGATCGCCCGCTATCGCCGGATCTTCGGCACGCAGGGGTTCAGCGACCGCGCGGTGGAGGTTTAGCCCTTGGTCCCCTTTGAGTGAGTCGACCGGCCTCCTCTCCTCTACCGCTCATTCCCGCGAAGGCGGGAATCCAGAGCCACCGGCGCTGTCCTGGCGGCCCCTGGATCCCCGCCTTCGCGGGGATGAGCGGGTAAAAGTTAGCGCCTGAATTTCACCGGGAGCCCAAGGGGGAGATGTGTGCATCCCGAAGAGCTTTCGCTGGGATGAACGGAAGGTTGGAGGCACCGTTCGATCTGAAGCGCAGCCATCTCAAGCCTGCGAGCGCCTCGCAGTTTGGAAAAATTCCAGACTGGAGTGAACCTTCGCGCCGGAATCCTGTTGGGGGCGCCATCAGGCGGAACCAGCGGAGGCGGCCATGGCTGACGGCAAGGATAGGGCGTTCGAAACCGAACATGGGAACGGCGGCGAGACGCACCAGCGGGTCCCGGAAAAGGGGCCCCACAGCCCCGAAGGGCACCTGACCACCAACCAGGGCATCCGGGTTTCCGACAACCAGAACAGCCTGAAGTCGGGTGTGCGCGGGCCGACCCTGCTCGAGGACTTCGTCCTGCGGGAGAAGATCTTCCACTTCGACCATGAGCGGATCCCGGAGCGGATCGTCCATGCGCGCGGCACCGCGGCGCATGGCTATTTCGAACCGTACGAGTCGCTGTCCGACATCACCTCCGCCGACCTGTTCCAGCGGCCGGGCGAGCGGGTGCCGGTGTTCGTCCGCTTCTCGACCGTGGCGGGCGGCGCGGGGTCCGTCGATACGCCGCGCGACGTACGCGGCTTTGCCGTCAAGTTCTATACCCAGCAGGGCAACTGGGACCTGGTCGGCAACAATATTCCCGTCTTCTTCATCCAGGACGCGATCAAGTTTCCCGACCTGGTCCACGCCGTGAAGATGGAGGCCGATCGCGGCTATCCGCAGGCGGCCAGCGCGCATGACACGTTCTGGGACTTTGCCTCGCTGATGCCGGAGACGACTCACATGCTGATGTGGGCCATGTCGGACCGCACCATCCCACGTTCGCTGCGCACGATCGAAGGGTTTGGCGTGCACACGTTCCGCTTCGTCAACGATGAGGGCGTGTCGACCTTCGTCAAGTTCCACTGGAAGCCGAAGCTCGGCCTGCAGTCGACGGTGTGGGACGAGGCGCTGAAGCTGCAGGCGGCGGACAACGACTTCCACCGCCGCGACCTTTTCGAGGCGATCGCCGCCGGCGACTTCCCGGAATGGGAACTGGGCATCCAGACGTTCGACCAGGAATTCGCCGACAGCCTGCCCTATGACGTGCTGGACGCGACCAAGATCATTCCGGAGGAACTGGTGCCCGTGCGCCTGGTCGGCCGCATGGTCCTGGACCGCAATGTCGACAATTTCTTTGCCGAGACGGAGCAGGTCGCCTATTGCCCGGCCAACATCGTGCCGGGCATCGACTTCAGCAACGATCCGCTGCTGCAGGGGCGGCTGTTCAGCTACCTGGACACGCAGAAGTCCAGGCTGGGCACGGCCAATTTCCACCAGCTGCCGATCAATGCGCCCAAGTGTCCGTTCCAGAACTTCCAGCGGGACGGGCAGATGCAGATGCTGGTGCCGAAGGGGCGCGCCAACTATGAGCCCAACAGCCTGGCCCAGGTGGGCGAGGAGGGTGGCCCGCGCGAATGCCCGGTGACCGGCTTTACCAGCCATCGCGGCCGCGCGGAGCACGGCGAGCAGGGCGACAAGCTGCGCCTGCGGCCCGAGCTGTTCGCCGACCATTACAGCCAGGCGCGCCTGTTCTATCGCTCCCTGACCGCGAACGAGCAGGCGCACGTGGCGGCCGCCTTCACCTTCGAGCTGTCGAAGGTGGGGCTGGAGCATATCCCGCAGCGCATGCTGGGCAACCTCCGGAATGTGGACGAGGACCTGGCGCAGCGCGTGGCCGACGGCCTGGGCATGCCGCTGCCCAAGAAGAACCCGGCGGCGCGGGAGCCGATCGACCTGGACCCCAGTCCGGCGCTGAGCATCCAGAAGAACATGAAGCCGACGCTGGAGGGTCGGAAGGTCGGCATCCTCTATGCCGATGGCTCCGACGCCAAGGTCCTGGCCAAGGTCAAGGCTGCGGTCGAGAAGGCGGGCGCCACGCCCATGCTGATCGCGCCCAAGGTGGGCGGTGCCAAGCTGTCGGACGGCACGATGCAGAAGGCGGACGGGCAACTGGCCGGCACGCCGTCGCAGACGGTCGACGCGATTGCCGTCGTGCTGTCGGCCGAGGGGACGGCCATGCTGCTGAAGGAGGCGGCGGCCGTGCAGTTCTGCATGGACGCGTTCGGCCACCTGAAGGCGATCGGCCATACGGCCGATGCCAAGCCGCTGCTGGACAAGGCAGGGGTCGAGCCGGACGAGGGTGTTGTGGCGCTGAACGGCAACGGCAATGCCGCCTTCATCAAGGCTGCCAGCACCCGCTTCTTCGACCGCGAGCCCAAGGTCCGCATCCTGCCCTAGGGCGGGTAGCGCCGACAGGATCCCTCCCCCATCCAACGGACGGGGGAGGGCTCTTTGGGTCCTGTCGGGTGCTACCCGTTGGCGGCGCGGGCGCGGTCGATGTCGGCCTCGAGCGTGCGGGCGCCCAGGTAGAAGTGCAGCGCCGCCCAGGGCCACATGACCATGATCGTCAGCAGGGCGTAGCGCAGCGATTCCTGGCCATAGGTCGGCTCGTACAGATCGCTGAGGATGCCGGTCGTCTGCGGTCCCAGGCCCATGCCGATCATGTTGATGATCAGCAGGTAGATGGCCGATGCCGCCGCCCGCATGCGCAAGGCCGACAGAGCCTGCGTGATCGCAAAGGCGGATGCGACATAGGCGGCGCCGGAAAAGGCCGGCCCGCAGAACAGGATCAGCGCCAGGGTCTGGTTGTCGGCCAGATACATGGCGACGCCGAAGGGGAAGCAGCCGGCCGACGTTGCGGCGATCGTCCACAGGTACCAGCGGATGTCGCGCCCGGCCATGCGGTCGGCAACCCAGCCGGTCAGGAAGGTGCCAAGGCCGCCGACAATGCCAATGATGAGGGCGAGCGCCTCGCCGATGTCGCCCTGGGTCATCTGGAACGAGCGCGAGAGAAAGGCCGGGATCCAGGTGACGCCGCCATAGCCGGCAAAGGCCGCCAGCGAACTGCCAAAGGCCAGGTGCCGGAACGAGCGCTGCTGCCACAGATAGCCGAAGACCTGGCGCATCTTGGGCGCCGCCTCCTTGGCCTGGGCTTCCAGCCTGTCGGCCTGGCCGCGCACCGGTTCGCGCACCGTCAGGAAGACCAGGACCGCCAGGAACAGTCCGGGCAGGCCCACCACCATGAAGGCCGTGCGCCAGCCATATTCCTGGCTCAGCCAGCCTCCGGCCAGGAAGCCGATCAGGATGCCGAGGTTGATGCCGACCGAATAGAAGCCCATGGCCGCCGCGCGTTTCTGCGGCGGGAACATGTCGGCGATCATGGAGTGCGAGGCGGGGCCCGTGCCAGCTTCGCCGACGCCGACGCCGACGCGCGCCAGGGCCAGCTGCCAGAAGTTCTGGGCCAGGCCGCAGACCGCGGTCATGCCCGAGAACAGGGCGAGGGAGACCGCGATGATGTTCCGCCGGTTGAAGCGGTCGGACAGCATGGCGATGGGTACGCCCAGGCCCGCATAGAACAGGGCGAAGGTGATGCCCGACAGGAATCCTAGGCTGGTATCGCTGAGGCCCAGGTCCTCCTTGATCGGCTGGAGCAGGATCGAAAGGATCTGCCGGTCGATATAGCTGACCGTATAGACCAGCATCAGCACGATCAGCACATAGCGCTGCGACCAGGTAATGCGGACGTCGTCGCCCGCAGGTGCGGCACGGGCGGCAAGCGGCAGGGTCCCTTCGGACATCGAGTTCCTCCGTAGCATCAGCGCTTCGGGGGACCGCCCGGCACTGTTGGTGCGCAGCCTAGCAGCGCCACCGCCCCCCGTCGCCCGCCGATTGAACGCCGTTATCCGGCTGGCCTGAGGTTGACGGAGCGGATGCCGGTCACAATCCGTTCAAACTGCCCCGGCGGGCGCCCGCTTGCGCTTCCCAGCCGCCGGGCGATGGGCTAAGCGGTTGGCAGCCGCGACCGCGTGCCGATCGCAGCGGTACAGACCGAGCGCTGGAGCATCACGATGATCAAAAGCCGTGCCGCCGTTGCCTGGGAGGCGAAAAAGCCCCTGACCATCGAGACGATCACGCTGGACGGGCCGAAGGCGGGCGAGGTCCTGGTCGAGGTGATGGCGACCGGTGTCTGCCATACCGACGCCTACACGCTGTCGGGCCTTGATTCGGAAGGGAAGTTCCCGGCAATCCTGGGCCACGAAGGGGCGGGCATCGTGCGCGAGGTGGGCGCCGGCGTGACCAGCGTGAAGCCAGGCGACCATGTGATCCCGCTCTATACGCCCGAGTGCCGGCAGTGCAAGACCTGCCTGTCGCAGCGTTCGAACCTCTGCACCTCGATCCGCTCGACGCAGGGGCAGGGCGTGATGCCCGACGGGACCAGCCGGTTCTCCTGCTCCGACTCGACGGTCTTTCACTACATGGGCTGCTCCACCTTCTCGAACTTCACGGTCCTGCCCGAGATTGCGGTGGCCAAGGTTCGCGAGGACGCCCCCTTCGACAAGATCTGCTACATCGGCTGTGGCGTGACCACGGGCATCGGCGCCGTGATCTACACGGCCAAGGTCTGGCCCGGCGCCAACGTCGTCGTATTTGGCCTGGGCGGCATCGGCCTCAACGTGATCCAGGGCGCCCGCATGGTAGGGGCCGACAAGATCATCGGCGTCGACATCAACCCGTCGAAGCGCGCCATGGCCGAGAAGTTCGGCATGACCCATTTCGTCAACCCGACCGAGGTCGGCAACGACAAGGTCGTGCAGGCGATCGTCGATATCACTGGCGGCGGGGCCGACTTCTCGTTCGATGCGACCGGCAACACCAACGTGATGCGGCAGGCGCTGGAATGCTGCCACCGCGGCTGGGGCGAGAGCATCATCATCGGCGTGGCCGAGGCGGGGAAGGAGATCGCCACGCGGCCCTTCCAGCTGGTCACCGGCCGGGTGTGGAAGGGCACGGCCTTCGGCGGTGCGCGCGGCCGGACGGACGTGCCCAGAATCGTCGACTGGTACATGGAGGGGAAGATCAACATCGACGACCTGATCACCCATGTCATGCCGCTGGACGAGATCAACACCGCCTTCGACCTGATGCATGAGGGGAAGTCGATCCGCTCGGTGGTGACGTTCTGACCATGAGCGCTTCGCCCGCCACGCCTGAGACCGTGTCCCGTGCCCGCATGTTCGGGGGCACGCAGTATGTGTTCCGCCACACCTCCGCCCAGACCGGCACGCCGATGCGCTTCGCCGCGTTCGTGCCGGACATGCCTGGGCAGCGCCAGCTGCCCGTCGTGTGGTTCCTGGCGGGCCTGACCTGCACGGAGGAGAACTTCACCACCAAGGCGGGCGCCCAGCGCGTGGCGGCCGAGTTGGGCGTCATCCTGGTGGCGCCCGACACCAGCCCACGGGGTGAGGGCGTGCCGGGCGATCCCGATGGCGCCTGGGATTTCGGCCTGGGTGCGGGCTTCTACGTCGACGCGACGCAGGCCCCCTGGGCGACCCACTACCGCATGCGCTCGTACATCGAAACGGAGCTGCCGGCGGTGGCGGCGGGCGTGCTGCCGATCGACCTGGAGCGGCAGGGCATCATGGGCCATTCGATGGGCGGGCATGGCGCGCTGACGATCGCGCTGCGCAATCCGGGGCGCTATCGCACCGTCTCGGCCTTTGCGCCCATCGTGGCACCATCCAACTGCCCCTGGGGGGAGAAGGCGCTGGGTCGCTACCTCGGCCCCGATCGCACGGCCTGGCGCAATTATGACGCCTGCGCCCTGATCCTGGATGGCGCGCGCTGCCCGCGCATCCTGGTCGACCAGGGCCTGGCCGATGGCTTCCTGGAAAGCCAGCTGAAGCCGCATCTGCTGGAGGAGGCCTGCGCCGCGACCGGGCAGCCGCTGACGCTGCGCCGGCACGAGGGCTATGACCACTCGTACTACTTCATCGCGACATTCATCGAGAGCCACCTGCGCCACCACGGGGCGGCGCTGAAGCTGGCGCTCTAGCCAAGCCAGAGGGCGCCGCCGCCGGCAGCCACCGCGGCAAGGCTGGCGACGCCCACGCGCAGGCCCAGGGCCGGGGTGCCCAGCACGCAGGTCATCACCGCCTTGGCCAGCGAGTTGGAGGCGACGCCCAGGGCGATGGCGGTCGCCAGCGTCGCCAGCGGCAGCGTGCCCTGCCGGGCCAGCGACAGGGTCAGCGTGTCGGCATCGGCGATGCCTGAGAGCAGGACCAGGGCATAGAGTCCGGCATCGCCGAACAGCTCCGTCACGATGCGCGACAGCAGCATGATCGCCGCGATGAACAGCGCCAGCTTCAGCGCCATGCCCAGGTTCAGCGGATTGGTCAGGTTCAGCGCCGGCCCGTCGCGACCGCTGGCGCGGGCGATCAGGACCAGCGCCGCCAGCAGCAGCACGGCGCCCGTGGCGACGACCGGCCAGAGCAGCGCGCCGAACAGCGCCGCGTTGAGCGCCCCCGCCAGCAGGTAGACGCGGCCGACCATCACCGCGCCTGCCAGCAGCACGCCACCCGCCAGGACGCCGCTGCCCGCAGGCGCTTCCCGCGAGAGTCGCGAGAGCGTCACCGTGACGGCGGTCGAGGAGGACAGACCCCCCGCCAGCGCCACAAGGGGGATGCCCGCCTGCTGCCCGATCACCCGCACCGCGACATAGCCCACGAAGGACAGGCCGGCGATGATGATCGCCAGCAGCCAGATCTCGGACGGGTTGATCGCCTGCCACGGGTCGATCGGGCGGTTGGGCAGCACGGGCAGCAGCAGGAAGGTCATCGCCAGCAGGATCAGGACGGCACGCACTTCCTCCCAGCTCAGCCGGCGCAGCCAGGCATGGAGCGGCCGCTTCAGGCCCAGAAGCAGCACCATCGCGACAGTGGCGCCGATGGCGATGCGGGTGTCGCCCAGCACCGCCAGCGCCCCCAGGGCAAAGGTGAGCAGGCCCGCAACCACGCCGGTCGCGCTGAAGTCCTTCTCGGCCCGCGCCTCCAGCCAGTGGAACGCGGTGAACACCGCGGCAAAGGCCAGGAAGCCGGCGGCCAGGGGCAGCGCGCCGGCAGCCGGCACCAGCGCGCCCAGCACGCCGCCGAGCAGGCCCGACAGGGCAAAGGTGCGCAGGCCCGCCGCGCGGTCCCCGTCCTGGTCCGCACGCGCCTGCCAGCCCCGTTCCAGCCCGACCAGGAGGCCGATCGCCAGGGCCACGGCCAGGCGCATGGCCAGGGCCAGTTGCGGTCCCGCCAGCTCGGACGTGCCCAGCTCGACCGGGGGCATCAGGGTGCCCCGTCCGCCATGGGGCAGGGGCCCGCGCAGCGCGCCATCAGGCGGAAGCGCCCGACGTCGCGGGCGACCGCATAGCGGGCCAGAAGGCCGGGCAATCCAGGGATGATGGCCATGTCCGACAGATAGTCGACAATGGGCCCCCCTGGCCAGGACCGCTCCACCAGGATCAGTTCGGGGCGGGCGGCATCCAGGTCCGCTACGACCTGGTTCAGGATGGCGTCGTCGGCGGTGGGGCGTTGCCCCCGCTGGTAGCGGGCGAACATCGGCCATAGCGACATGTGCCGCCCCGACCAGCGCAGGTCGAGGTCAGCGGCCACGGTGAAGACCGGGGCGAAAACGGTCAGCGCGCCGATGCGGATGGGGCCCCGCCAGGCATGGGCCGCGATCTCGCCCGCGATCGCCGCTTCCAGCGCCACCGCCTCGGCCCGCGACGGGTAGGGGCGGAGGGACTGGCCCACAAGCTGCTGGCCACAGGCGAGCACCAGCAGGACAGCGCCCGCCAGCGTCGCCAGCCGGGGTGCCTGCGCGATGCCGGGCGCGTGGGCCTGGCGCCATGCGGCAAGGCCGAGCAGGACGCCCGCCACCGCCAGCGGATAGAGGTGGTAGTCGAAGCCACGCGCCTGGAGGATCGCCGACAGCGCGGCGCCCAGCGCCACCGCCAGCAGCGGGCCCAGGGCGGCCCTGGCCGGGCCGTGGCGCCCCAGCGGCAGCGCCGCCAGTGCCTGCAGCAGCACCAGCCCCGCCAGCCAGGGCCGCAGCGCCAGCCAGAGCGGGCGTCCCCAATCGGCGACATAGACGGCGAGGGCAAAGGGGACGATGGTCGCCAGGTACTCGGGGTAGAACAGCGGCACCGACGCCGCGACGGCCGCAACCGTTCCGGCCAGGCCACAGGCGGCCCAGCGCAGATCGGTCCGCCGCCAGGCGCCGCGCAGGGCGGCCTCCATCCCCAGGAGCAGCGGCAGCAGCAGGAAATAGGGCTTCAGCGCGACGCCCAGTCCCGCCAGCACGCCCAGTGCCAGGGCCGGGGCGCGACCCGCGCGCGCGCCGGGCAGGCACAGCACCAGCAGCGGCAGGATGGCGATCATCAGCAGGTGCTCGCGCTGGCCGAAATGGCGTACGGCAAGCGGCCCCAGCAGGACAAGGACCAGCAGCGCCAGTCCGGGCCGGGCCGGCTGCAGCCATGCCACCAGTGCCGCCGAGCCGAGCGCCAACGTGGCGACCACGCCGTCGAAGACGGTGGACGCGGGCAGCCCCAGGGCGCGCGACAGGTGCACGACCGCTTCGGCCAGCCAGTAGACCGGCGGCGGATTGAACTCCACCACGTCGACATAGAGGCGACCGCCATCGGCCAGGCGCTGGGCCATGACCAGGAACATGGCGGCATCGCCATTCACGCCATGCAGCCCCTTGAGGACGACAAGCACCGCAAGGAGCAGCCCGGCAAGGGCCGCCCAGGCCAGCATGCGGGCAGGCGTCACGGCGTGGCGATGGCGCAGGGCGGGCGGCGCGCGACCGGCGCCGCCCCATCGCGGATCAGGCGGCCAGCGCCCCCTCGATCGCGCCGACCAGGCGTTCGTCGGTGGGGCCCATGTCGGGTGAGAAGCGGCCGATCACCTTGCCATCCTTGCCCACCAGGAACTTCTCGAAGTTCCACAGCACTTCCGGCTCCGCGTTCGGCGTCATGCCATAGCCCTTGAGCCGCTCGCGGAAGGTGTCCGTCCCCTCGGCCTTGGGCTGGGCGGCGGTCAGCGCCGCATAGAGCGGATGCTTGTCGCTGCCGGCGACCGAGATCTTGGAAAACAGGGGAAAATCGACCGAGAACTTGGTGGTGCAGAACTCCTGGATCTCGGCATCGGAGCCGGGCTCCTGCCCTGCGAAGTTGTTGGCGGGGAAGCCGAGCACGACAAGGCCCTTGTCCTTGTACTTGGAATAGAGCGCCTCCAGCCCCTCGTATTGCGGGGTCAGGCCGCACTTGGAGGCGGTATTGACGATCAGCAGCACCTTGCCGGCATAGGCGCCGAGGCTGCTGTCCTGGCCGTCGATCGTCTTCAGCGCGATGGATTGAAGCTCGCTTGCCACCTGGTGCTCCCGTCTCTGGGTGTTCGAAGGCGCGCAGTGTGGCGCGGTCAGGCGCCTCGCGCCACTTGTGATACGGCCGCCCGATCGCCCGGGGCGGCGCTGTCGCCCGGGATGCCATCGTCCAGGGCTGCCGCGACGGCCGCCTGGGCATGCAGGCTGGTCGTGTCGAACAGCGGCACCGGACTGTCGTCCGGGCCAAGCAGCAGCATGATCTCGGTACAGCCCAGGATCACCGCCTCCGCCCCCCGCGCGACCAGCCGGGCGATGACCTGGCGATAGGCCTGGCGCGAGCGGTCGTCGACGATCCCGGCGACAAGCTCGTCATAGATGACGCGGTGGACCAGCGCGCGGTCGGCGGCCTCCGGCACGATCACATCCAGCCCGTGGCGAGCGGCAAGGCGACCCTTGTAGAAGTCCTGTTCCATCGTGAAGGCGGTGCCCAGCAGGCCGACACGGGCAATTCCCGCCGCGCGGACGCGCGCGCCCGTGGGGTCGGCGATGTGCAGCAGCGGAATGCCGACCGCCGCCTGCACCAGGTCGGCCATGCGGTGCATGGTGTTGGTGCAGATCAGCAGGACTTCGGCCCCGGCAGCCTGGAGCCGTTGCGCCGCATCGACCATGCGGGCGGCAAGGGCGTCCCAGTCGCCATCGTGCTGCAGGCGCTCGATTTCGGAAAAGTCGAACGACCAGAGCAGGCACCGGGCCGACGCGGTCGGCCCCAGGCGGTCGCGCACCCCCTCATTCAGGATGCGGTAGTACTCGGCGGAGCTTTCCCAGCTCATGCCACCGATCAGGCCGATCATCTTCATGGCCGCAATCCTAGTGCGGCCCGGCCTCCGCGTCGTGCCCGGTCCGCGCGTGTACCTCAGCCTTCGCCGGAGGCCGTGCGTCCGGTGCGGGAGGCATCGACGCCAGCGCCATCGCGCCGGGGCGTGCTGAGCAGCGGCTGAGCGGGGTCGTGGTCGCCATGGCCGCCGTCGGAGCCGGCCTCGCCCTGGCGCTGGCCGTCCTCGCGCGCGATCTGCAGGGCGGCGGCGTTCCAGTGCTCGTGCTGCCGGCCCAGAGGGCGCCCGTCCTGTTCCCACAGGTAGAAGGCCCGGGTGCGGATGCGCTCGGTGCGCGCGGCGTCGGGATCGTGGCTCATCGTCATCTCCTGTCCTGCCGGCTTGTGCTGGCATTGCGTGATGGACCCGTTCCAACCCCAACGCGGCCAAAGGGTTCAGGCGGGACACCCCGACGGGGGGCGGCGGACGATCGCCCGACCGTCGCCCGCGCACCACAGGCTGGCGCGATCTGCGGGCTGGCCGCAGGAATGTTGCAGACACCAGGCATCCGAATCGCGGGATCCGGGTTGTGATGGGCTGGAGGGTCGGGGGAGTTCATGACGCAGGACGGCACCTGGGACGAAGGCGGGGGGGACGGCGATCCCTTGGCCGGCGTTTTTCCGGGCAACAGCGAGATGGCCCGGCTGATGCGACGGCACGACTGGAGCGCCACGCCGCTGGGCGATCCGCGGGCCTGGCCGGACGCGCTGAAGATCCCCATGCGCATGCTGCTGACGACGCGCTTCGAGATGTGGCTGGGCTGGGGCCCGGACATGCTGTTTTTCTACAACGACGCCTATATCCCGACGCTGGGCATCAAGCATCCGGCGATGATGGGCCGCCCGTTCCGCGAGGTCTGGGCCGAGGTCTATGACGATGTCGCGGACCAGGTGGCGCGCGTCTGGGCGGGCGAGGGCACCTGGAACAAGGCGCTGCTGCTGCTCCTGGAACGCAGCGGCTATCCAGAGGAGACCTATCACAGCTTCTCCTACAGTCCGCTCCACGGCGGCGACGGCAGCGTCAGCGGCCTGCTGTGCGTGGTGAACGAGGACACCGAGCGCGTCATCGGCGAGCGCCGCATGGACACGCTGCGCCAGCTGGGCATGGCCCTGGTCGGCGCGGCCAGCGAGGACACCGTGCGCCAGGCCGCCTGCACGGTTCTGGACGCCAATCGCCGCGATTTTCCCTTTGCCCTGGTCCGGCTGGGCGCGTCGCCTCTCTTTCATGCCGCCGGGGAGGCTGCCCGCGCCCTGGTCGACCGCACTGAAGTGGCGGCGCTGCTGCCGCCGGAGGCCGCCGACGACCCCGCCGCCGCCCAGGTCGTGCGCCTGCCGGACGGGATCGACTGGCCCAGCGGCGACTGGGACCGGCCGCCCGATGCGGCCATGACCGTGCCGATCCCGGGGGCCGCGGACCAGGCACCGTTCGGCTGGCTGATCCTGGGCCTCAACCCCTATCGCCGCGCCGACGACCATCTGGGCGACTTCGTCCGCCTGATCGCCGGGCAGATCAGCGGTGCGCTGGCCAATGTCGCCGCGCTGACGGCGGCCGAGCGACGGGCCGAGCGGATCTGGTCGCATGGCCGCGACCTGATGGTGGTGGTGGGCGCGGATGGCGTGTTCCGTTCGGCCAGCCCCGCCTGGACGCGCATCCTGGGCCACCCTGCCGAGGACGTGGTCGGCCATCATTTCAGTGAATTCATCGTACCGGAGGACGAGCCCGATTCCCTTGCCGCCCTGCAGCGTGCGGCCGCCGCCGCCGACCTGACCGGGTTCGAGAACCGCTATCGCACAGCCGACGGGGCCTATCGCTGGATCTCGTGGCACACGGCGGTCGAGGATGGGCTGGTCTATGCCTATGGCCGCGACGTCACCGACCAGCGCGCCAACGCCGAAGCCCTGCGCGCCGCCGAGGAGGCCCTGCGCCAGGCCCAGAAAATGGATGCCGTGGGGCAGCTGACGGGCGGCATCGCGCACGACTTCAACAACCTGCTGACCGGCATCATCGGCTCGCTCGAGATGATGCAGAGGCGCATTGCCCAGGGACGGACCGCCGATGTCGAACGCTACGCCGCGGCGGCGACGGCCAGCGCCGACCGCGCGGCCTCGCTGACCCAGCGCCTGCTGGCCTTTTCCCGGCGCCAGGCGCTGGATCCGAAGGTGGTGGACGTGAACCAGCTCGTCGCCGGGATGGACGAGCTGATCCGCCGGTCCATCGGCGAGGGGATCGTCCTGGAGCAGGTCTGCGCCGCCGACCTGTGGCACACGCGGTGCGATGCCAACCAGCTGGAGAGCGCCATCCTGAACCTGGCGATCAACGCGCGCGACGCCATGCCGGGCGGCGGGCGCCTGACCATCGCCACGACCAATGCCACGATCGATCCCGAGCAGGCGCTGCTGCGCCATGGCGGACCGCCGGGGGAGTACGTGACCGTGTGTGTCGCCGACACCGGCCACGGCATGGCGCCCGACGTGGCCGCCCGGGCGTTCGAGCCGTTCTTCACGACCAAGCCGCTGGGCCAGGGGACGGGCCTGGGCCTGTCCATGATCTATGGCTTTGCCCGGCAGTCGGGTGGCTTCGTCACCATCGACAGCGCGGAAGGCACGGGCACGGCCGTGCGCCTGCATCTGCCGCGCTGCCATGACAGCGCCGTTGTCGAGCCGCCGGTGGAGGCGTCACCGCAGGCCGCGCGACCGCCGCCCACGGAGACCGTCCTGGTAGTCGAGGACGAACCCACCGTGCGGGCGCTGATCGTCGACGCCCTGCAGGAGCGGGGCTATCGCACGATCGAGGCGGGGGACGGCCCGGCGGGCCTGGAGATCCTGCGCAGCGCGGTGGGTGTCGACCTTCTGGTCAGCGATGTCGGCCTGCCCGGTCTCAACGGGCGGCAGCTGGCCGATGCGGGGCGAGCCCTGCGCCCGGACCTGCCGGTGTTGTTCGTGACCGGCTATGCCCATAACGCGGCCGTGGGCAACGGCCTGCTGGAGCCGGGCATGGAGGTGCTGACCAAGCCCTTTGCCATCGACCAGTTGATGGACCGGATCCGGGCGATGATCGATGGCCGGCCGGCACGGTTGGGGGATGCGGTCGGGCCTGCCGTGGCCTAGCCTTGGCGTCATTCTGCGGCGGTGCCGCGCCCCCGATGAGCCCCGATCCATGACGCATCTCGATTCCGCCGCCCTTGACGCCGCCCTGGACCTGCTGCCGGCGCGCTTTCCGGGGCCGGGTGGCGTGGCGGGTGTCGTGAAGGACGGCCGCATCGTCGGCGCGCGCGCCTGGGGCCATGCCGACCTGGAGGCTGGCCTGGCCATGACGCGGGCGACGCGCCTGCCCATCTGCTCGATCTCGAAGCAGTTTACCTGCGCCGTCCTGCTGGCGACGCTGGGCGATCCGGCGCGTCTGGACGATGGCGTGCGCGGCCTGCTGCCCAACCTGGCGGGGCCGCTGCCCAGTGCGCGGCAGCTGTGCGACAACCAGTCGGGCCTGCGCGACTATTGGGCCCTGACCGTGCTGCACGGCGCCCGGGCGGAGCAGACATTCCGGCGCGAGGACGCGCATCCGGTCCTGGCGCGCATGCGCAGCACGCATTTCGCGCCGGGCACCAGCTACTCGTACTGCAATGCCAATTTCCGCATCCTGGGCGACCTGATCGAGGACGCGACAGGCACGGACCTTGAGAGCCTCTATCGCCGCCATGTCTGGGGACCGGCGGGCATGGGCACCGCCGTCCTGGCGGCCGACACGCGCGCGCCCGTCGATGGCGTGGTCGGTTACGAGGGGAGCGACGCGACCGGCTTCCTGCCGGCGGCGAACGGCATCTATTGGATCGGCGATGCCGGGATCGCGGCGTCGCTGGAGGACATGCTAGCCTATGAGGCGTGGATCGACGCCACGCGCGATGATGCGGCCGGCCTGTACCGGCGCCTGGCCCTGGCGCCCGCCTTCAGCGACGGAAGCCCGGCGCGCTACGGCTTCGGTCTGGCGCACGAGGCGATGGAGGGCGTGGCCCTGACCGGCCATGGCGGGGCGCTGCGCGGCTTCCGGGCGCAGCGCCTGCATGCGTCGGCGGCCCGCTTGTCGGCGGTCGTCATGCTGAATTATGAAGGCAACGCCCATGGCGCCGCGCGCAGCCTGGTGGCCGCGGCCCTTGGCCTGCAACCGCCCACGGCGGGCGAGGCGGTGCCCGAGGCGTGGAGCGGACAGTGGATCGGGGAGGAAACCGGCCTGCTGGCCCGGCTGGACGTCGCGGGCCGCAGCGCCGTCCTGCGCTATGGCACGGGGCCTGAGGCGCTGGACCTGCGCCCCGACGGCACGCTGGCGGGCCCCGGCGTCACCCTGGCCCGGACGGGCGATAGCCTGACCATGGCGCGGCCGGGAGAGAACCGCATCCAGGTCATGCGTCCCCTGCCGCGGCTGGAGCGGGCGGACGCGAAGGCCCTGGCCGGCGTCTATCATGCCGAGGAACTGGACGCGACGCTGCGGATCGAGGAGCGCGACGGCGGCGTGCATGCGATCTTCCAGGGCATGCTGGGCGAAGGCCGGCCGGAGCGCATCGCGCCCGCCGGCCCCGACACCTGGACGATCGCCACCCGACGCTCGATGGACGCTCCGGCGCCGGGCGACTGGACGCTGTGCCTTGCCCGCGCGTCCGACGGGACGACCACGGGCTTGCGCCTTGGCTGCTGGCTGGCCCGCGACATTGCCTATCGCCGCATCGCCTGAGGGCCCGGGGAGCGCGTGACGGTCAGCCTGGCGCCGCCATCGCGGCGCAAGCGGCGAACTGGTCGCGCAGCCAGGCATGGCCCGGGTCGCCGTCCACCCGGCGGTGCCACATCATGGTCAGGACCATGTCCGGCACCGCGATCGGCGATGGCAGGACGGCAAGGTCGAAGCGCAACGCATAGAGCCGTGCCAGGCTTTGCGGTATCAGCGCGATGCAGTCGCTCTGGGCGACGATCAGCGGCAGGTTGACGAACTCCGACACGACCACCCGGTCCACCTGCTGCAGGCCACGCTCGCGCAGGTACAGCACTTCCAGGCTGGCGGGCAGCGACAGGTCCAGGTTGAAGGTCGCATGCGCCCGCGCGAAATAGCCCTGCTCGTCCAGCCCCGTGGCCGCCGCCGGATCATCCCGCCGCACGATCACGACAAAGGGTTCGGTCAGGATCGGCGCCGTGGCGAAGCTGGCGCTGTCGTCCACGACCGTGGCCAGGACGGGGCGCGGCCCGACGATCAGGTCGATCCGGCCCGCGCGCAGCAGCTCGCTCGATTCGCGTCGCGCCACGCTGAACTGCACGCTGGCCGATGGGGCCGCCCGGCCCAGGCGCGCCGCCAGCGGCGGCCCCACGATCGCCGCCACATAGTCGGCCGTTGCGATGCGGAAGCGGCGCGTCGTGGTCGCCGGATCGAACGCCCCCCGGCCGATCACCTGGCGGACGCTGGTCAGGCTCGCCTCCAGCGCTGGCTGCAGGGCTATGGCCCGCTCGGTCAGGCGCATGCGCCGTCCCTCCCGTACCAGCAGCGCGTCCCCGAAATGCGCGCGCAGGCGGCGCAGGCCGTTGCTCACCGCCGCCTGGGTCAGGTTCAGCTCGACCGACGCGCGCGTCACGTTGCGATGGCGCAATAGCGCGCTCAGCATCGGCAGCAGGTTCAGGTTGATGCCGCGCAGGCCGTCTCCCGGTTCCATCGCGCCAGTATTCCATAAATCCGGTGAATGATTGGCATCACCGGGCAAAAGTTCCGCATGGGGTCCGGTTGCGGCAGGCTGCTGTCCGAACGACGTTCAGAACGCCTTGATCCGGGGAGGTCCCGTCATGTCAACGGCATACAAGCTGGCCCAGCCGCCCATTCCCACGCCCGACGAACTGGTGGCCCGCGCCCGCGCGCTGATCCCGTCGCTGGCGACCCGCGCCCAGGCGACGGAGGACAATCGCTCCGTCCTGCCCGAGGCCATCGCCGCGTTCGAGGCCGCAGGCTTCTATCGCATCCTGCAGCCCGCCGCCTATGGCGGCTACGAGATGCGGCCGGAGGTGCTGTTCCATGTCGCCATGGAACTGGCCAAGGGCTGCCCGTCCAGCGCCTGGTGCCTGTGCCTGGTGGCGGTCCACAATTGGGAGCCGGGCTTGATGAACCCGCAGATGGCGCACGACCTGTGGGCGGTCGACGATGGCGTGCGCGCCTCGTCCTCCTATGCCGCCTTTGGCAAGGTGGAAGCGGTTCCGGGCGGCTACCGCATTGCCGGGCGCTGGCCCTGGTCCAGTGGCTGCGATCATTGCCAATGGGTGATCCTGGGCGGGGCCGTTCCCGGCGCGGCACCGGATGCGCGGGCGTTCTTCATTCCCCGCAGCGACTATCGCATCGACGACACCTGGCACGTCATCGGGCTGAAAGGCACCGGCAGCAAGGACATCGTGGTGGAGGATGCGTTCGTGCCCGAGCACCGTACGCACCGCTTCGCCCTGTCCTTCCTGCGCCAGGACGAGGGCCTGTCGACCTTTACCGCGCCGACCTACCGCTACCCGTTCGGCATCGTCTTCGCCTATTGCCTGGCCTCGGTCACCGTGGGCATGGCGGAAGGTGCGCTGGACAGCTTCCTCGACCAGATGCAGGTGCGGCGCAGCGTCTATGACGGCAGCAAGGCGGCGGAGGATCCGCTGGTGCGTCAGCGCCTGGCCGAGGCCGGCGCGATCGTCCGGGCCCTGCGCCTGCGCTTCGATGCCGTGTTCGCCGAGATGGCCGCCGTGATCGACGACGGCGGCCAGCCCAGCCTGGAGAGCCGCGTCGCCTACAAGTGGGAGGCGGCGGCGATCGCCAAGGATGCCGCCCGTGCGGTCGACCTGCTGTTCAAGGCAACGGGTGGGCGAGGCATCCGGCTGGAGAATCCAATCCAGCGCTATTTCCGCGACATCCACGCCGCCTCGAACCACGCCTTCCTCAATGCCGACCGCGGCGCCCTCAACGCGGGCGCGGTCCTGATGGGCGCCCAGACCATGGACGTCGCGCTTTAGGGCATGGCCGAGGCGAACGGGGCGCTGGCGGATGGGGTGGGATTCGAACCCACGGTGACGTTGCCGCCACGGCGGTTTTCAAGACCGCTGCCTTAAACCACTCGGCCACCCATCCGGCGTAGGGGCCCCGCCGGTGAGGCGGGGCGAGCCGGTTGCTTTCGTCTCGGCTAGCATGGGGCGGCGGGTTCGTCCACCCGCGCGCTCACCGGGCCTGGCGGACGTACATGTAGTTGCGTCCTTCCGCTTGGCCGCAGACATAGCCCTTGGCGCGAAGGCGGGCGTCGATCCGTTCCACCGTCTGGCGCGAGGCGGGTCCTGGTTCGCGCAGGACGTCGAACTCGATCAGCAACTGGCGGGGCAGGGCGCCCCAGGTGTCGATGGAGTCGAGGATGTCCGCCTCCGCCCCCTCGATATCCATCTTGAGCACCGCGATTTCGCGGTTGTCCAGGGCCGCGACCAGGGCGGCAAGGGTCGTTGACGGCACGGTGATGTAGTCATCCGCCGAGTTGCCCACGAACTTGATCGAATGACTGACATGGCCGGCGGTTGCCGGCTTGAAGAAGCGCACCGGATCGTCGTTGATCCACAGCGCCTTCGCCTCGATCGTGATCTGTTCCGGCTGGACCTTGCCCAGGTCATAGGCGTCCACCGGCTGCTTGCCGCCGGGGGCATAGGGCCGTTCCGCTGCCTGGCCCACGCGGCCGATCATCTGCTGGAAATGGTCGAGCGCGCGCGGCGTGGGATCGACGATGACGACCCGGGCGCCGTAGCGGTTGGCGATCTCGACGTCGAATGACGCGTCCTCGCCCAGGCCGCAGCTGATGACGAGCCCCCCATTCAGGTCGGCGTCCGCCTTGACGGTCCACCCGCCATAGCTCGAACCGAGGCGGACCAGCCCCTCCAGCGGGGTGACGGCGATCCGGGGCGCGTGCAGGCGGGACAGGGTATGATCCTTGATCCGGTTCGCGATTTTCCCAAGGATGCTCATCGGACCCCGATCGTTCACTGTTCGCCCGCGGCCGCAGGCTGGCCATCGGCTCCGGCTAGCATGGCCGCACCCGTCCCGTCCAGCCGCGCCGCCGCTGCCTGCGGCGTGGGCCGATCACAGGAGGACCGGCGTCGGCGTCAGCTCCGCGAAGGGGCCCTGGTTGCGGACATTGCCGACGGCGGGGTCGACCGGGACCAGGGCCATGCGCTCGGCCGGGTAGGGGCGCAGCAGGACGCTGGCGTCGCCTGCCGCCGGGTCGAGCCAGAGCGCCTGCGCGGCGGCGTCCAGGATGACCGGCATGCGGTCATGCAGAGGCGCCAGCAGGGCGTTGGCCGTGGTGGTCAGGATGGTGCAGGAGTCGAGCGGCTGGCCCGTTTCCTTGTCGGTCCAGCGTTCCCACAGGCCGGCGGTGGCGAAGGGGGCCTGGTCGGCCATGCCGATGCGGTGGGGCTGCCCGCCCTTGCGTCCTGCCGTCTTCTGCCACTCGTAGAAGCCGTCCATCACGACCAGGCAGCGGCGGCGCTTGTAGGCCTCGCGAAAGGCGGGCGTGGTGGTGACCGTCTCGCTCCGGGCGTTGATGCAGCGCGGGCCGATCGTGCGATCCTTGGCCCAGAACGGGATCAGGCCCCAGGTCGCGTGGACCAGTTCGCGCCCGGCCGGCGCCTCGGCCGCCTCCCGCACGATCGGCACGGCCTGCGTGGGCGCCACATTGTGCCGGGGCGGGAAGTTGCCGGCGCCCGCCGCACCGGGTCGCGCATCGAAGGTGTTCAGGATCGTGTCCAGGGTGCTGACGATCAGGTAGCGGCCGCACATGGTGTCCTCCCGAAGATCCCTAGCGCCTGGCGGCCCGCTTGAACCAGTTCACCTCGCTGCTCCGCACGACGGCGATCCGCACACGGGCCGAGCCGCATATCCTGCAGCGTAGCCGGGGGATCAGGCGCGTGAGGGCGAGCGACGGTTCGAGCCCCGTCGTCGGCACCTCGTCCGCATGGCCGCAGTCGGCGCACTGGCCCAGCACCACCTGGTAGCGGCGCATCACGTCGGCCAGGGTCTGCGGCACGGGATCGACCATGGCCCCATTGTTCATGGGAACAGAAAATGAACAAGAGGCCTCGCTCCCGCACCCTGCGTCAGAGCAGCATCATACCGCCATCGACGACCATCTTCAGGCCCGTGATGTGCCGTGCCTCGTCCGAGACGAGGAACAGGACTGCGTTGGCGATGTCGATCGGCTCGCCATAGACGCCAAGCGGAATGCGGGTCAGGAAGGCCGCGCGTGCCTGCTCGTCGCCCTGGTTGGTCTCGACCCCGATGGCGTGGTGCAGGCCGTCCAGCATGGGCGTCACGATCTGCCCGGGATGGACGGAGCAGCAGCGCACCTTGTGCGGTGCCCCGTGCAGGGCGACGGTGCGGCTCAACTGTTCCACCGCCGCCTTGCTGGCGCCATAGGCGGCCAGGAACGGCGTCGGCATCAGGGCGGCGACCGACGACAGGTTGACGATGGCGCCGCCGCCGCGGTCGCGCAGTGCCGGCATGGCATGCTTGCAGCCCAGCCAGACCCCCTCGACATTGATCTCCTGCACGGTGCGCCAATCCTCGAGTGCGGTGTCCTCCACCCCGCGATGATGGCCGCCGGTCAGGCCCACGCCCGCATTGTTGACCAGGATGTCCAGCCCGCCATGGGCGTGGACCACCTCAGCCACCAGCGCCTTCCAGCCATCCTCGGAGCGGACGTCCTGGCGGTGGAACGCGGCGATGCCCGCGGGTGCCGCCTGCGGCTCGGCGATATCGGTGGCGACAACGATGGCACCTTCCTGCGCCAGACGCTCTGCCGTTGCCCGGCCCAGGCCCGAAGCCCCGCCGGTCACGATTGCCACCTTGCCGGCGACCCGCCCCTGTCCTGTCATGCCCTGTCCTCCCCGTTTCCCGGGCACGTCGTTGCGTCCCGTGCCGTGCAGTGTGCCGGATCGCGGAGCGGAGGTCTGCATTCGGCTGTTGTGGCTGTCGCTGCCGTGGGCCGCTAGGGTTGCGCCATGCTGATGCGGATGACCGAGCGCCTGACCGACTATCGCGAGGCCTGGGACGGTGTGGCCCTGTGGGCGACCGAGGGGGAGGGTGCCACCGCCTGGGAGCCGGTGGTCCTGCGCGTCGATCGCGGGGCGATCGAGCGGCTGGAGGGCCGGGCGGGCCTGAGCGCAAGCGGCCTGGCCATCGCGGCCGACCGCCACGCCGTCGCCCTGCTGGCGGCGGCGGCGCGGAAACTCCCCTTCACCGACCGGGCGGAGACGATCCGGGTCAGCGCCGAGGACATTCCCGACTAGACTAGCGCACGAGGATGCGGCGCGCGGCGGCCAGGCCGTCAAGCAGCGCGTCCACGTCGCCATCATCATTATAAGGGGCGAGGCTGGCCCGGGTGGTGCCGGCAATGCCGAAGGCCGCCATCAGCGGCTGGGCGCAATGGTGGCCGCCGCGGCAGGCGACGCCATGCCCATCCAGGATCTGGCAGATGTCGTGGGGATGGGCGCCCTCCATGGTGAAGGACACGATCGGCACGCGACCCTGCAGGCCGAGCGGTCCCTTCACATCCACACCGGGGATCGCGCCGAGGCCGTCCAGGATGCGGCCGGTCAGGCGGGCCATGTGCGCCTCCGCCCCCTCATGGTCCAGGCCCGCCAGCCAGTCGGCGGCGGCCGCCAGGCCGATTGCCTGCGCGATGGGCGGGGTGCCGGCCTCGAACCGGCGCAGGCCCTCGGCATAGGTGGAGCGCGTCGCCTCCACGCTGCGGATCATGTCGCCGCCGCCCAGGAAGGGGGGCAGGCTGTCGATCAGGTCGGGCGCCATCCACAGCACGCCGATGCCGTTCGGGCCGAACATCTTGTGCCCCGCCAGGACGAAGAAATCGACATCGAGCGCGCCCACGTCCAGCGGCCCGTGCGGACCCGCCTGGGCGCCGTCGACCAGGACGCGGGCACCGACCTGACGCGCGCGGGCCACGATGGGCGCCAGCGGCGCGACCGCGCCCGTGACGTTGGAGGCATAGGCGACCGCCACCAGCCGGGTCTGCGCGCCGATCGCCCGGTCCAGATGATCGAGGTCGAGCAGGCCGGCGCCATCCACGGGAATGACATCCAGGGCCACGCCGCTGCGCTCGGCCAGCAGGTGCCATGGCACCAGGTTCGCGTGATGCTCCGCCGCCGTCAGCGTGATGCGATCCCCGGGCTTGAGCCCGGCACCGAAGGCATGGGCCACCAGGTTGATCGCGGTCGTGCAGCTGGCCGTGAAGACGACCTGCTCCGCCGGCACGGCCATGAACCGCGCCAGCGTCGCGCGGGCGGCCTCATAGGCTTCTGTCGCGCGCTCGGCCAGGGTGTGGACGCTGCGGTGGATGTTGGCGCGCGCCGTCGTCTCGTGCCGGACGATCGCGTCCAGCACCGCCTGCGGGACCTGGGCGGTGGCCGCGTTGTCGAGATAGTGCAGGGCGTGGCCGCCGACCGCCTGGCCCAGGATCGGGAAGGTCCGCCTGACCGCGGCGACGTCGAAGCTCATGCAGGGCATCCGGAAGAAAGTCCAAGGCCGTGCAGGATAGGCAAGGATCCCCCCGCCCGGTATCCCCCAACGGACGGGGCCACGCGGCACGCGATGGACGTGGTGCTTGTGTTCTGCAGTGGACAGACAGGCGCGTCGCGGCGCGGTCCGACCCCGGGCGGCCAGGCGCACGGGCCTGTGCGCGAACGCCTTCCCGGGGCGGGCCCGGGCCAGGGAAGCACGTTGGAACACAGGAACTTGGGTCCCGGTGCTACAACCGAATCTCATTTCGGCGGGCCGGTGGGTAAAAAGCGTGTCGTGTTTGCATCACCGCCCGTGATTCATCCGCGTGCTGCGGGGGCGGGGACCGACAGGCGTGCTTGCATATGACAGGCGCGTGATAATTTCTCAGAGGGCGGCTTGTGGGGACCATGGTTGAAAGGCAACAGCCTCAACCGGAATGGAAAGAGCCGTGCTGCGTTCTAGTGGGGCGGGGTTCATGGATCAGCAGTCAGTACAGGCCGATGCGATCGCGGCCGAAATCCAGATCGTCACCGGCACCGTGAAGTGGTTCGATGCGGTGAAGGGCTATGGCTTCGTGGCCGTACCCGATGGCGGACCCGACATCCTGGTCCACCTGTCGGCCCTGCGGCAGGCCGGCATCGACACGATGCCGGAGGGCGCCACGATGAGCTGCGAGGCGGTGCGCCGGACCAAGGGCCTGCAGGCGCTGCGCATCCTGTCGCTGGATACCACCACCTCCATCCCAGGCGAGCGCAACGGCCGCGCCGTCCGCCGGCCCGCCCTGGCCCCGATCGTGGGCGAGGGCGACTATGAGCGCGCCACCGTGAAGTGGTTCAACCGGCTGCGCGGCTATGGCTTCGTCTCGCGCGGCGAAGGCACGCAGGACATCTTCGTCCACATGGAGACGCTGCGCCGCGCCGGCATGGGGGAGGTCAGCCCCGGCCAGGCCGTGCGGGTCCGCGTCGGCGATGGGCCAAAGGGCCCGCAGGTCGCGGATATCGTCCCGGAATAGGGAGGGTCCCAGGGGGCATAGCGCCGGGTCGCAGGCTTCGCCTCCCGGCCCGGCGGGACCCGGATGACCGGGGCATGCCGGGTCGAGAGGTGGTGCCGCGGCCCTTGCCTCAGTCCAGCGTGACGGCGTAGTCGGCGACCGGGCGCGCCGCCTTGATCAGGCCCGCCTCTGCCATGAAGGCCGCGAAGCGGGCATAGCGCGCCGGGTCCAGTGCCGCGGGACTGACGGCCAGGCGGGGCCACGTCTCCTTGAAGATCGCGCGGTTCAGCTCGTCGTCCAGGTCGGGATGGGCCTTGGCGAAGTCGCCCCACGCCGCATCAGGGTGGTTGGCGACGAACAGCCCGGCGCGTTCCACCGCCTGCACGAAACGCGGCAGGCGGGCATCGCCCGGCAGGCCCTGCGCCGCGACCACGATCAGCTCGTCATAGACGGGCACGCCGAATTCCTCGACCGGAAAGGCGCGGCCCGGCTTGCCCGCCAAGCGCAGCTGGGGCAGGTCGAAATTGCGATAGGCGCCGATCACGCCATCGACCTGGCCCGCCATCAGTGCCGGAGAGAGCGAGAAGTTCACGTTGATCAGTTCGACGTCGGCCAGGGACAGGCCCGCCCCCTTCAGCATGGTCGCCAGCAGGATCTCCTCGAACCCGCCGACCGAGTAGCCGATGCGCTTGCCTTTCAGGTCGGCGAGGTCGCGCACCGGTCCATCCTCAAGGACGATCAGGGCGTTGAGGGGCTGGGCCACAAGGGTGGCGATCCGCTTCAGGGGCAGGCCGTTCTCCACGTGTAGCATCAACTGTGGCTGATAGGTTATTGCCAGGTCTGCCTTTCCGGCCGCTGCCAGTTTCGGCGGGTCATTCGGATCAGCCGGCGCGATCAGCTCCACGTCCAGCCCTGCGTCCCGGAAGAAGCCGCGCTCCTGCGCCACGATCAGCGCGGCATGGTCCGGGTTCACGAACCAGTCCAGCACCAGGGTCAGCCGCTCCGCTGCCAGTGCAGGGCTCGCTGCCAGGAGCAGGACTGCCAACAGGATCAATCGCATGGGACAGGTTCCTTAACGTTCCAGGGGAGGGATCGGCTGGGCCCGGTCGTCGGGCAGCCAGGGCAAGGCGCGGCGCAGGGCGGCGTCGATGCCGAAATAGAGCGCCAGCGACAGCAGGGCGAGGCAGGCCAGCGCCGCGAACATGACGTCGGTCTGGGCCCGGCCATTGGCGTGCAGCATCAGGTAGCCTAGCCCGCGTGAGGCACCGACCCATTCGCCGATCACCACGGCGATGGGCGCGACGCCCGCCCCCATGCGGATGCCGGACGCCAGGGCCGGCAGGGCAGCCGGCAGCTCCACCTGCCACAGGCGCCGCGCGCGGGTCGCCCAGCCGGTATCGGGCGCCATGGTGCGGGCCAGGTCCAGCAGGGCCGGATCGACGCGACGCAGGCCGTCCAGGAACGTGACCGCTACGGGGAAGAAGATCAGCAGTGCGGCCATCGCCACCTTTGGCGCCATGCCATAGCCCAGCCAGAGCACCAGCAGCGGCGCCAGAGCAAAGACCGGCAGCGCCTGGCTGACGACCAGGGCCGGCAGCAGCCACAGGCGAAGCGGCCGGACCGCAGCCAGGGCCAACGCCAGCAGGACGCCGGCCGCGATGCCGGTGAGCAGGCCCAGCACGATCTCGGCCAGCGTGATTCCGGTTGCATCCAGCAAGGTGGGCCAGGTGCGCAGCGCCGCCTGGGCCACGCGCAGCGGGTCGGGCAGCATGAAGGGGGGCGGACGTGTCGCCCAGACGAAGCCCTGCCACGCCGCCAGGAGCAGCAGGAGGGAGGCGGCGGCCCGGGCGAAACCCCTCATGCCGGGTCCGTGTCGCCGAGCAGGGCCAGCAGCCGGCCATGCGCCCGGGCCAGGCTCTCGTGCCCGGCGGCGCGGGGCGTGGGACCCGGGGGCGGGTCGATCCAGTCAAGCCGCGCGGGCCGTCCGCGCAGCACCGCGATGCGGTCGGCGAGGCGCAGTGCCTCGAACGGATCGTGCGTGACCAGGCAGACCGTGCGGCCGGCCAGCAGGCGCACGGTCAGGGCGTGCAGTTCGTGCCGGGTGACGGCGTCGAGGGCCGAGAACGGTTCGTCCATCAGGACGATCGCCGTGTCCTCGGCCAGGGTGCGGGCCAGGGCGACGCGCTGACGCTCGCCCCCCGACAGGGTGCCGGGGCGGCGCAACGCCTTGTCCCCCAGGCCGACCCGGGCCAGCAGGTCCAGGGCACGGGCGCGGTCCGGCCGCTCGCCCCGCAGGCGCTGGCCCATGGTCACGTTGTCGCAAAGGCTGGCCCAGGGCAGCAGCAGGTCGCCCTGGGCCATCCAGGCAACACGGCCCTGGTCGCCAAGGCGCGTCGCGGTCAGTCCGGGAACGCGCAGACCCGCCAGGGCCCGCAGAAGCGAAGACTTTCCAGTGCCGCTGCGGCCCAGCAGGCAGGTCCAGCGCCCACGCGCCAGGGGCAGGTCCAGGTCCTGGAACAGCGGCGCGCCACCATGCGCCAGGGCGGCGCCGACGATTGCGAGTGCGGCATCGCCGCAACTTGCGGCCACGCCTGGAAAGACGTCCATTTCACCTGTCCCTACGCCGGTACGAACCGGATCAGGTTCAAGGGGTCGTCCTTCGCAGGACCTCTCAGCCGAACGGCTCCCCCCAGTGAGCGGTGGACTATAGGTTCGGATGGCGCGAAGGGAAAGCGTCGAGCACCCGCCCGTCGGCGGACGCAGCCCCATCGTCTTCCGGATGGCCTGCGGAATCAGCGAACAGGAACGATGCCATGAACTACAAGGCGCGCTTCCATGATGCCCTGGCAGCGGTGAAGGCCGAAGGCCGCTACCGCATCTTTGCCGAGCTGGAGCGGTCATGCGGGGCGTTCCCCCAGGCCCGTGCCGGCGAACGAGCCATCGTCTCGTGGTGTTCCAACGACTATCTGGGCATGGGCCAGCACCCTGCGGTGCTGGCGGCGATGCATGGCGCGCTGGACCATGTCGGCGCGGGCTCTGGCGGCACGCGCAACATCTCGGGCACCACCAGCTATCACGTCGCGCTGGAGCAGGAGCTGGCCGACCTGCACGGCAAGGAGGCGGCGCTGCTGTTCACCTCCGGCTATGTCTCGAACGAGGCCACGCTGTCGACGCTGGCGCGGCTGCTGCCTGGCTGCATCGTCTATTCGGACGAACTGAACCATGCCTCGATGATCGAGGGCATCCGCCGCTCTGGCGCGTCGAAGCGGATCTTCGCGCACAATTCGCCCGAAGACCTGGCCCGGCAGCTGGCCGACGCCGATCCGGATGCGCCCAAGCTGGTCGCGTTCGAGAGCGTCTATTCGATGGACGGCGACATCGCTCCGCTCGCCGAATTGTGCGACGTCTGCGAGGAGTTCGGCGCCCTGTCCTACCTGGACGAGGTCCATGCGGTGGGCATGTACGGCGCCCGCGGCGGCGGCGTGTCCGAGCGGGACGGCGTCGCCCACCGCCTGGACGTGATCGAGGGCACGCTGGGCAAGGCGTTCGGCATCATGGGCGGCTATATCGCCGCTTCGGCCCAGATCGTGGACGTGGTCCGGTCCTATGCGCCGGGCTTCATCTTCACGACGTCGCTGGCGCCCGTGCTGGCGGCGGGCGCGCTGGCCAGCATCCGGCACCTGAAGTCCAGCAGCCTGGAGCGGACGTGCCACCAGGAACGGGCCGCCACGCTGAAGCGCCTGCTGCGCGAGGCCGGCCTGCCGGTGATGGACTCGGCCAGCCATATCGTGCCGGTGATGGTCGGCAATGCCACGCTGTGCAAGCAGGTCTCGGACGAGCTGCTGGACCGCCATGGCATCTATGTCCAGCCGATCAACTATCCGACCGTGCCGCGCGGCACGGAACGCCTGCGCTTCACGCCGACCCCGCTGCACACGGATGCGATGATGCACGCGCTTGTGGCGGCGCTGAACCAGGTGTGGACCCGCCACGCCCTGGCACGGGCGGCCTGAGGCCCACGCGTGGCTGGCCGAAGCGAGGAAGGCTTCCTGATCGAGGTGGTGCGGATCGGCAATTCGGCCAAGGCAACGGCCGTCGATCCCGTCACCGGGCGGGAGGCGTCGATCATCGGGCCGGCCAATTATTCGCCGCAGCTGCTGGGCCGGCAGGCCGCGCGCAAGCTGGCGGGGCTGCTGGCGCGGGACAAGGGCGGCTGAGCGGCGGGGAATGCGTGGGTGTTGCACATGATGCTTCGAGACGCCGGCCTGAAGACCGGCTCCTCAGCATGACGCCGTTAATGTTTTCGGGACCCTTCCAACGGTCGTCATCCTGAGGAGCGCGGCACGCGCGTCTCGAAGGATGTGGGTGCGCCGTTCCCGCCAACTGAGGCGGGCGTGCCACGCATGGGTGCCGGGCACCGCGCCCCTGGGTGCCCGGCTGGCCAGGGGCGCCAGATATGGTAGTGTCCCGCCTCTCACGCAGTCAGCAGGCCCGAGGGAATTCGCTTTGGCTGAAACCATTGCCCTTGCATCCGACCATGCCGGCGTCGCCCTGAAGGACGCGCTGCGGCAGGACCTGGAGGCGCGGGGCTTTTCCGTTCTCGACCTGGGCACCAACAGCGCGGAGTCGGTCGACTATCCCGACTTCGCCCATGCCCTGGCGGCGGCGATCGGCGATGGCCGGGTCGCGCGCGGCATCGCCATATGTGGCACCGGCATCGGCATGTCGATCGCGGCCAATCGCCATGACGGCGTGCGTGCCGCCCTGGTCCATGACCGCGCCACCGCCGAGCTGTGCCGCCAGCACAACGATGCGAACGTCCTGGTCCTGGGCGCCCGCAATACCGAAGAGGCGATGGCGCGCGCCTGCCTGGACGCCTTTCTTGAGACGCCGTTCGAAGGGGGCCGCCATGCCCGGCGCGTGGCCAAGCTCTCCACTTCCGCATAAGGACGCGAGACCCATGACCATTGCCAAGCAGGCCAGCGCCGCCGAGACCTCGTTCTTCCAGGCGAGCCTGGCCGACGCCGACCCGGCGATCGCCGCCGCACTGAAGGGCGAACTGCACCGCCAGCAGAACCAGATCGAGCTGATCGCGTCCGAGAACATCGTCAGCCGCGCCGTTCTCGAGGCGCAGGGCTCGGTCCTGACCAACAAGTACGCCGAGGGCTATCCGGGCAAGCGCTATTACGGCGGCTGCGAGGAAGTCGACAAGGCCGAGATCCTGGCCATCGAGCGGGCGTGCAAGCTGTTCGACTGCGGCTTTGCCAATGTGCAGCCGAATTCCGGCAGCCAGGCCAACCAGGGCGTGCTGCTGGCCTTGGCCAAGCCGGGCGACACCATCCTGGGCATGTCGCTGGCGGCGGGCGGCCACCTGACCCATGGGGCGGCCCCCAACCTGTCGGGCAAGTGGTTCAACGCGGTGCAGTACGGGGTCCGGCGCGAGGACAGCCTGATCGACTTCGACGAGGTCGAGGCCCTGGCCCAGGAGCACAAGCCCCGGATCATCGTGGCCGGCGGCTCCGCCTATCCGCGTGTCATCGACTTTGCGCGGTTCCGGGCGATCGCGGACAAGGTCGGTGCGTACTTCATGGTCGACATGGCCCACTTCGCGGGCCTGGCCGCGACCGGCGCCTATCCCAGCCCGATCGGCCACGCCCATGTCGTGACCACGACGACGCACAAGACGCTGCGCGGTCCGCGTGGCGGGATGATCCTGACCAACGACGCCGAGATCGCGAAGAAGATCAATTCGGCGATCTTCCCCGGCCTGCAGGGCGGCCCGCTTATGCACGTGATCGCGGGCAAGGCCGTTGCCTTTGGCGAGGCGCTGAAGCCCGAATTCCGCGCCTATGGCCGGTCCGTGGTCGAGAATGCCAAGACGCTGGCCGCGACGCTGGAGGAGGCGGGCTTTGCCATCGTCTCTGGCGGCACCGACAGCCATGTGGTGCTGGTCGACCTGCGGCCCAAGAAGCTGACCGGCAAGGTGGCCGAGGCGGTGCTGGAGAGCGCCTTCATCACCTGCAACAAGAACGGCATCCCGTTCGACCCGGAGAAGCCGACGATCACCTCCGGCATCCGCGTCGGCAGCCCGGCCGGCACCACGCGCGGCTTTGGCGTGGCGGAGTTCCGCCTGATCGGGCAGCTGATGGCCGAGGTCCTGGACGCCGCCGGCAGCCCCCGGGAAGAGGCGGTGGTCGCCAGCGTCCGCACCCGCGTCCTGGACCTGTGCGCCCGCTTCCCGATCTATGCCTGAGGTGCGCGGGAGAGTTTTGAGGGTGATCAGGGGCAGATAAGTCGGCTCCACCCTCTCCACCTACGTGCCCCGGTTCATCCGGGGCATCCATGAACCGACCGTCGAACCAGCGGCACGGTTGGTCCTTGGGTCCCCCGGATAAACCGGGGGACGTAGGTTGTGAATGCGGAGGCCGATTGTTGGATCCGGTCCGGGGGGACCATTTGGGGGAAGGGGCAGGGGCCCATGCGATGCCCGTTCTGCAGCAATGACGACACCCAGGTGAAGGACTCGCGTCCGAACGAGGACGCGTCGGCGATCCGGCGGCGGCGCTATTGCCCGGCCTGCGGCGCCCGCTTCACCACCTTTGAACGGGTCCAGCTGCGCGACATCACGATCATCAAGAAGTCGGGCCGGCGCGTGCCGTTCGACCGGGACAAGCTGGCCCGCTCGATCTACACCGCCATGCGCAAGCGCCCCGTGGAACCTGAGCGGCTGGAGCGCCTGATCACCGGCCTGGTGCGCCGGCTGGAGAGCATGGGCGAGTCTGAGATCCCCAGCGACCTGGTGGGCGAACTGGTGATGGAGGGCCTCGCCTCGCTCGACCAGGTGGCCTATGTCCGCTTCGCCTCGGTCTATCGCAATTTCCGCGAAGCCAAGGACTTCGAGGAATTCGTGGGCCGGCTCAGTGGCTCGCCCCGCGACTGACGCCGACCGCCACCACATGGTGGCGGCGCTGAGCCTTGCGGCCCGCGGCCTTGGCCAGGTATGGCCCAATCCGGCGGTCGGCTGCGTCCTGGTGCGGGACGGCGTCGTGGTCGGGCGCGGCTGGACGCAAGCCGGCGGCCGCCCCCATGCCGAGACGGAAGCGCTGCGCCGGGCGGGGCCGGCCGCGCGGGGCTCGATCGCCTATGTGACGCTGGAGCCGTGCAGCCATCACGGCCGCACGCCGCCCTGCGCGGAGGCGCTGATTGCCGCAGGCGTGGCCGAGGTGCATGTCGCCCTGACCGATCCCGATCCCCGCGTGTCGGGCCGGGGCATCGCCATGCTGAAGGCCGCTGGCATCGCCGTGCACCACGGCCTGTGCGAGGGCGAGGCGGAGACGCTGAATGCCGGCTTCCTGTCGCGCGTGGTGCGGGGCAGGCCATCGGTCCTGCTGAAGCTGGCGACCAGCCTGGATGCGCGGATCGCCCTGCGTTCCGGTGAGAGCAAATGGATCACGGGGCCGGAGGCGCGCGCCGCCGGGCACCGGATGCGGGCGGAACACGACGCCATCCTGGTGGGGGTGGGCACCGTGCTGGCCGACGATCCCGACCTGACGTGCCGCGTGCCGGGGCTTGAGGATCGTTCCCCCATCCGGATCGTGGCGGATGGCCGCCTGCGCACGCCGCTGACCTCGAAGCTGGTGGCGACGGCGCGGCAGGTTCCGACCTGGATCGTCACCTCTCCCGGCAATCCGAAGGAGCGGCTGGCGGCCCTGTCCGACCTGGGCGTGGAGTTGATCGAGGTTGCGATTGGCGCAAACGGTCATCCCGATTGCGCAATCATGCTCCAGGCACTGGCCACGCGCGGCCTGACCCGGGTGATGGTCGAGGGCGGGGCACGCCTGGCATCGAGCCTTCTGGCGGCGGACCTGGTCGACCGTCTTGCGTGGTTCCGCGCGCCCATCGCCATCGGCCATGACGGCCGCCCGGCGGTTGAGGCGCTGGGGCTGGGCCGCCTGGACGCCGCCCCGTCATTTCGTCGCACGGCGATTCGGACGATGGGGCAGGACGTCCTGGAAACCTTGGCCCGCAGAACCTAAAAGAAGACATGTTTACCGGCATCATCACCGACCTAGGCACCGTCCGAGCGGTCGAGAAGCGCGGCGATACGCGGTTCATCATCGCGACCGCCTACGACACCGCGACGATCGAGATCGGCGCCTCCATCGCCTGTTCCGGTCCCTGCCTGACGGTGGTGGACAAGGGGCCGGACTGGTTCGCCGTCGACGTCTCGGCCGAGACGCTGTCAAAGACGAACCTGGAATTCTGGCGCGAGGGGACGCGCCTGAACCTGGAGCGCGCGCTGAAGGTGGGCGACGAACTGGGCGGCCACATCGTCAGCGGGCATGTCGACGGTGTCGCGCGGATCCTGTCGATCGCGGAAGAGGGTGATTCGCTGCGCTTCCGCTTCGAGCTGCCGCCCGGCCTGGAGCGCTATGTGGCGCCCAAGGGTTCGGTCGCACTCAACGGCGTGTCGCTGACGGTGAACGAGGTCGACCGCCGCATCTTCGGCGTCAACATCATTCCCCATACCCAGGTGAAGACCACTTTCGGCCGCGCCCAGGGCGAGGCCCAGCGCGGCATGGCCCATGTCGGTGCGCCGATCAATGTTGAGATCGACGTGCTGGCGCGCTATGTGGCGCGGCTCAACGCGACAGATTGACGGCCATGGCAGAAAAGCAATTCCTCTCCTCCATCGAGGAGGTGATCGAGGATGCCCGCAACGGGCGCATGTTCATCCTGGTCGATCACGAGGACCGGGAGAACGAAGGCGACCTGGTCATCCCCGCCCAGATGGCAACGCCTGACGCCATCAACTTCATGGCGCGCTATGGCCGTGGCCTGATCTGCCTGACCCTGACGCCGGACCGGGTGCGGCAGCTGGGCCTGCCGCTGATGAGCCAGGACAACCAGTCGCGCCACACCACGGCCTTCACCGTCTCGATCGAGGCGCGGGAAGGGGTGACGACCGGCATTTCGGCCCATGACCGCGCGCACACGATCTCGGTCGCGATCGATCCGACCAAGGGACGCGACGACATCGGCTCGCCCGGCCACGTCTTCCCGCTGGTCGCGCGCGACGGCGGGGTGCTGGTCCGCGCCGGGCATACCGAGGCCGCGGTCGACATCGCCCGCCTGGCCGGCCTGAACCCCGCCGGCGTGATCTGCGAGATCATGAACGACGACGGCACCATGGCCCGGCTGCCGGACCTGGTGAAGTTCGCCCAGTTCCACGGCCTGAAGATCGCGACCATCGCCGACCTGATCGCCTATCGCCGGCGCTGGGACAACCTGGTGAAGTGCGCGGTCGAGACCGAGATCGACAGCCGCCATGGCGGACGCTTCCGCATGATGGTCTATGTCAACAAGGTCGAGTATGCGGAGCACATCGTCCTGGTCATGGGCGACGTGACGACGCCCGACCCGGTCCTGGTCCGCATGCACGCGATCAACGTGTTCGAGGACATGCTGTTCGACCGGCGGGCCCGGCCCAGCCAGCTGACCGCGGCGATGGACGAGATCGGCCGCGTGGGTCGCGGCGTCATCGTACTGATCCGCGACGCCCGGCCCACCAGCCTGTCCGACCGGGTGCGCAAGCGCATTTCCGGCGGCGACAGCGGCTCCATGGACCTGCGCGACTATGGCATCGGGGCGCAGATCCTGCTGGACCTGGGCGTCCACAAGATGATCCTTCTGTCCAACACCTCGCGCCACATCGTCGGCCTGGAAGGCTATGGCCTGACGGTGGTCGAGCGGCGGGAACTGCCTGAGGAGAGCGCCTGAATGGAAACCGGTGCCAAGCGGGCGCTTCTGCCCCAGCCGACCACGCGCCGCCCCGATGGCCGCGCGTCGTGGGAAGGCAGCCACATCCTGATCATCGAGGCCCGCTATTACGAGGGGATCGTCGATGGTCTGGTCGAGGGGGCGACGGCGGTCCTGGATGCCGCCAACGTGACCTATGAGCGGGTCGTGGTGCCGGGCGCATTCGAGATCCCGGCCGTGGTGCGCTTTGCCGTGCGGGCGATGGACGTCTCGTCCGGCCGCATCCGCTATGACGGCTATGTTGCGCTGGGCTGCGTGATCCGGGGCGAGACCTCGCACTTCGACTATGTCTGCGGCGAGAGCGCGCGCGGCCTGCAGGACATGGCGACCAAGTCCACGCTGGCGATCGGCTATGGCATCCTCACCGTCGATACCGAGGAGCAGGCCTGGGCCCGGGCTCGCATGACGGAGGGTGACCGTGGCGGCGCCGCCGCGCGGGCCGCCATCTCGATGATCGACCTCAAGGCCCGGTTCGGGCTGTACTTCCCGCGCTGAGCCGTGGCGGACACCAGTTCGGGCCCGCGACGAAAACCGGGTGCGGCGCGCGAGAAGCGCAGCAATGCGCGGCTGGCTGCGGTCCAGGCGCTGTACCAGATCGACCTGACGGGCGGGAACGCCAACGCCGTCGTGCGCGAGTTCGCGGAGCACCGCATCGGGCCCGAGGAAGCGCAGGAAGTGCCCGACAGCGTCGACGGCCCGATGTTCGCGGGGATCGTGCGCGGGGTCGCAGCCCGGCGTGCGGAGATCGACGACCTGCTGGGCCGGGCGCTGACCCCGGCCTGGCCGCTGGAGCGGCTGGAGCGCATCCTGCGCTGCCTGCTTCAGGCGGCGACCTATGAGTTCCTGGATCGCCCGGACGTGCCGGTGCGCGTGGTGATCAACGAGTATCTGGAGATCGCCCACGCCTTCTTCTCCGGTCCGGAGACCAAGCTCGCCAATGGCGTGCTGGACCGCCTGGCGCATGACCTGCGCCCGCATGAGTGGACGGACGCCGGGCGGGCCTGATGCCCCCTGGACCCGAGCCTCGGGACGGCGAATTCGCCTTCATCGCGCGGCGGCTGGCGCCGCTGGCGCGTGGCCTGCCCGGTGCCTGGGACCTGAAGGACGATGCCGCGGCGATCACGCCGCGCGCCGGCTTCGACCTGATCCTGACCAAGGACCTGATGGTCGCGGGCGTGCACTTCCTGCCCGACGATCCGGCCGACCTGGTCGCGCGCAAGCTGCTGCGCGTGAACCTGTCGGACCTGGCGGCCAAGGGGGCGGTGCCGCTGGCCGTCATGCTGGGCCTGTCCGTGCCGCGCGCCCCGGAGCGCGCCTGGCTTGAGCGCTTCGTCGACGGCCTGGCCCAGGACCTGGCGACCTATGGCATCGGCCTGCTGGGTGGCGACACCACGGCAACGCCCGGCCCCGTGACATTGTCCCTGACCGCCATCGGCGAGGTGCCGCGGGGCACGGCGATCCGCCGCCTGGGCGCCCGTGTGGGCGACCGCGTGTGCGTGACGGGGACAATCGGCGATGGGGCCTTGGGCCTCAAGGTGTTGCAGGACGAACTGGCTGTGGACAAGTCGGCGGCGGACTGGCTGGCGGGCCGTTACCGCCTGCCCACGCCCCGCCTGGCGGAGGGGCTGGCGCTGCGCGGCCTGGCCCATGCCTGCGCCGATATCTCGGACGGCCTGGTTGCCGACCTGGGCCATGTCTGCGCCGTCTCCGGCGTGGGCGCGCGCATCGACCGGGAGGCGGTGCCGCTGTCGCCGGCCGCGCAGGCGGCGGTTGCGGCGGATGCCGGGCTGTGGCCCGCGATCCTGAACGGCGGTGACGACTACGAACTGGTGTTCACGCTTGACCCGCAGGCGACGCCGCCGCCCTTTGCCCGGGTCATCGGCACGATCGTTGCGGGGCAGGGGGTGGTGGTGGTCGATCGCACCGGAGAGCCCATGGCGCTGAGCCGGGCGGGGTGGCAGCACTTCTGACCAGGCTTGTGGCGCCATCGGTCAACGAACTGGCGCGAACGGTCAATCACACAGTCCGCGGCGGCCTGTAGCGTCGGTCCCGCAAGAAAAACGGGAGGAGCAGATGAGCCGCCATTTCGGACCGATTCGCCAGAACGGCTATGTGGTCGAGGACCTGGACGCCGCGCTGCGGCATTGGACCGAGGTCCTGGGCATCGGGCCGTTCTTCAAGATCCCGCACATTCCGCTCGACTTCTATGAGTACCGCGGGAGCCGCGTCGACCTGGACCTGTCGATCGCCATCGGCAATTCCGGCGACCTGCAGATCGAACTGATCCAGCAGCACAATGACGCGCCGTCGCCCTATCGCGACCACCTGCTGGCACGCGGGCCTGGACTGCAGCACGTCTCGGGCTGGAGCGAGGATTACGAGGCGGACATCGCGCGCCTGGCGGGCCTGGGCTATCGCCCGGCGGCACAGGGCAAGATCCGCGGTGCCGCCCGCTTCATCTACTACGACACGGATGGGGCGCCGGGCGGCCATCCGGGCAGCATGATGGAACTGTCGGACCTGCGGCCTGGACGGGCGCTGCTCCAGGCGGTGCGCGATGCCGCCATCGGCTGGGACGGCCGCGACCCGGTGCGCCTGATCGCCATGTAACCCATCCTTAAGCATGGGCGCGGCACGCTGGGCCGCGTGAAGAAGAAGACCATGATCATGATCGTCGGGGCGACGCTGCTGCTGGGCGGCGGCGGGGCCGGGGCCTTCTTCTTCCTGATGCCGCAGGAGCCGCCCGACCCCGAAGCCGTCGCCCGGGCCGAGGCGGCGGCCGAGGACGCGGCCGACAAGGCGGCGGAGGACAATCCGTTCTTCGTCGAGCTTGATCCCCTGCCGGTGCCCATCACCCGCAACGGCCGGGTGCAGCACTATCTCTATATCTCCCTGGTGGTCGAGGTCCGGGACGAGCCGTCGCGCCAGGTGGTGCACGGGATCAAGCCGCAGCTGCGCGCCGCCATGCTGCAGGCGGCCTCGGCCACGGCGCTGGCCCGCCTCAACGACCGCTACGACCCCAAACGGCCGGAGATCGAGCTGGAGGCCTTTGCCGAGCAGGTCCGGGCAGAGATCAATACCCTGACCGGGAAGCGCACGGCCCGCCGTGTCCTTGTCAAACAGGTGGTCCCGGGACCCGCCTGAACGAACATCGTTCATCAATTCCGCACCGAACACTGTAAATACGCGCCACGCGATACAGACCGACCGGTAGGTCGTTAAATTCCCCCGCGACGTTGCGCCCCATCTGCAAGTCTGGCACGGTTCCACGCGCTCTGCGGCCTGAGGGTTGTGGTCGCCAATGACGTGTCTTGTTTGGGGGGAAACTAGATGGAAGCGGGTCTCTGGTTCGCTGTCGGTTGCGGTTTTCTTGCATTGCTCTATGGCCTGGTAACGGCACGGTCGGTTCTTGCGGCAAGCCCTGGCAACGAGACGATGCGCGGCATCGCCGCCGCCATCCAGGAGGGCGCCAGCGCCTATCTCAATCGCCAGTACACCACGATCGGCATTGTCGGCGTGGTCATCGCGATCCTGGTTTCGGTCCTGCTGGGCTGGCATGTCGGCGTCGGCTTCGTGGTCGGCGCGGTGCTGTCGGGGCTGGCCGGCTATATCGGCATGAACATCTCGGTCCGCGCCAACGTGCGCACGGCCGAAGCGTCCCGCCAGGGCCTGGCGGCCGGACTGGACATTGCCTTCCGCTCGGGCGCGGTGACAGGCATGCTGGTCGCGGGCCTGGCCCTGCTGGGCGTCGCCGGGTACTACTGGTTCCTGATCGGGCAGGGGGCGTCGGGCCGTCTCCTCATCGATTCGCTGGTGGCGCTTGGCTTCGGTGCGTCGCTGATCTCGATCTTCGCGCGCCTGGGCGGCGGCATCTTCACCAAGGGTGCGGACGTGGGCGCCGACCTGGTGGGCAAGGTCGAAGCCGGCATCCCCGAGGATGACCCGCGCAATCCCGCCGTGATCGCCGACAACGTGGGCGACAATGTGGGCGACTGCGCCGGCATGGCGGCCGACCTGTTCGAAACCTATGCCGTGACCACGGTCGCGACCATGGTCCTTGCCTCCATCTTCTTCGCCGGGGCTGCCAACCTGCCCAACCTGATGGTCTATCCGCTGGCCATCGGCGGGTCGTGCATCATCACGTCGATCATCGGCACCTTCTTCGTGAAGCTGTCGGCCGACAACAACATCATGAAGGCCCTGTACAAGGGCTTCATCGCCGCCTCCGTCCTGTCGCTGGCGGCGATCGGCGCCGTCACCTACTGGCTGATCGGCTTCGACACCGCCTTCGTGGTCGGCGCGCAAGGCTTCACCGGCCTCAGCCTGTTCTGGTGCGCGGTCACGGGCCTTGCGGTCACCGGCCTGATCATCTGGGTCACCGAGTACTATACCGGTACGGGCTATCGGCCGGTGCGCTCGGTCGCCCAGGCCTCGACCACAGGCCACGGCACCAACGTGATCCAGGGCCTGGCCGTGTCGATGGAGGCGACGGCTGCGCCGGCGATCATCATCTGCGTCGCCATCATCGTCTGCTACCTGCTGGCCGGCCTGTTCGGCATCGCGATCGCGGTCACCAGCATGCTGGCCCTGGCCGGCATGGTCGTGGCGCTGGATGCCTATGGTCCCGTCACCGACAATGCCGGCGGCATCGCCGAGATGTCGGACCTGGACAAGTCGGTGCGCGTCACGACCGACGCGCTGGACGCGGTGGGCAACACGACCAAGGCGGTGACCAAGGGCTATGCCATCGGTTCGGCGGGCCTGGGCGCGCTCGTCCTGTTCGCGGCCTATACCTCCGACCTCAACTACTTCATCACCAACTCGGCCCAGTTCCCGTACTTCGCGGGCGTGCAGCTCAACTTCTCGCTGGACAATCCCTATGTCGTCGTCGGCCTGCTGATCGGCGGCCTGCTGCCCTACCTGTTCGGGGCCATGGGCATGACGGCGGTGGGACGCGCCGCCGGCTCGGTCGTCGAGGAGGTGCGCCGCCAGTTCCGCGAGATCCCGGGCATCATGGAGCGGACCGGCAAGCCCGACTATGGCAGGGCGGTCGACCTGCTGACCAAGTCGGCGATCCGCGAGATGATCATCCCCTCGCTGCTGCCGGTGCTGGCGCCGGTGGTGCTGTACTTCATCATCTTTGCCATTGCCGGCAAGTCGGCGGCCTTCTCGGCCGTGGGCGCCATGCTGCTGGGCGTGATCGTCACCGGCCTGTTCGTGGCGCTGTCCATGACGGCGGGCGGCGGCGCCTGGGACAATGCCAAGAAGTACATCGAGGAGGGCCATTTCGGCGGCAAGGGCTCCGACGCGCACAAGGCGGCGGTGACCGGCGACACGGTGGGCGACCCGTACAAGGACACGGCCGGCCCCGCGGTCAACCCGATGATCAAGATCACCAACATCGTGGCTTTGCTGCTGCTGGCGATCCTGGCGCACTGACGGCGCGGCATGGGCCGGGGCGGGCGACCGTCCCGGCCCATACCGCCCTAACAGGGTCCCGCAACGAAAATGGGCCGGCCTCCTGGTGGGGGCCGGCCCTTTCTCGTTTGCGGGACCAGGCGCGCCGAAGCGCCTGACGGCTACTCGCCGCTGGCTGCCTGGTTGAACTTGCCGAAATTGCCGAAGAGCTGACCGAAAAAGGTCAGCTCCTTGCCGCGGGTGGGCGTGGTGCGCTGGACCAGGGCAACCTGCTGGCCGTCCTCAAGCGTATAGTTGCGTACGTTCTCGACCAGGCCCTGGCGGTCGAAGTCGATCTCCAGGATGGTGCGCTCCAGAACCTCGGGCCGGAAGAAGGCCTCGCTCTCGGTCCGGGTGCTGACATAGTACCAGGTGCGGTCGTTGAACGTGGAGCGGACGCTGGGCGTGCCCAGCGCGCGGGTGATCGATTCGCGATTGTCGACGCCCGGCTTGATCCGTTCGACCTGGGCGGGATCGGGGACGTAGCCGCGCTGGTCGATCGTCGGCGTGCAGGCCTGCACGGCAAGCGTGAGGCCCAGCAGGACCGCGGGGACAGCCAATGCGCGCAGCGGCGGCAGACGGAAGGTACGCACCATGGCGGGGACCATGCCGATTGACCTGAAGGGTGTCAATGTGGCCACAGGTCCCCGGCGTGACGGCCGCGCGATCTCTGCGTGCGATGCGCGCGACAGGGTGCGGCGCCGCTTCCCGGGCGGACCCCTGTCATTCGCCACGCGCTTCACGATATGAGAGGGACCATGGTCTTGAATCTCTTTCGCAAGCGGGGCTGGGCAGACCAGGCCCATGCGCTGTACCGCGATGTCGTGGCCCAGGCCCGGCAACCGGGCTTCTATGCCCGCCTGGGTGTGCCGGACACGCTGGATGGCCGGTTCGACATGCTCTCCCTCCATGCCTTCCTGCTGATGCACCGCCTCAAGGGCGTGGAGCAGGCCAAGGACCTGGCCCAGGCCGTGTTCGACCTGATGTTCGCCGACATGGACCAGTCCCTGCGCGAAATGGGCGTGGGCGACCTGTCGGTGGGCAAGAAGGTGAAGCAGATGGCGCAGGCCTATCTGGGCCGCGTCGCCGCTTATGACCAGGCGCTGGGCGAGGGCGGCGAGGGTGAGGCCGACGGCGCCCTGGCCCAGGCCCTGCGCCGCAACATCTATCGCCAGGGCGAACCCCAGGAGTCCTATGTGACCGGGATCGAGGCCTATGTCCGGCGGGAGATCGCCCATCTGTCGACCGTCCCGGACGGCACCTTCCTGGCCGGCCGCATTCCTTTTTCTGGACCGCCCGCGCCATGACGACCGAACCGCAGCCCGAGTTCCCCCACATCGTCCGCGTCGAGTCGCTGAAGGGCGCGCCGCGCCGGTTGGACCTGAGTGCCGACGACGCCCAGCGTGCCGCCCTGGCCCGACGCTATGGCGTGCTGGCCGTGGACAGCCTGGTGGCCAGTCTTGAGGTGCGGCCGTTCCGCGCCCTGGGGATGAGCGTGCGGGGCACGGTCACCGCCCGGCTGCAGCAGACCTGCGGCATCACGCTGGAGCCGATGGCGACCGAGGTGGTGGAGGCGATCGACGCCCGTTTCCTGCCTGACTCGATGATCGAGCCCGAGGCGGAGGAGATGCTGGACCCCGATGCGCCCGACCCGCCGGAACCGATGGCGGAGGGCGGGGTCGATGTCGGCGAGCTGGTGGCGCAGCACGTCGCCCTGGGCATCGACCCGTTCCCCCGGCGCAGCGACGCGGTGCTGAACTTCACCCCCGACCCGGAGGAGAAGCCGCCCAACCCGTTCTCCGTCCTGCAGTTCCGCAAGTAGCACCGGAAACCTGCCGGCAGATGCGGGGACCAGACGCCCTGGAGCTGAGTGCCACCTTCCGGCAGGAGGAGGCCTGGGGGGTCCGCATCTCGTCCATCGGCCGCTTCGTGGTCCTGGGGGCCATCGGCATCTGGGTCCTGTTGAACGTCACCCCGGGCAACCTCCTGCTGCCGCTGCTGCTCATTGGCGCGATGCTGGTGACGAGCGCGCTGCACCTGTGGCTGGGCCTGCGGCGCCCGGGCAGCATCGGCTGGCCGCTCGCCCTCTACGCGGTCGAGGTGGCGATGGTGACCTGGGTGATCGCGACGCCCAATCCCGCCGCGACCGCGGCCCTGCCGGTCCAGGCACCTTTCCGCTTTGCCTGGAAGGAATTCCTGGTGGTGCTGGTCGCGCTGACGGCCTTCTCCTACCGGCCGCAGTTCGTGGTCGGCGTCGGCCTGCTGGCGGCAGGCGCCTGGGCCGCCTGGACGGCCTGGATCCTGGCGCGACCGGACACCGTGACCTTTGCCGACCTGCCGGCGGACCCCACGCGGGAGCAGCTCTTCAGCCTCATGGCGGATCCGCACTTCTTTGACGCCTCCGCCCGCTATGCCGAGATCCTGGCGATCCTGCTGACGGCGGGCCTGATCGCCGGGGCGGTGTGGCGGGCCCGGCGGGTGGTGCGGGTGCAGGCCGCCCTGGAACGGGACCGGGAGCGCGACCGGCAGGAGGCCGCCTTCGTGCGGGAGACCTTTGGCCGCTATGTGCCCGAGAGCGTGGCGCGCGTCCTGATCGCCGACCATGGCGCCCTGGTGCCCGAGGTGCGCACCGCGACCATCCTGTTCTGCGATATCGAGGGCTTCACCGCGCTGGCCGAGCGACTGCCGCCGGATCGCCTGGTCGCGGTGCTCAACGCCTATTTCGAGGCGATCGCGGGCGCGCTGATGGCGGCCGGGGGCGTCATCAACCAGTTCCAGGGGGATGCGGTGCTGGCCACCTTCAACGTTCCCGTGGCCGATCCGGACCATGCGGCCCACGCCGTCCGTGCCGCGACCACCATTGCCAGGCTGGTGCAGGCGCAGGACTTCGCGGGCGAGCGGCTGAAGGTGCGCATCGGCATCAACACGGGCGAGGTCGTGGCCGGCGCCTTTGGCGCGCGCAGCCGCCTGAACTATACCGTCCACGGCGACGCTGTGAACGTGGCGGCGCGCCTGGAGCAGATGAACAAGACTCTGGGCACGCGGATCCTGCTGACCGAGCAGACCTGGACCCTGCTGGACCCGGGGCACGAGGCCCTGGCCGATTGCGCCCGCGTGGGCACGCTGAGCGTGCGGGGCAAGTCGGCGCCGGTCAGCCTCTATGCCCTGGCCTGTGTGGAGTGACCGTCATGCCGCCGCCGCCAGCGGCCGCTGCGGTGCCGGGCGGCCGAGCGTCAGGCACAGCGCCGCCGCGATCAGGCACAGCGCGCCGGCCAGGACGAAGGCGGGGAGATAGGTCTCGTAGACCTCGCGCGAGTAGCCGGCACCATAGGCGACCGCCGCCGCCCCCAGCTGGTGGCCGGCGAAGATCCAGCCGAACACGACGTTCGCCCGCTCGCGCCCGAAGCGATCCGCGACCAGCTTCACCGTGGGCGGCACGGTCGCGATCCAGTCCAGCCCATAGAACATCGCGAAGATGGTCAGGCCGTAGATGGTGAAATCGGTATAGGGCAGGTAGAGCAGGCTGAGGCCGCGCAGGCCATAGTACCAGAACAGCAGCCAGCGATTGTCATAGCGGTCCGACAGCCAGCCCGACCCGACCGTCCCCACGAAGTCGAACGCCCCCATCATCGCCAGCACGCCGGCCGCCATGACCGGCGCCAGGCCGAAATCGCCGCACATCGCGATGAAATGCGTCTGGATCAGGCCGACCGTGCTGGCGCCGCAGACGAAGAAGGTCGCGAACAGGATCCAGAAGGTGAGCGAGCCGGAGACATCGCGCAGGACGATCAGGGGCACCAGGAAGGCGCTGGGACCGCTGGCGGATGGCACGGCAGGGGGCGGTGCGGCGCTGGCCGCGCCGACTTCGCCATAGGGGCGAAGGCCAAGGTCGGCAGGGCGGTTGCGCATCAGCAGCCAGACCGCGACCAGGGCGACCGCCAGCATGACCAGGGGCAGGGCAAGCGCCATGCGCCAGCCATAGGCCTCGGTCAGGGCGGCCAGGGGCGGCAGGAAGATGAGCTGGCCCGTCGCCGTGCTGGCGGTCATCAGGCCGACGACCAGGCCGCGCCGCGCGGTGAACCAGGAATTGGACACCGTGGCGCCCAGCACCACCGCCGTCATCCCGGTGCCGATGCCGACGACCAGGCCCCACAGCACCACCAGCTGCCACAGCTGGGTCATGGCCAGCGATGCTACAAGGCCAGCGAAGATCATGACCATGGCGGTCATGATCACGCGGCGCAGGCCATGCCGGTTGATCAGCGCCGCCGCGAACGGCCCCATGAGGCCATAGAGCACCAGGCGCAGCGCCATCGAGGTCGAGATCTGGTCGGTACCCCAGCCGAATTCCTGCTGCAGCGGCACCAGCATGACGCCGGAGGAGCCGACCGACCCCGCCGTGGTCAGCATCACCAGGAAGGTCACCCCGGCGACCACCCATCCGTAATGAATATTGCGCCGGATCAATGCGGCGTTCAGCCGGTTGGCAAGCATGGCCCTGGGTCCCTGTGGCGGATTTCGGGGTATTCCTGACGTTCGTCAGCATTGATGAATGTCAGACATCATTCTATTCTCGTCAAGCCGGGCCCAGGTCATGCCGGTGGCGGCTGGCAGCCATGCTGTCCTGCCGCACGCTGGCCGTCGCGACAAGAGGGGAGGGCACGATGAAGGTGAGCCGGGAACAGGTGGCTGCCAACCGGGAACGGATCCTGCAGGCAGCGGGTCGCCTGTTCCGCGAACGGGGCTTTGACGGCATCGGACTGGCCGACATCATGAAGGCGGCCGGCCTGACGCACGGCGCCTTCTATGGCCACTTCGAGTCCAAGGACGACCTGGCCGCCGCAGCCTGCGCCAGCGCGCTGGCTCGCCTGACCGAGCGGTGGGAGGCGCAGGCGGCAGCCAGCCCGGACACGGCACGGCGCGGGATCGTGCAGGACTATCTGGCTGACCGGCATCGCGACGATCCGGGCACCGGTTGCCTCTATGCAGCCCTGGGGGCGGAGGTAGTGCGCCGTCCGCCAGCGGTGCGTCATGCCGCGACGGTGGCGCTGAAGCGACAGGTCGCCTGCCTGGAACAGGCGGCGCGGGCCGAGGGCGCCGCCGATCCGCGCACCACCGCGCTGGCGACGATGGCGGGCATGGTGGGCGCGCTGATTCTGGCCCGCATGGTCGACGATCCGGCCCTTGGCGATGAACTGCGCCAGGCCGTGCAGCAGGCTGTGGCTGCGGCCGAGCCCGCCCTGACCTGAGGTCGCGCGGCCTGGACCCCTGCACCGGGGGTCGCCTGGCCGCACGCAGGCCAGTCATCCCACCGAGACGCTTGAAGCGCGCGTGGGTTCGAGTATGTTCGCCACTTTCGCGGGGCAGGGTCCCGCGTTCGGCATTGGAATCGTATCATGGCAGTCCCCAAGAAGAAGACCTCGAGCTCGCGTCGTGACATGCGCCGGGCCCATCACGCTCTGACGTCGTCGTCGGTGGCCGAGTGCCCGAACTGCGGCGAACTGCGCCGCCCGCATCATGTCTGCGACTCGTGCGGCTATTACGCGGGCCGCGAGGTCGCCCCTGTGGTCGTCCCCAGCTAATCGTCCGTCGTAGCGGGGCGCTGCCGCCTTGGATCAACCGCTCGTCATCGCTCTTGACGCGATGGGCGGCGACAAGGCGCCCGCCGTCGTGGTCGAGGGTGCGGACATGGCCCGCATCCGCTATCCGGGCGTCCGCTTCCTTCTGGTCGGGGATCAGGCACGGCTGACGCCGGCCCTGGCGGCGCTGCCCCATCTGGCTGCGGTCACGGACATCGTCCACACCGAGACCACGATCAGCGGCGACGACAAGGTCAGCACCGCCCTGCGGCGCGGCAAGGGGACCAGCATGTGGCTGACCCTGGAGGCCGTGCGCGACGGACGCGCCCAGGCGGCCGTGTCGGCAGGCAATACCGGCGCCCTGATGGCGGTGGCGAAGTTTCTGCTGCGCACCCTGCCGGGCATCGACCGGCCGGCGATCGCGTCCTTCTTTCCCACGGTACGGGGCGAATCGGTGCTCCTTGACCTGGGCGCCAACGTCGATGTGGACGAGCGCAACCTGGTCGAGTTCGCGATCATGGGCGCGGCCTTTGCCCGCACGACCATGGGCCAGCCCCGGCCCAGCGTCGCCCTGCTCAATGTCGGCTCCGAGGAGACCAAGGGGACGGAGGCGATTCGCGCCGCCGGCACCCGCCTGCGGGAGGCGGAGGGCCTGCCGCTCAATTTCATCGGCTATGTCGAGGGCGACGGCATCGGCGCCGGCCATGCGGACGTGATCGTGGCCGACGGCTTTGCCGGCAATGTCGCGCTGAAGACGGCCGAGGGCACGGCGCGCCAGGTGTCGGCCTATATGGCGGCGGCATTTCGCCGGAACCTGTTCTCCAAGATCGGATACCTGTTCGCGCGCGCCTCCCTCATGGCGCTGCGCGACCGGCTGGACCCCCAGCGTTACAATGGCGGCGTCTTCCTGGGCCTGAACGGCCTGGCGGTGAAAAGCCATGGCGGCACCAACGCGACCGGCTTTGCCAGCGCGATCGGCCTGGCCGTCGACATGGCGCGCGGCCACCTGACCCAGGCCATCGCCAAGGACCTTCTGCAGGTCGGCAAGGCCACAGCGGAGCCGGAACCGGCGCATCAATGACTGAAGCAAAGACAGTGCGGCGCTCGGTGATCGCCGGCGTGGGCGCGTACCTTCCGGAACGCGTCATGACCAATGCCGAGATGGCGACCATCGTCGACACGACCGACGACTGGATCGTGGAGCGGACGGGCATCCGCTGTCGGCACATCGCGGCGGAGGGGGAAAAGACCTCGGACCTGGCGGTGCACGCGGCGACCCGCGCCCTGGCCGCCGCGGGGATCGAGGCGGCGGAGGTCGACCTGATCGTCCTGGCGACGGCGACGCCGGACTGGACCTTCCCCGCGACGGCCACGACGGTGCAGGCCCGCCTGGGCGTGCGCAAGGGCGCGGCCTTTGACGTGCAGGCCGTGTGCTCCGGCTTCATCTACGCGCTGGCCACGGCCGACAATTTCATCAAGGCCGGGCAGTCGCAATGCGCCCTGGTCATCGGCGCGGAGACCTTCTCCCGCATCCTGGACTGGACCGATCGCGGCACCTGCGTGCTGTTCGGCGACGGGGCCGGGGCGATCGTGCTGAAGGCGGAGCAGGGCCAGGGCGGCATTGCCGACCGCGGTGTGCACTCCACCCATCTCCACGCCGACGGCCGGCACCATGACCTGCTCTGGGTCGATGGCGGTCCGTCGAGCACCCAGACCACGGGCAAGCTGCGCATGCTGGGCAACCAGGTGTTCCGCCACGCGGTGGTCAACCTGGCCGAGGTCGTGACCGAGGCGCTGGCGGCCAACGACCTGCAGCCGGACGCCATCGACTGGATCATCCCCCACCAGGCGAATCGGCGGATCCTGGACGGCACGGCCCGCAAGCTTGGCATCGCGCCCGAAAAGGTGGTCGTGACCGTCGACCATCACGGCAATACGTCTGCCGCGTCGGTGCCGCTGGCCCTGGCCGAGGCGATCGCCGATGGTCGCGTGAAGCGGGGCGATCTGCTCCTGCTGGAGGCCATGGGCGGCGGATTCACTTGGGGTTCCGCTCTCGTTCGCTTCTGAACGCGCGGACCAGGAAGTGCCGCCATCTCATTGAGATTGCGTGATCCTTCGGCCTGCGGAACGCCCCAGGCTGATTGACGCCGCAGGTCCGCGCGACTACGCTTTGTTACCTGTCAGGGGCAGAGCATGAGCGAGCGGACCATTACCCGGGCGCATCTGAGCGAGGCGGTTTACCAGGAGGTGGGCCTGTCACGGAACGAGTCGGCGGAACTCGTCGAATCCGTGCTTCAGGAGATCGCCGGGAGCCTGCTGCGCGGAGATACGGTCAAGATCTCATCCTTTGGATCATTTTCCGTGCGCCAGAAGGGTGGGCGGATGGGACGGAACCCGAAGACGGGTGAGGAAGTTCCGATCGAACCACGGCGCGTGCTGGTCTTCCGGCCATCGCACGTGCTCAAGGAACACATCAACCGATAGGCGCGCACGGCGCGTACAAGCCGGGAGCCCTCCAGCCCGGCCAGTGAGGTCAGACCATGGCGCAGAGCCCGCTTGCGGCACTGGATGAAGAACTGGACCTGATCCCGGACGAGGTCGCCCATGGCGACGATGTCCAGAGCAGGCCCGCCAAGTCGCCCGAGGCGTTCCGCACGATCTCGGAAGTGGCGACGGAACTCGACGTGCCGCAGCACGTCCTGCGCTTCTGGGAAAGCCGCTTCACGCAGGTCCGCCCGCTGAAGCGGGGCGGCGGCCGGCGCTATTACCGGCGTGAGGATGTCGACCTGCTGCGCGGCATCCGGCACCTGCTTTACTCCGAAGGCTACACGATCAAGGGCGTGCAGAAGCTGCTGCGCGAGGCTGGGCCCAAGGCCGTGGCCGAGACCGCCAAGGGCGGGCGCCTGCCCACGCGCGATGCCGCGGCGGCCGAGGCCGTGGCGGTCGAGGCCGAGGGCGCGGCGGACGAGCCCAAGGCCGCGCGCCCGACGCCCACCCCGGAGGTCCTGGCCCGCCTGCGCCGCCTGCGCGACGAGCTGGTGGCCGGGCGCAACACGCTGGGGCGCTTCCTGGAGCACTGAACCGCCGCACAGGACTGTCGGGGCCTGGGGCTGCCCCGCTGACGGTCCGGGTTGTCCATGCGGGGGGCATGGCCGCGCACCGAATCACGAAGGGCCGCTGTACACGTTGCAGCGGCCCTTTGTGCGTCATGGGGCAGGGGACGCGCGTTGCGGTGACCCTACCCGAACCCTCCATATCGCCTGCCGAAAGCCGATCGTCGGGGGGAAGCGCCCCCTGCGGCAAGTTGCGACGCATCAGGCGTTGCCGCGGCCAGAGGGAGCGGTTATGGTGCGCGCCTTCGCGAGGACCGGAGCGTAGCGCAGTCTGGTAGCGCACTTGACTGGGGGTCAAGGGGTCGTGGGTTCAAATCCCGCCGCTCCGACCACGCGAAGCCGAGAGGCGGGGCATGCGTGCCCCGCTGGCGGGCCCCAAGGCCCGCAGCCCCCCAGATCTCCCCCAATCGCGCGCAGCCACTCGCAGGTTGAGTCGCGGGCGGAAATCCGGCCGCCAACAATCCGTTAAGACGCGTTGCTCTAGTCTTGGCTTCAAGCCAGAGCGGGTTGGAATGCGCCGCGAGAACACCCTCATCCAGGCCAGAACGGACGCGCTGTACGGCACCGCCGTGCTGACGGCCGCGGCCAACCTGATCGGCACGCTGCTGATCGGCTGCATCGTCTGGTCCGAGCAGACGGCGCCGGGCCTGGTGGCCTGGATCCTGTTCACCGCGGTCCTTCTGGTCGCGCGAATCATCCTGGTGCGCAGCTATTGGCGTCAGCGCCCGGAATGGCCCGCGCAGCGCTGGGCGGTGCTGGCGACCGTGGTGACCGGCATGGCGGGTGTGTCCTGGGGCCTGATGAGTGCCTGGTTGATTCCGCTGCTGCCCGATTTCGAGATCGTTGCCGTGGTGGGCGTCGCCTTGTCGGCGATCATGCTGTCCATTCCGAACGTCAGCTACTGGCCCGCCCATACCGCGTTCCAGATGCCGCTGCTGGTGCTGGCCAGCCTGGGCTTCTTCCGCCATCCCGAGCCCGATGCGCTGTCCCTGGCGCTGTCATGCTGGCTGGGCGCCGTGCTGATCGCGTTGCTGGCCCGTCGCCTGGGGGGCGATGTCACCCGGGCCATGGCCCTGCTGGTCGAGAACGAGCGCCTGACGGCCACATTGGCGCAGCGCGCGCAGGACCTGGAGCGGATGAACCGCGACCTGGAGGAACTGAGCCGGACGGATGCGCTGACGGCGCTCGCCAACCGGCGCAGCCTGTATGAATACCTGGACGCGGAGTGGACGCGGGGCATGGCAGCCGGGGGCCCCCTGTCGGTCATGCTGATCGACGCCGACCACTTCAAGGCATTCAACGATGCCCACGGCCACGCTGCGGGCGATGCCTGCCTGAAGCGCGTCGCCGGCTGCCTGGCTGCCCTGGTGCCGCGCAGCCGGGGCCTGGCCGCGCGCTTTGGCGGCGAGGAGTTCGCCGTGGTGCTGCCTGGCGTCGACCTGGCGGACGCGTTGGCGCTGGCGGAAGCGATCCGGTCGGCGATCGCGGCCCAGGCGGGCGTGACGGTCAGCGTTGGTGTCCAGACCGTCCAGCCAGACCGCAGCCGCAGCATCGACCAGGTCCTGTCGGACGCGGATCGTGCCCTCTATCTGGCCAAGGCCAGGGGGCGGGATTGCGTATGCACGCCCCCGCAGGAGGCATTGGCGCTGGCCTGAGCCGCCAGGAGCGCCGTTCCACCATACCCGGAGGCAAAAAAAAGGGGCCGCGTTTTCACGCGGCCCAAGTCTAGGGAGGAAACGCCCAGGAAGGGCAGCGACACCGACCTCTCGATCGATGCCGCACCGCAATATTGGCGTGGTGCGACGCGGAATGAAAGAGGGAAAATGCACCCCCTGGTGTGCCATGCACCGGGTGCGCCGGCGCCTGTTGCTGCGGCGCCACAGGTGGTGATGCTGCGGGCGCGATGCGTTCCTGATTCGTCTGGCCAGGAACAGCCTGCGCCGCCCTGCCCAACCCCTTGACCAGATTGGGGCTTCTGTCTCAGGCGGCGTCGTCTGGCCGGCGCCGGAACGGGCGGCCCAGGAGCTGGACCACGGCCCATGCGCCGAACGGAATGGCGAAGCCGATCGCGTAGATCACCAGTTCGCTCGCATCCGGGTTTGCGCCGCGATACCAGTCCATGCCCTCGATCCCGCCCAGGATGGCGATGATTCCGGCGAACAGGCTGATCCGGTCGACCGGGTCGGGACCTGGGGCGTCGGGCGGGTCGCCCGGCCGGCGCGGCCGGATCAGCATGAACGCGTCCCGTTCGTCATCGTCGTTTCTCCCTTAGGAGCGGCCCGCGCCGCCCGTCTTTGGGCCGGACTGTGCCATAATCCCGGGCCAAGTCACCGTGCGTCGGCAGCGCGGTGTCGCGCAGCCACCGAGACCTGATGAGCAACGTTCCCAATCCGATCGCGCCCAGTGCTTCCCCGTCCGAGCGTCTGCGGACCTATTTCCTGACCGGACTGGTCGTCGCCGCGCCGATCATCCTGACGGCCTGGCTGGTCATCTGGTTCGTGAACTTCGTCGACCAGGTCGTGACCCCCCTGATCCCGCCCGCCTACAACCCGGAAGCCTATCTGCCGTTCACGATTCCGGGCCTGGGGCTGGTGATCATCCTGGTGGCGCTGACCCTTCTGGGCTTCCTCACCTATAACTTCATCGGCCGACGCCTGCTGGGCCTGGGCGAACGGATCGTGGGCCGCATGCCGATCGTGCGCACGATCTATGGCGCGTCCAAGCAGATGTTCGAGACGTTGATGTCGCCCGGCGGCACGTCGTTCCGGCAGGTCGTCCTGATCGAATTCCCGCTGACGGGCATGTGGACGGTCGGCTTCATCGCCTCGAACCAGCGGACCGAGGTGCATGACGTCACGGGCGAGGACATCGTGACCGTCTACCTGCCGATGGCGCCGCCCATGTCGGGCTATGTCATCTTTGTCCCGCGGGAACGCCTGCGGAACCTGGACATGACGCCGGAAGAGGCGCTGAAGCTGTGCATGTCGGGCGGCCTGGTCATGCCGTCCTATCCACCGGCCGCGTCAACCGTGGCGCTGGCCCCGGAGGCCGCCCCTCAGCCCGACGCCAGGTAGCGCTCGGCCGCATCGCGTTCGAACAGCGCCAGGAGCATGCGCAGGGCCTGGCCGCGCGGACCCGTCAGGTCCGGGTCGGTGCGCAGCGCCTCCTGCGCTTCCGCCCGGGCGGCCGGAATCAGGGCCGCGTGGTGGGCGAGATCCGCCAGGCGGAAGGCGGGCAGGCCGCTTTGCCGCGTGCCCAGGATCTCCCCCCCGCCGCGCAGCTTCAGGTCCGCTTCGGCCAGGACGAAGCCATCATCGCTGTCGCGCAACGCACGCAGCCGCTGTGCCGCGACCTCGCCCAGCGGTGCCTGATAGAGCAGCAGGCAGACAGAGGCGCCGGCGCCACGGCCGACGCGGCCGCGCAGCTGGTGCAGCTGGGCCAGACCGAAGCGCTCGGCATGCTCGATCACCATCAGCGTCGCCTCAGGCACGTTCACGCCCACCTCGATCACCGTGGTGGCGACCAGGACCTGCGTCTCGCCGCCAGCGAAAGCCTGCATGGCGGCGTCCTTTTCCGCCGACTTCATGCGTCCGTGGATGAGGCCGACGCGGGCGCGGAGCACGCCGGCCAGCATCTCCGCCCGCGACTGGGCGGCGGTCGCGTCGACCTCATCCGATTCCTCAACCAGGGGACAGACCCAGAACACGCGAGCCCCCCGCGCGGTCGCCCGCTCGACCCCCGCAACGACCTCGTCCAGGCGATCCAGGGGCAGGGCGCGCGTATCGACCGGGCTCCGTCCGGGCGGCTTCTCGTCCAGGCGCGAGACGTCCATGTCGCCATAGAGGGTCAGGGTCAGGGTGCGCGGGATGGGGGTCGCGCTCATCACCAGCAGGTGGGCAGCCGGCGTCCCCTTGGACGCCAGGGCCAGGCGCTGGTCGACGCCGAAGCGGTGCTGCTCGTCCACGATGGCCAGGCCGAGGGCGGCGAAGCGGACGTCCTCCTCCAGCAGGGCGTGGGTCCCGACGATCAGGTCGACGACCCCGTCGGCCAGGGCCGCCAGCAGCGTGCTGCGCGCCTTGCCCTTGTCGCGTCCGGTCAGCAGGGCGACGCGGACGCCGGCGGCGGTGGCCCAGGCCGCGAGAGTCTCCGCGTGCTGGCGGGCCAGGATTTCTGTCGGGGCCAGCAGGGCGACCTGGGTGCCCGACTCGATCGCCTGCAAGGCGGCCAGGAAGGCCACGATTGTCTTGCCGCTTCCGACGTCACCTTGCAATAAACGCAACATGCGTTCCGGCCGTCCAAGGTCCGCCGCGATCTCCGCGCCTGCCCGGGCCTGCGCACCCGTCAGGGCGAAGGGCAGCGCATCCAGGGTGCGGGCGCGCCGCTTCCCAGTGCCGGGCAGGGCAGGGGCCGGTTCCTTCTGCTCGGCCCGGCGCAAGAGGGCCATCGCGACCTGGTTGGCCAGGAGTTCGTCAAAGGCGAGGCGCGCGCGCGCCGGCGCCAGGGGTCCCAGGTCGGCCACATCCAGCGGGGCGTGGATCGCCGCCAGCGCGGACACGAAGCCGGGCCAGCCTTCCCGCGGCGCCATGGCCTGCCATTCCGGCAGCGGCTGCAGGGTCGCCAAGCCCGCCTGCACCGACTTCACCAGGATGCGCGGGGCAAGGCCGGCCGTCAGGCCGTAGACCGGCTCGACGTCCGGCATGCCGGCCGCGTCCTCCAGCGCCAGGACGTAGTCGGGATGGCTCATCTGCGGCTGGCCGTCGAACAGCTCCACCCGGCCGCTGACGAGGCGGACCTGGCCCACGGGCAACAGGCGCTCCAGCCAGTCGGCGCGGGCATGGAACCAGGTCAGCACGACGGTCCCGCTCTGGTCGCTGCAATAGACGCGATAGGGCTGCCGCGGCGTGCGGCCGGGCCGATGCTCGTCGACCTGCACGCACAGGGTGGCGACGGCGCCGTGCTGGGCCTCCGCCACGGTCGGCCGCTGGCGGCGGTCGACCAGGCCCGTCGGGAAGTGCCAGAGGAGGTCGCGGACCTGCCGGCCCCCGGTCGCCTTCTCGATCAGGGCGGCGACGCGCGGGCCCACGCCCTTGAGGGTCTCGACCTCGGCGAAGAAGGGGAAGAGTTCGGGCGGCCGCGCCATGCCCCGTCTGTAGCGCCCGCGCGCGGCACGGGGAAGGGGGCTGCGCTGCCCTGCACAAGCGCCTGATGACAGGGGCCGGTGGCCCCTCTATATCCTCGCGCCATGGCGACCGAGAACCCTTCCGCGGATCTGGCGATACGGCGCAAGCGCCTGACGTTCCGAAGCTGGCATCGCGGCTTCAAGGAAAACGACCTGCTGCTCGGCAGCTTCGCCGACACGCACATCGCGCAGATGGACGAGGGCCAGCTCGACCGCTACGAGGCGCTGCTGGAACAGCCCGATGCCGACATCTTTGCCTGGATGACCGGGGCAGAGGCCGTGCCGGCCGCGTTCGACCATGACGTGATGAAGCTGCTGAAGGACTTCAAGTTCTTTGCCCAGACGCCCTGGCGGACCTGAGCACCGCCGTGGACAAGCTGAAGCTGATTGCAGGACCTGCGCCGCGCCAGACCGTGGCCGGGGTGCCCGAGGGGTTCGACGCCCTGGTCCTGGCTGGCCTGGCCCGGAGCGAGGCGGTGCTGCATGTCGTGCGGGACGAGGCGCGGGCGCGGACGCTGACCAGCGCGCTTAATTTCCTGGCGCGCGACATCGAGGTGGTGGGCCTGCCCGCCTGGGACTGCCTGCCCTATGACCGTGTCTCGCCCTCGCCCGACATCGTCAGTGGCCGGCTGGAGACGCTGAGCCGGCTGGCCCGCCTGCCCGCGGGGGCCAAGGGCGTGGTGGTGATCGTGCCGGTCGACACGCTGCTGCAGCGCGTCGTCCCGCGCGAGGCGATCCGCAAGGCGACCTATCGCCTGACGCCGGGCGACCGCGTCGACCTGGACGCGCTGACCGTGTTCCTGGCGCGCAACGGCTATACCCGGACCGGAACGGTGCGCGAGGCGGGCGAATACGCCGTGCGCGGCGGGATCATCGACGTGGCCCCGCCGGGGCAGGTAGAGCCGGCGCGCCTGGACCTGTTCGGCGACACGCTGGAGACGGTGCGCACCTTCGATCCGCTGACCCAGCGGACGACGGGCACGCTGACCGGCCTCGACCTGCTGCCGGCCAGCGAAGTGCCGTTCGATCCCGATTCGGTGCGGCGCTTCCGCGGGCGGTACCAGGAACTGTTCGGCGCCGTCGCCGATGACGATCCGCTGTACGAGGCGGTGAGCGGCGGCAGGCGCCATGCCGGCGTCGAGCACTGGCTGCCCCTGTTCTACGAGGGCCTGGACACCGTCTTTGACTATGTGCCCGGCCTGATGGTGATCCTTGATCCCCAGGTCGAGGAAAGCGCCCATGCGCGCCTGGCGCTGATCCAGGATTATTACGCGGCGCGCGTCGAGCAGCGGCAGACCCGGACGGCGGGCGCAGGCACGGTCTACAAGCCGGTGCCGCCCGAGCAGCTGTACATCCGCGAGCCGGAACTGCAGCGCCTGCTGGGCGCGCGCCGGGTGCGCCAGTTCCAGCCGTTCGGTCCGTCGGAGCCCAAGGCGATCGACATGGACGGACGCCCGGGCCGCGAGTTCGCGGCGGAACGGGCGCAGGGGCAGGCCGAGGGCAGGGCCCAGGTCAACGTCTTCGACGTGGCGGCGGGACACATCACCCGCCTGCAGGACGCCGGCAGGCGCACGGTCGTCGCCTGTACATCGACGGGTGCGCGCGATCGCCTGGCGACGGTGATGCACGATCACGCCATTCCGGGCGTCGTGCGCGCCGACAGCTGGCGCGAGGTGCAGCGCCTGGATCCGCGCAACGTGGCCCTGGTCGTGCTGCCGCTGGAGCGTGGGTTCGAGGCGCCGGACCTGGCCGTGATCTCGGAGCAGGACCTGCTGGGCGATCGCCTGGTGCGCCAGGCCAAGCGCAGCCGGCGGGCCGAGAACTTCCTGACGGAGGCAACGGCGCTGACGCCGGGCGACCTGGTCGTCCATGTCGAACACGGCATCGGCCGCTTCGACGGGCTGCAGACGATCAGTGTGCAGGGGGCGCTGCACGATTTCCTGCAGATCATGTACGACGAGAACGCGCGCCTTCTGGTCCCGGTCGAGAATATCGAGGTCCTGTCGCGCTATGGCTCGGCCGAGTCGGGCGGGCAGCTGGACAAGCTGGGCGGTGTGGCCTGGCAGACGCGCAAGGCCAAGCTCAAGAAGCGCATCCGCGACATGGCGGCGGAACTGATCAAGGTGGCCGCCGCCCGCGCCGTGCGCACGACCGACGCGGTCGAGGTGGCGCGCGGCATGTATGACGAGTTCGCCGCCCGCTTCCCGTACCCTGAGACGGACGACCAGATCGCGGCCATTGCCGACGTCATGGGGGACCTGTCGAGCGGCAAGCCGATGGACCGCCTGATCTGCGGCGACGTCGGCTTTGGCAAGACGGAAGTCGCGATGCGTGCCGCCTTCATCACCGCGATGTCGGGCCGGCAGGTGGCGATCGTGACCCCGACCACGCTGCTGTGTCGCCAGCACTTCCGCACCTTCAGCGCGCGCTTCCAGGGCCTGCCGGTGCGCATCGGGCAGCTGTCGCGCCTGGTCGGGCCCAAGGACCAGAAGGCGGTCAAGAAGGAACTGGGCGAAGGGCAGCTGGACATCGTCGTCGGCACTCACGCCCTGCTGGGCAAGGGCATCGACTTCAAGAACTTAGGGTTGGTCATCGTCGACGAGGAGCAGCACTTCGGCGTCGCCCACAAGGAGCGCCTGAAGCAGCTCCGAGCCGAGGTGCATGTCCTGACCCTGACCGCGACGCCGATCCCGCGCACGCTGCAGCTGGCGATGACAGGGGTGCGGGATCTGTCGCTGATCGCGACGCCGCCGGTCGACCGCCTGGCCGTGCGCACGCATGTCCTTCCCTTTGACCCGCTGGTCCTGCGCGAGGCGATCCTGCGCGAGCACTATCGCGGGGGGCAGAGCTTCTATGTCGTGCCGCGGATTGCCGACCTGGACGAGGCAGCGGAGTTCCTGGCGCGCGAGGTGCCGGAGGTGAAGGTCATCCGCGCCCATGGCCAGATGCCGCCGGGCCAGCTGGACGACGTGATGAACGCCTTCTATGACGGCAAGTACGAGGTGCTGCTGTCGACCACGATCGTTGAATCCGGCCTCGACATCCCGACCGCCAACACGCTCATCATCCACCGCGCCGACATGTTCGGCCTGGCCCAGCTCTATCAGCTGCGCGGCCGCGTCGGCCGGTCCAAGGCGCGCGGCTATGCCTATTTTACCGTGCCCCCGCGCAAGGTGCTGACGGCGACGGCCGAGCGGCGGCTGGAGGTGCTGCAGAGCCTGGACGAACTGGGGGCCGGCTTCACGCTGGCCAGCCACGACCTGGACATCCGCGGCGCCGGCAACCTGCTGGGCGAGGAACAGTCGGGCCATGTGCGCGAGGTCGGCATCGAGCTCTACCAGGAGATGCTGGAAGAGGCGATGGCGGCGGCCCGCGCCGCTGCCGGTGCCGCGAATGCGGCGCCCGAGAAGGACGAATGGTCGCCTAACATCGCGATCGGCGCATCCGTCCTGATCCCCGAGGACTATGTCGCGGACCTGGAGGTACGCCTGGGCCTCTATCGCCGCATCGCGGACCTTGCCGACCGCAGCCAGATCGACGGCTTTGCGGCTGAACTGATCGACCGCTTCGGCCCGCTGCCGCAGGAGGTCGAGCACCTGCTGAAGGTGGTGGAGATCAAGGCCTTGGCCAGGCGCGCGAACATCGAGAAGATGGACGCAGGGCCAAAGGGGGCGACTGTTGTGTTCCGCAAGGCGGACTTCCCCAATCCTGCAGGGCTGGTCCAGTTCATCGGCCAGAGCCGGGGCCAGGTGAAGATCCGCCCCGACAACAAGCTGGTCTGCCTGAAGGACTGGGAACGGGTCGAGCAGCGCCTGGACGGTGCCCTGTGGCTGGCCGACACCTTGGCCAAGCTGGCGGCGTAAATCGTTCCGTTCATCCCCGCGAAGGCGGAGATCCAGAGTCACGCAGGACAGCGCTCGCGGCCCTGGATCCCCGCCTTCGCGGGGATGAACGGGAAGAATGGGGAGGAAACCAATGAACAACGACGCGGTGAACCGCGCGACGGCCTGGGTGGCGACCCGCCAGGGGGACTTCCTGGACGCGCCGCTGCGCGGCGCGGCGGAGGCCGGGCTGTTCCGTGTCGGCCTGCCGGCCCCCTATGGCGAAGGCGCATTTGCCGCGATCGGGGCGGTTGAATCGGTGCTGATCGCGGAGAGCGGGCTGCCGGGCCTGGGCATGACCTGGGCCGGCAGGCAGTTGACGGCGCGCCACTTCATCGCCGGTTTCGCCACGCCCGAGCAGGCGCAGCGCTGGCTGGCGCCTGCATCGCGCGGCGAGGCGGCCTTTGCCGTGGCGATCTCGGAACCCAAGGTGGGGGCGCATCCTAAGCTGCTGACCACGCAGGCGACGCGCGACGGCGATACCTGGCGCATCAGCGGTGAAAAGTCCTTCGTCACCAACGGCCCCGAAGCCAGCCACATCGTCGTGTTCGCGATCGTGCGTGAGGAGCAGGGGCGCAAGCGCTATGGCGCCTTCGTCGTGCCACGCGATGCCGAAGGGCTGACCTTCAAGCCCATGCCTGAGCTTGGCGCGCTGAAGCCGTCACAGCATTGCGGCCTGGTCCTGGACAATGTGGCCGTGCCTGAGGCGGACCGCCTTGGACCCGATGGCGGCGCCTACGAGGCGATGGCGCTGACCTTCCGCAATGTGGAGGATGCCGCCGGCGCACCCGGCTTGCATGGATCGTTCCAGGCGCTGGTCCGCCAACTGGCCGCGGCGACGCCGCCGTCGGAGACTGCGGGGACCTGGATCGGTGGCATGGCAGGCCTGGTCGCCGTGCTGGGCGAGGGCGCGCGCGCCGCGGCCGAGGCGGTGGATGCCGGCGACGGCCCCCGCGTGCAGCGCCTGCTCGTCGGCCTGCGCGTGCTGGCAGCCGACCTGTTGAGCCGGGCGCGGGCGCATGGAGACCATGGGACGCAGGTAACCCCCGCAATCACCCGCCTGTTTGGCGACTTCGACCTTATGATGTCGATTGCACGCGGGCCCCGGGCGGCCCAGCAGGCGGCATTGGGTACGCGTTTGATCGGAACGACGACAGCATGACGACCAATCCCCAGGCAGCGATCGCGGAGGTCGAGGCCGGCCTTGCCGCGTCCGGCTATATCGCCAGCCGCTCGATCACCACCGCCGTGTTCCTGGCCCAGCGCCTGGAAAAGCCGATCCTGGTCGAAGGGCCGGCGGGCGTCGGCAAGACCGAACTGGCCAAGGCCGTATCCGCGTGGCTCGGCCTCGATCTCATCCGCATGCAGTGTTACGAGGGCCTGGACGAGAGCAAGGCGCTGTACGAATGGAAGTATGGCAAGCAGCTGCTCTATACCCAGATCCTGAAGGACAAGCTGGGCCAGGTCCTGGGCCACGCCGAGACGCTGGACGAGGCGATGGCCAAGCTGCACAGCTTTGGCGACGTCTTCTTCTCGGAACAGTTCCTGGAGCCGCGGCCGCTGCTCAAGGCGTTGCAGCAGCCCGATGGCTGCGTCCTGCTGATCGACGAGATCGACAAGGCGGACCAGGAGTTCGAGGCCTTCCTGCTGGAGATCCTGTCGGACTACCAGGTGTCGATCCCCGAGATCGGGCGGATCTCGGCACCCGTGCCGCCGCTGGTCTTCCTTACCTCCAACGCGCAGCGCGACCTGGGCGATGCCCTGAAGCGGCGCTGCCTGCACCTGCACATCGGCTTCCCCGAGCCCCAGCTTGAGGCGCGGATCGTCGAGACGCGCGTGCCCGGCATCGCGCCGGCCCTGACGCGCAAGCTGGTCGCCTTCGTCGATGCGCTGCGGGGCCTGGACCTGAAGAAGCTGCCCTCGGTCAGCGAGACGATCGACTGGGCGCGCGTGCTGGTCCTGCTCCACGCCAGCGCGCTGGACCGGGACATCGTGCAGTCCACCCTCAACGTGCTGCTGAAGTACGAGGGCGACATGCAGCTGGCCATGACCCAGGTGCCGGAGATCGTCGCCCGCGTCGAGCGCGAGGTGGTGTGAGACCTCAACTTTCTCACTACCTCATCCTGAGGAGGCCGAAGGCCGTCTCGAAAGATGGGCCACCTGCGCTGGCGGCCGATCCTTCGAGGCTCGCTGCGCTCGCACCTCAGGATGAGGTGGGAGTGGGTGAAGGCAAGGCGCCATGACCCAGGCGCTGCTCGACTTCGTGCGGGCCGCGCGGGGGGCGGGGGTGCGCATCTCGCCGGCGGAGACGATGGACGCCCTGCGTGCGGCCGAGGCGATCGGCTGGGACGACCGGGAGGGCTTGCGCGATGCGCTGGCCCTGTCGCTGGCCAAGTCGCGCGACGAGAAGGCGCGGATCGAGGCATGCTTCGACCTCTTCTTCCGCCCGCCCGCAGCGCCGGACGACGCCGAGGCGGCCGAGGCGGAGGACGAGCAGGACGGCGAGCGCCAGGCTGGTGACGAAGCGTCCGACGCGGAACCGGGACAGCCGCAATCGCCCGAGATGGCGGAGGCCATGGCGAACATGGGCGACTTGGCCCAGGCCCTTCTGACGAACGATCGCGCGCAACTGGGGGCGGCGATGGCCGAGGCGGCGGATGCCGTCGGCCTGCAGGAGATCCGCATCTTCACCCAGGCCGGCCTGTTCGCGCGGCGCATGCTGGAACTGATGGGCCTGAACCGGCTGGAGCAGGACATCGAGGACGCGCCAGATGCGCTGGCGGAACGCCTGCGCCAGCAGCTGGCCGAACTGCGCGCCCAGGTGCGCGAGCGGGTCGATCAGGCACTCGAACTCTATGCCAAGGGCGAGGGCGAGAAGCTGCGCGAGGATACGCTGCGCAATGCCCGCATCAGCCAGCTGGAGCCGCGCGACCGCGAACGCATGCGGGCGCTTGTCAGGGCCATGGCGCGGCGCCTGCGCGACCGCCATTCGCGCAATCGCAAGCGGCGCAATCGCGGCCAGCTCGACACCCGCCGCACGATCCGCAAGAACGCGGGCTGGGGCGGCGTGCCGTTCCTGACGATCTGGAAGCAGAAGAAGATCGACCGGCCGCGCCTGATGGTGCTCTGCGACGTCTCCGGCTCCGTCGCCTCGGTCTCCGAGTTCCTGCTCACCTTCCTCTATGAGCTGGGGGAGGCGCTGTCCGACCTGCGCGCCTTTGCCTTCACCAATCACCTGGTCGAGGTCAGCGACATCCTCGAGGGACGCCCGGTGGACGAGGCGATCAAGGAGATCATGGGCTCGATCGGCTTCGGCTCATCGAACTTCGGCAAGTCGTTCGAGGATTTCGAGAAGGGCTTCGCCCACCAGATCACGGCGCGCACCACGGTGCTGATCCTGGGTGACGCGCGGGGCAACAACACCGACCCCCGCACCGACGTCCTGCGGCGCATCGGCGAGCGCGCCAAGCGGGTGATCTGGCTGAACCCGGAGCAGCGCGTGCTGTGGGGGACGGGCGACAGCGACATGCCGCGCTATGCGCCGTGCTGCCACCTCATCGCGTCGTGCGGCACGCTGCGGCAGCTGGAACGCGTGGTGAGCGACCTGCTGACGCCGGGGAATTGAGTGCGGCGTCAGCGTCGGGGACGATGCTTCGAGACGCGGCCGTGCGGCCGCCCCTCGGCATGAGGACGTTGTTTTCCCAAGGAAATTCTCAACAGGCGTCATCCTGAGGAGGCCGAAAGCCGTCTCGAAGGATGTTGATGCTGCGGCCTCAGCCAGCGCCGATGCGGCGGTAGGTGAAGGCGGGCGGGGCCTTGGCCGATTCGCTTTCGGCCAGGTCCACGAGCAGGGCGTGGTCGGGGGAGAGGGCGCAAGCCGGGTCGATCGCATCGGCGCGGCCGGAGATCGCGAAGGCCTGGCAGCGGCAGCCGCCCCAGTCGCGTTCGGCATGTTCGCAGGCACGGCACGTCGCCGGCATCCAGTCGGTACCGCGATAGGCCTGGAAGGCGGGCGAGTCGGCCCAGATCTCCGCGAGCGGCCGGTCGCGCACAGATTCGAAGGCCAGGCCCGTGATCGATTCGGCAGCGTGGCAGGGCAGGACCATGCCGTCGGGCGCGACGTTCAGGAAGCGCCGTGCCCAGCCGCCCATGCAGGCCTTTGGCCGCTTGGCGTAATAGTCGGGCACGACGTAGTCGATGACGAGCCGGCCCTTCAGGTCGCGGCGGGCCGCGTCCACGATCGCGGTTGCCGCCTCGAGCTGGGCCCGGGTCGGCATCAGGGCCGCGCGGTTCCGAAGCGCCCAGCCATAGTACTGGACATGCGCCACCTCCAGCCGCTTGGACCCCGTCGCAAGGGCGAGGTCGATCATGGCCGGCAGGTGTTCCAGGTTCTGGCGGTGGACGACGGCGTTGAGGGTGAGGGGAAGGCCGGCGGCTCGGACCCAGCCTGCGAAGTCCAGCTTCTTCGTCAGCGCGCCGGGCAGGTTGCCGATGCGGTCGTTCCCCGCGGGATCGCTGTCCTGGATGCTGAGCTGGACATGGTCCAGCCCGGCATCGGCCAGACGGTGCACCCGCGCTTCATCGGCCAGCACGCCCGAGGTGATGAGGTTGCTGTAGAGGCCAAGCCCTGCCGCGCCCCGGACCAGATCCTCCAGGTCGCGACGCACGGTCGGCTCGCCGCCGGAGAAGTGGATCTGGAGCAGGCCCATGCGCGTTGCCTGGCGCATCACGTCCAGCCATTCGGCGGTCGACAGTTCGGCACTGGCCCGCTCCAGGTCCAGGGGATTGGAGCAATAGGGGCATTGCAGCGGGCAGCGATGCGTCAGCTCGGCGAGCAGCGCCATGGGCGGCTCGAACGTCGGGGCGCGGGGGGCCACGTGCGCGGTCGGTTCGCTCTGCATCGCGCAACTCACGTCATGAAAAAGGCCGCATCAGCGGCCCGGAGTGCTGTCCCTCAGGGGGACGGCGGCACCGGCAGGGCCGGCGCCGCATCTGCGATCCCACCGGAACCCGGCAGGACCCTGGCCGATCAGACCTCGGCGCAGGCGTAGCAGTTGATCTCCATGCCGACGCTGATCTCGACGATCTTCGGGGTGCTCCAGGCCATAGGGTCCTCCTGATTGGTCTTGTTTCGCGGCGCGTGTGGGTCGCACGACGCAGATGTGCCGTGGCCTTCACTCTATGAGACGAACGCTGTTGGGGCAAGCGACGCCGTGACGCCGCGAACCCCGGACGAGACACTCCGGTTCCGGCTCCAGTCCCGGCGGCGCCTCAGTCCCGGCGGAGATAGGCGTGGCGCGGTTCCTGGGGCGTACCCTCCAGCACGCCATCCTTCGCGGGCTGCCAGTCGATGACCGCCTCGAACTTGGCGGCCAGGGCGAAATCGCGGTCGGTGATGCCTTTCGCATCGTGACTCTGCAGCTTCACCTCGACCGTGTCATAGGAGACGGCGAGGTCGGGATGATGCCAGGCGACCTCCGCCAGGTGGCCGACGGTGGTCACGACCATCAGCGTGCCCTTCCACGAATGGGTGCGGTAGGTGCGGCGGATGAAGCCGTCGGCATAGGTCCAGCGGGGCAGGTCTGCCGCCAGCCGCGTGGCAATCTCGTCCGCCGAATAGGTGCGTCCCGGGTCGCGGGCCATGGCCTGTCCTTTCCATTTGGGGCGTCGTTGGCCGAGTGTGCCCCACTGTGCTTCGATGCTGAACCGTCGCCCCCTCGTCCGGATCCCTGCCGTGGCCCCGCCGTCCTTCGTTTCCGTCGCTGCGCGCATCGTGTCGGAGACCGGCGCGGAGGGAGCGATGCGTGCGGTGGCGGAAGAGGTTCCCGTCGCCCTGGTCTATAACGGCGTGTCCCATGCCGTGATGATGGCGACGCCGGCCGACCTGGAAGACTTCGCCCTGGGCTTCAGCCTGTCCGAGGGGATCCTGGAGCGCGCGGGCGAACTGCTGGAGGTCGATCCCGTGCCCGCGGGGGAGGGGATCGCGCTGCACCTGCGTGTCACGGCCAGGCGGTTCGAGGCGCTGAAGCAGCGCCGGCGCACCCTGGCCGGCCGCACCGGCTGCGGCCTGTGCGGGGTCGAGGAGCTGGACCAGGCCCTGCGCCCGCTGGCCCCGCTCGGCCCCGGCCCGGTGCTGGAGATGGCGGCGATCCGGCGGGCGCTGGACGCGCTGCCGGGGCTGCAGCCGCTGAACCGGGTCGTGCACGCGGTGCACGGCGCCGCCTTTGCCGACACGGCGGGGCGGATCCTGCTGGTGCGGGAGGATGTCGGCCGCCACAACGCGCTGGACAAGCTGGTGGGTGCGCTGGCGCGAGGCGGACATCGCGCCGCGGACGGCTTCGCCCTGGTGACCAGCCGGTGCAGCGTCGAACTGGTGCAGAAGGCAGCCAGCGCCGGCATCGCCGTCCTGGTCGCCGTCTCGGCGCCGACGGCGCTTGCCCTGCGCCAGGCGGAGCGGGCGGGGATGGGCCTGGTCGCCCTGGGGCGGGCCGACACGTTCGCGATCCATGTCGACGGCGGGCGCTTCGGCGACGGCGGCTGGCGGCATGGCTGACCCCCGGCGGGCCGCCTTGTCACCCTGCCGGGCGCCCGGCATGATCGCCCGTGTTGCATCGCATTCAGGGACCTGACCCCACGATGACCGCGGCGATCCGGGACAGACTGGCAGAGGACGCAGGCACCGTCCGTGCGGCCCCGGTGCCCCGGTCCTATCGCATCTTCGTGCGCAACCTGGTCGTGCCCTGGCACATCGGCATCTATCCCCACGAATACGGCACCGCCCAGCGCGTCCGGCTGGGCGTGACCTGCACCATGGCCGATCCGCGCCTGGCGCTGGGCCGGGACATCGACAGCGTCGTCTCGTATGAGACGATCGTGGCGACGGTCCGCGCGCTGGCCGCGTCCGGCCATGTCGAGCTGGTGGAGATCCTGGCGCGCCAGGTGGCGGAGGCCTGCCTGGCCGATTCCCGCATCCTGGAGGCCGCGGTGACGGTCGAGAAGCTGGACGTCTTTCCCGAGGCGGAGAGCGCCGGCGTCGAACTGGTCATGATCCGGCCGCGTTCCGACACCTAGCGCCACGCGGCGCGTTCCGCCGTCGTTGCGACCTGTTAACCCCCATCTGCTATCCGGACCATGGGAACCGGGCCATGCCCCGGAGCCGCACGCTCAGGGGGGGAGCGCCGCCATGATCCGGGACGTCATTCTGAGCACCATGGACGCCAAGGGGCGCCCGCACATCGCGCCCAAGCTGCTGCACAGCGACCGCGCGCGGTGGAGCGTCCTGGTGCCGGCCGACTCGTCGACCCATGCCAACCTGCTGGACGTGCCCTATGCCGTGGCGAACTTCACCGATGACACGCGCCTGTTCGCGGGCTGCCTGACGGGGCGGCACATCTGGCCGCTGGCCCCGCCCGAGCGCGTGCGGGGCGTGCGCCTGCGCGACTGCCTGGCCCATGCCGAGCTGGAACTGACGGGGCAGGACGCGGGCGAGGGGGGGACCTGGTTCCACTTCGCGCCGATCCTGGAAATGACCCATGCGCCGTTCCGCGGCTTCAGCCGGGCCAAGGCCGCGGTGATGGAAGGCGTGGCCATCGTCGCGGCGATCGACAGCCAGGAGGACGCGGCGGTCGACCGGGCCTTGGCCGAGCTGGGTCCCCGGGTCGCCAGCGGCGGCGGGGCCGAGGAGCGGGAGGCCTGGGCCTGGCTGCTGGAGCGCGTCGCGCGGGTGCGTGCCGCGCGGGCCCGGCAGGGTGGGGGAGCCGGCGCAGCGGGCGCGTGAACTGCTGAAGGATCGCGCCTGCATTGCCCTGCGGATTGCCTCTCCGCATTCTGCGAGTGACCCGCATTTGCCGCAATGCTGCACTGCGGCCATGCCCCCCTTGCCGATCGGCTGAACACTGCCCACTTGTACTGGAGGCCAGCCTGCGTGCTGCTGTCCGCTGAATGACCGGTCGGTCATATGCCCTGCGACAGGATTGCCCCACCCCCTGAACAGTGCTTGACCTGGGTGCGCTGCACCGTAAACTGAACACGTTTACGTTCACTGTTCAGGCGCGGTCGATCATGCAACATCCTTCTGCGGCGCGTCAGGCGATGCGCGACAAGATCGTCGAGGCGGCTCGCGACCTGTACTTTCAGGGTGGCGACGAGGCGGCCTCGATGCGTCGCATCGGGCAGCGCCTGGGTGTGTCCGCTGCGGCCCTCTATGGCTATTTCGCGGACCGGGACGAAATCCTGGCCGAGATGTGGCTGAACGAATATGCCAACCTCCAGGACCGGCAGCGCGCGATCGCCGCGCGCATCGCCGATCCGGTTGAGCGCATCGTGGCGCTGGCCCGCGACTTCAGCGCCTTCGCGCGGGAGGAGCCGGCGGCCGTCGCCTTCATGTTCCTGCGCCGTGCGCCGTTCCGCGACATGGCGGCGGTGCTGGACGATCCGCGCATGGCCGAATCGATCCGCCTCTACAAGGTGTCCGTCGCCGAGGCGGTGGCCCTGGGCCGCTTCCCCCCGATCTCGATCGACCTGCTGGTGCAGGGCATCTGGGCGGCGGGCCTTGGCGTGCTCGCGCTGCGGGACGCCAAGCCGAACCTGGACTGGGTCGACCAGGATGCCGCCGTCGAGCACGCGATCCAGGTCCATATCGAGGGCCTGCGCGTGATGGCTGCCCGCTCCGCCATGCGGATCGCCGGGTGATGTCTGCCCGGGCGCTGCGCCTGTCCGCCGTCGTTGGACTGGCGGCAAGCCTGCTGGCGGCCTGTGGCGGCGAGCCGCCCCAGGCCCGGCAGGAGGTCGTGCGCCCGGTGAAGGTGACGACCGTCGCCCTGACCGACCAGACCCAGGTTTCGACCTATTCGGGCGACGTCTGGCCGCGGATGCTGAGCGATCTTGGCTTCCGCGTGGGCGGGCGGGTGACGGAGCGCCTGGTCCGCAATGGCGACCGGGTCAAGGCGGGCGACGTACTGGCGCGCCTGGATCCTGAGGATCTGCGCCTGTCGCGCCGGCGCGCGCGCGAGGCCCAGGCCGCGGCGACGGCCGATCGCGACCAGGCGAAGCTGGAGTTCGAGCGCGCCCGGACCCTGTTCCAGCGCGGCCACATTGCCAAGGCGGAGCTGGACCGCCGGCAGACGGCGCTCGACATGGCCAACGCGGCGCTGGCCCGGTCGGGTACGGAAACCGCGATCGCCGGCAACCAGCTCGACTATGCGACCCTTGTCGCCGATCGCGATGGCGTGGTGTTCGAGACCCTGGCCGATGTCGGGCAGGTGGTCCAGGCGGGGCAGGCGGTCGTCCGATTTGCCGGTACGGACGCGCAGGAAGTCGTCGTCAACGTGCCCGAGGCGCGCCTGGCCGAGTTCCGCGACGCGACCGACATCCGCATCAGCCTGTGGAGCGACGAGAGCTTCCGCTCCAGCGGCACGGTGCGCGAAGTGGCGGCCCGGGCGGATCCCGCGACGCGGACCTATGCCGTCCGCATCGCCCTGGATACGCAGACGCCGGTCATCGCCTATGGCATGACGGCGACCGTATCGGTCAGCCGCCGCCTGGGCGAGCCGGCGATCATCCTTCCATCGACGGCCCTGGTCGAAAGCGACGGCCAGGCCGGCGTCTGGGTGTTCGACGCGGACAAGGGCGCGGTGGCCCTGGCGCCGATCCAGGTCGACACCTATGGCAGCGACAGCATCGTGGTCCGTGCCGGCCTTCAGCCGGGGCAGGAGGTTGTTGTGGCCGGCGTGCACAAGCTGGATCCCGGCATGAAGGTCCGCCGCTACGACTCGCCGCTGACGCTCAGCGCTCTCTAGGGCCAGGCAGATGGGCCGCGGGGGCGGCCCCAAGCTATAATCGACAGGCAGGGAAACGTCCCGGCGCACGCGCCCGGGGGAGCAGGACGCGCAGGCTGCACGATGGACGCCCATTCCGGACCAGGCGACCTGGTCCCCGACCCATTCCATTCAGGTTCAGGCGGTCGTCCCCCCGAACCCCCGCGATCGAACGGCCAGGAGCATTACCGGGAAGGGCGGTTCAACCTCTCTGCCCTGGCCTTGCGGCATCGCAGCCTGGTCCTGTTCCTGATGATCGCCTGCGCCATCGCCGGGTTCTTCTCGTTCGGCTCGCTGGGCCGGTCGGAAGATCCCGACTTCACGATCAAGATCGTGGTCATCCGCGCCTTCTGGCCCGGTGCCACAGCGCGCGAGGTCGAGCTCCAGGTCACCGACCGGATCGAGCGCGCGGTGCAGGAGGTCGGCTATTTCGACCATACCCGCTCCTATGCCCGGCCGGGCGAGACGACGCTGTTCGTCACGCTGAAGGACTCGATGCCGCGCGAGGCGGTGCAGCAGGCCTTCTACCAGGTGCGCAAGCGGGTGGGCGACATCCGCCACACCATGCCGGCCGGCGTGATCGGGCCGTTCTTCAACGACGAGTTCGGCGACACGTTCGCCTCCGTCTACGCCTTCACGGCGGACGGCTTCAGCCATGCCGAACTGCGCGAGACGATCGAATGGGTCCGGCAGGAGGTGCTGGGCGTCCCCGACGTGCAGAAGGTCGAGCTGGTCGGCGTGCAGCCGGAAAAGGTCTTCGTCGAGTTCGAGAGCCGCAGGCTCGCCCTGCTGGGAATCAGCCCGCAGGCGATCTTCGATACCCTGGCGCGACAGAACACGGTGACCCCGGCCGGCGTGTTCGAGACGCCGCAGGACCGCGTGTTCCTGCGCGTCAGCGGCAGTTTCGGGACCGTCGATTCGATCCGCAACCTGGTCGTGGCGGCCAATGGCCGCTCGTTCCGCCTGGGCGACATCGCGGACGTGAAGCGCGCCTATGCCGACCCGCCCACGTTCCTGATGCGTTACCAGGGCGAGCCGGCGATCGGCCTGGCGGTGTCGATGGCCAAGGGCGCCAATGTCCTGCGCCTGGGCGAGGCGCTGGCCGCCAAGATGGAGACGATCCGGGGCCAGCTGCCCCATGGCATCGACTTCACCCAGATCTCGGACCAGCCGACGATCGTGAAGGATTCGATCGACCTGTTCATGACCAGCCTGATCGAGGCGGTGGTGATCGTTCTGGCGGTGAGCTTCCTGAGCCTGGGCTGGCGTGCCGGGACGGTGGTCGCCCTGTCGATCCCGCTGGTCCTGGCCATGGTCATGACCGGCATGGAGATCCTGGGCATCAACCTGCACCGCATCTCGCTGGGCGCCATGATCATCGCCCTTGGCCTGCTGGTGGACGACGCGATCATCGCGGTCGAGATGATGGTGGTGAAGCTGGAACAGGGCTGGGATCGCATGAAGGCGGCCAGCTTTGCCTATACCTCGACCGCGTTTCCCATGCTGACCGGCACGCTGCTGACCGCGGTCGGATTCCTGCCCGTCGCCTTCGCGCAGTCGAGCACGGGCGAGTTCGCGGGATCCATCTTCTGGGTCGTGGCCCTGGCGCTGGTCCTGTCCTGGATCGTTGCCGTCGTCTTCACGCCCTTCATCGGCAGCCGCTTCCTGAAGCCGCATGCCGGCGCGGGCCACGGGCACGCCGTCTATGACGGCCGCTTCTACCGGGCGTTCCGGGGCCTGGTCGAGTTCTGCCTGCGCTGGCGCTTTGTGACGATCGGCCTGACGGTGGCGGCCTTCGTGGTGTCGCTGGGCGCCTTCGGCATGGTGCAGCAGCAGTTCTTCCCTTCCGCCTCGCGCGCGGAACTGATTGTCGACATGCGCCTGGCCGAAGGGTCGTCGATCGCCGCGACCCTGGAGGAGACCAAGCGGCTGGAGGCGGCGCTGAAGGGTGACGAGGACATCGCGCGCTATGTCACCTATGTCGGCGGCGGGACGCCGCGCTTCTACCTTCCGCTGATCCCCGAGTATCCGCAGAGCCAGTTCGCCCAGGCGGTGATCTGGACCAAGGGCCTGGAGGAGCGCGAGCGCGTCCGCACCCGCCTGCTGGCGCTGTTCGAGAACGATTTCGTCAACCTGCGGGGCCGGGTCAGCCGCCTGGAGAACGGGCCGCCCGTCGGCTTTCCCGTGCAGTTCCGCGTGATGGGGCCGGACCCGGAGACGCTGCGCGACTTCGCCCATCAGGTGCGGGACGTGATGCGCGCCAATCCCGACACGATCGACCCCCAGCTGGACTGGGAGGAGAAGTCCAGGCGCGTGCACGTCGTCGTGGACGAGGAAAAGGCCCGGGTCCTGGGCGTCGACTCCACGGCTGTGTCGCAGACGCTGAACAGCCTGATGTCGGGCACGACGATCACCCAGTACCGCGAGGGCGACGAACTGATCGACGTGGTCGCCAGGGCGGCCGCGAACGAGCGCCTGGACCTGGAGGGACTGGCGCTGGTCACGATTCCCACGGCCAGTGGCCGCGCCGTGCCGCTGAGCCAGGTCACGCGCATCGACTACGATTTCGAGAACGGCGTCCTGTGGCGGCGCAATCGCACGACCATGATCACGGTGCGCAGCGACATCCGTGACGGCGTGCAGGCGCCGGACGTGACCATGGCCGTCAACGGCGCGCTGGACGCGGTCCGCGCCCGCATGCCGGACGGCTATCGCATCGAGATCGGTGGCGCGCTGGAGGAAAGCGCCAAGGGCCAGCAGTCGATCGCCGCGGTGGTGCCGCTGATGCTGCTTCTGATGCTGCTGATCCTGATGCTGCAGTTGGAGAGCATGAGCCGGATGGTCATGGTCCTGCTGACGGCACCGCTGGCGCTGATCGGCGTGACCTGGGCGCTGCTGCTGTTCAACGCGCCGTTCGGCTTCGTCGCGATGCTGGGCGTGATCGCGCTGGCCGGCCTGATCATGCGCAACTCGGTCATCCTGGTCGACCAGATCGACAAGGACATCGCAGCCGGCCACACCCGGCACGAGGCGATCGTGGGGGCCACCGTGCGGCGCTTCCGGCCGATCATGCTGACCGCGGCGGCCGCCATCCTGGCGATGATCCCGCTGACGCGGCAGGTCTTCTGGGGGCCCATGGCAATCGCCATGATGGGCGGCCTATCGATCGGCACGGTGCTGACGCTGCTGTTCCTGCCGGCGCTCTATTCCGCCTGGTTCCGCGTCCGCCGGGACGAGCCGCCGCTGCATCCGCACGGCGATTCGGCAACCGCTCCGCCCGTTGCCCAGGACCCCCGGCCGGTGCCTGCGGAATAGGGGCGGGGGTCCGCGGCCAGGCCCTGCGCGGTGACCGGGATCACGCACGGGGCCGCCGGGGGGTTGACGGCGGAGCAATGCGCCGTGAACGTTGCGTTCCGGGTCCGCCACGAACGTTCCGATGTATAGCCGCAGCACCCTCCTGATCGACGACTTCGTCCGCCGGCTGGAGGAACGATACGACCAGATGTATTCGACCATGGACCCCGCGGTGCCCGGCATCCTGCGCTGGGTGGCGACGATGGTCATGGAGAAGATCTCCAATTCCGACGCGCTCTATCACGATGTCGAGCATTCGATGCTGGTGACGCTGGTGGGCCAGGAGATCCTGCGCGGCAAGCACCTGATCGAGGGGGGCGTCGGCCCGCGCGAATGGCTGAACGTCATGGTCTCGCTGATCTGCCACGACATCGGCTATGTGCGCGGCATCTGCCCGGGGGACGAGGACGGCCGCTATGTCATCGATGACCAGGGCACGATGATCGAGCTGCCCTCGGACGCGACGGACGCCGCGCTGACGCCCTATCACGTCGAGCGGGGCAAGCTGTTCGTCCGCCACCGCTTCCAGGGCCATCGCGTGGTGGATGCCGAGGCCGTCGCCTCGAACATCGAGCACACCCGCTTTCCCGTTCCCGGCGACAACGATCCGACCTGGCTGGCGGAGTTCCCCGCGATCGTCCGCGCCGCCGACCTGATCGGTCAGATGGCCGATCCCGACTACCTGCGCAAGCTGCCGGCGCTGTTCTATGAGTTCGAGGAGACGGGCGCCACGGCGCATCTGGGCTATCGCACGCCGCAGGACCTGCGCGAGGGCTATCCCCGCTTCTTCTGGAGCAATGTCCATGGCGAGATCGCGGCCGGGCTGAAGTACCTGTCCGTGACCCATGACGGCCGCCTGTGGATGGCGAACCTGTTCGCGCACGTCTTCGCCGAAGAGCATCGTGACGCACTGGCCTGAGGGGACGATGGGCTCAAGCTCCGCCACCATGTTCCGGCCGAAGGACCTGGCCATAGAGGACCTGCTGCGTCGCCTTATGGCACGCCACGAGCAGGCCTTTGGCGGGCGCTTTCCCGAGCACCGCCAAGCACTGGTCGAGGCGGTGCGCCCGGCGCTGCAGCGCCTGGCCCGCACGGACGCGATGTATCACGACCTGGATCACACGGTGATCGTCACCCTGGTGGGCCAGGAAATCCTGATGGGCCGCATCGTGCGCGATGGCGATGTCCGCTCGCAGGACTGGCTCCAGTTCACGGTGGCGCTGGTCTGCTTCTCGATCGGCATGGTGCATGGCGTCTGTCGCGGCGATGCCCCGGGTGAAGCGGTGATCGACAGCCGCTTCACCCGCCGCCCGATGCCGCGCGGCGCCACTGCCGGGTGGCTGTGGCCGTACGTCGTCGACCGCGGCCAGATGTACGTCCGCCAGCGCTTCCGCGACCATCCGACCATCGACGCGGAAGTGGTCGCCCGGATCCTGCGCGGTGCCCAGTTCCCGCCGCCGGCCGACGCCGTTGCCGACAACAGCTACGAGGCGCTGCTGCGGGCCGCGCACTTCATCGGCGCCGTGGCCGATCCGCGCTTCCCCGCCAAGATCAAGGCGCTGTTCCTTGAGCTTCAGGAATCCGGGATCTCGGATTCCTTTCCCTGGAAGACCCTGGCGCAGTTCAGGTCGCAGTTTCCGCCGTTCTTCTGGTCGATGATCCACCCACTGATCCGGACGGGAATGGACCTGCTGCACTACACGTCGCTGGGGGAGCAGTCGCTGGCGTCGATGCAGGCGCACATCCTGGTGGCCGAGCACGGCATCCCCATCGACCACGCGCTGAGCTCGCGCGGCTGAGGCGAGCAGCGGCCCGCGCTCCGCCTGTCGCTGCGCGGGTGCCTCAGGGTTTGGTGTAGTCGCGGGCGTTGACGGCGTTGAGCAGGCCGCTGCCGAAATTGCTCTGCGGCCTGCGGCGCGTGTTCTCAAGCAGCTGGCGCACGCCGGCCGGACGATTGGCCGCCTGCCGGGCCAGGCCATAGGCCTCGATCGCGATGGTGCGCTTGGTCGCCGGGTCAAGCCCGGCAAAGGCCCGCGAGGCGGCCGTCAGGGCGCGGGGCGTGCGCTGGGTCAGGACCACGCGGATCGTGCGGGTGGCCAGGTCGTCGGGACCCACGGCGGCGCTGACGGCGTCGGCCAGGATCGCCACGGCCTCGAGAATGCTCTCGTCGATCTGCGCACTCATGATCGGGTGAACCGCCCTGCCGCTTGCCGGACCCTGATCCTAGCGGCAGCGGCGCCCGTACGCAAAGACGCGTGCGGGAAAGGCCCTGCTGAAATTCCGTGGGCCTTCCCATTCGGTCTGTCCGCCCTATGTGTGCAGGTGGGCTGACGCCGGCGTGCGGCCTACGGTGGGCCAGAGGGGGTATCTGTATGGCGGCGGTTTCCTTGGCCCGGGCGGCGGCGGTTCTGTGGGCGGGCCTGATCATCGCCGGCTGCGCCGCGCTGACGCCCCTGCCGCCGCCGTCGCGCGTGGCCGATCGCATCAACCGTGTGCCCGACGGCCTGCCGGTGACCGCCCCGGTGACGATCCACTGGAGCCCCGAGAAGATCCCCTTCATCGAGGCGCAGACCGACGCCGACGCGGCGATGGCGCTGGGCCTGGTCCATGCCCATCTGCGCCTGGGCCAGATGGAACTGCTGCGCCGCATCTCGCAGGGGCGGATTTCCGAGGTGGCGGGTCCGTTCACCACCGACATCGACCGCGCGCTGCGCATCCTGAACCTGGGCAAGGCTTCGCCCACGGTGCTGGCGCAGATGCCGCAGGCGACGCGGGCCTGGCTGGACGCGTTCGTGGCGGGCGTCAACTACTACCAGGCCAACATGGCCGACCGGCCGCACGAATACGCCCTGTTCGGGGCCCGCCCCGTGCCGTGGCGGCCGGAGGAGATCATCACGATCGGGCGCCTGGCGTCGGTGGACGTCACCTGGTTCACCTGGTTCCGCCTGCTGCCGGAACGGACCCGCGCCGACTGGCCCGCGGTCTGGGCCCGCCTGCTCGAATCGGGCACGACCTCGGCGCCTAGCTTCCCCTTCGCCCCCGCCGATCCCGACCCGCAGGGCCTGGCCATGCTGGAGGACGTGCTGGGCGGCAGCGCGCGCACCGGCTCCAACGCCTTTGCCGTCGGCGGCAGCCGCACGGCCTCAGGCGCCGCCATCGTCGCCAACGATCCGCACCTGGGCCTGCGCCTGCCCAATGCGTGGATGATCGCGGGGGTGAAGTCGCCCTCGATGCACGCGGTGGGACTGATGATCCCGGGCCTTCCCTTCGTCGCGGTGGGCCGCAACGAGCGCATCGCCTGGGGCGGAACCAACCTGCGCGCCGCGTCCAGCGACCTGTTCGACGTCAGCGCCCTGCCGCCGTCGCAGATCACCGAGCGCGAGGAGGAGATCAAGGTCCGCTGGTGGCTGGACACCAGCCAGACGGTGCGTGAAACGCCCTTCGGCCCGATCATCTCGGACAGCGCCATGGTCCAGGGCCAGCCCGGCGAGCAGCTGGCGGTCAGCTGGATCGGCCATCGTCCCAGCGATGAGATCACGGCCATGCTGGGCGTGGGCCGCGCGCGCAATTTCGACGAGTTCCGCCGGGCGCTGGACGGCTTCTCCCTGTCACCGCAGAACATGGTCTATGGCGATGTCGACGGCCATGTGGGGCAGGTGACCGCGACCCATCTTCCCAGCCGCTCGCTCACGCCGCCGGCCGACATCGTGCGTCCCGTTGCCGACGCCAAGGCGTGGGAGCGGATCGTGACCGGGCGCGACCTGCCCTGGATCCTGGACCCGCCCGGCGGCTATGTGGCGACGGCCAACAACATGCCCGGCCGGTCGTCGGTGCCGATCGGCTATTTCTTCTCGTCCGACGACCGGATCGGCCGCCTGACCGAGCTGCTGTCAGGCAACGATACGGTCGATGCCGCCCGCCTGGCCGCGATCCAGCAGGACGTGACCAAGCCATCGGCCGCGCGCCTGCGCGATCGCCTGGTGGCCAGGCTGGACGGTCTTGTCCTGGAGCCGGGGCCAGCGGCGGTGGCGGCGCGGGTGCGCGCGTTCGACGGATCGTACCGGGCGGACGACGCGGCACCCGTCGCCTTCGAGGCGACCGTCTTTCATCTGATCGAGGCCCTGTACGCGCCCGATGCGCGGCGCCTGCTCTCGGCAGCCGGACGCCTGTTCGACGCGCTGGACGCCGACCTGGCCCGCATGCCGCCGGAGCAGGTCGATGCCGCCCTGGCAACCGCGCTGGACAAGGCGCAGGAGGCGGTCGGCCGCTTTCCCACCTGGGGCGACATGCACCGAATCGGCCTGGCCGGCTGGTTTGGCGCCGCCCCGCTGATCGGTGGGCGCTACCGGTTCGGCGACGTGCCGGCCTCCGGCTCCAGCGAGACCCTGCTCAAGACCTCGCACGAGCTGACGGACCAGCGCCACGAGGCGACCTTTGGCGCGGATGCGCGCCTGATCGCCGATCTGTCGGACCTGGACGCGACCCAGGTCGTGCTGCTGGGCGGGCAGGACGGCTGGTACAACAGCGAGGCGTTCCTGGACCAGGTGAAGCTGTTCCAGGAGGGGCGCTTCATCCGCCTGCCCATGCGGCTGGAGACGGTGCGGGCCAATGCCGCCTACCGCACCGAGATCCTGCCCCCCCGCCCGGGCAGCTGAGGCGTCATGCGGGGTGCCACCGCGGTCCTGCGCCTCCATGCCGGGCGCCGCCTGCGCCAGCTGGCCCGGCAGGACCCGGTGGAGAGCCAGCGGCAGCAGCTGATGGCCCTGCTGGCGCGGGCGGCGGGCACGCGCTTCGGCCGGGCGCACGGCTTTGCCGCGATCCACGACGTGGCAGACTATCAGCGCGCGGTGCCGCTGCGCCGCTATGAGGACTTCTGGACCGACTGGTGGCGCGAGCCGTTTCCGCGGCTGGACGATGTCACCTGGCCCGGCCGCATCCCGTATTTTGCGCTGAGTTCGGGGACGACCAGCGGGACGACCAAGTACATCCCCTGTTCCCTGGACATGATCCGCGCCAACAGCCGGGCCGGGCTGGACGTGCTGTGCCACCATGTCGGCCAGCGTCCCGGCAGTCGCGTGATGGACGGGGCCGGCTTCATGCTGGGGGGCTCGACCGCCCTGCAGGACCTGGCGCCGGGCGTCCTGGCGGGCGACCTGTCGGGAATCGCCGTGCGCCGGCTGCCCTGGTACGGCCGCCTGATCGCCTTTCCCCCGGTCGAGGTCGCCCTGCTCTCGGACTGGGAGGAGAAGATCGCGACCGTCGCCCGCCTCGCGCCGCAGGCCGACGTCCGGGTGATCAGCGGCACCCCGTCCTGGATGCTGATGCTGTTCGATGCCCTGGCGGCGCGGACGGGGACATGGGGCGCGCCGGCGATCTGGCCGCGGCTGGACCTACTGGTGCATGGCGCAGTCCCGATGCCGCCCTATCGCGCGCGGGTCGAGGCCTGGCTGAGGGGCACGGGCGCCGAGACGCGGGAGGTCTATCCCGCCAGCGAAGGCTTCATCGCCATCGCCGATGCGGGGCCGGAGGATGGCCTGCGCCTGATGCTGGACAACGGCCTGTTCCTGGAATTCGTTCCGGTCGACGACCTGGCCGCGCCGCGCCCGGTGCGCCATTGGGCCGCCAATGTCCAGACGGGCGTCGACTATGCCGTCGTCGTCACCAGCAATGCCGGCCTGTGGTCCTATGTCCTGGGCGACACGGTGCGCTTCGTCAGCCTGAACCCGCACCGCGTGGTGATCACCGGGCGCACCGCCTGGATGCTGTCGGCCTTTGGCGAGCATGTCATTGCCGAGGAGGTCGAGCAGGCGGCGCTGGAGGCTGCGCGCGCCATCGATGCGGCCCTGGCCGACTTCGCCGTCTTCGCCGTTCACGGGGCAGGGCCGGGCGAGGCCGGTGGCCATTGCTGGATCGTGGAGTTCGATGGGGTCGCGCCGGAAGAGGGCGCCCTGGCCCGGTTCGGCCAGGTGGTCGACGCCACGCTGGCGCGTCTCAACGAGGACTATCGCGCGCACCGGGCTGGCATGGCGGGCCCGCGCGTGGAGCGCATGGCGGCCGGCGGTTTTGCCGCGTGGATGAAGCAGCGTGGCCGTCTGGGCGGGCAGAACAAGGTGCCGCGGATCCTGGTGCGGGACGATCTGGCCCAGGACCTGCGGGACTTTGCCACCGGATGGCGGCCGCCCGCTTGAACCCGGCGGTCGGCGCCTTAAGTACAGTCGTGTCACGACGGACTGTATGAAATATCCGGTGGAGTGAAGGAGATGTCGGTTTCAACCCATGAAGAAGATCGCGGCAGGAACGACAATGCCGGCGTCGTCTTCTGGGCGGAGCGGTCCGATACGTTCTATGTGCGGAGCGCCATCCTGACGACCCTGCTGGTCGCACCGCTGGCGTTCCTGGCGCCCGCGGCGTTCATCACGGCGTTCCTCACCGTCGTTGGCCTGGGCATTTGGAACCGGCGGGCGTTTCGCCTGCAGGTCACGGGCGATGCCCTGCGCTTCCGCCCCAGCGCGCTGATCCGCGGCATCCGGATCCCCTTGTCCGAGGTGGAGAAAGCCGTGGCCGAGCCTGAGTCGGGCAGCGGCTTCCTGCCGGTCGACGCGCGGGCGGGGCGGGTGCTGGTGCACCTGCGGTCCGGCCTGGTCCTGCCTATTCCCGGGATCGTGGACGCGGCAGAACTGGCGCGTGCAATCACGCTGGTGAAACGCGGCCAGATTGTTCCCGATGCGGGTGCCGCCTGAACCAGACGTTCCCTCTGGCCGTCGCCACCTGAGGGCCGTCGCGATCGCGTTTCAACGTGCCGGCGTGGTGGTTTAACTATCCCTTAAGTTGCGAAGGACAGGATCGGCCCTGCGATTTGTCGCTTGCGGGCCGATGCCTGCTTGTGGAAACGGGGACGGCCGGCAGAATGATCGCTGCCGGTCCTGGCAGATCGGATTGACGGGCGCGGGCGGGGATGCCACTGCTGCCCATCGGGATCTTCTGAAGCGGGGGCCAGCACTGCAGCCACAGCACATGCCGGATGGGGCGCACGTGGCACAGGGCGGCGGGTCGGACCCCGCCAGCATCCCGATGGTCAGCGTCATCATCCCGACCCTGAACGAGGCCCGCCATGTCGAGGCCTGCGTCGAGTCGATCGCGCGCACGGCCCACCCCACCAGCCGCTACGAGATCCTGGTGGTCGACGGCGGCAGCACCGACGGCACGCAGGACATCGTGCGCCGCATGTCCGCGCGCCTGCCGCAGGTGCGCCTTCTGGACAATCCCGACCGCCTCCAGGCCGCCGCCTTCAACAAGGCGATCCTGAACTGCGATCCGGCGACCACCTACTTCATCCGCGCCGACGCCCATTCGATCTTTCCCGACGAATTCGTCGGCCGCTGCATCGCCGCGATCGAGCGTCATGGCGCCGACCTGGTCGTCTTCTACCTGGTACCGATCGAGACGGGGCCGTGGTTCCGGCGGGCCGTGTCGATGGGCTTTCGCTCGGTCCTGGGCGTGGGCGATTCGAGCTATCGCCGGCCTGGGCCCACGCAGCCGGTGGATCATGGCTATCACGGCTGCTTCCGGCGCAGCCTGTTTGCGCGGGTCGAACCGTACGACCCGGCCTTCAGCCATAACGAGGATGGGGAACTGTCCTATCGCATCGGCAAAGCGGGTGGCCTGATCATCCTGGACAGCACCATCCAGGTGAACTACGTGCCGCGCGCGACGCTGCGCACCCTGGCGCGCCAATACCTCCTCTATGGCCGCGGCCGGGTGCGAATGCTGCTGAAGCACCGGCTGGCCCCGCGCTGGCGCCAGCTCCTGCCGCCGGCCCTGGTGGCGCTGGAAGGCGTGACGGCGGCGACCGGTATCGCCGCCCTGCTGGGCGCGCCGCTGGGCGGTGTCCTGAAGCTGCTGGCGATTCCGCTCGTTGCCTATGGGCTGCTGATGCTGGGCTCCGCCGTGCCGGCGCTGGCCCGCACGCGCGACAGTGCGGCCCTGGCGCTGCCGCTGGTCCTGGCGACGATGCATCATGCCTGGGGCTATGGATTCCTGGACGGCCTGTGGCGCGCCCGGGGACAGAAGGTGGCGGCACCCGCCGCCCACGCCGCGGGATCGGGCGGACCGTCGCAGCGCTGAGGCGGCCTGGCGCGAATTGAGGGCTGTCTGGCCTGTCCGCCAAGGTCGGGCTGGCGCACCATGGCGCCATGGATGGTTGCACCCCGCATTCCCCGACCCGCCGCAGCGTCTGGGTCCTGATCTTTCCAGGCGTCCAGGTGCTGGACGCGGTCGGCCCGGCCGAGATCTTTGCCGTGGCCCAGGACGGCCGGGGCCAGCCGGCCTATGAGGTGCGCTTCCTGGCGCTGCAGCCCGGCATGGTCGCCACCAGCGGCCCGGCGCGCCTGGCGGCGGAGGATGCGCAGGGCCTGCTGCAGAGCGGGGCCGCGCCCGACACGCTGATCGTCGCGGGCGGGCAGGGGACCCGCGCCATGGCCGCCGACCACGCCCTGATCCGGTGGATCGGCGACGCCGCGCGGCGCTCCCGGCGCACGGCGTCGGTCTGTACGGGCGCCCTGCTGCTGGCGGCAGCGGGGCTGCTGGACGGGCGCCGGGCGGCGACGCATTGGGCTTTTGCAGGCGATCTGCAGCGCCGGTTTCCCGCCGTGCGCGTCGATGCCGATGCGCTCTATGTGCAGGACGGGCCGTTCTGGACCTCGGCCGGGGTGACGGCCGGCATGGACCTGGCGCTGGCCATGGTGCGGGCGGACCTGGGCCATGACATGGCCCTGTCGATCGCGCGCCACCTGGTCATGTTCATGATCCGCCCGGGCGGCCAGGCGCAGTTCTCGGCCCATCTGGCGGCCCAGGCAGCACCGGCCGGACCGCTGGGCACCCTGCCGGCATGGATCGTGGAGAACCTGGGGGCCGACCTGTCGGTCCCGGCCTTGGCCAGCCGCGCGGGGATGAGCGAACGCTCCCTGACCCGCGCCTTTGCCAGCCAATTGGCGATGTCGCCCGCCCGCTTCGTCGAGCGCGCCCGGCTGGACGCCGCGCGCCGCCTGCTGGAGGAAAGCGCCATGCCCTGCAAGCAGGTCGCCGGCCGTGTCGGCCTGGGCGATGACGAGGCGCTGCGCCGCGTCTTCCAGCGCAACCTGCAGGTCTCGCCGGCCGACTACCGCGCCCGTTTCCAATCCCCCCTGATGGAAGGACATGCATCATGACTGCCAGCCTGGCTGCACCCCGGATCGGCATCCTGATCTTTGACGAGGTTGAGGAGCTGGATTTCGTCGGCCCCTATGAGGTGTTCGGCATGACGCGCAAGATCCGCGAGATGCAGGGCACGGCCGACCTGGGCGAGGTCGTCCTGATCGGCCTGGACGCGCAGCCCGTGCGCGCCTTCAACGGCCTGCGCATCCTGCCCGACACGACGATTGCGGAGGTGGAGGCCCTGGACGTGCTGCTGGTGCCCGGCGGCTTCGGCACGCGACCCCTGATGGGGCATGAGGGGCTGAAGACCTGGCTGCGCAAGGTGGCGCCGACCTGTACCTGGGTCACCAGCGTGTGCACGGGCAGCATGCTCCTGGCGGCTGCCGGCCTGGCCGAGGGGCGGAAGGTCACGACGCACTGGTCGATGGTGGAGGAGTTCCGCGGCCTGAACCTGGGTTGCACCGTGACCGAGGGCAGCCGCTTCCAGGTCGACGGCAATCTGGTCAGTTCGGCCGGTGTCTCCGCCGGGATCGACATGGCGCTGTGGCTGGTCGGCCAGATCCACGGCATTCCGCAGGCGCGCGCCACCCAGCGCTTCATGCAGTACGAGCCCGAGCCCCCCTATGCGGATGCCGCCTGATCGCCGATCCTGGGGGGCATGAGCCAGCCCACCCTGAAGTCGATCAGGACATCCGTCCTTGACCTGCATTACGAGGAGAGCGGGCCGCCGGACGGGCGGCCCGTGGTCCTGGTCCATGGCTTTCCGGACGATCCGCGCACCTGGGACGGCGCGGTCGAGCGCCTGGTGCCGCAGGGCTATCGCGTCATCGTGCCGTATCTGCGCGGCTACGGCCCGACCCGCTTCCTGGACCCCGGCACCATGCGCTCGGGCCAGCAGGCGGCGCTGGGGCAGGACCTGCGCGACCTGATCCTGGGCCTCGATCTCAAGGGGGTCCTGCTGGGCGGCTATGACTGGGGTGGGCGGGCGTGCTGCATCAATGCCGCGCTGTGGCCCGACCGGGTGCGCGGCCTGCTGTCCATCACCGGCTACAACATCCACGACATCGCCGCGATGGTCCGGCCCGGCAGCGCCGAGGAGGAGGTGCGGAACTGGTACCAGTGGTACTTCCACACCAGCCGGGGCGAGGCGGGCCTGACGCAGAACCGGCATGACCTGTGCCGCCTGATCTGGCGCCTGTGGTCGCCCAACTGGGCATTCGACGCGGCGACCTATGCCCGGACGGGCACCTCGTTCGACAATCCCGACTTCGTCGCGGTCGTCGTCCATTCCTATCGCGTACGCTATGCCAGCACTGCGGGCGACCCGGTCTATGACGCGGTGGAGACGGCCCTGGCCGGGCAGCCGCCGATCGCGGTGCCGACCATTGTCCTGCACGGCGCGGCCGACGGCGTCGACCCACCCGTCCAGGCCGATTCGGGGCGCCACAAGTTCGTCGCATTCTACGAACGCAGCATCACGCCGGTCGCCGGACATTTCTACCCGCGCGAGGCGCCGGGGGAGGTCGCCACCGCCATCCGACGCCTGGATGCCATCGTTCCCTAACACAAATTTGAATTCGAATTAGAAGGCATTGCAGAAAACCCTCTGGCGTCCTGCTTCCGAGCCGCTATTCTCCGCCGCGAAAAGATCCGAAGGGAGGATGGGCATGGACTTCAACATTCCGGCCGAGCTGCAGACGCTGCTGGGCGAGCTGGACGCCTTCATCGAGAAGGAGATCAAGCCGCTCGAGGAGCAGGATGACAATATCCGCTTCTTCGACCACCGCCGCGAATGGGCCCGTACCGATTTCGACAAGGACGGCCTGCCGCGGCCCGAGTGGGAAGAGCTGCTGGGCGAGATGCGCCGCCGCGCCGACAAGGCGGGCTTCCTGCGCCTGCCGCTGCCCAAGGAATACGGCGGCAAGGAGATCGGCAACCTGGCCATGGCGGTCATCCGCATGCACCTGGCCCGTAAGGGCCTGGGCCTGCACAACGACCTGCAGAACGAAGCCTCGATCGTCGGCAACTTCCCCCAGGTGCTGATGTTCCGCGACTTCGGCACGGCCGAGCAGAAGGAACAGTTCATCCAGGGCAGCCTGACCGGCAAGACCCGCTGCGCCTTCGGCCTGACCGAGCCCAACCACGGCTCGGACGCGACCTGGATGGAGACGCGCGCGGTCCGTGACGGCAATGGCTGGCGCATCAACGGCGCCAAGATGTGGAACACCGGCGTCCACACCGCGACGCACGACATGGTGTTCTGCCGCACCTCGGGCAAGGACGGCGATGCCCAGGGCATCTCGTGCCTGATCGTGCCGATGGACGCCGAGGGCGTGAAGATCGAGAAGTACTACTGGACGTACAACATGCCGACGGACCACGCGCATGTGTCGTTCACGAACGTCTGGGTTCCGGACGATGCGATCTTTGGCCCGGCCGAGAACGGCCTGGTCCTGGCGCGCCACTTCGTGCACGAGAACCGCATCCGCCAGGGCGCGTCGGGCGTGGGCGTGGCCGAGTACTGCGTTGCGGAGAGCGTGAAGTACTCCAAGGAGCGCAAGCCCTTCGGCAAGGCGCTGGCCAACAACCAGGCCATCCAGTGGCCGCTGGTCGAGCTCAAGGCCGAGTGTGAGATGCTGAAGCTTCTCATCATGAAGACGGCCTGGGAGATGGACCAGATGACCGGTCCCGAGATCCAGAAGAAGCTCTCGGACAAGGTCTCCATGTGCAACTACAAGGGCAACCGCCTGGCCTGCAACGCGGCCGACACGGCGATCCAGATCCATGGCGGCATGGGCTATTCGCGTCACAAGCCGTTCGAGCACATCTATCGCCACCACCGCCGCTACCGCATCACGGAAGGTTCGGACGAGATCCAGATCCGCAACGTGGCCAAGCACCTGTTCGGCTTCGGCCGCGGGCACTGAGCCTGGGGTCTCCGTAACCGCGGGGGGACGCAGGGGGTGGGCAGCAATGCCTGCCCCCTTTGTCGTTCTGAGGCTCCTTGTCGTTTCGGAGCAGGCGGTTGGGCTAGACTGCCCCGCATGACGAATCGCGAGCCCGGCCATGGCTGACGCCCGGCCCCCCACCGACAAGCAGCTGGCCTTTGCCCGGCGCATCGCCGAGGAGCGGCGCATCGAACTCCCCGCCGAGGTCGAGGAATCGGGTGCCGCCTGTTCCGCCTGGCTGGATCAGCAGGTGGGCTCCCGCGACCAGGCGGGCGGCGGCGGTGCCGGGGGCGGGCGGCCGCCGTCGGAAAAGCAGCTGGCCTTTGCCCGGCGCCTGGCCGACGAACGCGGGATCGAGGTGCCGGAGGAGGTGCTCGACAGTTCCAAGGCGATCTCGCAGTTCATCGACGAGATGCTGAACGATGGCCGTGGTGGCGGAGGCGGTGGCGGTCCGGGGGGCGGGCGGGCCCCGGCGCGCAGCGCCTCACCCTCGGCCAATGCCGGCGCCGGGCGGCCCCCGACCGACAAGCAGCTGGCCTTTGCCCGCAAGCTTTCGGCCGAGAAGAAACTCCCCCTGCCGCCGGAAGCCGAGCGCGACGGCCGCGCCTGCTCCACCTTCATCGACCGGGCGCTGGGCAAGGGTTAGAGATCCGGCCTGACCGCGCGCTGAACCGTTGCGTCAACATTCTTCGAGACGGTCCTTCGGGCCTCCTCAGGATGACGACGGTGGGGGAATAGTCCTTTTACAACAATGACGTCATGCTGAGGAGCGGCGCGGAGCGCGACGCGTCTCGAAGCATCTGTAGCAACGCTCACACCGGGTTAGCGCGCACGTGCGCCAGCAGTTCTTCCGTCACCCGGCCCGCCACCTCGTCGGTGATGAAGTGGTCGACGCCGTCCAGTTCCACGAAGCGGAAGGGGCCTGAGACATGGGCCGCCGTGCCCTCCGCCGCCATGCGTCCCACCGTCGAATCGGCGGTGCCCCAGAGGTAGAGGGTGGGCACCGTGATCGTGCCGATGGCGGCACGCAGGCCGACATTGGCGCGGTACCAGGCCAGCGCCGCCTCCATCGCGGGTGCGCTGTTCAGCGTGCCGACATAGTCGGCGACCGCCTGGGGTGGCACCTTGGCATGGGCCAGCAGGGAGCGCAGGCGGGCCGCGTCGTCGGCCAGCAGCTGGCCGCCCGTTTCCGCCGACAGGAACGCCTTGTGATGGCGCGAACGGTTGGCCTGCTCCGGGTCGTCCTTCATCGCCGCGATGAAGGACTGGGGATGCGGCCGCGACAGGATGGTGAGCGACGCGACGCGCGCGGCATGGGCGTCGGCGACACCCCAGGCGACCTGTCCGCCCCAGTCGTGGCCCACCAGGTGGAAGCGGCGGTCGCCATGGCCGGCCGCGGCAATCAGGGCGATGACGTCGCCGACCAGATGGGCGAAGTCATAGTTCGCAAGGTTGGCGGGGTCGGGCCGGGCGCCGGGGGAATAGCCACGCTGGTCCGGCGCCAGGGCACGGTAGCCGGCAGCGGCCAGGGCGGGAACCTGGTCCCGCCAGGTATGGCGCGACTGGGGAAAGCCGTGCAGCAGCACGACCAGGGGCGCGTCGGCGGCGCCGGCGTTCCAGGCCTGGAAGGTCAGGCCGGCATCGGTCTTGAGGTCGATCAGATCGGTCATGCTGTCCAGGCCCTCCCGTGCCTGTTTGGGGCGTCTTTGGCGCCTTCCTGCGCGGCGCGGCTTGCCTCGCCCACGCTGCACTTCTACAACGGCGCGACCTGAGGAATCCGAGTTTCATGCACCCTTATCGCAGCCATACGTGCGGCGCGCTGCGCCCTTCCGATGTCGGCCAGACCGTGCGCCTGTCCGGCTGGGTCCATCGCAAGCGCGATCACGGCCAGCTTCTGTTCATCGACCTGCGCGACCATTACGGCATCACGCAGTGCGTGGCCGAGACAGACAGCGCCGCCTTTGCCGGCATGGATTCGGTGCGGGCCGAAAGCGTCGTCTGCATCAACGGCAAGGTCGTCGCCCGCAGTCCCGAAACGGTGAACGCGCAGCTGCCCACCGGCGCCATCGAGATCCGCGTCGAGTCGTTCGAGGTACTGGGGGCTGCCGAGGAACTGCCATTCCCGGTCTTTGGCGATCATGACCTGCCCGAGGACATGCGCCTGCGCTATCGCTACCTGGACCTGCGGCGCGAGGGGCCCCACCGCAACATCATGCTGCGGGCCAAGGTCATCCAGTCGCTGCGCCGGCGCATGGTCGACCAGGGCTTTACCGAGTTCCAGACGCCGATCCTGACGGCCAGTTCGCCCGAGGGCGCGCGCGACTTCCTGGTGCCCAGCCGCATCCATCCGGGCAAGTTCTATGCGCTTCCCCAGGCGCCGCAGCAGTTCAAGCAGCTGATCATGGTGGCCGGCTTCGACCGCTATTTCCAGATAGCACCCTGCTTCCGGGACGAGGATGCGCGCGCCGACCGCTCGCCGGGCGAGTTCTACCAGCTTGATCTTGAGATGTCGTTCGTGACACAGGACGACGTCTTTGCCGCGGTCGAGCCGGTGATCCACGGCGTCTTCACCGAATTCTCGGACAAGACGGTGACGGACGCGCCATTCCCGCGCATCCCCTTTGCCGAGTCGATGCTGAAATACGGCAACGACAAGCCGGACCTGCGCAATCCGCTGGTCATCACGGACGTCACGGAGGCCTTCCGCGGGTCGGCCTTTGGCCTGTTCGCCCGGGCGGTCGAGGCGGGTGGCGTGGTGCGGGCCATCCCGGCCCCCGGTGCCGGCGACCGGCCGCGCAGCTTCTTCGACAAGCTGAACGACTGGGCGCGTGGCGAAGGGGCAGGGGGCCTGGGCTATGTGGTGTTCGCGGCCGACGGCGATCGCGGCCCGATTGCCAAGAACCTGGGGGCGGAGCGTCTGGCCCAGTTGCGCGAACTGACCGGGCTGAAGGACGGCGATGCCGTGTTCTTCGCGGCCGACAAGGCGCCCAAGGCGGCCAGGCTGGCGGGCCTGGCCCGCACGAAGATCGGCGAGGAACTGGGCCTGATCGAGCAGGGCACCTTCCGCCTGTGCTGGATCGTCGACTTCCCCATGTTCGAATGGGACGAGGACGAGAAGAAGGTCATCTTCAGCCACAACCCGTTCTCGATGCCGCAGGGTGGGCTTGAGGCGCTGGAGACGCAGGACCCGCTGACCATCAATGCCTATCAGTACGACATCGTCTGCAACGGCGTAGAGCTGTCTTCCGGGGCCATCCGGAACCATCGCCCGGACGTCATGATCAAGGCGTTCGACATTGCCGGCTATCCCCAGTCGGAAGTCGAGGCGCGCTTCGGTGGCATGTTGAACGCCTTCCGCTATGGCGCGCCGCCACATGGCGGCATCGCACCGGGCGTCGACCGCATCGTCATGCTGCTGGCGGACGAGCCCAACATCCGCGAGGTGACGCTGTTCCCGATGAACCAGAAGGCGCAGGACCTGATGATGCAGGCCCCGGCCGAGGTTTCGAACAAGCAGCTGCGCGAACTGCACATCCGCCTTGCCGTGCCCGAGGCCAAGCCGGAGCAGAAGCCTGTGCCACCCAAGGCCGACTGAACCGGGCCAACGACGACAACAAGGGAAACGTCCGATGATCCTCTATGGCAGTGGCCTCTCCCCCTTCGTCCGCAAGGTCCTGGTCGCGGCAGCCGAGAAGGGCATCAGCTTCGATCACAAGCCGGTGCCGCCGCAGGACAAGTCGCCCGACTTCCGGGCGGCGAGCCCGTTCGGCAAGATTCCGGCCCTGGTGGACGGTGACTTCAGCGTGGCCGACTCGACGGCGGTCCTGACCTATTTCGAGGCGCTGAAGCCGGAGCCTGCCCTGCTGCCGGCAGCAGCCAAGGACCGCGCCCGCGCCATCTGGTTCGAGGAGCTGGCCGACACGATCCTGGTGCCGGTGATGGCCAAGATCTTCCAGAACCGGGTGCTGAAGCCGCTGTTCTTCAAGCAGCCGGGCGACGAGACGGCGGCCCACAGGGCCGAGACCGAGGAACTGCCGCCGATCCTGGACTATCTGGAAGGCCAGGTGAGGCCCACCAACACCCTGGTGGGCGACAGCTTCAGCCTGGCCGACCTGGCGGTCAGCAGCCCGTTCGTCAATATGGCCTATGCCAATGTGACGATCGACCCGGCCCGCTGGCCCAAGGCGGCGGCTTGGCTGGCGGTGACGCAGGCCCGGCCCAGCTATGTCGGCGTGCTGGCGGCCGAGCGGAAGCTGATCGGTCGCTGACGGCGTGATCACGCCCGACCATATCGCCCTGGCCGGCGGCCTGCTGTGGCTGGTCGCCTGGGCCCTGGCGGTGGGCATGGCCCTGCGCCTGGTGCGCCTGCGCCGCCCCGACCTTGGCCTGTGGGACCTTGCGGTGGGTGGCTACCGGTTCTTCCGCCGCGACACCTTCGTCGCGGGGGCGGAGGCCGATCGTGCCCACCGGCTGTTCCTGCTGGCGGTGCTGGGGGCGGCGATCGCCCTCGCGCTACTGGTCACCGGGGCGGTGATGGCTGGCCAGTTCTGATACCCCCGCGTTCGAGATCCGAAGGAAGCGACAGTCCATGGCCCATGTCCTGATCACCGGCTGCTCCAGCGGCTTTGGCCTGCTGGCTGCGCGGACGCTGGCGGCCTATGGCGACCAGGTCACGGCGACCGCGCGCAAGCCGGCGGAGGCTGCGGCGCTGCAGGCCCTGGCGGCGGAAGCCGGGATCCATGTCCTTGCCCTGGATGTCACCGATGCGGCGTCGGTGGCCGCCTGCATCGCCGCGGCGGAGGCGATCGCCCCCATCGACGTCCTGGTCAACAATGCCGGCGTCGAGTTGCGCGGACCCATCGAGGAGACGTCCGACGCCGATGCCCGCTGGCAGTTCGAGACGAACGTGTTCGGCGTCCTGAACATGCTGCGCGGGGTGGTGCCGCTGATGCGCGGGCGGGGACGCGGCGTCATCGTGAATGTCTCGTCAGTCTCGGGCCTGGTGGCGCGGCCATATACCGGCCTCTACTCGGCATCGAAGTTCGCGGTCGAGGCGATCACGGAATCGCTGCACTACGAGGTGCAGCCCTATGGGATCCGTGTGGCCCTGGTCGAGCCGGGGCAGTTCGCGACCAGCCTGCACGCCAACATGCGCAAGGCCTTTGCGCCCGATTCGCCCTATGCCGAGCGTTCGGCCCGCTTCGACACGGCGATCCTCAAGCTCAATCCCACGGGGGAGCGCGGCAACCCGCAGGATGTGGCCGACGCGATCCTGCACGCGATCCATGGCGAGGCGACGAAGCTGCGCCACCTGGTCGGCCAGGACGCCAAGATGGCGGCCGGTGCCAAGAGGCAGATGGAGTTCGAGGTCTTCGAGCAGACCATCCGCGCCGTCCTGGATTGGCACGACTGAGCGGCCTTCGCTGCCAGCGGGCCGGTTGAGCCGTGCGGGCCAACCCCCGCCCCGGCCGGCTGTGGTGGGGCCTGTCGCTGGCCGCGTCGACGGCCCTGCTGCTGGCCGGCATGGTCAGCCTCGCCAATTGCGCGCGCGAATGGCAGCTCAACCGCCGGGCCGGCGACTGGCAGAGCGTCGACGGCCGGATCGAGGCGGTGACGGTGGTGGCCGAGCGCGACTGGCTGCGCGCCCTGGTCGAGGGACCGGAGGCCGACGCCCAATACGCGGCGCCGCCGCGCAGTTCGGGCGAATGGCTGGACCGCATCGACGAGGCGGCGACCCGCTACCTGATCCGGGTGCGCTATCGCGTGGCGGTCGAGGGGCGGGAGGTCGAGGACGAGGCGACCGCGCCCCTGGGCGCTGACCTGGTCCTGCGCTCGCGCAGTGCGGCGGAGGTGATTGCCGGCACCTTCCGGCCAGGCGCGCCGATCGCCGTGTACGTGCTGGGCGGCGACACCGACACGACGCGCCTGCAGCCGGTGGAGGTGCCGCAGGCGCGGCTGGTGCCCTGGGCGCTGGGCTCGTTCCTGCTGGTCGTGGCCGGAGCGATGGGCCTGCGTGGCCAGTTGGCGCGCCTGCCCGGGCGGACCGTCAGGGCGGGAAGGTCAGGCTGGCGGTAAGGCCCCGCGCGCCATTGGCCAGGACCAGGTCCGCCTTGTGCAGGCGGGCGACCGCCGCAACGAGACTGAGCCCGAGGCCGCTTCCGGGGGTCGAGCGGCTGCTCTCCACCCGATAGAAGCGCTTTGTCACCTCGCCCAGTTCGGCCTGGGGGATGCCGGGTCCCGAATCGGCGACGCGCAGCTGGACCCGGGGCTCGGCCACCAGCTGGACCGCGACCGTGCCGCCTGCGGGCGTGTACTTGATCGCGTTGTCGATCAGGTTGGCGACTGCCTCGCCCAGCAGCTCGCGGTGGCCGGTCACGCTGATCCCCTCCGGCACGGTGACCGAGAGGACGATGCGCTTCTGCTCCGCCGCGGGTTCGTAGAGGTCGAGCACGGTGTGCACCGCCTCGCTGATGCTGATGCCGGGGGTCAGCGCCACTCCCCCCGATTCGGCCGTGGCGATGGTGAGAAGGGCGGAGAAGATCGCGGTCAGGCGGTCGATCTCCTCGACGCTGTACTCCATCGTCGCGCGCAGCCGCTCGACATCCGTCTCCTCGGCCAGCGCGTGCTCCAGGCGGGCGCGGACGCGGCTCAAGGGGGTGCGCAAGTCGTGGGCGATGTTGTCGGTCGCGTGGCGCAGGTCGGCCATCAGGTGCTCGATCGAATCGAGCATGTCGTTGACCGAGCGGCCAAGCTCGTCCAGCTCGTCGCGCTGGCCATCAACGGGCACGCGCCGGCCAAGCGATCCCGCCATGACATCCCGCGCCACCGCGTTGATCGCACCGATCCGGCGCATGACGGTGTTGGACAACAGCACGCCGCCCAGCGCGCCCAGGGCCACCACCAGGACCAGCGCGATGCCGCCCAATGTCACCAGCCGGCTGCGGATCTCCAGCAGGGCTTCGCGGTCCTCCGCCACCAGCAGGCGATAGCCGCCGGCCAGGGTGTAGACCTTGCCGATCGCGGGCTGGACCATCTGCTGGTCGCCGCGGGTGACGGTCAGGCCAAATTCCAGCCAGCCTTCGGAATCGATGCGGCCGGGGGGCCATTCCGACAGGTTGCCCAGGGGCTGGGGCAGGCCGGGCCCCATCAGCATGTAGAGCGTGGATTGCCGGCTGGTCGTGCTGCGGAGTGCGATCGCCTGGATCAGGCCGGGCAGGCCGTCGCGCTGGTACTGCTCGCGCAGGCCCTGGACCTGTGCCTCGATCACCGCCTCGATCTCGTTCTCGATCAGCTGGGTGGTGGTCGCATAGATGAACACCAGGATGAGGGCGACGGACGCCGCGAAGGAACCTAGATAGGCGACGATCAGACGGAACGTGGTCGAGCGCACCAAGTCGGCCAGGGGTCCCCGCTGCCGCCCGGGCCCTTCGCTCACCGCCATCTGGCGAGACTGCCGGGGAGACAGGACTGCCCGCGCGCCCTATTCATGAATCGAGTAGCCGGCGCCGCGGACGGTGTGGATCAGGGGGCGGCCCTGGTCGCGGTCGATCTTCTGCCGCAGGCGGGCGATGTGCACCTCGATCACGTTGGTCTTGGGATCGAAGTGATAGCCCCACACCGCTTCCAGCAGCATGGTGCGGGTGACCACCGCGCCGGCATTCCGCATGAGGTATTCCAGCAACGCGAATTCGCGCGGCAGCAGATCGACCACATGGCCGCCACGCCGGACCGTTCGGGACAGCAGGTCCATCTCCAGGTCCGCGACCTTCAGCACCGTCTTGACCTGGCCGCCGGCATGGCGCCGGCCCAGCGCCTCCACCCGCGCCAGCAGTTCGCTGAAGGCATAGGGCTTGGTCATGTAGTCGTCGGCCCCGGCGCGCAGGCCGGTCACCCGGTCGTCGACCCCGCTGAGCGCGCTGAGGATCAGGGCCGGGGTATAGATCTCGGCCCCGCGCAGCACCTCGATCAGGGATACGCCATCGCGGCCCGGCAGCATCCGGTCGACGATCAGGATGTCATAGGGCTCCGACCCCGCCAGGAAGAGGCCGGTCTTGCCGTCGGCGGCGTGGTCGACGACGTGGCCCGCCTCCTTCAGCCCCTTGACGATGTAGCGCGCGGCGTCCTGGTCATCCTCGATCAGCAGGATCTTCATGATGCCATAGGGTCCCTGGGAAGGCAGGATGATGGGGCGCCCGGCCCGGCGCGGGCCCATGTCCCCCGCGCCGAACTCGGGCGCCCCATCCTAGCCTTCCCCCGCGTAGGGGGAAGGCTTGGCCAAGGTCGGGGCTCAGGCCTTGGCGAAGGGCAGGGCGACGAAGCGGCTGGCGCCGTCGCGCCCCGTGACCAGCAGCAGGGCGGCGTTGCGGCCCTCGGACTTGGCCTGCGTCACCGCGCTGTTGAACTCCTGCGGCGTGGTCACGGCGCTGGAGCCGACCTTCTCGATGATGTCGCCAGGCTGCAGGACCTCGGCCGCGCGGCCATCGACATCGGTCACCACCACGCCAGACACGTCGCGCGGCAGGCCCATGCGGCGGCGCAGGTTGTTGGTCAGGGGTTCGACCCGCACGTCGGCCACGGTCGCGGCCTCCTGCTGCTGCTCGGCACCGGACCCGTCGCCGCGCGACGCCATGCGGTCCTGGTCCTTCAGCGCCTCGATCCGGACGTCGATCGTTCGCGGCTGCCCGTCGCGGATGATGGCGACGCGGTAGGACTGGTCCGGCTTGGCCTGGGCCACGGTGCGGGTCAGGTCGCGGACGTCGCCGATCGTCGTCTGGTCGAACTTCGTGATGACGTCGCCGGTGCGGAAGCCGGCCTTATGCGCCGGGCTGTTGGGCAGAACCTCCGCCACCAGGGCACCGGTCGATTCCCCCGTTGCACCCTTCTCAAGGCCCAGGGCGCCGGCCAGGTCTTCGGTCACCGGCTGGATCTGCACGCCAAGCCAGCCGCGGGCGACGGTGCCCGACTCGCGCAGCTGCGCCACGATCGACTTGACCAGGTTGGACGGGATGGCGAAGCCGATGCCGACGCTGCCGCCATTGGGCGAGAAGATGGCCGTGTTGATGCCGATCACCTCGCCATTGGTGTTGAAGGTGGGGCCGCCGGAATTGCCCGAGTTGATCGAGGCGTCGATCTGCATGTAGTCATCATAGGGGCCGGAATGGATGTCGCGGCCCAGGGCCGAGACGATGCCGGCCGTCACCGTGCCACCCAGACCGAACGGATTGCCGACCGCAAGCACCCAGTCGCCGACCGAGACACGGCCCGAATCGCCGAACTGGAGATAGGGCAGGGCGGCACCCGTATCAATCTTGAGCAGGGCGACGTCGGTCTTGCCGTCGGTGCCCACAACGGTCGCCTTGAACTGGCGACCGTCCTGCAGGGTCACGGTGATGTCGCTGCCATGGTCCACGACATGGTTGTTGGTGACGATGTAGCCCGCCGGGTCGATCACGAAGCCGGAGCCGGCGGCCATGCCGCGGCGCTCGCGCGGCTGCTGCTGCGGGGGCACCGGCAAGCCGAAGCGGCGCATGAACTCCTGCATGTCGGGATCGCCGAAGGGCATGGCCTGGGGCCCGTCCGCCTCCTGCGTGACCTGGGCCGTGATGTTGACGACGGCCGGCGTCACCCGCTTGGCCAGGTCCGAGAAGCTGGGCAGGGTGACGAGTGCCGTGGCACCCGCGGTGACGGGCCCGGCATTGACCGCTGGCGCCTGGTCGGAGGCCGCCAGGACATAGGTGCCGGGGATCGCCAGGGCCAGGCCGAAGGCCAGCGCGCGCAGCGAGGTGCTCGACCGTAGACGGAGGAAGCGAGGGGACGTCATCGGGACCAGGTTCCTTCTTCGACCAATCCGTATCCTGTGGGCGGGCGGTCCGTGGCGGGCCGCCGCCTGATGCCCCTCTACTTAGGGAGGCAGGGCTGATCGCGGGATGTGCCGCAGATTAAAACTTCGACATGCAGACCGGCCTGGCGCGTCGCGACCGGCGACCCGCCCGTGCCCGGAGCATGAACGCGAATTCATGGCCCTTTGATCCCGGCGACAGGCGGACAGGCCTAGATCCTGGCCCCAGGTGGTCCTTCGGGTGCTGGGACATGACAATGACGGAACGACTGGACGAAGCGTCCGGTATGCGCGATGGCGAAGCGCGGCCGGTTGCACGAGCGCGTCCAACCATGCTCGGCTGGGCCAGGGCACACGCCACGCCGATCGTGGCCCTGGCCCTGTTCGGCCTCGCGCTCTATGCGGTGCGCCTGCTCCTGGCGGAGATCGACTTCGACCAGGTGATGGGCGAGATCCGCACGCTGCCGGGCAGCGCGGTGCTGTGGGCAGTCGGCCTTGCCGGCCTGAGCTACCTGGCCCTGACCTTCTATGACGTGTCGGCCCTGCGCTGGGCAGGCGTCAAGCTGCCCTATCGGACCGTCGCCTTTGCCTCGTTCGTCTCCTACGCGATCTCCAACTCGGTCGGCTTCGCCCTGATCAGCGGCGGCTCGGTGCGCTACCGTCTCTATGCCGCCGCCGGCGTCGGGCCCGGGCGCATTGCCCGCATCATCGCCTTCTGTGGCATGGCCTTTGCCGTCGGGCTCAGCATCGTCGGCGGCCTTGGCCTGCTGCTGGCGCCCAGTGCCGTGGCACCCCTGCTGCACGTTTCTGCGGGCGATGTGCGGCTGGCCGCGGCGCTGGTCATGCTGGCAGTGGCAACCGGCCTGACCTTGGCCGCGGTCCGGGGGGGCAGCCTGCGGATCCTGCGCTGGACGGTGCCGCTGCCCCCGGCCTCGCTGATGGCGGCGCAGCTCGTGGTGTCCGCCGTCGACCTGGTCGCCAGCGCCGCCGTCCTGTGGGTCCTGCTGCCGGGCGGCCACGACCTGGCCTTTACCGGCTTCCTGGCGATCTATTGCGCGGCCCTGGTCGCCGGCCTGGTCAGCCACGTGCCGGGCGGCATCGGCGTGTTCGACGCCGTGATCCTGCTGGGCCTGGGTCCGTTCATGCCAACCGACGCGGTGGCCGGCGGCCTGGTCCTGTACCGTGCGATCTATTACGTCCTGCCGCTGATCGCGGCGGGCCTGGCGCTGGGCCTGCGCGAGGTCCGGGCCCAGCGCCTGCCGCTTCGCCTGGTCCGTGGCATTCCAGCGTTCCTGGCGCCGATGGTGCCGATGCTGGTGGCGGTGCTGGTCTTCGCCGGCGGCGTCGTCCTGCTGGTGTCGGGCGCGACGCCCGCCCTGGAGTCGCGGCTGGATGCGGTCGGGGCGGTGCTGCCCGTCGCCCTGGTCGAACTGTCCCATCTGGTGGGCAGCATCGTCGGCCTGGGCCTGCTGGTCCTGGCCTATGGCCTGTACCGGCGGCTGTCGGGCGCGCTGGCGCTGGCCGCGCTGCTGTGCGCGGTGGGCGCCGTCGTCTCGCTGGCCAAGGGCTTCGACTATGAGGAGGCGGCCGTGCTGACGGCCGTTCTGGGCGTTCTGCTGGCGACCCGGCGACAGTTCTTCCGGCCGGCGCGCCTGCTGTCGCTCCGCCCCGACGCGGGCTTTGTCGCGGCGGTGGTGGCGGTGCTGATCGGCACGCTGGCGATCCTGCTGTTCGCCTACCAGAACGTGGGCTACGAGCGCGACCTGTGGTGGCAGGTTGAGCTGTCGGCGGAGGCGCCACGGGCCATGCGGGCCCTGCTGGCCGCCGGGATCTGCGCCAGCATCCTGGGCCTGGCCCTGCTCCTGCAGCCGCCGCCGCCGCGCATCCGCCTCGCCAGCCCGGAGGAGATCGCGCGGGCCCGCGCGATTGCCGGCCGCAGCCCCGACACCCGCGCCAACCTGGCCCTGATGCGCGACAAGTCGCTGCTGTTCTCGCCCCGTGGCGGCGCCTTCCTGATGTACGGCGTGCATGGCCGCAGCTGGATCGCGATGGGGGATCCCGTCGGCGCGCAAGAGGAATTCGCCGACCTGCTGTGGGAGTTCCGCGACCTGGTCGACCGTCATGGCGGCGTGGCCGCCTTCTACGAAGTGATGGCCGAGTGCCTGCCCGTCTATGTCGATATCGGCCTGACCCTGGTGAAGATGGGGGAGGAGGCGGTGATCGACCTGGAGGCGTTCTCGCTGGAGGGCGCCAGGCGCCGCGACCTGCGCTATGCGGCCAACCGGGGCGAACGGGACGGCCTGTGCTTCGAGGTCATCCCCCGGGCGGAAGTCCCCGCGCACATGGCGGCCCTGCGCCAGGTCTCCGACGCCTGGCTCGAGGGCAAGCGCGCGACGGAGAAGGGCTTCTCGCTTGGCGCCTTCGATCGCGCCTATCTCGCGAACTTCGATATTGCGACGGTCCGCGTGGGCAGCCAGATCGTGGCCTTTGCCAATCTGTGGCAGGCGGCACCGGGGACGGAGGCATCGCTGGACCTGATGCGCTTCGTGCCCAACCTGTCGCCGGTCACCATGGACTACCTGTTCATCCACATGCTGCTTTGGGCCAAGGCGGCGGGGTTCCGGCGCTTCAGCCTGGGGATGGCGCCGCTGTCGGGGCTGGTCACGCGGCGCAGCGCCCCATTGTGGCAACGCCTGGGAGCCCTGCTCTATGCCCATGGCGAGCGGCTCTACGGCTTCCGGGGCCTGCGCGCCTATAAGCAGAAGTTCCAGCCCGACTGGGAGCCGCGTTACCTGGCCTGTCCCGCAGGCCTGGCGCCGGCGCTGGTCCTGGCCGATGCCGCGGCGCTGATCCGCCGCCGGCCCGAGGGAGACGACCGGTGAGCGGGCGCCGGATGGTCGGCCGCCTGCGCCTGGCCCTGGCCGGGGTGATCGCGGCTGTGGCGATTGCCGGGTTCCTGCTCCTGATGCCACCGGCGGTGCGGGTGGCACGGCTGGTCGACCACCAGGCCGGCACGGTGCGCGTGGTCGACCCGGGCAACGCCACCAGTGCCGTCCTGGTCCTGTCGGATGCCGGTGGCTGGACGACCGCCGACGACTCGCTGGCCCGCCGCCTGAGCCATGGGCGTCGCCTGGTGATCGGCGTCGACAGCGCCAGCCTGACGGGCCATCTGCTGGCGCAGGCCAAGCCAGCGGATACCTGCCTGTGGGTGATGGGCGACCTGGAGCGGCTGAGCCAGCAGATCCAGCGGGCGCATGGTGTCGCGCGCTATCGCCCGCCGGCGCTGGTCGGGTCGGGCGCCGGCGCGCGCCTGGCCTATGCCGCCCTGTCCGAGGCGATGCCCGCGACCTTTGCCGGCGCGGTCGGGATCGGCTTCGACCCTGTCGTGCAGGACCGCCTGCCGCCCTGCATGACACCGGATGCGGTCCGCGACGGGGCAACCCTGCGGCTGCCCCCGGCGGCGTCGCTGCAGGGCGTGTGGCGTCCGCTCGATGTCGGGGCCGAGCAGGAGGACCGGGTGGAGGCGCAGGTCTCCGCCATCCTGACCGACCCCAGCCTACCGGCTGAGGTGACCGACCTGCCGCTGGTGGAACTGCCAGCCCAGGGCGAGTCGCCGATCCTGGCGGTGATCCTGTCGGGTGATGGCGGCTGGCGCGACATCGACCGGCAGATCGGCGAGCGCTTCCAGGCGGAAGGCATCGCGACCGTGGGCCTCGACTCGCTCCAGTACTTCTGGTCGCGGCGCACGCCGCAGGAGGTGGCGGACGACCTGGGCCGGACGTTGCGCACCTACATGAAGCGCTGGGGCAAGACGCAGGTGCTGCTGGCCGGCTATTCGTTCGGCGCCGACGTCCTGCCCGCCGCCCTGAACCGCCTGGCGCCGGACCTGAAGCCGTCGATCCGCCTGGTGTCGCTGATCGGCTTTGCCCCGCGCGCCGATTTCGAGATCACGGCGGAGGGGTTCTGGGGCAGTTCGAGCTCCGACTCCATCGCGACGGGGCCGGAAGTGGCGCGGCTGTCGGGCTATCGCCTGGCCTGCGTCTTCGGCAGCGAGGAGACGGAAGCCGATTCGGCCTGCCGCTCCGCCACGATGGACGCCGCAACCCGGATCGAAATGCCGGGCGGCCACCATTTCGACGGCCAGTACCAGCAGATCGCCGACCGCCTGCTGGCGCTGTTCAACGACGCGGTGGCGGCGAAAGGGTGACGACATCACCGGCGCGGCGGTCCGGGTCGGGGACCGCCATCACGGGCGATGCGTCCAGGGCAGCGGACGCACCGCCCGGACCCGCAAGGGGCGCCGGGATTCCGGATTGGTTAGTGCCCGGGCGAACCGCTCCAACCCACTCTTCCTACGTACCCCGGTTTATCCGGGGCATCCATGGGCCAACGGTTCCGCCTGCTTGACGGGTCAGTCCATGGGTCCCCCGGATAAACCGGGGGACGTAGGGTGTAGAGGTTCTAGCGCCTCTGCCCCAATTTCATAAGGCTCTAGGAGTTTTTGGTGTCCCGACCGTCAGGCTCCTTCGCGACGCCTTTGAAGGGGCCATCGCTTTGCTTCACTTCCATGAACCGGCCGCTACGTTCGTCGCGCTTTTGCCAATGACCGTCGTCCCTCTCAAACTGGGCCCGTCCGGTCACTGCGCCCCTGCGAAAATCGTTGCCTGTGTTCTTGGCCATTGGAACACCCTTCGAGACTCACATCGTCAGCTGCAGCCGCTGGTGGAGCCGCAGGTGTCGCACTTCATGCAGGTGCCGTTGCGCACCAGGGTGAAGTTGCCGCACTCGCCGCAGGCATCGCCCTCATAGCCCTTGATCCGGGCCTCGGCCGCGCGCTGCTGCGCGGTGGCGGCAGGACGGGACAGGGTGGTCGTGCCGCCCCCGCCGCCACTGGCCATCACCGCCGCCGCGGCCCCACCGCCCGCCGCCGCCCGCTGCGTCTGGAGGACGTAGAGGTTGCTGCGCACGAAGCCGGCCGAGGCAAAGGCCGTCGTCTGGTGGCGGTCGTCCATCATGGTCGGCATGGCCGCCTCCCGCACCGGCAGGGCGCTCTCCTCGATCCCGTCGCCCAGCGCATCGTGGCGCAGGTCGTCCGGCTCGACATGGGCAAGGTCGCTGCGGCCCAGGTACGAGATCGCCAGTTCGCGGAAGATGTAGTCGAGGATCGACGTCGACATCTTGATCGCGTCATGGCCCTCGACGATGCCGGACGGCTCGAAGCGGGTGAAGGTGAAGGCCTCCACGAACTCCTCCAGCGGCACGCCGTACTGCAGGGCGAGCGAGATGGCGATCGCGAAATTGTTCATCAGGCTGCGGAAGGCGGCACCTTCCTTGTGCGTGTCGATGAAGATCTCGCCCAGGCGGCCATCATGGTACTCGCCCATGTGGAGATAGACCTTGTGCCCGCCCACGGTCGCCTTCTGGACATAGGACTTGCGCCGGTTGGGCAGGCGCTCGCGTGCCGCGCGGCGCTCCACGATGCGCTCGCGCTCGATGATCTTCTCGACGATGCGCTCGGCCACCAGGGGGATGCGGGCGGCGGCCGTCTGCTCGTCCTCCTCCGCTTCCTCCTCCAGGATCTGCGCCACCAGCGGCTGGCTCAGCTTGGAGCCGTCGCGGTAGAGGGCATTGGCCTTCAGCGCCAGGCGCCAGGACATCATGTAGGCCTGCTTGCAGTCCTCGATCGTCGCCTGGTTCGGCATGTTGATCGTCTTGGAGATGGCGCCAGAGATGAACGGCTGCGACGCCGCCATCATCAGGATGTGGCTCTCCCACGACAGGTAGCGGGTGCCAGTGCGGCCGCAGGGGCTGGCGCAGTCGAACACCGCCAGGTGCGCGGGGTCGAGGCCGGGCGCGCCTTCCAGCGTCATCGTCCCGCAGCAGAACGTGTTGGCGGCCTCGATCTCCTGCTTCGTGAAGCCGATGGCGCTCAGCAGGTCGAGCGAGGCATCCGACAGCTGCGTCTCGCTCAGGCCCAGCACGCGGGTGCAGAAGTCGTCGCCCAGGGTCCAGCGGTTGAAAGCGAAACGGATGTCGAAGGCGGTCTTGACCGACTGCTCGATCGCGTCGATCTGCGCCTTGGCAAAGCCGCGCGCCTGCAGCGCCGCATGGTTGACGCCCGGCGCGCCGTCCAGCGTGCCGTGGCCCACGGCATAGTCGACGATGGTGCGGATCGCGTTGTCGCCATAGCCGAGCGAGGCGAGCGCCTGGGGCACGACGCGGTTGATGATCTTGAAGTGCCCGCCGCCGGCCAGCTTCTTGTACTTCACCAGCGCGAAGTCGGGCTCGATCCCAGTCGTGTCGCAATCCATGACCAGGCCGATCGTGCCGGTCGGCGCGACCACCGTCGCCTGGGCATTGCGGAAGCCATGGATCTCGCCCTGGGCCAGGGCCAGATCCCAGGCCGCCGTGGCCGCGGCGGCCAGGGCCGCGTCCTTCAGCGCACCATGGTCCAGCGCCACCGGCAGCGTGCGCAGGCCCTCATAGCCGGCCACCTCGCCATGGGCGGCGCGGCGGTGGTTGCGGATCACGCGCAGCATGTCGGCGCGGTTCTCGGCATAGCCGGGGAAGGGGCCAAGCTCAGACGCCATCTCGGCCGAGGTCGCATAGGACGTGCCGGTCATCAGGGCGGAGATGGCGCCGCACACGGCGCGGCCCTCGGCGCTGTCATAGGGCAGGCCGCTGGCCATCAGCAGGCCGCCGATATTGGCAAAGCCCAGGCCCAGCGTGCGGAAGCGCCAGGACAGGTCGGCGATGCGGCGGCTGGGGAACTGCGCCATGGCGACCGAGATCTCCAGCACCACCGTCCACAGGCGGCAGGCGTGAGAGAAGCCGTCCACGTCGAACGTGCCGTCGTCCTTGCGGAACTGCAGCAGGTTGATCGACGCCAGGTTGCAGGCCGTGTCGTCCAGGAACATGTACTCGGAGCACGGGTTCGAGGCGCGGATCGGTCCCGACTGCGGGCAGGTGTGCCAGTCGTTGATCGTGTCGTGGTACTGCAGGCCCGGGTCGGCGCAGGCCCAGGCGGCCTCCGCGATGCTGTCCCAAAGGCGGCTGGCGTTCACGGTGCGGGCGACCTTGCCCGTCGTGCGCCAGGTGAGGTTCCAGTCGGCCCCGGCCTCGGCAGCGTCCAGGAACGCATCCGTGACGCGCACCGAATTGTTGCTGTTCTGGCCCGAGACGGTCAGGTAGCCGGCCGAATCCCAGTCGGTGTCATAGGTCTCGAACTCGATCCTCCTATGGCCCTGGCGGGCGACCTGGATCGCGCGCTGGATCGCGGCCTCGGGGATCTGCGACTTGCGGGCGGCAATGATCTCCTGCTTCAGCGCCCTGTTGTGGCGCGGGTCGAAGCGCTCCTCGCCCTCGGCCCCGTGAATCGCGCCCAGGATCTGGTTGAGGTGGCGCTCGGCAAGCTTCGAACCGGCGACGAGGGCCGCGACCTTCTGCTCCTCGACCACCTTCCACGACACGAACGCCTCGACGTCGGGATGATCGACATCGACCACGACCATCTTGGCCGCGCGGCGCGTGGTGCCGCCCGACTTGATGGCCCCGGCGGCCCGGTCGCCGATCTTTAGGAAGCTCATCAGGCCCGACGACTTGCCCCCGCCCGAGAGCTTCTCGCCTTCGCCACGCAGCGCGGAGAAGTTGGAGCCGGTGCCGGAGCCGTACTTGAACAGGCGGGCCTCGCGGACCCACAGGTCCATGATGCCGCCCTCGTTCACCAGATCGTCCTCGATCCCCTGGATGAAGCAGGCATGGGGCTGCGGCCGCTCATAGGCGCTGGTCGAGGCAACGACCTCGCCCTTCGTCTCGTCCATGTAGAAATGGCCCTGGGCGGGACCGTCGATGCCATAGGCCCAATGCAGGCCGGTGTTGAACCATTGGGGGGAGTTCGGTGCCGCCATCTGGCGCGCCAGCATCGCCGCCAGTTCGTCGCGGAAGGCGCGGGCATCGCCCTCGCCGTCGAAATAGCCGCCCTTCCAGCCCCAATAGGTCCAGGTACCGGCCAGCCGGTCGAAGACCTCAACCGCCTTCGACTCGCCGCGCGTGCGCTCGTCCTTGGGCAGCTTCGCGATCGCCTCGGCATCGGCCTCGTGGCGCCACAGCCACGCGGGCACGCCGTCCTCCGGAACAGGCTTCAGCACGGCAGGGATGCCGGCCTTGCGGAAGTATTTCTGCGCCAGCACATCGCTGGCGACCTGGCTCCACTCGGCGGGGACCTGGATGTCGGCCGCGCGGAACACGATCGATCCGTCGGGATTGCGAATCTCGCTGGCGGTCGTCCGGAACGCGATGTCCGCGTAGGCGCCTTTGTCCGAAGTCGTGAATCGCCGCTCGATCCGCATCACTCATGCCCCCTTGTGCTGGACGCAGATGGTGGGCCGAGCGGGGCGGGGACGTCAAGATGTAGTGGCGCAACACCTGGCGACACACCTGATCTAGCGCGGTGCGTACGCTTTGCGCTTGCCAACTCGGCAGAATCGGCCGCCATCCGCAGAACTGGACGCAGGCAGGTCACGGTGCCATAGTTCGCGCCGTTCCTGAACAAGCCGCGACGATGGCCCTGAAGAGCTTCCTCCTCCACGCGCTCACCTGGTGGCACGACAGCACGCTGGGCACCGCCCTGTTCACGCGCCGTCGGGGTGAGAAGGTCGGCACCGACGCCCAGGGCAACACCTATTACCGCGAGCGGAACGGCGCCAAGCGCTGGGTCATCTACAATGGTGACATCGAGGCCTCGCGCATTCCGCCGGAATGGCATGCGTGGCTGCACCGGCTCAGCGACGCGCCGCCCAGCGAGCGGCCGCTGCCGGTCAAGCCGTGGGAGAAGGACCACCTGCCCAACCGCACCGGCACGGACGAGGCTTGGCGCCCACCCGGCAGTCTGGTGGGTGAGGCCGCACGCCCCCGTGCGACCGGCGACTATGAAGCCTGGACGCCGTCCTGAGTGGCGGCATGAGCGTGGGGCAGTTTAAGAATGGGCGGTAACATCCTGGAGACGTTGATCGGCGCCGTGGTCCTGGTGATCGCGGGGCTGTTCGTCGCCTTTGCCTACAGCACGACGGGCGGCGCATCCGGCAGCGGCTATGCGCTGGTCGCGCGGTTCGATCGCGTCGACGGCGTTGCCGCCGGGGCCGACGTGAAGCTGTCGGGCATCAAGATCGGCCAGGTGACCAGCAGCACGCTGGACCACAAGACGTTCCAGGCGATCGTCGGCCTCAACATCCAGCAGGGCATCGAACTGCCGGACGATTCGTCGGCGCGCATCACGACCGAGGGCCTGCTGGGCGGCACCTATATCGCGATCGAGCCCGGCGGCAGCGACAAGAACCTGGCGCCGGGTGGCGAAGTCCGCTTCACCCAGGGTTCGATCGACCTGATGACGCTGATCGGGCATGCCGTGTTCGGCAGCAGCGACAAGCCCGGCGGCAATGGCGCCGCACCCGCGCCCGAGGGTGGTCTTGGCGAGACCGGCCTGGGCGCGCCGGCCGGGGCGCCCTGATCGGCTGGCCCCGCGGCGACCATCACCCTGCCATGTTCGGCAGCGATACTGCCGCCTTGCCTGCCCCACGCTGCGGGGCGCCTGGAAACCCGATGCCGATGATCCGTTGCGTGCGCGCCCTGGCGGGCCTGGCCCTGCTTGCCCTGTTGTCCCTGACGACACCCGTCCTGGCCCAGGATCCGGCGGCACCGTCCCCGGGCGGCGATTCGCTGCCGGGGGAGCAGCTGCCGCCCGAGGAGACGGTGCCGGACGAACCGGCGGCGCCGGCTCCTCCGGCGGAGGCGCCCAAGGCGGAGGACCAGCCGGTCACGCAAGGGGCCGCCGTCACCGTGCTGCAGGCGCTGGACAAGGTGACAGGCCGCATCACCACGATCGAGGTGCCGCCAGACGGCACCGTGCGCTTCGGCTCTCTGGCGATCACGTCGCGCGCCTGCCGCGAGAAGCCGGTCGAGGAGGCGCCCGAATCAGCCGCCTTCCTGGAAATCGCGGAGATCCAGCCCGACCAGCGACCGGTGCCGATCTTCTCGGGCTGGATGTTCGCGTCCAGCCCGGCGCTGTCGTCCCTGGAACACCCGGTCTATGACGTCTGGGTGATCGACTGCAGGATGGCGGCGCCCGGCAGTCCCTGAGGCAGGGCGAAGAAGTCCGCCTGTTCGGCCAGGGCTGCGTGCAGCAGGCCCAGATATTGCGGCCGCGGTACTTCGATCGCGCCGAACTGGCCCAGGTGGCGCGTCACGAACTGGGTATCCAGCAGCCGGAAGCCGCCGGCCTTCATCCGCGCCACAAGGTGGACCAGGGCGATCTTGCTGGCGTCGTCGGCGCGGCTGAACATGCTTTCGCCGAAGAACGCCGCGCCCAGCCGCACGCCGTACAGCCCGCCGACCAGCGTATCGCCATCCCAGGCTTCGATCGAATGGGCATGGCCCTTGGCATGCAGCGCCGAATAGAGCCGCACGATGCGATGGCTGATCCAGGTGGTGCGCCGCCCCTTGGCCGGCTCGGCGCAGGCCTCGACCACCTGCTCGAAGGCGGTGTCGATCCGGATCACATAGGGCTCGCGCCGCACCACCTTGGCCAGGCTGCGCGGCACGTGGAAATCGGCCAGGGGCAGGATGCCCCGGCGCTCCGGATCGACCCAGTAGAGCCGGTCGTCCCGCCGGTGCTCCGCCATCGGGAAGATCCCGCGCGCATAGGCATCGAGCAGGAGTTCCGGGGTGATCCGGGTCATCGGTGCCATGCCTGCGACGTGTGGCCCTGTCCTCTGTCGGCCCTGGATCCGGTTACTTGTCCTGGGCGGCGATCAGCTCTTCCAGCCAGTGGATGTGATAGTCCCCGTTCACGAAATCCGGTTCCTGGATCAGCCGCAGGTGCAGCGGGATCGTGCTTTCCACCCCGCCCACGACATATTCCTCCAGCGCCCGGCGCAGCCGCATCAGGCATTCGTTGCGGGTCCTGCCACTGACGATCAGCTTGCCGATCAGACTGTCGTAATAGGGCGGGATGCGATAGCCGGCATAGACCGCCGAATCGACCCGCACGCCCAGCCCGCCGGGTGGGTGATAGTCGTTGATCCGCCCGGGCGAGGGGGCGAAGGTGCGCGGGTTCTCGGCATTGATGCGGCATTCGATGGCATGGCCCTCGAACGTCACGTCCCTCTGCGCGAAGGACAGCGGCGAGCCGGCAGCGATGCGGATCTGCTCGCGCACGATGTCGACCCCGGTGATCGCCTCCGTCACCGGATGCTCGACCTGCACGCGGGTGTTCATCTCGATGAAGTAGAACTTGCCGTTCTCGAACAGGAACTCGACCGTGCCGACGCCGAGATAGCCCAGCTTGCGCATCGCGTCCGAGACGATCTCCCCGATCTCGTCGCGCTGGGCCGTGTTGAGGGCGGGGGAGGGTGCCTCCTCCAGGACCTTCTGGTGACGTCGCTGCAGCGAGCAGTCGCGCTCGCCCAGATGAACCACGCCGCCCTGGCCGTCGCAGATCACCTGGATCTCGATATGCCGCGGCCGTTCCAGGTACTTCTCGATATAGACGGAATCATCACCGAACGCGGCCTTTGCCTCGGACCGGGCGGTGGACAGGGCGATGCCCAGCTGCGACTCGTCGCGCGCCACCTTCATGCCGCGCCCACCGCCGCCGGCCGAGGCCTTGATCAGCACCGGATAGCCGATGTCGGCGGCCAGGCGCTTGGCCTCGGCCTCGCTCTCGACGGCGCCGTCGGAACCGGGCACGCAGGGAATGCCCAACGTCCGCACCGTCTGCTTGGCGACGATCTTGTCGCCCATCATGCGGATATGGTCTGGACGCGGGCCGATGAAGGTGAAGCCGTGCTCCTCAACGATCTGGGCGAAGTTGGCGTTCTCGGACAGGAAGCCATAGCCCGGGTGGATGGCGTCGGTGCCCGTGATCTCGGCAGCCGCGATGATCGCCGGCACATTGAGATAGGACTTGGCCGAGGGCGGCGGCCCGATGCAGACGCTCTCATCCGCCAGGCGCACGTGCATGGCGTCGGCATCGGCCGTGGAGTGCACGGCAACGGTCGCGATCCCCATCTCGCGACAGGCGCGATGGATCCGCAGCGCGATCTCGCCCCGGTTGGCGATCAGGACCTTGTCGAACATCGACGTTTACCGGACCACCAGCAGGGCTTCGCCGTATTCGACCGGCTGGCCGTTGGCGACCAGGATCTTCTCGACCCGGCCGGCATGGGGAGCCGGAATGGGGTTCATCGTCTTCATCGCTTCGACGATCAGCAGGGTCTGTCCCTTGGCGACCGTGTCGCCCACGCTGACGAAAGGCGGGGCGCCCGGTTCCGGCTGCAGGTAGACCGTGCCGACCATGGGCGAGGTGACGGTCCCCGCCTCGACCGCGGGCGCGCCGCCCGGGGCTACCGCGACCGGCGCCGCCAGCGCCGCAGGCGCCGCCGCGATCACCGGTGCAGCGGCGACGACCGGGCCGCCCTGGCGCGCGACGCGGATCGAGCGGCCTTCCTCGCTGACCTCGATCTCGGTCAGGTTGGTCTCGTCCAGCAGGGCCGCAAGCTCGCGGATCAGCGCGGTATCGACATTCATCTTGGCCATCGCAACCTCAGGCTTTGGGCTGGCCGATGAGGCCCGACGCCGCGTCGACCGCCAGGGCGTAGCCCCGGGCGCCAAAGCCGCAGATCAGGCCGCGCGCGGCCAGGCTGACATAGGAATGGTGACGGAACGGCTCCCGCCGGAAGACGTTCGACAGGTGCAGTTCGACCACCGGCAGTTCGGATGCGAGCAGGGCATCCAGGATGGCGATCGAGGTATGGGTATAGGCACCGGGATTGATGATGATGGCGGCAGCCTTCTCCCGCGCCTCGTGGATCCAGTCGACCAGCACGCCCTCGTGATTCGACTGCCGGAAGTCGAGCGTCAGGCGATGCGCCGCGGCACGCTCCTCGGCAAGGGCCCGGACGTCCTCCAGGGTTTCGTGGCCATAGACCTGTGGCTCACGCTTGCCAAGAAGGTTGAGGTTGGGACCGTTCAACAGAAAGACTATCGGGACCATGGCCGGCCGTCGTGATGCGGCCCCATATAGCCGCAAGGGACCCTTGCAGGAAAGGGCCGCGGGTTGCGCAGGCTTCACGCGGCCGCCATGTTTCGTGCCTGAAGGGGGCGCGGGGCGTCTTCCGCACCCTTGAGTCCACCCAGAATGACGTTCGCAAGGACGCTACCGGAGCAACGCCCGTGTCGATCACCGAAGCCGCCGCCCCCGTGCTCAGCCTGGCCATCAATGGCGAGGCGCACCGGCTTCCCGGCCCGCTCAGCGTGGCCGGACTCATCGCCCACCTGGACCTCGACCCGGCCAAGGTTGCGATCGAGCGCAACCTGGAAGTCGTGCCGCGCTCGCAATGGGCAGTGACCCCGCTTGCCGACGGCGACCGGCTGGAGATCGTGCATTTCATCGGCGGCGGCGACCATGCGGAGGCTGCGGGCGACGACGCGCTGGTCGTGGCGGGACGGCGCCTGCGCTCGCGCCTGATCGTCGGCACGGGCAAGTACAAGGACTTTGCCGAGACGCGCGACGCCATCCGCGCCTCTGGCGCCGACATGGTGACGGTTGCCGTGCGCCGCGTGAACGTCGCCAAGCGGGGCGAGCCCATGCTGCAGGACTTCCTGGACCCGAAGGCCATCACCTACCTGCCCAACACGGCAGGCTGCTACACGGCCGAGGATGCGGTGCGGACCCTGCGCCTGGCGCGCGAGGCGGGCGGCTGGGACCTGGTGAAGCTTGAGGTCCTGGGCGATCAGAAGACGCTCTATCCCCACATGACCGAGACGCTGAAGGCGGCGGAAGCGCTGCTGAAGGACGGCTTCCAGGTCATGGTCTATTGCAGCGACGATCCCATCATGGCCAAGACGCTGGAGGACATGGGCTGTGCCGCGATCATGCCGCTGGCGGCCCCCATCGGCTCTGGCCTTGGCATCCAGAACCCGGTCGGCATCCGCCTCATCATCGAGCAGTCGAAGGTGCCGGTGATCGTCGATGCCGGCGTGGGCACCGCGTCTGACGCCGCAGTCGCCATGGAGCTGGGCTGCGACGGTGTCCTGATGAACACGGCGATTGCCGAGGCGCGCGACCCCATCCTGATGGCGCGCGCCATGAAGGCGGCGGTCGAGGCCGGGCGCCTGGCCTATCGCGCCGGCCGCATGAAGAAGAAGCTCTACGCCGACCCGTCCTCGCCCCTCGCCGGGCTGATCTAGAGGCTGGCCGCTTCGTCGCCGGGGGCCAGCTCGAGCAGCAAGACATCGCTTGTGCCCCGCTTGCGGGGTTTGGCAAGCCGGTCTCCGCCGACGGCAGAGAAACCGTTCTTGACCAGGACACGCGCGGAGGCCTGGTTTTCTGGGTCGATGGTCGCAAAGACGATCAGGTGCGCGAACCGCTTCCTGAAGCGCTGCAGCACCGCTGCCACAGCCTCAGTTGCGTAACCGCGCCCTGCTGCATCGGACGCCAGCCAATAGCCAAGCTCGGCCCGGCTGCCTTGACGTTCGATTGAGACGGTTCCGAGAAGCGCATCATTGGCGCGATCGGCAATCGCCAGCGCCAGGCCGCTGCCGTCGTCGATCGATCTAGCCCAGCTGATGAAGTCACGCGCATCGGCTTCGCAATAGGGATAGGGCGGACGAACAAGCCATTGCGCAACGGACCAGTCGTTCAGGGCAACGACGATGTTGTGAACATCGCGATGCCCCAGTGGGCGCAGGCGCAGGCGCGGGGTCTCTATCACGGCGCCTCGCCGCCTTAGCGCGTCTGCCCCCCTTGACGCGCCTGGATCGTCAGCAGACCGCCTGGTCCGTGCATGAGGCGCGGGCGTGGGCGATGACCTCCTTGAGGTCCTTCAACTCGATGGCGCCGGGGATCAGCGTGTCGCCGACGACGAAGCTGGGGGTCGCGCGGATGCCGACCTTGGCCGCCAGTTCGGCGGTGTCGTTGATGATCTTCTCGGTCCGCGGGTCGACCATGTCGGCCTTCAGACGGTCGACGTCCAGGCCGACCTTTGCCGCCACCGCCAGGATCGATTCCAGCGTCATCTGTGGCGGTGCCTCCATCAGCGCGTCGTGGAAGACGGCGTACTTGCCCTGGCGGATCGAGGCGACGGCCGCGCGCGAGGCGAGTTCCGACTCAGGTCCCAGGATGGGGAAGTCGCGATAGACCAGGCGGATCCTGGGGTCTTCCTTCAGCAGCTGCTGGATGGTGGGGTGCGACGACCGGCAATAGCCGCACCGGAAGTCGAAGAACTCCACGATGGTGATGTCGCCGTCCGGATTGCCGGCGACGGGCGCATTGGCGTCGCGGGTCAGGGCGGCGCGGTTGGCGACGATGGCACCCTTGGCCTGGTCTGCCTGCTGCTGTTCGCGGCGGGTCTGCAGAATGTTGATCGCCTCCTCCAGCACCTCCGGATGCTCGAGCAGGTAGCCCCGGACAAGCTCCCCGATCTCCTTGCGTTGGGCCTCGTTGAACTGGGGCTCGGCCAGGACCGGCGTGCTGAACGCGAAAAGCGCCAGCAGAAGGACGACGATACGCATCAGGTTTCCTCAGGCTTCGGATGGGTGCGCAGGCGGCACCATCCGCTTCGGTTTGGGCAGGACATGCGCCACGGCAGGCGTCGGGTCAACGCGCCGGGCGTCACAGGAACGCGGGTTCAACGCTCATCGCGCCGCTCGGCAAAGGCCAGGATGTCCTCGGCGCGCAGCGAGCCGGGCGAGCCGACGGGCAGCAGCTGCTGCGCCCGCAGCGCCTGGATGCGGGCACCGCGCAGGTCCCCGGTCAGGACATAGCGTTCCGCCGCCGCCCAGGCAGCCAGGCCGATCTCGTTCTTCTGGCCATAGGCGCTCGACAGCGTGTACCAGGCGGAGGGGTTCGTCGGATCCAGGCGGTTGGCGGCGGTCAGGATACGGATCGCCTCGTCCAGTGCCGCAGGGTCGCCGGTCGCGGCCAGCGACATGGCCAGGTTGACGGTCAGCAGCGGCTCGTTCGGCGCCAGTTCCACCGAACGGCGGTGCGGCTCGATCGACTCGGCGATGCGGCCGTTCTCGTAGAGCATCTGGCCCTTCAGCTCCCAGAAATAGGGATCCGTCGGGAAATCGCGGAGCAGGCTGTCGACCTCCGCCGTGGCGCGCACCAGGTCCGGCACGCGGTAATAGGCGACGGCGCGGCCATAGCGCGCGGGGACCGAGCTGTCGCTGTCCGGGAAGCGAGCCAGGGCGCGCTCCGGCTGCTCCAGGAAGGCATAGAGCTTGGCCTGCATGCGGAGCAGGGCATCGACCTTCCACTTGGCGTCCTCGGCCTTGTAGTAGGGCGACTGCTCCACCCGTTCCTGCAGCGCCGCGACGCGGTCGCGGCTGAGCGGATGGGTGCGGACATAGGGATCCTGCAACCGGCCGCTCAGCGCCTCCTGGTCGCCCAGGCCGGACAGGAACTCCACCAGACCCTCGCCCGTGACGCCGATCCGCTCCAGGAAGCTGGCGCCGGCCTGGTCGGCTGCGGATTCCTGCGTGCGGCGATAGGTCAGGAAGTTGCGCTGGGCGAACTGCTGGCCGGCGGAGATGCCGCTCATCACGCCGCTGCCCCCACCGGCCGCCATGCCGGCCGCCGCGCCCAGCACGGTCGCGATGATCTGCTGGATCGAGGCGTTGCGCAGTTCCTCCTCGCCCCGGGCCAGGTGGCCGCCCGAAATGTGGCCCGTTTCGTGGGCGATCACGCCCTCCAGCTGGGCCGGGCGCTTGACCTTCAGGAGGGTGCCTGTGTTGATGAACATGTTCTGGCCGCCGGCCACGAACGCGTTGATGTCGCTGTCCCGGACCAGCAGGATCCTGACGAAATCCGGATCCAGGCCGGCCGTCGAGAAAATGGGTCTGGAAAGTTCCCGGATGATGTGTTCGGTCTCTGCGTCGCGGATCAGCGACAGCCCGGCAGCACGCGCTGCACTGAATGGTCCCCCCACCAACCCGACAACCAAGGTTCCCACAGCGATCATGCGTGCAAGGCGACTGGTCAAGGCCGTTACTCCAGACTCTGCGGCACTCGGTCCGCTTTGGACCAAGATTAGCACAGCGTGCGTGGCGCTGACCGCTGCGGCGACGGTCACGGCGTGTGACACGATGCAGACGCTGACGCGCGCAGGCTATCGCGAGCCGACCGGCGCCGCGGCGCTGGTCGCGGACGAGCCCAGTGCTGCCCTGGTCGGCCGGCAGGTCCTGGCCAGCGGCGGGACCGCCGTCGATGCCGCGATTGCAACGGCCTTTGCCCTGAGCGTCACGTATCCGGTCGCCGCGAGCCTGGGCGGCGGTGGGCGCTGCCTGACCTATGCCAAGGGTACGAACCAGGCACTGGCCTATGACTTCGCGCCCCAGGCGGCCTCCGGCGGGGGGACGATCGCGGTGCCCACCATGGCCCGCGGCCTGGCCCGCCTGCACGCCGAGCAGGGCCGCACGGACTGGGCCCGCCTGGTTCAGCCGGCGGAAGACCTGGCGCGCAACGGATTTCCCGTCTCGCGCGCACTGGCGGGGCCGATGATGCGGGGACGCGAACTGCTGATGGTCGATCCCGGCATGGCGGCGACATTCGGCCGGGGCGACGGCATGACGGTGGAGGAGGGGCAGGTCCTGCGGCAGGCGCAGCTTGCCTCTGTCCTTGCCACCATCAAGAACCGCGGCGCGGGCGAACTCTACCAGGGCACGCTGGCGCGGGAGATGGCGCCGACGATCGCGCGCCTGGGCGGCACCGTGAGCGAGAACGACCTGCGCAACGTCCAGGTCCAGGTCGGCGGGCCCGAGCGGACGACGCTGGGCGAGACGGCCCTGGGGCCTGCGGTGCTGCTGACGCCGCCGGGGCAGGGCGGCGCGATGCTGGCCCAGTTGTGGCCCCAGGTGGCCCAGGGTGCAGCGCCCCAGGCCCTGGCGGATGCCTCGCGCCAGGCCTTCGCGGCCGCGGGCAGCACGGGCGAGACGGCCAAGGATCCCAGCGCCACCGGCCTGGTCGTGGTCGACGACCGTGGCAACGCGGTCGCCTGCACGTTCACCATGAACCGGCCTTTCGGCACCGCCCAGACCGTCACCGGCACCGGAATCGTGCTGGCCGCGGCGCCGGAATTCGCGGCCGGCGCGCGCCTGGCCGTGCCGGCCATCGTGGTGTCGCCCGGGGTGGACCAGAACGTCTTCCTGGCGGCTGCCTCCACCGGTGGGGCGGAGGCGCCGGTCGCCCTGGCGCAGACCGCGGCGCCCCTGTTCCGGGAGCCGGTGCCGGAGGACCTGGCGGCGGTGCTGAACGCGGCCCGCGTCTATGACGGCAATGACGACGACGGCATCCTGTTCGAGGCGACCCTGCCGGCGGAGGCCCAGGCGGCCCTGCGCGGATCGGGCCGCAAGGTGCGCGAGGCCGACGCCTTGGGCCGTGTCCTGATGGTGTTCTGCGCGGACGGCCTCTATGACGATCCGCGCGGCTGCCTGGCGGCCAGCGATCCGCGCGGCTCCGGCCTGGCCACGGTCACCGGGCGCTGACCCGGCCGCGCCTCAACTGGCGCGGACGCGGGCGATGAAGGTGTCGACCTCCTGACGCAGGCGCTCCGCCTCGCCCGAGAGGCGGCTGGCGGCGCCGAGGACCTGACCCGAGGCCCCGCTGGCATCGCTCGCCGCATTCGAGACGCCGGCGATGTTGCGATTCACCTCGTCGGTCCCCTGGGCCGCGGCCTGGGCATTGTTGGAGATTTCCCGCGTCGCCGCCGACTGCTGCTCGACTGCTGCGGCGATGGCGCCCGAGATCTCGTTGATGCGGTCCATCTTGCTGCGGATCGTGCCGATGGCGTCGACCGCGGTCCGAGTGATGGCCTGCATCGAATCGATCTGGCCCACGATCTCGTCCGTGGCGCGGGCGGTCTGGGTCGCCAGCTGCTTCACCTCGGACGCGACGACGGCGAAGCCCTTGCCCGCCTCGCCCGCGCGCGCCGCCTCGATCGTGGCGTTGAGGGCCAGCAGATTCGTCCGGCTGGCAATGTCGTTGATCAGCTGGACGATGCCGCCGATCTTGCGTGCGGCCTCGTCCAGGGCCGCGATCGTTTCCTCGGTCCGCGCCGCGTCTTCCGCCGCCTCGCGGGTGGAGGTTGCGCTTGCCGTGACCTGGCCGGTGATCTCGCCGATGGAGACGGACAGTTCCTCCGTCGCCGCGGCGACGGCCGCGACATTGGCCGAGGCCTGGGTCGCGGCGGCGGCCACGACGCCTGCCTGCCGCGTGCCTTCCTCGGCCACGCCGCTCATCGACTGGGCATTGCCCTGCAACTGGCCGGCCGAGTCGGAGACGGCGCGCACGATGCCGTTGACCGAAGCCTCGAACGTGTCCGCCAGGTCGCGCAGCATGCGCTGCTGCGTCTCCTTGGCCTCGGCCTGGGCCGCGACGTCGGCCTCCGCCTGCTGGCGCTTCAGCTCGGCCACTTCCAGGAGCTTGGCCTGCGCCGCCTCCTCAGCCTCGGCCTGCTTCTCGCGCAGCCGCGCTATCTCGATCAGCTTCTCGCGGAAGACGTTGATGGCGCGCGCCATCACGCCCAGTTCGTCCGAGCGGTCGGTGGCGGGGACGGCGACGCCGGTATTGTCGCGTGCCAGTTCGTCGATCGAGGCCGTCAGCCCCTGCAGCGGCCGTGTGATCAGGGCTCGCGCCAGCAGCGACACGATGACCGAGAGCAGCAGCACCAGCACCGCCGATGCGCCCAGCGTGAACCAGGTGACGGCGCGCGCCGGGGCCAGGATGCGATCCTCCGGCAGGGTGACGAGCACGGTCCACGGGGTCTCCGTGGTGCCGACGCGCACCGGCTCGAACAGGCGCAGAACGTCGGCATCCAGCACGGGATCGGCGCCATCCATCTCGAAGCGCTCGCCCAGCGCCACGCGCGGCTTGGCCAGGGTCAGGGCACTGTCCTGGGCATCGATCGACTTCATCGCCTGGGCGGGGTCGGCGGTCGCGGCCCAGTTGCCGGCGGTGGAGATCAGCGAGACTGACCCCGTGTCATAGGGCCGGATGGTCGCCAGGTGCGCCTGGATCGCCGCGAGGTCGAGGTCGAGGCCGACCACACCCAGCACCTTGCCGTCGATGATGATGGGCGTGACCAGGCTGGTGATGACCAGGGTCTGGTCGCCCACGACATAGGCATAGGGCTCGATGATCTGCTGCTTTCCCGAACGCTGGGCCAGGATGTAGTAGTCGCCGGCGCCGGGCTTGTCGTAGTCGACCAGGGGCGCGCTGTCCTGGCCATTGGGCGTGTGGAAGACATAGGGCACGAAGCGGCCGGTGCGGTCGTGCACCTTGGCCCCGGGGAACAGGCCCTTGCCGTCGCCATTGACGTTGGACAGGTCGCGGCCGTCCAGGGCGTTGGGCTCCCACGCCGTCCAGATCGCCAGGTATTGCGGGTTGGCAGCCACCGCATCCTCGATGATCTTGAGATAGGCCATGCGGTCGCGCAGGTCCTGACGGTGCATCGAGACGAAGACGTCGCGCAGCGTCTCGGTCACGCGCATGGCGACGTCCAGGTCGCGCTGCACGTCGCTGGCCGTGTCGGAGGCAAGCTGGCGACCGGCCTCAAGCGACAGGTCGCGGGTGGTGGCGGCGCTTCGGTTCGAGATCAGGAAGGTGGCCAGGCCCAGGCCCACGACCAGCGCCGCGATCACCGCCAGCACGATCTTGGTGCCAAGCGATCCCCGGCTGTTGAACCAGTGAACAAGCGACATGGTCATCGTCCCATCCTGAAGGCGTCCTGGCCGGTCGCGGGACCGGCGTATCGAAACGCACCCTGGACTCGGAGCCGTTAACGGCTGGTGACGATGATCCGCGCGCGTCGTGTCGACCATTGGCTGCAGCGGCAGCCCGATGCCTGCGCCATGGCGACTCAGGCGGCCGGCCGGGACGTGCGTCGCGTTGCACTGCGGCAGGCGCCATGGCACACAGAGGCCATGGTTGCGTCCCCTGACAGCCGCCTGAACCGGCGCGCCTTCACGACCCTGCTCCTGGCCAGCGGACTGGCCGGTTGCGCCACGGCAAGCCAGACCGGCGCCTCGCCCAGCAACACGCTGGCGGCAGCCCCCCAGGCGGTGCCACCGGCCCGCCCCGGGGCGACCGCGACGCTGGCGGCGGCACCCCCGCAGCCCCGCCCCGCACCCAGTCCTGCCGCACCGGAAAAGCCGGGCTATCGCCCGCTGTCGGAATTGCCGGACTTCGACACCTGGCTGGAAGACGTGCGCCAGGAAGCGCTGGGCAAGGGCTTCAGCGCCAGCCTGGTCGAGGAGGCGCTGGGCAACATCCAGCCGATCCAGCGCGTGATCGAACTGGACCGGCGCCAGCCGGAGCGCACGATCACCTGGGAGAAGTACCGCTCGAACGCGATCAGCCAGGCGCGAATCAACCGCGGGCGCGCGCACCTGGAGGAGAACGCGGGCGTCCTGAACCAGATCGGCCAGCGCTTTGGCGTGCAGCCCCGGTTCATCATCGCGCTCTGGGGCCTGGAGACGGATTTCGGCCGCAATACCGGCGGGTTCGAGATCATCAGTTCGCTGGCCACGCTGGCCTGGGAGGGACGGCGCGCCGATTTCTTCCGGGGCGAGCTGTTCGCGGCGCTGCGCATCCTGCAGGAGGAAGGCTTCTCCGCCACCGAACTGACGGGGTCGTGGGCCGGCGCCATGGGCCAGTGCCAGTTCATGCCGTCCAGCTTCCACAAGTTCGCCTATGACTGGAACGGCGACGGCCATCGCGACATCTGGAAGACGCGGGTCGACGTCTTTGCCTCGATCGCCAACTACCTGGGCTCATCCGGCTGGAAGGGCGACCAGACCTGGGGCCGGCAAGTCATGGCCCCGGCGGCCCTGGCGCGCACGCAGTCCGGCCTGGACACGCGCCGCAGCCTGGAGGAATGGCAGTCGCTGGGCGTCACGCGCGAGACGGGGGAGCCTCTGCCCCTGGCGCCGCTCAGCGCCTCGCTGGTCACGCCGTCCGGTCCCACGGGGCCGCACTACCTGGTCTATGACAATTTCCGCACCACGATGCTGTGGAACCGCTCGACCTATTTCGCACTCGCGGTGGGTACGCTTGCCGATGCCGTAGGCAGCGTCTAGGCTCCCAGATCTGCGATGAGCCGAGGGGAAGGACTCAAGGGGATGTGGGCACGCGGCGCGTGGACACGCCTCGGCGCGGTGCTGCTGGCGGCCGGCCTTGCTGCGTGTGCGAGCACGCCGGAGCCGCCGGCGCCGCCGCCCCGGCAGGCGGCGGAGCCTGCCCCGGTCGCCAATCCCAGCTACAAGGTCGGCAAGCCCTATCAGGTGGCAGGGGTCTGGTACTATCCGCGGGTCGACTGGAAGTACGACGAGACGGGCATCGCCTCGTGGTACGGGGACGAATTCCACAACAAGCTGACCGCCAATGGCGAGCTGTACGATCAATTCACGCTGACCGCCGCGCACAAGACGCTCCCCATGCCCAGCACGGTGCGGGTGACGAACCTGGAGAACGGCCGGACGCTGAACCTGCGGGTGAATGACCGCGGGCCCTTCGTCGTCGGCCGCATCATCGACGTCTCTCGCCGGGCGGCCCAGTTGCTGGGCTTTGAACAGCAGGGCACGGCCCGCGTCCGCGTCCAGGTCATGGCCCCGGCCGACGTGCCGGGCGGGATCGAGGTGCCGCAGCCGGAAATCGCGCCCGAGGAGCGCACCGTGATCGCGACCGCCCCGGTCGGCGCCATCACCGCCGCACCCCTGGCACCACCGCCGGGCCAGGCCGGTCGGCCGGCGGCGCAGCGCCCGGTACCGCAGCGGCCCGCCACGCTGCGCCCGCCGCCGGTCGAGCGCCCGCCGATCTCGGCAGCGCCACCGCCGGAGCCCGCGCGCATCCTGACCCTGCCGGTCCGGGCGACGCGGATCTATGTCCAGGCCGGGGCCTTTACCAGCGTCGCCAATGCCAACCGGTTGAAGGCACAGCTGGCGCCGATCGGCCCGACGCTGGTGACACAGGCGGCGATCGAGGGCGACAATTACTACCGGGTGCGAATCGGGCCCATGGCGACCGTGGCCGATGCCGACGCGGCACTGGCGCGGGTGATCGCCCAGGGCCAGACGACCGCCCGCATCGTCGTCGATTGACGGGTAGGCACGGCCAGCGTCGGCCTTTCGTCCAGTATCCGTGATGTCATCCAGGGCCGGTGCGCGCGTCCCGCCCGGTCCGGCTTATGCGGGAGGCCGCCCCATGCGACTGAACTTGCCAAGACGTGAATTCCTGGCCCGCGCGGCCATGGCCCTGGTGCTGCTCGCCGCGCCCGCGACAATTCGGGAGGCGCGGGCCGATGCGTTCGAGACGCCGGCCCGGCACCTGCTGCTGATCGACGATACGACGGGCACCATCCTCCTGGAGAAGGAGGCCGACACGCTGATGCCGCCGTCCTCCATGAGCAAGCTGATGACCGCCTACATGGTGTTCGACCGGCTGGCCCAGGGGACCTTGAAGCCCGAGGACAAGTTCAGCGTCAGCGAGCGCGCCTGGCGCATGGGCGGGTCGAAGATGTTCGTGGAACTGGGCAGCCAGATCGCCATCAGCGACCTGCTGCGCGGCATCATCATCCAGTCCGGCAACGATGCCTGCGTCGTGGTGGCGGAGGGCCTGGCGTCAAGCGAGGAAGCCTTTGCCGAGCAGATGACGGCCAAGGCGCGGGAAATCGGCCTGACCGCCAGCACCTTCCGCAACGCCACGGGCTGGCCCGACCCGCAGCACCTGATGACGACCCGCGACCTGGCGACCCTGGCGCGGCACATCATCCACGACTTCCCCCAGTACTACCCGATCTACAGCGAGCGCAGCTTCACCTGGCATGGCATCACGCAGGAGAACCGCAACCCCACGCTGGGCCGGGTCGACGGTGCCGACGGCCTGAAGACCGGCCACACGGAGGCCGCGGGCTATGGCCTGGTCGCATCGGTGAAGCGCGGCGACCGGCGGCTGATCCTGGTCATGAACGGCCTGAATTCCCAGGCGCAGCGCCGCTCGGAATCCGAGCGCGTCCTGGAATGGGGCTATCGCGAATTCGAGATGTATCGCCTGGCCTCCGCGGGCAAGCCGGTCGGCACGGCCAAGGTCTGGCTGGGGACGGAGGATACGGTACCGCTGGTGGCGGACGGCGACCTGCGCGTGACCCTGCGGCGCACGTCGCGTCCCGGCATGGTCGCGCGGATCGTCTATGACGGGCCGGTGGAAGCACCGATCGCCAAGGGCCAGGAGATCGCCAAGCTGGAGATCACGGCCCCCGACATGCCGCCGATGGCGATCCCGCTGCACGCGGCGGTCGAGGTTCCGCGCACCGGTCCGTTCGGCCGGGTGTTCGCCGCCATCGGCTACCTGTTGTTCGGCGCGGCCTCTTGAGCGGGACGGGGCAGCAGCCAACGCGCGGACGCTTCATCACGTTCGAGGGCGGGGAGGGCGCCGGCAAGTCGACCCAGGCGCGCCGACTGGCGCTGGCCCTGGGCGCTGTTGGCCTTCCCGTCGTCGAGACCCGCGAGCCGCTGTCGCCCGACATCCGCGCCCTGCTCGTCGAAGGCGCCACCGACCGCTGGCTGCCACGGACGGAGGCATTGCTGCACACGGCGGCCCGAGTCGAGCATGTCGAGCGCCAGATCCTGCCCGCCTTGGCCGATGGCCATTGGGTCGTGTGCGACCGCTTTGCCGATTCCACCCGCGCCTACCAGGGCGTGGTGGAGGGCGTGGGACTTGAGACGGTGGATGAACTGCAGCGCTGGGCGATCGGCGACCTGGCGCCGGACCTGACCTTTGTCCTGGACCTGGACCCGGCGGAGGGTCTGCGCCGCGCCAGCGGCCGGACCCATGCCGAGGACCGGTACGAGCGCATGGGACTGGCCTTTCACGAGACCCTGCGCCGGGCCTTCCGGCGGATCGCGGAGCGCGAGCCTGAGCGCTGCGTTGTCCTGGACGCGGCCGCCCCGGTCGAAACCCTGGCCGCCGCGATTGCGGCGGAGACGGCGAGGCGCTTTGCCCTGAGCCTGAAGGCCTGACGGACCAGGCTCATGGCGCGCAAGCCTGAGATCGAGGACGAGGACGACCCGGCCCACCCGCGTCGAACCGTCGACCTCGTGGGCCATGACGCGGCCGAGCAGGAACTGGCCGAGACCTTCCGCTCGGGCCGCATGCCTCACGCCTGGCTTCTGGCAGGCCCCCCCGGCATCGGCAAGGCGACGCTGGCATGGCGCCTGGCGCGCTTCGTCCTGGCCGGCGCCACGACGGGTCCCGGATTGCACGTGGACCCGGAGCATCCGGTGTTCCGCCGCATCGTTGCCGGTGGCCATGCGGACGTCTTTGCCGCCGAGCGTGAGATCGACCGCCGCACCGGGCGCCTGCGCAAGGTGATCGCGGTGGAGCAGATCCGCGACCTGAAGCACCTGTTCACGCTGAAGGCGGCGGAGGGTGGCTGGCGCGTGGCGATCGTCGACCCGGCCGACGAGATGAACGCCAACGCCGCCAATGCGGTTCTGAAGATACTGGAGGAGCCACCGCCCAAGGTATTGATCCTTCTGATTTCTCATGCTCCCGGTCGGTTACTCCCGACGATCCGCTCGCGCTGCCGCATGCTGACGCTGCGGCCCCTGGAGCCGGCGGCGATGGCCGGCGTCGTGGGTCGCTGGCGCCCGGACCTGAAGGCGGAGGACCTGCGGGCGCTGGCGCTGCTGGCCGAGGGGCGGCCGGGCCAGGCCCTGGCGCTGGCCGCGCAGGGTGGCCTCGACCTCTATCGCAGCCTTGTCGAGGTGCTGAAGCCGCTGGGCGAGGGGCAGCGCCGGCTGGACATCACCCGCGTCCACGCCTTTGCCGACCGGGTCGGCGCCGGGGGCGAGGGGGCCGCCACCTTCGTCCTGCTGACGCAGTTGCTGACCGAATGGCTGGCCCGGGCGATCCGCTCGACTGCCGCGGCCGAGCCACCCCTTGAGATCGTGGCCGGGGAGGCGGCGCTGATCGCGTCGCTGGACATGGGCCAGCGCCTTGAACGCTGGGTTGAGGTATGGGAAAAGTCAGGCAACTTGTTCGCCCGGGGCGAGGCGCTGAACCTCGACCGCCGCCAGATGCTGGTCCAGGCCTTTGCCGGGATCGAGAAGGCGGCCCGCGGCGATCCCACCTGACAAGCCGAGGCAAGCATGGCCGGGGCAACCCAGAAGCGGCGGGCGTTCTATGTGACGACGCCCATCTACTACGTCAACGACGTGCCCCATATCGGGCACGCCTACACGACGCTTGCCTGCGACGTGCTGGCCCGCTTCCACCGCCTGGATGGCCGGCCCGTCCGCTTCCTGACCGGCACGGACGAGCATGGGCAGAAGGTGGCAAAGTCGGCCGAGAAGCTGGGCATCGCGCCGCAGGAGTTCTGCGACCGGGTCTCGCAGTCGTTCCGCGACCTGGCCGCGGCGTGGGATTTCTCGATCGACGACTTCATCCGCACGACGGAGCCACGCCATATCAAGGCAAGCCAGGCCTTGTGGCAGCGCCTGGTCGCGTCGGGCGACATCTATCTGGACGCCTATCGCGGCTGGTATTCCGTCCGTGACGAGGCCTATTGGGCCGAGGACGAGCTGAGCGACGACGGGCAGGGCGGCAAGCTGGCGCCCACCGGCGCGCCGGTCGAGTGGGTGGAGGAGCCCAGCTATTTCTTCCGCCTGTCGGCCTGGGGCGAACGGCTGCTGGCCTTCTACGAGGACAATCCCGACTTCATCCTGCCGACATCGCGCCGCAACGAGGTGCTGAGCTTTGTCCGCGGCGGCCTGCGCGACGTGTCGATCTCGCGCACCACGTTCAGCTGGGGCATCCCGGTGCCGGGGGACGAGGCCCATGTGATGTGGGTCTGGATCGACGCCCTGACCAACTACATCACCGCGGCCGGCTTCCCCGATACCGAGTCCGAGGCATGGCGCACCTGGTGGCCGGCCGATGTCCATATGGTGGGCAAGGACATTCTGCGCTTCCACGCCGTCTATTGGCCGGCCTTCCTGCTTGCGGCGGGCCTGCCGGCGCCATCGCGCGTCTTTGCCCATGGCTGGTGGACGAACGAAGGGCAGAAGATCTCGAAGTCACTGGGCAATGCGATCGTGCCGGGCGACCTGGTGCAGCGCTACGGCCTGGACCAGACGCGCTATTTCCTGATGCGGGAAGTGCCGTTCGGCCAGGACGCCGACTTCTCGCACAAGGCGATGCTGCAGCGCGTGAATGGCGACCTGGCCAACGATTTCGGCAACCTGGCGCAGCGCACGCTGAGCCAGATCGCCAAGAACTGCGACGGCCTGGTGCCCCGCCCTGGCGAATTGGCGCGGCAGGATGAGGACCTCCTGGCGCGAATCGACGGCCTGCTGGACACCGTGCGCGAGCAGATGGAGGCGCAGGAGATCTACCAGTCCCTGGTGACGCTGTGGGAAGGGATCGGCCTGGCCAATTCCTATATCGCGAGCGAAGCGCCCTGGAGCCTGCGCAAGACGGACCTTGCGCGGATGGCGACCGTGCTGTGGGTGACGGCGGAAGCGATCCGGCAACTGGCCATCCTGGTCCAGCCCGTCATGCCCGGCGCCTGTGGCCGCATGCTGGACCAGCTGGGCGTGCCGCCGGAGGCCCGCAGCTTTGCCCACCTGGGGCCTGCCGGCCGCCTCGTCCCCGGTACGCCGCTGCCGGAGCCGCAGGGCATCTTCCCCCGCATCGTCGAGGCGGCCTGAGCAACACCACGAACCCTCCCCCATGTGACGCGTGGGGGAGGGGGTGCGTGCCCCTAGGGCCGCTTCGGATCGGCGGCGTAGTCGTCGATGCGGTCAAGGCTACGCAACTGGGGGAACAGGCGCATCCACAGGAGCGCCACCGCAATGGTGCCGACGCCGCCCACGACGACCGCCGGCACCGTGCCCAGCAGATGCGCGGCGACACCTGATTCGAACTCGCCGAGCTGGTTCGAGGTACCGACGAACAGGAAGTTCACGGCCGAGACGCGGCCGCGCATCGTGTCGGGCGTCGCGATCTGGACCAGGGACGAGCGGATGACCACGCTGACGACGTCCGCCGCCCCCAGGACGAACAGGGCCGCGATCGAAAGCGGCAGCCAGGTCGAGAAGCCGAAGACGATGGTGGCGATGCCGAAGACGATCACCGCCATGAACATGCGGAAGCCCGCATTGCGCTCCATCGGGTAGCGCGACAGCACGACCGAGGTCAGCACGGCGCCGAGCGCCGGGGCTGCCCGCAGCAGGCCCAGGCCCCAGGGCCCGGTATGCAGGATGTCGCTGGCATAGATCGGCAGCAGCGCCGTGGCACCGCCCAGCAGGACGCCGAACAGGTCCAGGGAGATGGCGCCCAGCACGATCTTTCGCCTCCAGATATAGGCGAAGCCAGAGAACACGGTGGCCAGGGTGACCGGTTCCTTGGCCGGCCGGGTGGGCGGCCTGGCGATCAGGAAGACGAGGACGCTGCCCGTCGCGAACAGGACGCACGACGCGGCATAGGGCACGGTCGGCCCCAGGGCATAGAGCAGGCCACCCGCCGCCGGCCCCACGATCACCGCGGTTTCCATGGCGGAGGCGGACAGCGCCGCGGCCCGCTGCAGGATCGCCTGGGGCACAAGGCTTGGCATCAGGGCGGCCATCGTCGGCGCCTCGAACGCGCGGGCGCCGCCCACGACCGCGACCGCCGCGAAGATCGCGGTGGGGCTGAGCCAGCCTTCGATATTGCCCAGCGTCAGGAAGCCCATGGCAAGGGCCTCGATCAGCATGCAGGCCTGGATGATGCGGCGGCGCTGGTAGCGGTCGGCCGCATGACCGGCCAGGAGGTTCAGCGCGACCATCGGCACGAACTGCGCCAGGCCCACCAGGCCCAGCTGCAGCGCCGACCCGGTCAGGGCATAGACCTGCCAGCCCACCGCCACGGCCTGCATCTGGAAGCTGAGACCCGAGGCGACGCGCGCAAACCAAAACAGGGTGAAGTTGCGATGGGCAAAGGGCGAGGTGTTGTGCGCATCGGCCGGACTGGTCATCGGCAACTCGTCTCACAGGGCTTGGCGGCCCCGACCCTAGCCCTGAACTGGCACCCTGTGCGGCGCTGTTTTGGCAGCCCTGTCGCGCCCGGACGCCGTCTGGTGGCGGCACGGCAACGGGTGCCCGACCGAATCCGGCGCTGAAGGCAGCCTTGCACCGGGTCGGGATCCAAATGTCCGGGCGCACGGTCTATAAGACCGCATGCTCGTCGACAGTCATTGCCATCTTGATTTCCCAGACTTCGCGCCGGAGCGGGAAGCGGTCATTGCCCGCGCCGCGGCGGCGGGTGTCGGGACCATGCTCACCATCGGGACCAGCCTGGAAAAGGCGGGGCAGGTGATCGCCATCGCGGAGCGGGACCCCCGCATCTGGGCGTCCGTCGGGATCCACCCTGAGGAACTGGACGAGGGGGCACGCGTTGATGGCGCCGAACTGGCGCGGCTTGCGGCGCATCCGCGCGTGATCGGCCTGGGCGAAACCGGCCTGGACTATCACCGCGAGGGGCACCTGAAGGGGGCCCAGGCCGAATCCTTCCGCATGCACATCGCACTGTCGCGGGAGACGGGCCTGCCGGTCATCATCCATTCGCGCGATGCCGACGCCGACATGATCGCCATCCTGCGGGAGGAGATGGGGAAGGGGCCCTTCAAGGCCCTGCTCCACTGCTTCACCTCGGGCCTGGAACTGGCGCAGGCCGCACTCGACCTGGGCCTGATGATCTCGTTCTCCGGCATCGTCACGTTCAAGAACGCCCACCTTGTGAAGCAGGCGGCGCTGCTGACCCCGCTTGACCGCCTGCTGGTCGAGACGGATGCGCCTTTCCTGGCGCCCATGCCCTTCCGCGGGAAGCGCAACGAGCCCGCCTTCGTCGTCCACACCGCGCGCCACGTGGCCCAGCTGAAGGGCGTGGCCGAGGACGTGCTGATGCGCCAGACGACCGACAACTTCTTCCGCCTGTTCGCGAAGGCCAGCCGGCCGCAGGACCTGGCGGCATGAAGATCACGATCCTTGGCTGTGGCACCTCGTCCGGCGTGCCGACCGTCACCGGCCATTGGGGCGCCTGCGACCCGTTGGAACCCAGGAACGCGCGCACTCGCGTCTCCATCCTGGTCGAGGACAAGGGTACCGCCGTCCTGGTCGACACCACGCCCGATTTCCGCCAGCAGGCGCTGCGCGCGGGGATCAGGCGCCTGGATGCCGCGATCTGCACGCACGACCATGCCGACCATTGCCATGGCATCGACGACCTGCGCGGCATCGCCGCCGCGATGCGGCGCCGCGTGCCCTATCACGCCGACGCGGTGACGCTCGCCTCGCTCCAGCAGCGCTTTGGCTACATCTTCACCAGCCAGGACGGCTATCCTGCGATCTGCGATCCCGTCCTGGTCGACGGGCCGTTCCAGGTCAACGACATGGCCATCGTCCCCTTTGAGCAGAAGCACGGAAAGCGCCCGTCGCTGGGCCTGCGTTTCGGGCCGTTCGCCTATTCGACCGACATCAGCGAGATGACGGAGGAGAACTTCGCGACGCTGGCGGGCATCGAGGTCTGGGTCGTCGATGCCCTGCGCTACGAGCCGCACCCGTCCCATGCCCACCTGGACCTGACCCTGAGCTGGATCGAACGGCTGCGCCCGGCCCGGGCCATCCTGACCCACATGACCTGGGACATGGACTATGCCCGGCTGAAGGCCGAACTGCCGCCCGGCGTCGAGCCGGCCTTCGACGGGATGGAGATCGAGATCTGAGCGCCGCTGACCGGACCGCGGCGGCCGGGCCGGCCGGGCGCGCGCTGTGGCTGGCGGCCGGCGGGGCAGGGGTCGTGCTGCTGCTGCTCCCCGCTGTGCTGAACGGCTTTCCGCTGCTGTTCTACGATTCGGGCGGCTATGTAGAACGCGGGCTGACGGGCACGCTGGCGCCGGGCCGGTCGCTGGTCTATGGCCAGTTCGCGACCATCCTGGCGACCACGCCCCTGGGCCTGTGGCCCGGCATCGCGCTGCAGGCGGCCGCCACCCTGTGGGCCTTCTGGCTGCTGGCCCGGGTCCATGGCGCAGGCGCGCATGCCTTCCTGCTGATCACCGCGATGGCCGCGCTGACCGGCGTCGCCTGGTATGTCAGTCAGGTGATGCCGGACATCCTGGCCGGTCTCATGATCCTGGCGCTCTATCTTCTTTCGTTTTGCGCCTTGCGCCTTTCGTTTTGGGAAAGGGTGGGTCTGGCCAGCATTGTGGCGCTGGCGGTTGCGGCCCACATGGCCCATCTGGCGCTCGCCCTGGTACTTGTTCTTCCTGTGATCCTGCTGCGGACGCTATCTGTTCGTTTCCGCCATGCGCGGCCCATCCTGCCGCTGGCTGCCGCGGGGCTCGGCGTGGCTGTGCTGGCCGCGGCGGGCTGGCTGGCCACCGGCAGGCCCGCCCTGACACCGGGTGGCGCGGTGTTCGTGCTGGGGCGCCTGGTGCAGGACGGGATTGCGCAGGCGGTACTCGACCAGGATTGCCCGAACCCCGCGTTCGCCGGCCTGTGCGCCGCCCGCGCGCACCTGCCGCGCAGTGCCAACGACTTCCTGTGGGGCCGCGGCCCGGGCACTGTCGATGGGCTGGGCGGCTGGGACACGCTGGAGGCGGAGGCACGCCACCTGGTCCTGCGCAGCGTGGTCCGCATGCCGGGGCGGCAGGCCGCAACGGCCCTCGTGGCGGGTGCCGAGCAGTTCATGAACTTCCGCACCGCCGGTGGCCTTGCGTCCGGGCTGTGGTTCGTGACGGAGCCGATCGAGCGCCTGCTGCCGCACCAGGTCGCCGCGTTCCGCGCCGCACGGCAGCAGAGCGACCCACGCTTCGCCGAGGCCGCCTGGCCGACGCAGTCGCCGGTCAATACGCTGAACCTGCTGCATCGGCCGGTCGGGTTCCTGTCCCTCGGCCTGTGCCTGGTCATGGTGATGGCCGCGGCCCTGCGTTCGCCATCAGGACGCGGCGCGGTCGACGAACGCGAGGCGCTGTCCAGCCTGGCGCTGCTGGCGGGCTTCATCCTTGCCGCACTGGCCGCCAATGCTGTGATCTGCGGCGCGCTTTCGAACCCAAGCCCGCGCTACCAGGGGCGCGTCATCTGGCTGGCCAGCATTCCGCCGATCCTCTGGCTCCTCAGACGCTGGCGGCACTCGTATTTTCCATAATATATATTATGCGCATTTTGGGTTTTGAGTTTGCGCCCAGATTTGGTGCCATTCATGGCGGCGTCCCTGGTTACCGGGAGAACGACGCGCCCGTCTAGTTGACGCGCCGCCCCTGACGCTCAGAACGGGAACGGAGCCAGGCCCTTGCCATAGGTGAAGGTACCCTGCCCCAGGATCTCGCGCGCCGCGTTGGCCGTGGCTTCGATGGCGACGCGGGTAAGCGCGCCGCCCACGCTGATCCGCGCCACACCCAGCGCGGCCAGGTCGCTGATCGCAAGGCCGGCATTGCCGCCGCTGACCAGGACATTGAGCGGCGTCGACAGGGCGGCCGTGAAGCGGGCAATGCTCTCCGTCGGCTGCAGCGGCGCGAACAGCACATCCGCCCCGGCGGCCTGGAACGCCTCCAGCCGGCGCAGGGTGTCGTCCTCGTCCGGCCGGCCGTGCAGGTAGTTCTCGGCCCGCGCCGTCAGCACGAAGCCGCCCGGAACCGCCCGCGCGGCCTCGACCGCGGCCTGGACACGCTCGACCGCCAGGGTGAAATCGTAGATCGGATCGTCCTCTCGCGCCGTCGCATCCTCGATCGAGCCGCCGGCCAGGCCCGTCTCGGCCGCCAGCCGGATGGTGCGGGCCACATCCTCCGGCGCGTCGGCAAAGCCGTTCTCCAGGTCGGCGCTCACTGGCAGGTGGGTTGCCGCGCAGATCGCCCGGCAATTGGCCAGGGTATCGGCCAGGCCGGCCTCGGTATCCGTGCGGCCCAGGGTGAAGGCCAGCCCTGAACTGGTGGTGGCCAGGGCCTGGAACCCAAGTTGCGTGAACAGGCGGGCAAAGCCGGCGTCGGAGGCATTGGCCACCACGAAGGGCTGTCCCTTGCGATGCAGCGCGCGGAATGTCGCGACCCGCTCTGCCCTGGTGCTCATGGACGGCCCTCCCCTTGCCTGATGCGGACCAGTCTAGGACAAGGGGGCCTAGGTTCAGGCAGGACGAAATCGCATGGACGATCAGGCGGCAGCGCGGGGCCTTGCCCGCATCCTGGGGATCATGGCGCGGCTGCGCGGCCCGGGCGGCTGTGACTGGGACCGCGCCCAGACCTTTGCCACGATCGCGCCCTATACCGTCGAGGAGGCGTACGAGGTGGCGGACGCGATCCGCCGCGACGACCTGCATGCGCTGAAGGACGAGCTGGGCGACCTGCTGTTCCAGGTCGTGTTTCATGCCCGGATGGCCGAGGAGGCAGGCGCCTTTGCCTTTGCCGACGTCGCGGATGCGATCAGCGACAAGATGGAGCGGCGCCATCCCCACGTGTTCGGCACCGCCGCCACACGCGACGCCGACGCCCAGACTCTGGCGTGGGAAGCGCAGAAGGCCCAGGAACGGGGGCCCGCAGCCGGCGTGCTGGACGGGATTGCCGCCTCCCTGCCCCCGATGACGCGTGCCGTGAAGCTTCAGGCGCGCGCGGCGCGCGTCGGGTTCACCTGGCCGGCACTCGATCCCGTGTTCGACAAGCTGGGCGAGGAGATCGGCGAATTGCGGGCTGAAGTGGCCGGCGGGGATCCGGCCCGCATCGCGGACGAGCTGGGCGACGTGCTGTTCGTCCTGGCCAACATCGCGCGGCACCTGGGCGTCGACCCCGAACAGGCCGTGGCGGGCACGAATGCCAAGTTCGAGCGCCGCTTCGGCCGGGTCGAGCGCTGGCTGGCGGAAGACGGCCGGCGGCCCGAGGAATCGACGCTGGACGAGATGGACGCGCTATGGGACCGCGCGAAGCGTGCGGAGCGCGGCTGACGCCACGTTATCGTCGCTTCGGATGCTTCGAGACGCGTCGCGTACCGCGCCGCTCCTCAGCATGACGCCGTTGTCTTCTCGGAAATTTCGCAACATGCGTCATCCTGAGGAGCCCTGGACAGGGCGTCTCGAAGGATCTTGGCACGACGGCTCAACCGTCGGCAGGGACCTCAGGTATCGAGGACGCCCATGATGTCGGATTCCTTCATGATCAGAAGGTCCTGGCCGTCGATCTTGACCTCCGTGCCCGACCACTTGCCGAACAGGATGGTGTCGCCCGCCTTCACGTCGAGCGGGACCAGGGTGCCCTTCTCGTCGCGAGCACCAGAGCCGACGGCCACGATCGTGCCCTGCTGCGGCTTTTCCTGGGCGGTGTCGGGGATGATGATCCCGCCCTTGGTCTTCTCTTCCTGCGTGCTGCGCTTGACCACGACGCGGTCGTGCAACGGCTTGAACTTCATCGGGCGGTCCCCTGTTCGTGATGCGCCCGTCGGATGCGGGCTCGGCGGCGTAGGCTGTGCTGGGCGCGCATCTTTGGCGGCGGCGGGTGCGCTGTCAACGCAGCGCCCACGCAGCCCGGGTTCAGTGCTGGCTGCGCAGCTTGTCGAGCCGGCCCTTGTCGGCGGGGTCCAGCCCCACGACAAGGTGCGCCACCCCTTCCCTGTCCTCGCGCGCGCGGACCTCGCCATGGGCATAGAGCCAGGCAATCGTCGCGCCATCGGCCAGATCGACGTCCAGCACGACGTCCTCCCGCGCCTGGCCCAGCGCACGGTCCAGGCGCGACAGCAGGGCCGCGACACCATCGCCGGTCAGCGCCGACACCGACACGGTGCTGCGGTCGTGTTCCGCCCGGCGGCGCAGGATGTCGCGCTCGGTCTCGTCCAGCAGGTCGGTCTTGTTCATGACCTCGATGATGCGGGCGTCGCCAGGCTCCACCCCCAGGTCGGACAGGATCGCCTCGACATCGGCCTTCTGCGCCTCCCGCTCCGGGTGGGCGGCGTCACGCACATGCAGGATGACGTCCGCCTCCAGCACCTCCTCCAGCGTCGCGCGGAAGGCGGCGACCAGATGGGTCGGCAGTTCGGAGACAAAGCCCACCGTGTCGGACAGGACGACGCGCCGGCCGCTGGGCAGGACCAGGCCGCGCATCGTCGGGTCCAGGGTCGCGAACAGCATGTCGGCCGACAGCACGCCGGCATCGGTCAGGCGGTTGAACAGCGAAGACTTGCCGGCATTGGTGTAGCCGACCAGCGCCACGATCGGATGCGGCACCTTGGACCGCGCCCGGCGGTGCAGGGCGCGCATGCGCGTGACCTGCTCCAGTTCCTTCTTCAGCTTGGTGATGCGCTCGCCGATCACGCGGCGGTCCGCCTCGATCTGCGTCTCGCCTGGCCCGCCCAGGAAGCCGAAGCCGCCGCGCTGGCGCTCAAGGTGGGTCCAGGAGCGCACGAGGCGGCTGCGCTGGTAGCTGAGATGGGCGAGTTCGACCTGCAGGCGCCCTTCCCGCGTCGCCGCACGCTCGCCAAAGATCTCAAGGATCAGGCCGGTGCGGTCGATCACCTTGGTCTTCAGCGCGCGTTCCAGGTTGCGCTGCTGAACCGGCGACAGGGCGGCATCGACGATCACCACGTCGGCCTCCGCGTCGGCTACGCGCAACGCCAGTTCGTCCACCTTGCCCGTGCCCAGGAACGTGCCGGGGCGGATGCGGTCCAGGCCGATCGCTTCGGCCTCGACCACCTCGAGGGAGATCGCCTGGGCCAGGCTGCAGGCCTCGTCCAGGCGACTGTCCGGCTGGCGGGGCCGGGTTGCGGTGTCCTGTCTCAGATAGGGGTGGACGACAATGGTCCGCCCCGAAAGTCCGGTATTCGAGTCGATCAAGAGGCCCCGTCACGCGCCGCGTCGGCAGATGGATCGAACAGTTGGATCGGTCCCGCCGGCATCACGGTCGAAATGGCGTGCTTGTAGACGAGCTGGATGTGGCCATCCCGACGCAGCAGCACGCAGAAGTTGTCGAACCAGGTGATGACACCCTGGAGTTTGACGCCATTCACCAGGAAGACGGTGACCGGCGACTTGTTCTTGCGAACGTAGTTCAGGAAGACATCCTGCACGTTCTGGGAGCGGTCCGACATGTTTGGCCTGCCGTTATTCTTGATCTTGTTGATGTGCCGGCGGAGCGCCGTCGCACCAGCTTGTCGGACACGAAATGGTGCAAAGCAACCGATTCCGCAAGAGGCTTGCGCACGATATTTGTGCGGTGCAGCAAAATGGCACCGCACCAGAGTCGCGCGGCCGTCGCGTCCCGTGCCCGGCAGTCCCGAATGGCGCCCGTCAGGACATCCGTTCAGGCGGCCTGGGCAACCTCCGCCCGCGCCGCATCAAGGTAGATCCGGCGCAGGCGCGTCGCAAGCTCTCCCGGGTGGCCATTGCCCAGCGTCTGCCCGTCGATCGACGTGACGGGCGTGACGAAGGCCGTGGCGCTGGTGATGAACGCCTCCCGCGCGGCCTTTGCCTCCTCGATCGTGAACTTGCGCTCGACGATCTCGATCCCCTCGCGCCGGGCGGCGGCCAGCAGCGCCTTGCGGGTGATGCCGGACAGGATCGCGTTGGAGATGTCGCGCGTGATCACGCGCCCGTCGCGGTCCACGATCCAGGCGTTGGTCGAGCTGCCCTCCGTCACGAAGCCCTCGCGGTCGATCATCCAGGCTTCATAGGCCCCGGCCTCCCGCGCGGCCTGCTTGGCCAGGATGTTCGGCAGCAGGCCGACCGACTTGATGTCGCAGCGCGCCCAGCGCTGGTCGGGCACGCTGATCACGCCCACGCCGGCCTCGGCCTGGCGTTCCATGCTGGCAAAGGACAGCGGCTTCGCGGTGACGACCAGGGCGGGCTCCGCCTGGCGCGGGAATGGATGGTCGCGCCGGGCGACGCCGCGCGTCACCTGGAAATAGAGCAGGCCGTTGTGCAGGCGGTTGCGGCGGCGCACCTCCTCCAGCACCACGCGCAGGGCGGGCCGGGCCAGCGGATGGGCGATGCGCAGTTCGTCCAGCGAGCGGTCCAGGCGATCCAGGTGCGGCTCAAGATCGAGCAGCCGGCCGTCCATCACCGCGGCCACTTCATAGACGCCGTCGGCAAACTGGTAGCCACGATCCTCGACATGAACGGCGGCCTCGCGATGCGGGACATAGCGACCATTCACATAGGCGACGCGCGACATGGGACCCTCTTGGAGCTGAACGCGGGTTGCGGCGGGTTGCGGACGCTGCTGCGCCTGCGAAGCCCGCATAGTGGCGCGGGCGCGGCGCCCGTGCCATCAGATTGCGCCAAAGCGTTCTTCGGGCGGGAACGGGCCGACCCGCCCTCAGGGACCCGGTGAGCGGTCGGCGACGTTGAGGCCCAGCGACTTCAGCTTGCGGTGCAGGGCCGAGCGTTCCATGCCGATGAAGGCGGCCGTGCGCGAGATGTTGCCGCCAAAGCGGTTGATCTGCGCCATCAGGTAGTCGCGCTCGAACAGCTCGCGCGCCTCGCGCAGCGGCATCGCCATGATGATCTCGCCGCCTTCGCTGCGCAGTGTCGCCGGCATGCCGTTGGAAATCTCGGACGGCAGCATGTCGGCGCGGATGGCGCTCTGCGTGTCGTCCGTCGCCATGATCAGCAGGCGCTCGCAGATGTTGCGCAGCTGGCGGACATTGCCCGGCCAGTCGTTGGTCTGGAGCGCCGCCATCGCATCCTCGCCGATCAGGCGCTGCGGCAGGCCGGTGGCGGCGGCCAGGCGCTGCATGAAGTGCTTCACCAGCAGCGGGATATCCTCCCGACGCTCGGACAAAGCCGGCACGCGGATCGGCACCACGCCCAGGCGGTGATAGAGATCCTCGCGGAAGCGCCCTGCCCCGATCTCGGCCCTGAGGTCCCGGCTGGAGGCGGAGACGACGCGGACGTCGACCTCGACCTTGGTCCGGCCGCCCAGGCGCTCGAACGTCTGGTCGACCAGGACGCGCAGGATCTTGGCCTGCGTCTCCAGCGGCATGTCGGCCACTTCGTCGATGAACAGCGTCCCGCCATGGGCCTGCTCGAACAGGCCCACGCGCCGGCCGCCCTCGCCGCCGGGTGCCTCCTCCTGGCCGAACAGTTCCAGCTCCATGCGCTCGGGCGCCATCGTCGCGGCGTTGACGACGATGAAGGGTCCTTCCCGCCGGCGCGAACGGGCATGCAGCAGGCGGGCGACGACTTCCTTGCCCGATCCGGCGGGACCCATGATCATCACCCGGCTGCCGGTCGGCGCCACGCGCTCCACCATCTGGCGGACCTGGACGATGGCGGCGGAATTGCCGATCAGCTCGTCCGCATGGCCGGACCGCTGACGCAGTTCGCTGTTCTCCCGCTTCAGGCGCGCCGCCTCGATCGCCCGCTCCACCAGGACCAACAGGCGATCGGCCTTGAACGGCTTCTCGATGAAGTCATAGGCGCCGCGCTTGATCGCGGCCACCGCCGTCTCGATGTTGCCGTGGCCGCTGATCATGATCACGGGAATGTCGGCGTGCTGGCGCTTGATCTCGTCCAGCAGCTCCAGGCCGTCAAGCCGGCTGCCCTGGAGCCAGATGTCGAGCACGACCAGCGACGGCTTGCGCGCGCCGATCATGGCCAGGGCCTGGTCGCTGTTGCCCGCGGTCCGGGCCTTGTAGCCCTCATCCGACAGAATGCCGGCGGTCAGTTCCCGAATGTCGGCTTCGTCATCGACGACCAGGATGTCACGCGCCATGGGCTTGAACTCTCTTCACCGCGACCTCGGTCCCAAGGGTCATCGCTGAGGCAGGGCCCGGGACGGCGGGAGCGCCGCTGCCGGAGGCACTGGTGGCGGGTGCCGCGTCGGCCACCGCACGCGGGAAACTCAGCCGCGCCACGGCCCCTCCCCCAGGCGAATCGTCCAGGCTGATTTCACCGCCATGTTCTTCCATGACCTTCTTCGCAATCGCAAGACCAAGGCCGGTTCCTTTTGTGCGCGTCGTCACATAGGGCTCCATCAGGCGGTCGCGCTGCTCGGACGGCAGGCCGCGGCCGTTGTCGCTGACCTCGATCACGACGGCGTCCTCGGCCTCGCGCACGCGCAGCACGATGTGGCCCTGGGGTGGCGCGTCCTCGCCCCCGCGCGGCTCCCGCCCCTCAATCGCCTCGACCGCGTTCTTGAGCAGGTTGCCGACGGCCTGGATCACCTGCCGGCCATCGCAGCGCAGGTTGACCGGCCGGCTGGGAAAATCCGTCTCGAGCACGATGTCGGACTGGCCAAAGGCGATGAGGAAGCTTGCCTGCCGGGCAAGGTCGGCCATGTTCTCGCCCTTGAACACGGGCGACGGCATCCGGGCAAAGGCCGAAAATTCGTCGACCATGCGGCCGATGTCGCCGACCTGGCGGATGATCGTCTCCGTGCACTGGGAAAAGATTTCGGGATCGGTCGAGATTTCCCGCATGTACTTGCGCTTGAGCCGCTCGGCCGAGAGCTGGATCGGGGTGAGCGGGTTCTTGATCTCGTGCGCGATGCGGCGCGCGACGTCGGCCCAGGCGGCCATGCGCTGCGCCGCGACCAGGTCGCTGATGTCGTCGAAGGTCACGACATAGCCCCGCGCTTCCGTGCCCGTGCGCTCGCGGACCACGCGGGCGACCAGGGTTCGCGGCCGGGCGCCGCGATTGACCATCACCTGGCCCTGGACCATGCGCTCGCCGCGCTCCATCGCATCCGCCATCAGGCCCGCCATCTCGGGCACCGCCTCCTGGAAGGGATGGCCGATCAGCGCCTCGGGCGGCACGTCGAGCAGTTGCGTGGCGGAGCGGTTGGGAAGCGTGATGCGACCGTCCTCGTCCACCCCCAGCACGCCGGCGGTGACGCCCGACAGCACCGTCTCCATGAAGCGGCGGCGACGGTCGAGCTGGTGGTTGGCCTCCACCAGTTCGCGACGCTGGCCGTCCAGCTGGGTCGTCATGCGGTTGAAGGCGCGCGCCAGGGTGCCGATCTCGTCGTCCGTCGCCCCCTCCTCCACCCGGGCGCTGAGGTCGCCCGTGCGCACCCGCTCCGCCGCCGCGGCCAGGGCACCGATGGGGGTGACGATGCGGGTCGCCAGCCACAGGCCGGCCAGCACCGCCGCCAGCAGGACCAGCACGGCGACGACGATGAAGATGATGGCGAAGGTGATCTGGAATTCGGACCGGCGATCCTCCAGCCGCTGGTACTCGTCGGCCGCCGCCTGGGTCCGTTCCACATGGCCGATCACGCGCGGATCGACGAACCGGCCTACGAACAGATAGGCGTCCAGGAAGCGGTCGAGCCGGGACAGCGCGCGGACGCGATCGTCCTCCTCGTTCGTCAGGGTGACGACCTCGCCTGCGCGGGCACGCTCCAGGGCCTGCATCGGCACCCGCTCGAAGGCCATGCTGAAGCTCAGCGAGGAGCGCGCGACGACGCGGCCGGAACTGTCGAGGATCACGGCTTCCGCCAGGTTGCGGGCGGCGACCTGCGCGTCCAGCAGCCGGTTCAGGGCCGCGGGGTTGTTGTCCAGCAGCATGGCCTGGCGTTCCAGGTCCGTCGCCATGGCCAGGATGTCGGCCTGGATCGTCTTGCGGTGTTCCTCGACATAGGCGTGGGCGACCGCGACCGAGCTGGACAGCGCGTTCTGCACGCGTTCGCTGAACCAAGCCTGGACGCCCAGGTTGAAGAACGCGGCGGAGGCCACGGCAACAACGACGGTCGGCAGCACCGCGACGATCGAGAACAGCGCCGCCATGCGGACATGCAGGCGCGCGCCCGCCGAACCGGTGCGCCTGGCCACCCACAGCCGGATCAGGCGCCCGACGACGATGCTGGCCAGCGCCAGGATCAGCACCAGGTCCAGCAGCAGCAGGACGACGATGGCCCGCTGGTCCGCGAGGAAGAGCGAGGTGCCCGTCAGCGCGACATAGGTGGCAAGGCCGGCAGCCAGCGCCAGGATGACGACGCCGATGGCCAGCTTGCCACCCAGGCCCACCCGGTGCGCCCAGTCGGCAAAGCGGCTCCAGGTCGGCTGCGGGTTGGGGGCCGCGTCCGGGCCGGCCGGGTCGCCGGCAAGGTTCGAAGCCTGTTCGATCATCAGTCCACGCGGTACGACGGCCACGACACGGCCCACACACTGCGCACGACCCTATCACGCGCAGTCCTGTTGCCGGACCGCCTCATTTGAGGCCGCGATAGACCTGGATATCCAGTTCGCGGATCTTCTTGCGCAGCGTGTTCCGGTTCAGGCCCAGCAGCTCCGCCGCGCGGATCTGGTTGCCGCGCGTGGCCGACAGGCTCATCTCGATCAGCGGGCGCTCGATCTCGCGCAGTATCCGGTCATACAGGCCGCTGGGCGGCAGGCCGTCGCCATGGGCCGCAAAATACCGGTTCAGGTGGTGCTCGACGGCACTGCCCAGCGTCTCCCGCCCCGCGCCCTGCTCCTCGGCGGCATGGGCCTGGGGCTCGTTCAGCTCGGTCTCGACCGCCTCGACCCCGATCACGTCCTCGGAATAGAGGGCGGCCAGGCGGCGCACCAGGTTCTCCAGCTCGCGCACATTGCCGGCCCAGCGATGGCGCTTCAGGCGCTCCATCGCGGCCCCGTCCAGCAGCTTCGGCGGCAGGCCCTCCTTCACGGCCTCGGCCAGGAAATGGCGCACGAGGTCCGGCACGTCCTCCCGCCGCTCGCGCAAGGGCGGCAGGCGGATCGGCACGACGTTCAGGCGATAGAACAGGTCGTCGCGGAACAGGCCCTGGTGGATCAGCTGGCGCAGGTCGCGGTTGGTGGCGGCGACGATGCGGACGTCGGCGCGGATCGGCGTGCGGCCCCCCACCGTCGTGTACTCGCCCTGCTGCAGCACACGCAGCAGCCGGGTCTGCGCCTCCAGCGGCATGTCGCCGATCTCGTCCAGGAACAGCGTGCCGCGCTCGGCCTGCTCGAAACGGCCGACGCTGCGCAGGGCGGCGCCCGTGAAGGCCCCCTTCTCGTGGCCGAACAGCTCCGACTCGATCAGCTCGCGCGGGATCGCCGCCATGTTCACGGCGACGAACGGTCCCCCGCGCCGCTTGCCATAGTCGTGCAGGGCGCGCGCCACCAGTTCCTTGCCCGTGCCCGACTCGCCCGTGATCATCACGGTGAGGTCGGTCGCCATCAGGCGGGCCAGGACGCGGTAGATCTCCTGCATGGCGGGCGAGCGGCCGATGATCGGCATCATCTCGTCCGTATCCTGGGACGCGTCGCCATCGGCCTCGGGCGCCGCGCGCGGGGTTGCCAGGGCGCGGCGTACCATGGCCGTCAGCTCGTTCAGGTCGAACGGCTTGGGCAGGTACTCGTAGGCGCCGCGCTCCGCCGCCTTCACGGCGGTCAGCAGCGTGTTGCGCGCGCTCATGACGATGACCGGCAGGTCGGGCCGGGCCCGCTTGATGCGCGGCAGCAGGTCCAGGCCGTTCTCGTCCGGCATCACCACGTCGGTGATGACGAGGTCGCCATCGCCCTCCGATACCCAGCGCCACAGGGTGGAAGCGTTGGAGGCGCAGCGCACGTGATAGCCGGCACGTCCCAGCGCCCGATCCAGAACCTCGCGAATGGCCCGGTCGTCGTCCGCGACCAGGATCGTGCTGCCATCCGCCATGCTCACGAGCCCGCCATCGGCAGCAGCACGCGAAAGACGGTGCGCCGCGGTTCCGACTCGCATTCGACGATGCCGCCATGGTCGCCGATGATCTTGGCGACAAGGGCCAGGCCCAGGCCGGTGCCGGTCGCCTTGGTGGTCACGAACGGCTCGAACATCTGGGTGCGCAGGTCCGCGGAAATGCCGGGACCATTGTCGCGGACCGTCACTTCCAGCGGCAGCTTCAGCCGCTTGCGCGTGCCGGGGACCTGCACACGGACGCCATGGCGATAGGCCGTGGTCAGCATGATCTCGCCCGTTCCGTTCATGTCCTCAAGCGCTTCTGCGGCGTTCTTCACCAGGTTCAGGAACACCTGGACCAGCGCGTTGCGGTCGCCATGCACGGGCGGAAGGGACGGGTCGTACTGCTCGACAAAGCGGACGCGGCGGGCAAAACCCGTCTGCGCCACGCGGCGCACATGTTCCAGGACCTGGTGGATGTTCACCGCATCGCGCTCCATCGGGCGGCGGTCGGTGAAGACCTCCATCCGGTCGACCAGGGCGCAGATGCGGTCCGTTTCCTCGCAGATCAGGCGCGTCAGGTCGCGGTCGGTCTCGCTGGCGTTCTCCTCAAGCAGCTGGGCCGCACCCCGGATGCCAGAGAGTGGGTTCTTCACCTCGTGCGCCAGGACGGCCGCCATGCCGCTGACCGAACGGGCGGCCGCGCGCGAGACCATCTGCCGGTCGATCGTCCGGGCGATCGTCTGCTCGCGCAGCGCGACCAGCAGGTGGCCCGGCAGTTCGGTGATCGAGACCACCTCGATGTCGACCGGGCGGCTGCCCTGGCGGGCGGGATCCAGCTCGACCTCGTGCTCGGACATGGAGACGCCCTGCGCCCGCACCTGGGTGACCAGCGCCAGCAGGGGACTGTCGAACGGCACCAGGTCCGACAGCCGGCGGCGCATCAGGATGCCGGCGCCGCTGGCGAAGAAGTGCTCCGCCGCCGTGTTCACCTGGATGATGCGGCCCGCCGGGTCGAGGACCAGGTGCGGGTCGGGCAGCGCGTTGAAGAGGATGTCCGGATCCGGCACCGCCAGCGCGAAGGGCGAGGCCGGCTTGGGCAAGGCGCGTCCCATCAGGCCGCCTTGCGCTCCAGCAGCGGTTCATAGAAGCGCGCCATGGCGGCGCGCACGCCGGCCGCGTCGTCGATCCGGTTCACCTCGGACCGAAACTCAGCAGATCCCTGCAAACCCTTGGAATACCAGGAGACATGCTTCCGGGCCAAGCGCACGCCAGGCTGCGTGCCATGATGCTCCAGGATCGCCTCATAATGCTCCTGCAGCAGCGCGTACTGGACCTCCAGCGCGGGGTCGGGCAATGCCTGCCCTGTCTTCAGGTAATGGATGACCTGGTTCAGGAACCAGGGCCGGCCATAGGCGCCGCGGCCCACCATGACGCCGTCGGCGCCCGACTGCTCCAGGATCGCGCGGGCATCCTCCAGCGTGGTCACGTCGCCGTTGGCGATGACCGGGATGGACACACCCTGCTTCACCTTGCGGATGAAGCCCCAGTCGGCATGGCCCTCGTAGAACTGGCAGCGCGTGCGGCCGTGCACCGTGATCATGCGGATGCCCACATCCTCGGCGATGCGGGCCAGTTCAGGCGCATTGCGGCTGTTGTCGTCCCAGCCGGTGCGCATCTTGAGCGTCACCGGCAGGTCGACCGCCTTCACCGTTGCCTCGAGCAGGCGGCGGGCATGGGCCAGGTCGCGCATCAGGTGCGATCCGGCATGCCCATTCACGACCTTCTTGACGGGGCAGCCCATGTTGATGTCGATCAGCGCTGCGCCCCGGTCGGCGTTCAGCTTGGCAGCCTCGGCCATCACCGCCGGTTCGCACCCGGCAAGCTGGACGGCCATGGGAAATTCCTCGGCCACGTTCTGGGCCATCTTCAGGGACTGGCGCGAGTTGCGGATCATCGCCTCGCTGGCGATCATCTCGGAAACCACCAGCCCGGCGCCCAGACGCTTGACAAGACGACGGAAAGGCATGTCCGTGACACCCGACATGGGAGCCAGGATGACCGGGTCGTCAATCTTCAGCGGGCCAATGCAAATGCCCATTTTCTGTGCCGTTTCGGGAAATGCTCAAGGAACGGGCAAACCTAGCGCCGCAGTCGCCGCATTGCAACATGGGCGCCATATTTGGGCAGGCCATGCCTGCTGAGCGCGCACAGGGCGGGGTGGCCGTCCTGATCGTTGCGGCCGGGCGCGGCGAGCGCGCCGGCGGCGACGTGCCCAAGCAATACCAGGTGGCCGGGGGCCGGACGATCCTGGCCCATACGCTGCGGTGCTTTGCCAGCCTGGGCCCGGTCTGCGTGGTCATCGACCCGGCGCACCGGACGCTCTATGACGCCGCGACGGCCGAGGCGGCGGCGCATGGACTGGACCTGTTGCCCCCGGTCGCGGGTGGGGCGACGCGGCAGGACTCGGTCCGCGCCGGGCTTGAGGCCCTGGCGGAGCATCGCCCGGCCAAGGTGCTGATTCACGATGCGGCGCGGCCCTATGTCGGGCCGGACGTGATCGGGCGGGTGATCGCGGCCCTGGACGCGCAGGCCGCGGCGATCGCCGCCGTGCCGGTGACCGATACCCTGAAACAGGGGCGCGAGGTGGTGACTGGCACGGTGCCGCGCGACGGCCTGTGGCGGGCCCAGACGCCGCAGGGGTTCCGCTTCGACGACATCCTGGCGGCCCATCGCGGCGCCGCAGGCCTGGGCCTGACGGACGATGCGGCGGTGGCCGAGCATGCGGGCCTGGCAGTCGCCCTGGTCCTGGGCGCGGAGGACAATGACAAGGTGACAACGGCTGACGACCTGATCCGGGCGCAAGGCCGCCTGGGTCCAAGCCGCGTGCGCGTCGGCACGGGCTATGACGTGCATCGCCTGGGGCCGGGGGACGGCGTCATGCTCTGCGGCATCCATGTCCCGCATAGCGGTGGCCTGGTCGGGCATTCCGATGCCGATGTCGGTCTGCATGCCCTGGTCGATGCGATCCTGGGCGGCCTGGGCCAGGGCGATATCGGCCAGCACTTCCCGCCCAGCAATCCGCGCTGGAAGGGGGCCGATTCGGCGCAGTTCCTTGAACATGCGGGCCACCTGGTGACACAGGCCGGCGGCGTGATCGACCACCTGGACGTCACCCTGATCTGCGAGCGCCCCAAGGTCGGCCCGCATCGCGAGGCGATGCGGCAGCGCATCGCACAGATCCTGGGCCTGGACGTGGCCCAGGTCAGCGTCAAGGCGACGACGACCGAAGGTCTGGGCTTCACCGGGCGCGAGGAGGGCATCGCGGCCCAGGCCGCGGCGACCCTGCGCCTGCCCTGAGAGGAATGGACATGAGCATCGCGCCCGACCTGGCTGCCGCCGCCACCGACCTTCTCGCCGCAATGCGGGCACGGGGCCTGCGCATCGCGACCGTCGAATCGTGCACCGGCGGCCTGATCGCTGCCTGCCTGACCGAGATTCCGGGCTCCAGCGACGTGGTCGACCGCGGTTTCGTGACCTATTCGAACGAGGCCAAGTCCGAGCTGGTCGGCGTGCCCGCGGACCTGATCGCCGCGGTCGGCGCGGTCAGCGAGGACGTCGCCCGCGCCATGGCGGAGGGAGCGCTGGCCCGGTCCCGCGCCGACCTGGCCGTATCGTGCACCGGCGTCGCCGGACCAGGTGGCGGCAGTGCCGCCAAGCCGGTCGGACTGGTCCACATCGCCTGCGCCAGCCGGGATGGCACGCAACACCGCCAGCTGCTGCTGGGCGACCTGGGCCGCGCCGGCATCCGCGAGGCGACCGTGGCCCAGGTCTTCGATCTGGCGCACGAGGTCCTGGCCGGCCGGACCTGACGGCGTTTACCGAAACTATACGACGATCGGACCATCCTGATCCCGTCCGGCAAGGTCAGCCGGACGGGAGGGCAGAAATTGTCGCGAGGTCTCGGCCTCCTGCGCTGGCTCTGGCTGACAGGGGCCGAGGATGACGTCGTTGTCGCCCAGTTCGCGGAACTGAAGCGCCAGGTCCCGCTGCTCTATGCCCTGCTTGTCGTCAACGCGGCAGCAGTCGCCTTCAATATGTGGGGCCTGGCTCCCGTCTCCCTCACCCTGGGTGCGCCGGGACTTCTGCTTGCGATCTCGATCTGGCGCCTCGCCGTCTGGGTGAAGCGGCGGCACGAGCGGTTGAGCGCCGCCGCCGCCGCCCGCCAGCTGCGCCTGACGACCGTCCTGGCCGGCGTGCTGGCGGTCGGCTATATCGCCTGGGCCTTGACCATCAACGCCTATGGCGGGCCGCAGGAGCGGGGCCATGTCGCCCTGTTCATCGCCATCACCGTGATCGGCTGCATCTTCTGCCTGATGCACCTGCCGCAGGCGGCGCTGCTGGTGACGGTGTCGGTCACCCTGCCCTATCTGGGCTACTACCTCAGCGCCGACAGCACGGTGTTCGCGGCCATCGCGATGAACATCCTGCTGGTGACCGGGGTCATGCTGCAGATCCTGTTCAACAATTTCGGCGCCTTCCGCAAGCTGGTGCGCAGCCAGGCCGAGCTTGCCGCCAAGCAGGCCGAGACGGAGCGGCTGAGCGACGAGAACGCGCGGCTGGCGCAGACCGACAGCCTGACCGCCCTGCCCAACCGGCGCTATTTCTTTGCGCGGCTGGAAGCGGAGATCCGAGCGAGCGGGCCGGCCGACCGGCGGTTCGCGGTGGGCCTGCTCGATCTGGACCGCTTCAAGCCGGTCAACGATACCTATGGCCATGTCTTTGGCGACCGCATCCTGGCCGAGGTGGGTCGTCGCCTGCGCCGGATCGCGCACGAGGGACTGGTGGTGGCGCGCCTGGGCGGCGACGAGTTCGGCCTGCTGCTGCTTGATGGCGTGGCCGAGGTCGAGGCGATCGGGCAGCGCGTCTGCGACCTGTTGAGCGAACCGTTCCAGTTCGAGGACGTGCGCGTGAGCATCGGCTGTTCCTGCGGCCTGGCGGTGTTCCCCGACGCAGGAACCGAGGCGCACGCCCTGTTCGACCGCTCCGACTACGCGCTCTATCACGCCAAGCTGAACAATCGCGGGCGCCCCACCCTGTTCTCGCTGCAGCACGAGACGTGCATCCGCGCCGAGCGTGCGACCGAGACGGCGCTGCACGCGGCCGATCTTGAGCAGGAGATGGACATCCATTTCCAGCCGATCCTGGACACGGACACGGGCGAGACCGTCGCGGTCGAGGCGCTGGCCCGCTGGACCAGCCCGGTCCTTGGTCCCGTTCGTCCCGACCAGTTCATCGCTGTCGCCGAACGCTCCGGCATGATCCACGGCCTGACGCTGGTCCTGCTGCGCAAGGCCCTGCGCCACCTGGAGCGGATGCCGGCATCCCTTGCCCTGTCGTTCAACCTGTCCGCCCACGACATCACCGCGTCCGAGACGGTCGCCGCCATCGCCGAGTGCGTCCGCCGGAGCGGCGTCGATCCCACACGGCTGATCCTGGAACTGACCGAGACGGCCGTGATGCGCGACTATGACGCGGCCGCCCAGTCGATGCGGCTTCTGGCGGACCTGGGTTGCAAGGTGGCGTTGGACGACTTCGGCACTGGCTATTCCAGCCTGGGCTACCTCCACCGGCTGCCGCTGCAGAAGCTGAAGATCGACCGCAGCTTCGTCCGCGACCTGGACCATCCGTCCAGCCGCACCATCGTCACCGCCATCGTCGGCCTGTGCCGCACGCTGGACCTGGAATGCATCGTCGAGGGCGTGGAGGACGAAGGCCAGTGGCGGGAGTTGCGCGCGCTGGGCTGCCGCATGGGCCAGGGCTACCTGTTCAGCCGGCCGATGCCGGCGGACGCGATGGTTGAATGGCTGGCACAGCAGAGCCTGCCGGAGGTTGCTCAGGCCTGACCGGCAACTGAGACCCGCCGCCCAGCAAAGCGGAACGCGGCAGCTTTACCGACCGCACGGTAATCCTGTTGCAAGCGGCGGGGTTCGGCGGCAGTCTGCGCCCCTTCGCAGGGGAGATCTGTCGCGATGTTCAAGACGCGGTTCACGGAAGTCTTCGGGATCGAATATCCCATCGTCCAGGGTGGCATGCAGTGGGTTGGCCGCGCCGAGCTGGCCGCGGCGGTCGCCAATGCCGGGGGCCTGGGCCTGATCACGGCGCTCACCCAGCCGACGCCTGAAGACCTGCGCAAGGAGATCGCCCGCGCCCGCGAGCTGACCGACAAGCCGTTCGGCGTGAACCTGACGATCCTGCCGGCGATCAACCCCCCGCCCTATGACGAATATCGCCGCGTCATCATCGAAAGCGGCATCAAGATCGTGGAGACGGCGGGCTATGCGCCCACCGACCACATGCCCGACTTCAAGGCCAATGGCGTCAAGATCCTGCACAAGTGCACCGCCGTCCGCCACGCGGTGAAGGCGCAGAAGCTGGGCGTCGACGGCATTTCGATCGACGGGTTCGAGTGCGCCGGCCACCCGGGCGAGGATGACGTGCCGGGCCTGATCCTGATCCCTGCCGCGGCCGAGAAGATCACGATTCCCATGATCGCCTCCGGCGGCTTTGCCGACGGTCGCGGCCTGGTCGCGGCACTGGCGCTGGGCGCCGACGGCATCAACATGGGCACGCGCTTCATGTGCACCGTCGAGAGCCCGATCCACCAGAAGATCAAGGAGCAGATCGTCGCCAATGACGAGCGCGGCACCGACCTGATTTTCCGGACGCTGCACAACACGGCGCGCGTCGCCAAGAACGCCGTCAGCCAGGAAGTCGTGTCGATCGAACGCAAGGGCGGCGCCAAGTTCGAGGACGTGAAGGACCTGGTCGCGGGCGCCCGCGGCCGGATCGTCTACGAGAACGGCGATCCGGACCATGGCATCTGGTCGGCCGGCCAGGTGCAGGGCCTGATCCACGACATCCCGACCTGCAAGGACCTGATCGCCCGCATCATCCGCGAGGCGGACGAGATCCTGGACAAGCGCTTCGGCGCCATCCGGGGCCGCGCCACGGCGCAGGCGGCGGAGTAAGGCATACGCCGCGCCAGCATCGCCACCGCGGGGCCGCACGTCCCTGCCCCGGCGATGCTGGCGCGGCCTCAACCCCCGACGGCCACCATCGAGAAGACCTTGCCGTCGCCCATGCGATAGCGATGGGTGACGGCACCGTCCCCGAGGATCGTTCCGTCCCGTGCACGGACGACCAGGTGGACGGACACGGTGAGCCGGCCGTCGTCCTCGATCGCGATGCCCCGTACGGCGGCCTGTGGGTCGAGCGCCAGGAACTGCCCATGCCAATGGTCTGCCAGGGCCGCGTGGCCATGCAGTTGACCGCCCCCGAGCCAGTCGGTCCAGACGACATCAGGGGCGAGACGCGCGAGGATCTGCTCGACCGCGCGGGCGTTGAACGCGTCGTAGAGCGCATAGAGCGCCAGCACATCGGGCGTGCGGTCCGCGCAGGGGGCGCTGAAGACCATGCGCAGGGCTCCTTCCCGGGACGTCGTCGCGCCACAGTCTCGAGACCTGGGCTAGGATCCACGCCATCCGTTTGGAGGGGACCCCATGGCAGAGATCATCATCACGACGACCGACGGCATCGACGGCCGGCAGGTGTCGCAGTACCTGGGCGTGGTCAGCGGCGAGGCGATCCTGGGCGCCAACCTGTTCCGCGATTTCTTTGCCTCGATCCGCGATCTGGTGGGCGGCCGCGCCGGCTCCTATGAGCGGGTCCTGCGCGACGCCCGCGACCAGGCGCTGGACGCTCTGCGCGACGAGGCCCAGGCCCGTGGCGCCGACGCCGTCGTTGCCGTCGACATCGACTATGAAGTGGTCGGCAATAACGGCTCGATGCTCATGGTCAGTTGCAACGGCACTGCGGTGAAGCTGCGCTGACCGGGCGATGCGTCAGGCGGCGACCAGCACGCCGTCCTTGAGCGTCACGATGCGGTCCATGCGGGCCGCCAGGTCAGGATTGTGGGTGGCGATCAGGGCCGCCAGGCGATCCTCCCGCACCAGGTGCATGAGCTCGCCAAAGACGATCTCGGCCGTGCCGTGGTCCAGGTTGCCGGTCGGCTCGTCCGCCAGCAGGACCGCGGGCCGGTTGGCCAGGGCCCGCGCGATCGCGACGCGCTGCTGCTCGCCGCCCGAGAGCTTGCCGGGTCGATGGTGGCCGCGTTTGTCCAGCCCCACCCGGGCCAGCAGTTCGGCCGCGCGCGCCGATGCCTCGCCCCGCTGTCGGCCGGCGATGAACTGGGGCAGCATCACGTTCTCGGCCGCCGAGAACTCGGGCAGCAGATGGTGGAACTGGTAGACGAAGCCCAGCGCCGTGCGCCGCGTCGCGGTGCGCTCCGCGTCGGACGCGCTGCTGATCGCCTGCCCCGCGATGCGGATCTCGCCCGCGTCGGCCCGCTCCAGCAGGCCCGCAATGTGCAGCAGCGTCGACTTGCCGGAGCCCGATGGCCCGACCAGGGCCACGATCTCCCCCGGCTGGATCGCCAGGTCGACGCCGCGCAGCACGTCCAGGCGAGCGGTCCCGCTGACGAAGCTCCTCCGGATGCCGGTCAGGGCCAGGGCCACGTCACTCATAGCGCAGGGCCTCCACGGGATCGAGGCGGGCCGCCCGCCACGAGGGATACAAGGTCGCCAGGAAGGACAGGCCCAGGCCCATGGCGACGACGTAGCCGACCTCGTGCCATTCCATCTTCGCCGGCAGCTGGCTGAGGAAATAGACCTCCGCCGGGAACAGATGCCAGCCGGTCATGGCCTGGATCCCCTGGCGTATCGATTCGATGTTCTCGCAGAACAGGACGCCCAGGACGAAGCCGGCAAAGGTGCCGATCACCCCGACGGACGAGCCGGCGATGACGAACACCCGCATGATCGAGCCGCGTGCCGCACCCATCGTCCGCAGGATCGCGATGTCGCGCGTCTTGTCCTTCACCAGCATGATCAGGCTGGAGATGATGTTGAATGCCGCGACCAGGATGATCAGGGTCAGGATCAGGAACATCACGTTGCGCTCGACCTGCAGGGCCGAGAAGAAGTTGGCGTTCATCTGCTGCCAGTCCGCGACGCCGACCGGCGTCTCCGCGCTATAGGCGGCGCGATAGACGGGGCCGATGAACTGGCTGGTGCGATCGGGATCCTCCACCTTGACCTCGATCGCGCTGGCGGCACCGCCCATCCGGAAGAAGACCTGGGCCTGCTCCATGCCCATGAACACATAGCTCGAGTCGTACTCGTACATGCCGATGTTGAAGGTCGCAGCGACGGTATAGGCCTTCAGCCGGGGCGCGGTGCCAAAGGCGGTCGCGGTGCCCTGCGGTGCCACGATCGTGAGCTGGTCCCCGACGGCCAGGCCCAGGTTCCGGGCAAGCCGGTCGCCGATCAGGATGTTGTCGCCGCCAAAAGCGTCGAGGCTGCCGCCGGTCAGCTTCTGGGCGACCAGCTGGTCCTTCAGGTCGGCCGCCGTCATGCCCCGTACCATGGCGCCGTTGGCGCGCCCCTGGGACATGGCCATGACCTGGGCCTCGACGATGGGAAAGGCCTCGCGCACGCCTGGCACGGCGCGCACCCGGGTCGCGATGGCGTCGTAGTCGGTCAGCGGCGCCGCCGCCCCCGTGATCACCATGTGCCCGTTGAGGCCCAGCACGCGGCCCAGCAGCTCGGCCCGGAAGCCGTTCATCACCGCCATGACGATGATCAGGGTCGCGACACCCAGGCCGATCCCCGCCAGGGAAAAGCCGGCAATGACGGAGATGAAACCTTCCTGCCGGCGCGCCCGTAGATAGCGCAACGCCAGCATCCACTCGAACCGGTTCATTCAGGCTCCAACCCGGCGCGTGAGGCGCCGCACCAACATCCCTCGAGGGCGGCCTTCGGTCTCCTCCGGATGACGACCGGGGGAAGACGACCGCCTCCCTCCCAACGGCGTCATGCCGAGGAGCCGGGCAAGGGCCGGCGTCTCGCACCACCGGCCGCAACGACCATGATCGTGCCTCAGGCCGGCTTGCTCACGCGAGCAATGGCATCGTCGAGCGACAGTTCCGCCCGTTCACCCGTCTTGCGCCGCTTCACCTCGACCTGGCCCTTGGCCAGGCCGCGGGGCCCGGCATGGATCTGCCAGGGCAGGCCGATCAGGTCCATCGTCGCGAACTTGGCCCCTGCCCGCTCGGCCGTGTCGTCCAGCAGGACGTCGACCCCGGCGGCCTTGAGCCTGGCATAGAGATCGTTGCAGGCTGCATCCACGGCGGCATCGCCCGGCTTCAGGTTGACGATGCCGACGTTGAACGGGGCGACCGCATCCGGCCAGATGATCCCCGCTTCGTCGTGGCTCGCCTCGATGATGGCGCCGACAAGGCGGGACACGCCGATGCCATAGGAACCCATTTCCAGCGTGACAGGTGCCCCGTCGGGACCCGCGACCACGGCGCCCAGCTTCTCGGAATACTTGGTGCCGAAATAGAAGATGTGGCCCACCTCGATGCCGCGGGCCTCGACCCGGTCGGCCTCCGCCACCTCGGCCGCGAAGCGCGCGGCGTCGTGCTTCTCGTCCGTCGCGGCATAGGTGCTGGTCCAGTTCGCGATGAACGGGCCCAGGTCGCCGTCATAGTCGATCTCCTGGGCCAGGATGTCCTGCGTCACCAGGGTACGATGGCAGTAGACCGTGCTCTCGCCCGTCTCGGCCAGAATGATGAACTCGTGGCTCATGTTGCCGCCGATGGGGCCGGTGTCGGCCTCCATGGGAATCGCCCGCAGGCCCATCCTGGCAAAGGTCCGCAGGTAGCTGACGAACATGCGCTCGTACGCCTTGCGCGCGGCGGCATAGTCGACGTCGAAGGAATAGCCGTCCTTCATCAGAAACTCGCGCCCGCGCATCACGCCGAAGCGGGGGCGCACCTCGTCCCGGAACTTCCACTGGATGTGATAGAGCATCTTGGGCAGTTCGCGGTACGACTTGATCGCGTCGCGGACGATCGCCGTGATCTGCTCCTCGTTCGTGGGACCATAGAGCATGTCGCGCTCGTGCCGGTCCTTGATGCGCAGCATCTCCTTGCCGTAGTCGTCATAGCGGCCGCTTTCCCGCCAGAGCTCCGCGGGCTGGATCGTCGGCATCAGGACTTCCTGCGCGCCGGCATTGGCCTGCTCCTCGCGCACGATGCGCTCGATCTTGCGCAACGTGGCCAGGCCCAGCGGCAGCCAGGAATAGATCCCGGCGCTGGACTGCCGGACCATGCCGGCACGCAGCATCAGGCGGTGGGAGACGATCTGCGCTTCGGCAGGGTTTTCCCGAAGAACGGGCAGGAAATAGCGGGACAGGCGCATGGCGCGCGGACTGTAGGAGAAGCCCAGGGCCCGCGCAACGCGCCGTCTGTCCCGCTCGCCTGCCTTGGGGTGCCGCAGGCCCCATGGCGGGCCGCACTGGCGCTTTCGCAGACCAGCGCTAGGATCCGTGTGCGATGCGCGAACGGATGCTGCCCCTGCGGACGGAAGTCCCGATCGCCCTGGCGGTCGGCGTGGCCGCCGCCTTCCTCGGCCCGTTCGGCACGACGGAGGCGATGTCGCTGGGCATGCGCCTGCTGTACTGGCCGGGCGTCATCGTCTTTGGCTGGTCGATCATGTCGCTGGCCCTGCAATGGGTGCATCAGAGCAGGCTGCTGGCGCGCCATTCGATGGCGGTCCGGCTGGGTGTACTGATCGTCCTGGGCTCCGTCCCCTTGAGCCTGTCGCTGTGCGCCATCAACGCGGTGGTGTTCGGGCATGTGCCCAGCCTGCCGGGGCTTGCCCTGAACTATGCGCAGACGGCGCTGGTCACGATGCTGATCCTGGTGCCCATGTACCTCGTCACCTATCGCGAGGACCCCGCGCCCGGCGATGCCGTGCCGGTGGCGCCTGCCGCGGCGCCGGCGCAGCCAGGGCCCGCGGCGACGGAGACAGGTCCCGCCCCGCGCCCGGAGCCTGCCTTCCTGCGCCGCCTGTCGCCTCTGCACCAGGGGGCGGACCTGCTGGCGCTGCAGATGGAGGATCATTACCTGCGCGTCCACACCGGGCGGGGCAGCGACCTGATCCTGTGCCGGATGGCCGACGCCGTCGCCGACCTGCCCGAGGCGCGCGGCTGGCGCGTCCACCGGTCCTGGTGGGTGGCGGTCGACGCGATCTCTGCCGTGCGCTGGGACAAGGGCCGCGCCACGCTGGTCCTCGTGAACGGCCTGGACGTGCCGGTATCGCGCGCCACGCTGCCCAGCCTGCGCGACCGCCTGCGCAGCCTTCCCGAGGCCCCCGGCCAGGATCGCGTCGCGGGCGCCGGCTAGGCCGCCTGGGCGGCGGCGGTGGCGGGTGCTGGCGCGCGCTGCGGCTTGCTGGAGGTGGCGAGGACCAGTCCCATGATGACGAGGACGCCACCCGCGATGGAGACGGGCGACAGGGTCTCCCCCAGCAGGATCCAGGCCAGCAGGGCCGACAGGAACGGCTGGGCATAACCGGTCGCCGCGGCGAAGCCCGCCGCGACATAGGCCAGCGCCCAGGCGACGATCATCTGGCAGGCCAGGCTCTGCGCCGCCTGCAGCCACAGGATCCACCAGCCATAGGCCGAGGGCGGGATCAGCGGCCCCTCGTCATAGAGGATCAGCAGCGGCGTCATGACCACCAGCGCCCAGGTCGTCGTCCACAGCGTGCTGACCACCGTGCCGACGCGCGCCCGCACGCCGGCGAGCAGGATGAAGTACAGGGCATAGAACAGCGCCGCCCCGACCGCCGCCAGGTCGCCCGTCAGGCTGGCCACGCCGGCCGACGACTTGCCCAGGACGATGACGACCGCCCCGCCACAGGCCAGGGCCACGCCGCCGATGAAGGTCCGGCCATAGCGCTCCCCCAGCAGCACGAAGCCGGCCAGGCCCACCAGCAGCGGCTGGATGCTGACCAGCAGGGTGGCGTTGAGGATCGAGGTGGTGTTGACGGCGATGTACCACAGCGCCATGTCGGCCCCGATGAACAGGCCGGCAAAAGCCATGCGGGCATAGTCGGCGCTGGAAATCTGGTCGCGGTGCCAGCCGCGATCGACGAACAGGCCGATCAGCGGGATCATCGGCACAGCCAGCGCCAGGCGCCAGAAGGCGCTGGGGATCGAGCCGATCTCGCTCCACCGGATCATCAGCGGATTGAGGCTGTAGCCGAGCACGGCCAGGCCAAGACAGATCAGGGCGAGCGTGGGACGATCGATTCGCATGGGCCGGCCAAAGGGGTGCTGAAACGTTGTAGCAAAGCCTCCCCGGGGACTGTAGCGGGCTCCTCGCTGGGCTGCCTTGCATGCGATGCGGCGACAGGCTACAGGGGCGGCCATGGATGAACTTATCGCCGGTTATCGACGGTTCAGGTCCGGCTGGGCCAGCCGCGGCACCCTTCCCCCGCCCGGCATGGACGCCGCCCAGGCGCCGCGTGCCCTGGTCATCGCGTGCTCGGATTCGCGCGTCGACCCGCAGATGATCTTCGATGCAGGGCCTGGCGACCTGTTCGTGGTGCGCAACGTCGCGGCCCTGGTCCCGCCCTACAAGGAGGACCGCAGCGACCTCCACGGCACCAGCGCGGCGCTCGAATTCGGCGTCCGCGCGCTCCAGGTGAAGCACATCATCGTGATGGGCCATGCCGGCTGCGGTGGCGTGAACTTCCTGCTGGGCGGCTCGACCGCACCGGTCAGCGATTTCGTGCCGCAATGGATGAACATCGTGGCGGGGGCGAAGGCGCGCGCCTTGGCCCATGGCCACCTGCTGACCGACCGCCAGCGCTTCTGCGAGCACGAGTGCATCCGCGAATCGCTGGGCAACCTCTACACCTTCCCCTGGATCCGCGACCGGGTCGAGGATGGCAGCCTGATCCTGCACGGGACTTGGTTCGACCTGCACACCGCGGGCCTGTGGGAGCTCAAGCCCGACGGCGTCTTCGCCGAACTTTGAGCGGCTCACCGCTCAGGGGCATCGGGGCGCTCAGGGGCATCGGGACGCTCAGGAGCACTGGGGAATGACCGGGCCGGCCTTCAGGCCGGCCTGGGCTGGACCGGCCGGCTGACGCCATAGAGCTGGTGGGCGCGCGATTCGAACGCGTGGACCATGCGGCGCACGGCCTCGTCGAAGAACTGGCCGATCAGGGCGCCCAGGATCCGGTTCCGGAACTCGAAATCGACATAGAAGTCGATGGTGCAGGCCTCTGACCCGTCCGGCTTGAACAGCCAGCGGTTCTCCAGGTGCTTGAACGGCCCTTGCGTGAAGACCGTGTCGATGCGGTCCGGCCGCTGCAGCGTCACGCGCGAGCCGAAGCGTTCACGGATCGCCTTGAAGCCGATCAGCAGGTCGGCGTGGATCACCTCGTTCCCACCCGGACGCGGCTCGCGCCGGGTCACGCGGGCGCCGACGCACCAGGGCAGGAATTCGGGGTAGCGGCCTACATCGGCCACCAGGTCGAACATCTGGCCGGCCGAATAGGGCAGCCGGCGAACCTCGGCATGACGCGGCATCCTAGCGGGAGGCGACGACGGCGGGCGCCGCAGCAGGCACGCCCAGTGCTGCCTCACGCGCGGCACGCAGGCGGCGGAAGTCGTCGCCGGCATGATAGCTTGAGCGTGTCAGCGGCGAGGATGCGGCGAGCAGGAAGCCCTTGGCCCGCGCCATGGTCGCCATGTCGGCAAATTCCTGCGGCGTCACGAAGCGGTCGATGACCGCGTGCTTCGGCGTCGGCTGCAGGTACTGGCCGATCGTCATGAAGTCGACATCGGCCGAGCGCAGGTCGTCCATGACCTGATGCACTTCTGCCTTCGTCTCGCCCAGGCCCACCATGATGCCGGACTTGGTGAAGATCGTGGGATCCAGCGCCTTCACCTGGTCGAGCAGGCGGAGCGAATGATAATAGCGCGCGCCCGGCCGGATCGTGGGATAGAGCCGCGGCACGGTTTCCAGGTTGTGGTTGTAGACGTCGGGCCGGGCCGCCACGACCGCCTCCACCGCACCGGGCTTCCGCATGAAGTCGGGTGTCAGGATCTCGATCGTGGTGTCGGGTGCGGCCCGGCGCAGTGCCTCGATCACCTTGACGAACTGGCTGGCCCCGCCGTCGGGCAGGTCGTCCCGGTCGACCGAGGTGATGACCACGTGCTCCAGGCCCAGCTGGCCGATGGCTTCCGCCACATGGGCCGGCTCGTCCGGGTCCGGGTGCTTCGGCATGCCGGTCGCGATATTGCAGAAGGCGCAGGCCCGGGTGCAGATGTCGCCCAGGATCATCACGGTGGCGTGACGCTGCTTCCAGCATTCCCCGATATTGGGGCAGGCCGCCTCCTCGCACACCGTGTGCAACTTCAGGTCGCGCATCAGCTTGCGCGTCTGCGCCACCTCGGGCGAGGTCGGCGCCTTGACGCGCAGCCAGTCGGGCTTGGGCCGCCGCGCCGGCTTGTCGGCCGGTGCGGGACTTGCGGATCGCTCGCTCTCCATGGGGTCAGACATTGAGCGCCCGGCCATAGGCGTCAAGCACCGACTCGCCCATCATTTCGGAAAGGGTGGGATGCGGGAAGACGGCGCGCATCAGATCGGCCTCCGTCGTCTCCAGCGTCCGTGCGACGGCGAAGCCCTGGATCATCTCCGTCACCTCGGCCCCGATCATGTGGGCGCCCAGCAATTCGCCCGTCTTGGCGTCGAACACCGTCTTGACCAGACCTTCCGTCTCGCCCAGCGCGATCGCCTTGCCATTGGCAAAGGCGGGGAAGCGGCCGACCTTCACCTCGTGGCCGGCCGCCTTGGCCGCCGCCTCGGTCAGGCCGACGCTGGCGATCTGGGGCGAGCAATAGGTGCAGCCGGGGATGATGGTCGTATCCAGCGGATGCACCCCGTCGATGCCGGCGATCTTCTCGACGCAGAGCACGCCCTCGTGGCTGGCCTTGTGCGCGAGCCAGGGCGGGCCCGCCAGGTCGCCGATGGCGTAGATTCCCTCGACCCCCGTGCGGCAGTACGTGTCGATGACGACGTGGGTCTTCTCGACCTTCACGCCCGCCTCCTCCAGGCCCAGGCCCTCGACATTGCCGACGATGCCGACGGCCAGGATGACGCGGTCGACCTCGAGCTGGCTCGCCTTGCCATCCGCCTCGATGGTGGCGACGACGCTGTTGGCCTTGCGGTCCAGCGCCTTGACCGCGGCACCGGTGATGATCTTCATGCCTTGCTTCTCGAACGCCTTGCGCGCCAGGGTCGAGATCTCGGCATCCTCTACCGGCACGACGCGATCCATCACCTCGACCACCGTCACCTCGGCACCCAACTGGCGGTAGAAGCTGGCGAACTCGATGCCGATGGCGCCGGAGCCGATCACCAGCAGGCGCTTGGGGAAGACCTCCGGCACCATGGCGTGGCGGTAGGTCCAGACCAGCTTGCCGTCCGCCTCAAGACCAGGCAGCTCCCGCGCCCGGGCGCCGGTCGCCAGGATGATATGCGGTGCCTGGATCGTGCTTTCGCCGCCCTTGCTCAAGGCGATTGAGAGCTGGCCCTTGCCGGCCAGCCGGGCATCGCCCTCGATCACCGTGATCTTGTGCTTCTTCATGAGCGACTTCACACCCATGTTGAGGCGGCCTGCCACATCGCGGCTGCGCTTCACCACCTTGGCAAGGTCGAAGCCGATGTCACTGGCGGACAAGCCGAAATCACCGGCGTGGCTGAATAGGGTGTGGACCTCGGCCGAGCGCAGCAGCGCCTTGGTCGGGATGCAGCCCCAGTTGAGGCAGATGCCGCCCAGCTTCTCCCGCTCGACGATTGCGGTCTTCATCCCCAGCTGCGATGCCCGGATCGCCGCCACATAGCCGCCGGGTCCGCTGCCCACCACGACCAGATCGTATGCTTCAGCCATGTGCGTTCATCCAATCGCTCAATTGAACGACCTCATCCTGAGGAGGCAGCGAAGCTGCCGTCTCGAAGGATGGGCCGCTCGCGCTCGGCTGCCCATCCTCCGAGGCTCCGCTTCGCTCCGCACCTCAGGATGAGGTTGCACTGAAGAGAAGCGGCGTGTGCCGACCAAACCTAAAGCAGCATGGTGATCGGGTCCTCGACCAGGGCCTTGAAGGCGGCGAGGAACTGGGCGCCCAGGGCCCCGTCGACGACCCGGTGGTCGCAGGACATGGTCACGGTCATCACCGTCGCGATCGCCAGTTCGTCGCCGCGCACCACGGGCCGCTTCTCGCCGGCACCCACGGCCAGGATGGCGGCATGGGGCAGGTTGATGATGCCCGTGAAGTGCTTGATCCCGAACATGCCGAGGTTGGAGACGGTGAAGCCGCCGCCCTGGTACTCCTGGGGTTTCAGCTTCTTCGTCTTGGCCCGTTCGGCCAGGTCCTTGGTCTCCCGCGCGATCTGGGCCAGGCCCTTGGTCTCGGCCTTCCACACGATGGGGGTGATCAGACCGCCGTCCAGGGCGACGGCAATCGCGACGTCGGCGTGGGCATGGCGCAGGATGGCGTCGTCGGACCAGGACGCGTTGACCCCCGGCACCTTGACCAGGGCCAGCGCGCAGGCCTTCACGATCATGTCGTTGACGCTGATCTTGACGTCGCCCGCCTTGGCGTTGAGCTCGGTGCGCAGCTTCAGCAGGCGGTCGAGTTCGCAATCGACCGTCAGGTAGAAGTGCGGCGCCTCCTGCACCGACTCCACCATGCGCTTGGCGACCGTGCGGCGCATGCCGTCGAGCGGGATGGCGGTATCGCCCTCCTGCGCCTGGACGGGAGCGCTCGGCTGCTTCGGGGACTGCTTAGGCGCCGCCGGCTTCTCGGGCGCGGGGCTTGCCGCCTTCGGTGCTTCGGCCGCGGGCGCCGCCTTGGCCGCAGGGCGCGGGCTGGCGGCCGCCTTTTCCACGTCGGCCTTCACGATGCGTCCGCGCGGGCCCGTGCCAGCGATCCCGGCCAGGTCCAGCCCGGCATCCTTTGCGATGCGGCGTGCCAGCGGGGAGGCAAAGACGCGTTCGCCCGCTTCGGCGGCGGCCAGAGCGGCGGCGGGAGCGGCGGCAGGCTGCGGCGCCGGCGCTGGTGCAGCCTCGACCTTGGCCGCAGGCGGAGCGGACGCTGCGGGTTTGGCAGCGGGTGCGGCACCGGCCGCCTCCCCTTCCTCGCGCAGGACCGCGATGGGGGTGTTGACGGCGACGCCTTCGGTCCCCTCCGCCACCAGAAGTTCGGCGACAACGCCCTCGTCGATGGTCTCGAACTCCATCGTCGCCTTGTCGGTCTCGATCTCGGCGATGATGTCGCCGGACTTCACCGTGTCGCCAACCTTGACCAGCCACTTGGCGAGCTTGCCCTCCTCCATGGTCGGGGAGAGCGCCGGCATCAGGATCTGGATCGTCATCGCCCTAGCTCCGGTAGAGCACGGCCTTGGCAGCCGCCACGACCTGTTCGGGATGCGGCAGGACCAGCTTCTCAAGGTTGGCCGCGTAGGGCTGCGGTGCGTCCTTGGAGGTCACGCGCGTCACCGGCGCATCCAGCCAGTCAAAGGCGTGTTCCATGATCTGGGCCGAGATCTCGGCCCCGATCCCGGCAAAGGGCCACCCCTCCTCGACCGTCACCACACGGTTGGTCTTCTTCACCGACGCGACGACCGTCTCGATGTCGAGCGGGCGCAGGCTGCGCAGGTCGACGACCTCGGCCTCGATCCCCTCGCCCGCCAGTACTTCCGCCGCGGCCAGGGCATGTCCGACCGCGATCGAATAGGCGACCAGGGTGACGTGGCTGCCCGGCCGTACGACCGCCGCCTTGCCGATGGGCACGACATGCTCGCCCACCGGCACCTCGAACGTGCGGCCATAGAGCAGCTCGTGCTCCAGGAAGACGACCGGGTTGGGATCCCGGATCGCCGCCTTCAGCAGGCCCTTGGCATCGGCGGCGCTATAGGGGGCGACGACCTTCAGCCCCGGCACATGGGCATACCACGAGGCATAGGACTGCGAATGCTGGGCCGCCACGCGGGCGGCAGCGCCGTTGGGCCCACGGAAGACGATGGGGCAGGACTGCTGCCCGCCCGACATGTAGAGCGTCTTGGCGGCCGAATTGACGATGTGGTCGATCGCCTGCATCGCGAAGTTGAACGTCATGAACTCGACGATGGGCTTCAGCCCGGCAAAGGCGGCACCGACGCCAAGTCCCGTGAAGCCGTACTCGGTGATCGGCGTATCGATCACGCGCGCGGCCCCGAATTCGTCCAGAAGTCCCTGGCTGACCTTGTAGGCGCCCTGGTACTGGCCGACCTCCTCGCCCATCAGGAAGACTGCGCCGTCGGCCCGCATCTCCTCGGCCATGGCGTCGCGCAGCGCCTCGCGCACCGTCATGGAGACGGTCTCGACCTTTTCCTTCGGCGCCGACGGCGGAGCCGCCTTGGGCTCTGCCTTCGCCTCTGGCTTGGGCGCCAGAGGTTCGGGTTGCGTCGCCGCGGCGGGCTTGGGTGGGGCCTCGCCGCTGGCCGGCGCCGGCGACGTGGCCGGATCCTCGTCCTCGCCCCGCAGGGTGGCGATCACGGTGTTGACGGCGACATTCTCCGTCCCCTCCGCCACCAGGAGTTCGAGGACGACCCCCTCGTCCACCGCCTCGACCTCCATGGTTGCCTTGTCGGTCTCGATCTCGGCGATGACGTCGCCGGACTTCACCGTGTCGCCCACCTTGATCAGCCACTTGGAGAGCTTGCCCTCCTCCATCGTGGGGGAGAGGGCCGGCATCAGGATCTGGATCGTCATGTCAGGCGCCCGCCTCGATCAGGATGTCGGTCATCAGTTCGGAGGGATCGGGCTCCGGGCTCGCCTGCGCGAACTCGGCCGAGTCGTTGACGATGGCGCGCACCTCGCGGTCGATCTCCTTCAGCTTCGCATCGTCGGCAAAGCCGGCATCGGTCAGGCGCTTGGCCACCTGGTCGATGGGATCGTGCTCGGCGCGCATGCGCTGCACTTCCTCCTTGGTCCGGTACTTGGCCGGATCGGACATGGAATGGCCGCGATAGCGATAGGTCTTCATCTCCAGCAGGATCGGGCCCTTGCCCTCGCGGCACCAGGCGACCGCTTCCTCGCCGGCGGCCTTCACCGCAAGGACGTCCATCCCGTCGACCTGGCGGCCGGGAATGTTGAAGCTGTCGCCGCGCCGGTACAGCTCCTGCTGCGCGCTGGAGCGGGCGACAGACATGCCCATGGCGTACTGGTTATTCTCGATTACATAGATGACCGGCAGGCCCCAGAGCTCTGCCATGTTGAAGCTCTCATAGACCTGGCCCTGGTTGGCCGCCCCGTCGCCGAAATAGGTGACGGAGACGCCCCCGTCCTTGCGGTACTTGTGCGCGAAGGCAAGGCCCGTGCCCAGCGGCACCTGGGCGCCGACGATGCCGTGGCCGCCATAGAATCTCTTCTCAGCGCTGAACATGTGCATCGAGCCGCCCTTGCCCCGGGAATAGCCCCCGGAGCGGCCGGTCAGCTCCGCCATCACGCCGCGCGCTTCCATCCCGCAGGCCAGCATGTGGCCGTGGTCGCGATAGCCCGTGATGACCGAGTCGCCCTCGCGCAGCGCCGCCTGCATGCCGACGACGACGGCCTCCTGCCCGATATAGAGGTGGCAGAAGCCGCCGATCAGGCCCATGCCGTACATCTGGCCTGCCTTCTCCTCGAAGCGGCGGATCAGCAGCATGTCGCGGTAATACTTGAGCAGTTCCTCGGCCGACGCGGCGCCTACGCCATCCATGTCGGTCTGCGCCTTCCCGGCGCCGCGGGTTGTGGCCTTGGCCATTGGATCCCCGTTCTGAAGTGCGCGGGCAGCCTAGTCGCTGTGCGCCGCACCCACCATGCGGGTGTGGGCCCCGCCATGCAAAAATGCATGATCATTCCAGCACGAAAGGCTTTCAATGCAAGAATGCGCCAGCCCCATGGAACCGTAACGCGATCGATGGACGATCGCAGTGCGAAGTCGACACATCACCAAAAGGGCAACCTCATCCTGAGGTGCGAGCCAGCGCCGAGCCTCGAAGGATGGGCCACTGGCGCTCTGGCTGCCAATCCTTCAAGGCTACGCTTCGCTCCGCACCTCAGGATGAGGCGGATTGTTAAGGACGGGGAGAAATCACCACTTCGTCGGAGGCGATGTAGCCCAGCGTGTCGCGGGCGCGCTCGTCCAGCAGGTCAGGATCGATGCTCTCAGGCCGCATCAACAGTGCGCGGTGCTCGAGTTCGTCATGCTCGGCCTTCAGGCCGGCCAACTCGGTCTTCAGGTCGCGGATCTCGTCCGTCACCTTGATCCAGGACAGGATCCCGTACTCACCCTGGACGGCGTGATAGCTGAAATAGGCCGTGATGCAGGTGCAGACGACCGGGAAGATCGCCCGCCTGGACCGCCGCCGCAACTCACGAAGCACTGCCATGGCACCTAGGGAATCATGACCGGAGCCGATGCGCAATCTCAGATGTGACCGGCATCACCCTGACACAAAAAGAAAACAGGGCCGAGGCGTCGCCGCCCCAGCCCCGCTGTCGAAACACTCCCGCTCAGGCCTTCAGGATCGAGCGTCCGGCATAGCGGGCATTGGCGCCCAGCTCGTCCTCGATCCGCAGCAGCTGGTTGTACTTGGCCGTGCGATCCGAGCGGGCGAGCGAGCCGGTCTTGATCTGGCCGCAGTTCGTGGCGACCGCCAGGTCGGCAATGGTCGCATCCTCCGTCTCGCCCGAACGATGCGACATGACCGCGGTGAAGCGGTTGCGGTGGGCGAGGTCGACCGCCTCCAGCGTCTCGGTCAGGGTGCCGATCTGGTTGACCTTGACCAGGATCGAGTTGGCCGTGCCCTTGGCGATGCCTTCGGCCAGGCGCTTTGGATTGGTCACGAACAGGTCGTCGCCGACCAGCTGCACCTTGGCGCCGATGGCCTGGGTTAGGGCGGCCCAGCCGTCCCAGTCGTCCTCGGCCATGCCGTCCTCGATCGAGACGATGGGATACTTCGCGACCAGGGCCTGCCAGCGCGCGACCAGGGCGTCGGGCGCGATCGTCGCCCCCTCGCCTTCCAGGTGGTACTTGCCGTCCTTGAACCACTCGGTCGAGGCGGCATCGAGGGCGAGCGTCACGTCCTGACCCGGCTTCAGGCCCGCCGCCTCGATCGCCTTCAGCACGAACTCGATCGGCTCCTCGGCCCCCTTCAGGTTGGGGGCAAAGCCGCCCTCGTCACCGACATTGGTGTTGTGGCCCGCCTTCTTCAGCGCCGCCTTCAGCGCGTGGAAGATCTCCGCCCCCATGCGCAGGCCTTCGGCGAAGCTGGACGCCGCCACCGGCTGGATCATGAATTCCTGGATGTCGATCGCATTGTCCGCATGGGCGCCACCGTTGATGATGTTCATCATCGGGACCGGCAGGACGCGGGCCATCGGGCCACCGACATAGCGGTAGAGCGGAATGCCGGCCTCGGCCGCCGCCGCCTTGGCCACGGCCAGGCTCACCCCCAGGATGGCATTGGCGCCCAGGCGTGCCTTGTTCGGCGTGCCGTCCAGTTCGATCAGCAGGCTGTCGATGTGGATCTGGTCCTCGACGTCGAGGCCCGACAGCGCCTCGAAGATCTCGCCGTTCACCGACTCGACGGCCGCGCGCACGCCCTTGCCGCCATAGCGCTTGCCGCCGTCGCGCTTCTCGACCGCCTCATGCGCGCCCGTCGAGGCGCCGGAGGGCACGGCCGCCCGGCCCAGCGTGCCGGTCTCCAGCTCGACATCGACCTCGACCGTCGGATTGCCGCGGCTGTCCAGGATTTCACGCGCGCGAATATCGGCGATGGCCGTCATGCTCAGGTCCTCTTGATGCTGCGCCGCCGTTCCTAGCGCGTCCAGGGCCACAAGGGCAATGCCGGGACCTGCGAACGTCGCTTTGAGCCCGCCGAACCGGATAAGAACAGAGCCAATGAGTCACCAGCCGCCAGATCCGATCAGGGCAAAGGTCCTACCCGGCCATCCCTTCTTCGACCTGATCGAGGAAGCCTACCGTGTCTTCACCTACCCCAAGCCGATTGACACAGGCGTCTGCAAGCAGTGCTGCATGGACCGAGAGATCGAGGCGGATTTCTTCAATCCTCCGATCCGGGAACTCCCCCTTCGCTACCTGCAAGACTGGTTCTTCGCCGCTTACGACCTGACCACCATGCCGAAGGAAACCTGGGGCTATCTCCTGCCGCGGGTGCTCGAAATCCTGGCTGCTGGCGAGCATGTCGCCAGCAATGGTCTCGAAGTCAGTCTAAGCCGATTCGACACGGGCAACCCGGACCGGTGGTCACCACGGCAGTGGACGGTCCTGGACGAGTTCCAGCGCTCCTTCCTGCGCCACACGATCGACCACACGCAAGACGCGCTGGACGATGTCCTGTGCCTGTTCAAACTTGGTGGCTGGCCGCTCGCGAGCCTGCAGGAGCAGGTGATCAATGCGCCGGTTGGCGCCCTCGTTCAGCGCTTGTGGCGGGATTGGTGCGGGTCATCCGCTCCCGGGCGGGAATGCATTTGGACGACCACCTTTTCGCCAAAGCATGATCGCTCGCGGGCCCGTGCATTCTATACGTCACGCGACCTGCACGATCGTCTCATGGCCTTCGCATTTGACGACGACACCGATGCCAACCTGTGCGCCAGGGCCTGCGCTGTGCTGGAGGTGATCGAGATGGATGCGAGCTGGCAGGGACCGGCATAGGTGCTGCCCAGCCCAGCCAGGCACAGATGGCGTCAGACGGCCGCGGCCTTCGTCAGCCGGTCCAGCGCCACCAGCCGTTCCAGCAAAGCCGGCATCTGGTCGAGGGGGACCATGTTGGGGCCGTCGGACGGCGCGTTGTCGGGGTCCTGGTGGGTCTCAATGAACAGCGCCGCCACACCGACCGCGACCGCCGCACGCGCCAACACGGGGACGAAGCGGCGCTCGCCGCCGCTCGTCTCCCCCTGCCCGCCCGGCTGCTGCACCGAGTGGGTGGCGTCGAAGACGACGGGGCAGCCCGTCTCGGCCAGCACCGGCAGTGCCCGCATGTCGGAGACGAGCGTGTTGTAGCCGAAGGAAACCCCGCGCTCGGTGACCAGCACCTGGCCATTGCCGGCGCCGTCCAGCTTGGCGACCACGTTCTTCATGTCCCAGGGGGCGAGGAACTGGCCCTTCTTGACGTTGACGGGCTTGCCCGTGCTTGCCGCCGCGACCAGGAGGTCGGTCTGCCGGCAGAGAAAGGCCGGGATTTGGAGCATGTCGACGACGTCGGCCACGGGCGCGCACTGCTCGGCCGTGTGGACGTCGGTGATGACGGGCACGCCGATCTGCTGGCGTACCGCCTGGAACACCGGAAGGGCGGCGTCGAGGCCCAGCCCGCGATTGGACTTGAGGCTGGTGCGGTTGGCCTTGTCGAACGACGTCTTGTAGACGAAGCCGATGCCCAGGCCCTTGGCCAGTTCGGCCAGCGCGCCCGCCATGTCAAGCGCGTGGCCCAGCCCCTCCATGGCACAGGGTCCGGCGATAAGCGTCACCGGCAGGTCGTTGCCGAAGGTGGCCGGCCGCGCCGTGTCGGGGCCGGCGGTGACGTGACGGATGGCGGCGGACATCAGACCAGCCTCGACTGTTCGACCGTCGCCTTGATGAAGCTGGCGAACAGCGGGTGCGGCTCGAACGGCTTTGACTTCAGTTCGGGATGGTACTGCACGCCCACGAACCAGGGATGGTCGGGAATCTCCACGATCTCGGGCAGGACGCCATCGGGCGACATGCCGGAGAAGATCAGGCCGCGCTGCTCCAGCCGCTTCACATAGGCGTTGTTGACCTCGTAGCGGTGGCGGTGGCGCTCGGTGATCCACTCGCTGCCATAGATCTCGGCAACCTTGGAGCCGGCCTTGAGCTTGGCGCTGTAGGCGCCGAGGCGCATCGTGCCGCCCAGGTCGCCCTCGGACGACCGCGTCTGGACCTGGTTGCCCTGAAGCCATTCGGTCATCAGGCCGACCACCGGCTCGGGCGTGGCGCCGAATTCGCTGGAACTGGCGTCCGGGATGCCGGCCAGGTTGCGTGCCGCCTCCACGACGGCCATCTGCATGCCGAAACAGATGCCGAAATAGGGCACGCGGCGCTCACGGGCAAAGCTGACCGCCTTGATCTTGCCCTCTGACCCACGCTTGCCGAAGCCGCCGGGGACCAGGATGCCGTGGACGTGCTCCAGGTGCTGGACGGCGCTTTCCGCCTCGAACACCTCGGACTCGATCCATTCCAGGTTGACGCGGACATTGTTGGCGATGCCGCCATGGGTCAGTGCCTCGGCCAGCGACTTGTAGGCGTCCTTCATGCCCGTGTACTTGCCGACCACGGCCACCGTCACTTCGCCTTCTGGCGCTGCGACGCGGGCGCAGATCTGCTTCCAGCGGGTCAAGTCCGGCTCGGGCGCATTCTCGATGCGGAAGGCCTTCAGGATCTGCCGGTCGAAGCCTTCGGCGTGATAGCGGAGCGGCACCTCGTAGATCGAGGGGACGTCGAGCGCCTGGATCACGGCTTCCGGCCGCACGTTGCAGAACAGCGCGATCTTGCGCCGCTCGCTCTCCGGCACCTCGCGGTCGCAGCGGCACAGCAGGATGTTGGGCTGGATGCCGATCGAGCGCAGTTCCTTGACCGAATGCTGCGTCGGCTTGGTCTTGAGCTCGCCCGCGGAGGGGATGAAGGGGACCAGCGTCAGGTGGACGTAGATCGCCTGGTCCTGGCCCAGCTCGTTGCCCAGCTGCCGGATCGCCTCGAGGAAGGGCAGGCTTTCGATGTCGCCGACCGTGCCGCCGATCTCGCACAGCACGAAGTCGCACGCGCCGGTATCGGCGGTCACGAACTCCTTGATGGCGTCGGTGACGTGCGGGATGACCTGGACCGTGCCGCCCAGATAGTCGCCGCGCCGCTCCTTGGTCAGGATCGTCTGATAGATCCGGCCCGTGGTGACGTTGTCGCTCTGCCGCGAGGCAACGCCCGTGAAGCGTTCGTAGTGGCCCAGGTCGAGGTCGGTTTCCGCGCCATCGTCGGTCACATAGACCTCGCCGTGCTGATACGGGCTCATCGTGCCCGGATCCACGTTGAGGTATGGGTCCAGCTTGCGCAGCCGGACCGTGAAGCCCCGCGCCTGGAGCAGCGCGCCAAGCGCCGCGGAAGCGAGACCCTTGCCGAGGGAGGAAACCACGCCGCCGGTGATGAAGATGTACCGCGTCATGGACTCACAGCCTAACTCACCCTGAGCCCGATTTCACGGGGCCAGGTCGCATGGCTGTCCTTCAGGTGATGGGAAGACGAAAAAAGTGGTCCGGGGCGCCGTCGCATCCCCAGCGCGTCACTGTGCGCTGGGAACGGTGGGCGTCGCCGGAGGTGCGGGGGTCGATGGTGCCGCGGCGGGGGCCGGCGCGGCTGGGGGCACGACCGGTGCCGCCGAGGATGCCGGCGCCGAGGTGGCCGGTGCCGCGGCATCCGGCGTCGAAGCGGCCGGCGGCGTCGCCGTGCTGGGCACGGTCTCGCTGGCGGGCGGCAGGCTGGGCGCCGGCAGCGACTGCGCGGGGCTGGGCACCGATGGCGGTGCGGGCTCGGACGCGGGGACGGCAGGACCCGTCGGCTGCGGCACGATCCGGTCGAGCGGCGATTCCGAGGCGCGCTGATTGTTGGCAAGCACCGTCAGCACGATGCTGGTCAACATGAACAGCGCCGCCAGGATCGCGGTGGTCCGGGTCAGCAGGTTCGACGCGCCGCGCACGGACATGAAGCCGCCGCCCCCGCCAATGCCAAGGGCACCGCCCTCGGACCGCTGGAGCAGGATGACGATCACGAGCGCGATCGCCAGCAGGAGATGAATGACGAGGAGGACCGTCTGCATGCGGGCGGGTTCAGACCTGGAGGCAAAGGGCGCCGGAGCACGCCTGAGCGCACCCGATAAGGGCGGCCTTCTACAACACGGGGGTCCCCTTGGCTAGTGCGGCGGATGCACCGTCGGTGGATCCGCCGCACCGCCCCCTGTTCAGGCCCGGGCCGCCGCCGCGATCGCCCAGAAGTCGGCGGCCTTCAGGCTGGCGCCGCCGACCAGGGCGCCGTCAACCCCGGACAGGGCCAGGATCTCGGCTGCGTTCTGCGGCTTGACCGACCCGCCATAGAGCACCGGCCGGCCGGGCTGGGCGCCATGGATGAAGGTGTGCACCTCGACGATCTGCGCGTTGGTCGGGGTCCGGCCGGTGCCGATCGCCCAGACCGGCTCATAGGCGATGACCAGGGCTGCCTCGGTCTGGGGCACCGAGTCGCGGACCTGCCGCGCGATCACGGCCAGGGTCTGGCCCGCATCGCGTTCCGCTTCCGATTCGCCGACGCAGACAATCGGGGTCAGGCCGGCCTGCAGCGCGGCCTCGGCCTTGGCCCGTACCGTGGCGTCATCCTCCCCATGCAGGGTGCGGCGCTCGGAATGGCCGACGATCACATAGCTCGCCCCGGCATCGGCCAGCATGCCGGCCGCGATGTCGCCGGTGAAGGCGCCGCTGGCCTGCGCGTGGCAATCCTGGCCACCGACCGCCGCCGCCGTGCCGGCCAGGCGCTCGGCCGCGGCCGCGACCAGGGTCGCCGGCGGGCACACGACCAGGCGCGCACCGGGCAGGGCCAGGTCGGGATGGCCGGCCTGTGTCGCCAGGCTCTTGAGCGCGTCAAGTTCCACCAGCGAGGCACGCGTGCCGTTCATCTTCCAGTTTCCTGCCACCAGCTTGGCGCCGGATGGGCTGGAAGGATGGGTCATGTCGGGTCCTTTCCTGATCGATCGGCGGCGAGTGATCGCTTGCCGGGCGCGCTTCTATCATGAGATACGGGGCGGTCCCGACGGCTTCCTTGCGTAGATCATGCTTCAGACCATGCGCGCCGGCGCCGCGAGCTGGGTCGTCAAGATCCTCTTCGTGGTGCTCATCATCTCCTTCGCTGCCTGGGGCATCGGCGATGTCCTGCGCACGCCGCCCAATACGACGGTGGCGCGCGTGGGCGATGTCGACATCAGCGAGACCCAGTTGATCAACGAGTTCCAGCGCCAGGTGGCGCTGCTTCAGCAGATGGTGGGGCCCGACTTCACCGCGGCCGAGGCCCGCCAGCGCGGCCTGGTGCGCGATTCGCTGGATCGCCTGGTGCAGCAGGCGGCGATCTCGGCCGAAGTCGACCGCCTGGGCCTGACGGTCAGCGACGAGATGCTGGGCAAGGAACTGGTCAACAACCCGCAGCTGCGCGACCCGTTCGGCAATTTCGACAAGACCCAGCTGCAGTTCATGCTGCGCAGCCAGGGCATGAGCGAGCAGGAATTCCTGAATCGCCTCCGCGGCGACCTGGCGACGCAGCAGCTGAGCGGCACTGTGTCGGCCGGCATTGCGATGCCGGCGTCCGTCGTCGAGCGGCTGTACCGCCATCGCGAGGAGCGCCGCGTCATCACCTGGTTCGTGGTGCGCGATGCCGCCCTGCCCGAAGGCACGATGCCGACGGACGAACAGGTCCGCGCCTATTACGACGGTCACCAGGACGACTACCGCGTGCCGGAGCTGCGCGCCGTCGATGTCGCCTGGGCCGACCCGGCCAACCTGGTGGGCGAGGTATCGGTCGACGACGCCCAGATCGAGGCCGCATTCGAGGAACGCCGCGGCGAGTTCGGCGTCCCCGAGAAGCGAGAAGTGCTGCAGCTGATCTATCCGGAGAAGGCGGCGGCCGACGCCGCGCGCGCGCGCATCGTCGGTGGCGAGGACCTGCTGAAGGTCGCCAAGGAAACGACAGGTGCCGAGGCGGCCGACGTCAACCTGGGCCTGATCGGCAAGGACGCCCTGCCCGCCCCCGTGGCGGATGCCGCCTTCGCCCTGGCCGACCAGGCCGTGAGCGAGCCGGTGCAGAGCCCGTTCGGCTGGCACCTCTTCAAGATCGCCCGAATCGAACCGGGGCACGAGGCCACGCTGGAGGAGGTGCGCGACCGCCTGCGCAGCGATCTGGCCCTGGCCGCAGCCGCCGACCGCCTGGCCGCGACGCGCAGCCAGGCGGAGGACGCCCTGGCCAGCGGCGGTGCGCTGGACGACACCGCGCACCAGCTGGGCTGGCAGTTCAAGCGCTTCACGATCGACGCCAATGGGCGCGAGCGGTCCGGCACGGCTCCCGCTGACCTGCCGCAGGCCGGCGACTGGCTGCGCCAGGTCTTCGCCGCCAACCAGGACGAGCACAGCGACCTGCTGGACAGCGACGCGGGCGGCTACCTGGTGTTCCAGGTGGCCGAAGTGATCCCCGCCGCGGTGAAGCCGCTGGACGAGGTCCGAACCCAGGTGGTCGAGGCCTGGCTGGCGCAGGAGCGCCGCCGCATCGCGCAGGACAAGGCCAATACCCTGGCCGAGAAGGCCCGCGTGGGGGCCGACATGGCCGCCCTGGCCACCGAGGCGGGGGACGCCATCGTGCAGACCACCTCGCCCATCACGCGCGACGGCGCGGGCGGCACCGGTGCCGCCCTGCCCGAGGCGCTGCTGACCGCGCTGTTCAAGGGACCGGAAGGATCGACCGCCGCGGTCGCCCAGCCCAGCGAGAACGGCGTCATCGTGGGCCGCGTAGCGGAGGTGCGGGCAGCCGATCCCGCCGCCAATGCGGACCAGGTCGCCAGCCTGAAGCGTGAGTTGTCGGACCAGCTGGGTCAGGACCTGTACACCGCGTTCCAGCAGTCGGTGCGCGCCAGCGTCCCCGTCAATGTCGACTATGCCCGCGCCGACCGTGCGCTGGGCCCCAGCGACGCCCGCTTCTAGCTTTGCCTTTGTCCCTCTCCCGCCCAGACGAAGAACCGACACGACCATGAAGATCGAACCGCAGACCGACGACGTGATTGCCGCCTATGAAGCGGGGCGTCCGTCGGTCCTGTGGACGACCTTGGTCGCCGACCTGGAGACGCCCGTCTCGGCCATGATGAAGCTGGTCGGCGGGCAGCCGAACGCCTTCCTTCTGGAGTCGGTCGAGGGCGGTGCGGTGCGTGGCCGCTACTCGATCATCGGGTTCAAGCCCGACCTGATCTGGCGTGCCAACGGCAATACGTCCGAAGTCAACCGCCACGCGCGGCACGATCCCAACCGGTTCGAGCCGATGCCCGGGGGGACGCTGGATGCGTTGCGCCAGATCGTGCAGGAATCGCTGATCCCCCTGCCCCCGCACCTGCCCCCGATGGCAGCGGGGCTGGTCGGCTATTTCTCCTATGACGTCGTTCGCCTGGTCGAGCGCCTGCCGGAGCCCAATCCCGATACGCTGGGCATTCCGGATGCGCTGTTCCTGCGCCCGACCGTCATGGCGATCTTCGACAGCGTGAAGGACGTCGTCATTGTGGTGACGCCGGTCCGGCCGGAGCCTGGCGTCTCCGCCCGCGCGGCGGTAGCCCGTGCCTCCGAGCGCCTGTCCGACGTCGTCGCCGACTTCGACCGCAGCCTGCCGGCGACGGCGGTGGCGCCAGCCGAGCTCGAACTCGGCGAACTCACATCGAACTTCACCAAGGAGGAGTATTTCGAGGTCGTGCGGAGGGCCAAGGAGTACATCCTGGCCGGCGACATCTTCCAGGTCGTGCCCAGCCAGCGCTTCTCGGTCCCCTTCACCCTGCCGCCGCTGGCGCTCTATCGCGCGCTGCGCCGGACCAATCCGTCGCCCTTCCTGTTCTTCCTGGACTTCGGCGGCTTCTCGCTCGTCGGGTCGAGCCCGGAGATCCTGGTGCGCCTGCGCGACGGCACCGTGACCGTCCGGCCGATTGCGGGGACCCGGCCCCGGGGCCTGACCGATGCCGAGGACAAGGCGCTGGAAGTCGACCTGCTGTCCGACCCCAAGGAACTGGCGGAGCACCTGATGCTGGTGGACCTCGGCCGCAACGATGTGGGCCGCGTGGCAAGGATCGGCTCGGTCAAGGTGACGGAGCGCAACGTGATCGAGCGCTACAATACGGTCATGCACATCGTCTCGAACGTCGAGGGGCAGATCGACCCCAAGTACGACGCGATCGACGCGCTGCTGGCTGGCTTTCCTGCGGGCACCACGTCGGGTGCGCCCAAGGTCCGCGCGATGGAGATCATCGACGAGCTGGAGCCGCACAAGCGGACGTTCTATGCGGGCGGTGTCGGCTATTTCTCGGCCAACGGTTCGATGGATACCTGCATCATGCTGCGCACGGGCCTGGTCAAGGACGGCATGCTGCACGTCCAGGCCGGCGGCGGCGTCGTCTATGACAGCCAGCCGGAATCCGAGTACCAGGAGACCGTGAACAAGGCCCGCGCCGTCTTCCGCGCGGCCGAGGAAGCGGTGAACTTCGCCGCCCGGTCGGGGCGCGGCCAATAGGCGGCAGCGCCAGCGACAGGCCGAAGCCGCCGGTCAGACGGCGCGCGCGTCCTCGACCCGGTAGAACAGCATTTCCGGGTCGTTGGCGAGGAGGCGGAAGCGGCCCGTCACCTTGAGCGGGCGACCGGCCTGCACCGGGATCGCGGCACCGCTGGCAACCACGTCGACCACGCCGCGCAACCCGCCGGGGAAGCAGGACAGGCAGTGCCCCTCCACGCCCGACAGGATCAGGCGGCGGCCGTCAGGCACGGCATAGTCGGGCAGGACGAATCCTTCCAGCAGGACCTGGGCCCCATCCAGCGCCGCCAGGTCCTGCGCCGCGGCAAGACGCTGCCATGACAGGTATCCCTCCCGCTCGCCCACGCTGGCCAGGGGCGATGCGATCGTCATTTCGCTGAAGGCCTGCGCCGCGCGGGGTGCCGCGAGCGGGGCTGCGGCGGCGACGCACAGAAAGCTGCGGCGGGACAGGCGCATGTCACGAAACTCCGAACGACTGGCGCGCAGTGTGCGACGGCCCCCGCCGCCCGGCAAGCGCTACACTGTAACGAATGATCGTCGTCAGGACGGCGGCAGGCCGGGCTGGCGCTGGCGCAGGATCGCGGTCACGGGCACCAGCTGCAGCCCCTTGGCCTGAAGCTGTGGCAGCCAGCGGCGCAGGGCCGCGACGGTTGCCGGATGAGGGTGGCCGATGGCGATGGCCGTGCCCTGGGCCCTGGCCCTGGCCTCCGTCAGGGCAAGCTGGGCGTCGATCCGGTCAGCCTTCATGTCGTCATCCAGGAAGACGTCGCGCGACACGGCGGGGACGCCCGCCTGGTCCGCCGCCGCCTGTCCCTGGGTCGCGGCAGAGGTGCGGGAATCGAGGAACATCAGCCCCCGCCCCTTCAGCGCCACCATGACCTGGGCCATGGCCCAGCGATCCGCGGTGAAGCGGCTTCCCATGTGGTTGTTGATGCCCACGATCCCCGGCACGCGATCCAGGTTCCAGACGATGCGGCGCTCCAGCTCCTGCGGCTCAAGGCCCACCAGGAGCGCGTTGGGGCCGGGGTCGGCGCGGCCTTCCGGCTGCATGGGCACGTGCAGCATCACCTCGTGCCCCGCTGACCGGGCACGGGCGGCCAGCGTCGCCGCCCCATCGGCATAGGTCATGACCGACACGGTGATCGGCCCGGGCAGGTCCAGGACACCGGCCACATCCCGCTTTGATACGCCCACGTCGTCGATCACGATCGCGATGCGGGGCCGCCCGTCCGCCGGCGGGGCCGGCACCGCATTGGCCTGCCACGCCGGCCGACCCGCGGGGCTGGCCGGTATGGGTGGCGCGGGGGCCGGCCGGAGTGCGCCGGGCGGCACAGTCATGGCGGTCACGATGGACGCGGCAGGCGGCGGCGCGGGCCGCGGCTGGTCGACCACCACCAGCGGTTCCGGCGGCCGAGGCTGCGGCAGCGGCGCATCGCGATCGGGTTCGACCAGGCGCGGCGGCGCACCCCGGGGTACCGCGGGGGCCGGCTGTGGCGCGCGCGGGGCTGCGACCGGCACTGGCGGCGGCACCGGGTCCTGCGCCGGGGGCGGCGGCGCGGCAGCGGTCCGCACGGAGGGCGGCAGCGGTCCCGTGGCGCTGATCCAGTCCCAGACCTTGACGCCCAGGACTCCCCCGGCCCCCAGGACGAGAGCAACCCAGCCGGCCATCGCGTAGCGGCGGAAGAATGGGCCCAGGCTGACCAGGCGTCGGCCCGTGCGGGCGAGCCACCCCCCCTTGCGCCCACGCCTGGCCGGCCGCCGGCCTGCGGTGCGGCGAGTACCGGAGCGCACCGGAGTGCGCCGTTCCGGCGATCGCGATCGTCCCTTGCCCCCCTGGCTGCTGCGCCCTGCCATGCCCCTCGAACTCCAGCACAGATGCAACCGGCCAGCCCGCGAATCACGAGGCGGGCGACCCCGGCCCCATGGCTACAGCCCCGCGCGCAGGGCCGCCAGTTCGGTGCCAGCGCAGGATCGTCGCGCGGCGCATGTCACCGCCCCCCCAAAGCCTGCTTGACGCAAGGCGGCAACAAGGGGTGAATCCCGGCCATGATTGCCCTGATCGATAACTACGACAGCTTCACCTATAATCTCTTCCATTACCTGGGCGAGCTGGGTGCCGACGTGACCGTCTGGCGCAACGACGCGATCAGCGTGGACGAGCTGCTGGCGAAGCGCCCAAGTGCAATCGTGCTCTCGCCCGGCCCCTCCGATCCCGATCATGCCGGCATCTGCCTGGAGACGATCGCGCGGGCTGGCGAGCATATCCCGACCCTGGGCGTCTGCCTGGGCCACCAGGCGATCGGTCAGGCCTATGGCGGCAAGGTCGTGCGCACCACGCCGATGCACGGCAAGACCAGCCGCGTGCATCACCCGGGCAAGGGCGTCTTTGCCGGCATTCCCGACCTGTTCCAGGCGACGCGCTATCACAGCCTGGTCGTGGAGCGGGACAGCCTGCCGGACGAGCTTGAGATCACGGCTGAAACGGAGGACGGCATCATCATGGGCCTGGCCCATCGCCGCCATCCTGTCTTTGGCGTGCAGTTCCACCCGGAGAGCATCGCGTCCGAACACGGGCACCAGTTGCTGAAGAACTTCCTCCGCCTGGCGGGCAATCAATGAGCGCCGAGTTCAAGCCGGTCCTGGCCAAGGTCGCAACGGGCGCCGCCCTCACCCGGGACGAGGCGCGCGCCGCGTTCGATCTGGTGATGACCGGCAACGCCACACAGGCGCAGATCGGCGCCTTCCTGATGGGCTTGCGCGTGCGGGGCGAGGTGGTGGACGAGATCGCCGCCGGGGCGGAGGTGATGCGCGCCAGGTGCGTCCCCGTGACGGCCCCCGCCAACGCCATCGACACCTGTGGTACCGGCGGCGACGCGCGCGGCACCTGGAACATCTCGACCGCGGCCAGCTTCGTCGTGGCCGGCGCCGGCGTGCCGGTCGCCAAGCACGGGAACCGGGCGCTGTCGTCCAAGGCGGGCTCGGCCGACGTGCTGGCGGCGCTGGGCGTGCGCCTGGACCTGTCGCCCGACCATATCGCGCGCTGCATCGCGGATGCCGGCATCGGCTTCATGTTCGCGCCGCAGCACCATACGGCGATGAAGCACGTCGCCGGGCCACGGACCGAGCTGGGCACGCGGACGATCTTCAACCTTTTGGGGCCATTGTCGAACCCGGCGGGCGTGAAGCGCCAGATGGTCGGCGTCTTCTCTGACGAGTGGGTGGAGCCGCTGGCTCATGTCCTGCGTGACCTGGGCGCGGAACGGGCCTGGATCGTGCACGGCTCCGACGGCCTGGACGAGATCACGACGACCGGATCCACCCGTGTCGCCGAGTTGCGCGACGGCCAGGTCAGCACCTTCGACATCACGCCGGAGGATGCAGGCCTGCCCCGCGCCGATGGCGCCACGCTGAAGGGGGCCGATGCCACGGCCAATGCCGCCGCCCTGCGCCGCGTGCTGGAGGGCGAGGCCGGCGCCTACGCTGACGTCGTCCTGCTCAATGCGGCGGCGGCCCTGATCGTGGCGGGCCTGGCGACGGACCTGAAGGACGGCGTCGCCCTGGCCCGGACCTCGATCGCCAGCGGTGCCGCCCTGGGCCGCCTGGACCTGCTGGTCGCCCAGTCGAACGCAGTCGCGGAGGCGGCACCATGAGCGATACCCTGGCCCGCATCGTCGCCTACAAGCGCGACGACGTCGCCACACGCAAGGCCGCCCGCCCGCAAGCTGCGATCGAGGCTGCGGCCCGCGCCGCCGATCCCGTGCGGCCGTTCCGCGCGGCCCTGGAGGCCGCGACCGGCCCCGCGCTGATCGCCGAGATCAAGAAGGCCAGTCCATCCAAGGGATTGATCCGCGCCGACTTCGATCCGCCGGCACTTGCCCGCGCCTATCAGGCGGGCGGTGCGGCATGCCTGTCGGTACTGACCGATGGCCCGTCCTTTCAGGGTGACGATGCCTATCTGGCGGCGGCCCGCAACGCCTGCACGCTGCCCGCGCTGCGCAAGGACTTCATGGTCGATCCCTGGCAGATCGCGGAGTCGCGGGCACTGGGGGCCGACTGCATCCTGGTCATCATGGCGGCGGTCGACGACGCGCTGGCCCGCGACCTGGTCCAGGCGGCGAAGGACTTCGGCATGGACGCGCTGGTCGAGGTCCATGACGATGCGGAGCTGGACCGGGCGCTGGCGCTGGACGCACCGCTGGTCGGCATCAACAACCGCAACCTGAAGACCCTGGAGGTCAGCCTGGCAACGGCCGAGCGTTTGGCGCCGCGCGTGCCGGCCGACCGCCTGTGCGTGGGCGAGAGCGGCCTGGGCGCCTATGCCGACCTGGAGCGCCTGATCGCCGTGGGCGTGCGCGCGTTCCTGGTGGGTGAGTCCCTGATGCGGCAGCAGGACGTCGCCGCGGCAACCCGGGTGCTGCTGGGCCGCGCGGCATGACCGGCCTGACCCACCTGGATGCGCAGGGGCGCGCATCCATGGTCGATGTCTCGGACAAGCCGGTGACCGCCCGCGTGGCGATTGCCCGCGGTCGCATCACGATGCAGGCCGACACGCTGCAGAAGATCGTGGACGGAGCCATGCCCAAGGGCGATGTGCTGGCCACGGCGCGCATTGCCGGGATCATGGCGGCCAAGCGCACGCACGAACTGATCCCCCTGTGCCATGCCCTGGCCCTGGCCAAGGTGGCGGTCGACCTGACCCCCGCCCATGACCCACCGGCCATCGAGATCGAGGCGCAGATCCGCCTGACCGGGCAGACAGGGGCGGAGATGGAGGCCCTGACCGCGGTCAGCGTCGCCGCCCTGACCATCTATGACATGGTCAAGGCGGTCGATCGCACGATGCAGATCGGCGATATCCGCCTGGTGCACAAGTCCGGCGGCCGCACCGGCGCCTTCGACGCGGCATGAGCGGGGGCCTGATCCCGGTCGTCGAGGCCCGCCGCCGGATCCAGGAGGCGCTGGCGCCACTGGGCGTCGAACAGGTGCCGCTGCTGTCGGCCGCCGGGCGGGTCCTGGCCCGCGACGTGATCGCCCGGCGGACGCAGCCGCCCTTTGCCGTTTCCGCCATGGATGGCTGGGCCGTGCGCGCCGCCGACCTCGCCCAGGTCCCCGCCACGCTGACCCATGTGGGCGAGGTTGCGGCCGGCGCCCTCCATGACGGGACGGTGGGGCCCGGGCAGGCCGTGCGCATCTTCACCGGAGCACCCCTTCCCGCCGGAGCCGATGCCATCGCGATCCAGGAGAACGTGACGCGCGACGGGGACCGGCTGACCGTCTCCACCGCTGTCACGCCGGGCAAGCATGTGCGCGTCGCCGGCCTGGATTTCCGCGAAGGGACGGTGGGCCTGACCGCCCCCCGCCTGCTGACGGCGCGGGCCATTGCGCTGGCGGCCGCCATGAACGTGCCCTGGCTGATCGTCCGGCGGCGGCCCCGCGTCGCCATCCTGTCGACCGGCAACGAACTCGTATTGCCCGGCGAGCAGCCGACCGGCGCGCAGATCGTCTCCTCCAACACGATCGGCCTGTCGGTCATGATCCGGCGCTGGGGGGGTGAACCGGTCGACCTGGGCATCGCCCGCGACGACGAGGCCAGCCTGCGGACCGCGCTGGAAAGCGCTGCCGGCTGCGACCTGCTGGTGACGAGCGGCGGTGCCTCGGTCGGGGACCACGACCTGGTCCCGAAGCTGGTCCAGCGTGACGGCGGCGCGCTGGACTTCTGGCGCATCGCCATGCGGCCGGGCAAGCCCCTGCTGTTCGGCCGGGTGGCGGGCGGCGTGCCGATCCTGGGCCTGCCGGGCAATCCCGTCTCGACCCTCGTCTGTGCCGTGCTGTTCCTGCGTTCGGCGATCGAGCGCATGCTGGGCCTGCCGCCCAGCGATCCCGTGCGGGAGAAGGCCGCCCTGGGCCATGCCATGGCCGAGAACGACACGCGCGAGGACTATGTCCGCGCAGGGCTTACCCACCGCGCGGATGGCGTCCTGGTCGCGACGGCGTTCGAGAAGCAGGATTCGTCGATGCTGGCGACGGTTGCCCAGTCCGACTGCCTGATCGTCCGCCCGCCGCATGCGCCCGCAGCCCCCGCAGGCAGCCTGGTCGACATCGTCCGCCTGGACGACGGCCACCTGCCCATCTGAACGGTTCTTGGCTACATTCCTTCCGTTCATCCCCGCGAAGGCGGGGATCCAGGGGCCGCAAGCGCCGGTCCATGTTGCTCTGGATCCCCGCCTTCGCGGGGATGAGCGGACCAAAATCGGCAAAGGCAGATCATGAGCGGTGAACTCTATCCCGAGGTGCAACCCTACCGGACGGGGTTCCTCCAGCTGGACAGCGTGCACCGCATGTACTGGGAGGAATCGGGCAACCCCAACGGCCTGCCTGTCATCTTCCTGCATGGCGGGCCGGGCGCCGGGGCCAAGGCGGTGCACCGCCGCTATTTCGATCCCGCTGCCTATCGCATCGTCATCTTCGACCAGCGGGGCGCCGGGCGCTCGACGCCGCTGGGCGAGCTGCGCGACAACACGACCCAGCACCTGGTCGCCGACATCGAGACACTGCGCGCCCATCTGGGCATCCCGCGCTGGGTCGTGTTCGGTGGCTCATGGGGCAGCACCCTGGCCCTGGCCTATGCCCAGGCCCATCCGGATTCCTGTCTTGCGCTGACGCTGCGCGGCATCTTCCTGTGCCGCCCGTCGGAAATCGAATGGTTCCTCTACGGCATCAAGGAGGTCTTCCCCGAGAACTGGCACAAGTTCGCGAACTTCCTGCCGGAAAGCGAACGCTCCGACCTGCTGGCGAACTATCACCGCCGCCTGGTCGATCCCGACCCGGCCGTGCACATGCCCGCAGCGCGCAGCTGGAGCATGTATGAAGGCTCGTGCTCGACCCTCCTCCCCTCGGCCGACACGGTGACCAGCTTCGGCGAGGACGTGCTGGCGCTGGGCCTGGCGCGGATGGAGGCGCACTATTTCTCGAATGAAAGCTTTCTGGAGCCGGACCAGCTGCTGCGCGACGTGCCACGGATCCGCCACCTGCCCTGCGTCATCATGCAGGGCCGCTATGACATGGTCTGTCCCGCCCGTTCGGCCTGGGACCTGCACCTGGCCTGGCCGGAGGCGCGCCTGACGATCGTTCCCGATGCGGGCCACAATGGCATGGAGCCCGGCATCCGCGCTGGTCTTGTCCGCGCGATGGATGCGTTCCGGACGCTGGGGCCCTGAGCCTGCCATGACGGGGTGGAGCCGCCGCGGCATCCTGCGCGCCGGGATCGGCGCCGGACTCGCACTGTCGACCCGGCGCCCGGTCCGGGCGCAGGACCTTGACGCGGACGTGATCGTGGTCGGCGCCGGTGCCGCCGGACTGTCCGCCGCCCGCCGCCTGGTGGAGGCCGGACGCACGGTCGTCCTGCTGGAGGCACGCGACCGGGTCGGCGGCCGGGCCTGGACCGACACCAGCCTGGGCATGCCCGTCGACATGGGCGTGGCGCAGCTGGACGGCGGGCCTGACAACCCGCTGATCGCGGCCCTGGCCACCGCTGGCATCGCCACGCAACCGCAAGGCGGGCCGGACGCGATCTTTGCCGGCACCTATGCGTCCGGCGACGACGGCGTCCGCCTGGTGGCGGAGGCCGCGGCATTCCAGCGCCCCGCCATCCAGAGCCTGGTCGATACGCGGCAGGACGCAACCCTGGGCACGCTGGTCAAGCCGACCAGTCCGTGGGACCAGATCGCCGCGGCCCGGGTGGGCGTGCTGGCCACCGGCCTTGGCCTCAATGACCTGTCGGGCCTGAACCTTGGCCCGGCGCCGCTGGCCCCGCCCGTCCTGGTGCCGGGCGGCGTGGGTGCGGCGCTGGCGACCCTGGCGGCCGGCCTGGATGTCCGCCTGGGCACGGCCGTGACCCGCATCGACCACGATGCCACGATGGTTCAGGTGACGACGGCGTCAGGGGCCCTGGGTGCGCGCGCCTGCATCGTGACCGTGCCCGTGCCCATCCTTGCGGCGCGGGGGATTGCCTTCTTCACGCCCATCCCGCCCTTCAAGCAGGCGGTCTTTGCCAGCGTGCTGACCAGCCGGATCGACCGCATCGTCCTGGCACTGGAGGCCGACGCCCTGTCGGACGTGGCCCCCGATACCCGCCTGGCCCAGGTCGACCGCCGAACCGGCCTGGTAAAGGCGGCATGGCTGCGCCCCTTTGGCCAGGATGCGGCGATCCTGACCCTGGGCGGCGCGGAGGCCCAGCGCCTGGAAGCGGCGGGCGATGACGCAGCCCTGGCCTATGGCAAGGCGCTGCTGGACGACACGGTTGGCGGCGGGCGGGCGATCACCGCGCACGCCGTCACCCGCTGGGCCGCCGATCCGCTCGCGCTCGGTGCGTGTGGCTACATGAAGCCCGGCACCGCCGTGATGCGCCGCCAGCTGCAGACGCCGCTGGGCACCCGCGTGCATTTTGCCGGCGACGCGCTGGACGACATCTGGCCGGGCCGCCTGCCGGGCGCCTGGCGTTCGGGCCGCCTGGCGGCCGAGGGGGTCCTGCCCCTGCTTTGAGGTGCGAGGGAGTGCGATGCTGACCGACCGCTTTGCCGATGCCCTGACCTTTGCCGAGGGGCTGCACCGCCAGCAGACCCGCAAGGGTAACGACATTCCCTATGTGGCGCATCTGATGACGGTCGCGGCCAGCGTCCTCGAACATGGCGGGGACGAGGAAACCGCGATCGCCGCCCTGCTCCACGACGCGGCGGAGGACCAGGGCGGCATGCCCACGCTGGAGCGGATCGCCGCCCGCTTTGGGCCAAAGGTCGCCGCCATCGTCGAGGCATGCAGCGACAGCCTGACCGAGGACCCAACGGCCAAGAAGCCGTGGTTCGAGCGCAAGCAGGCCCATGTCGCCCACATGCGGGACGTGGACGCCGCCACCGCGCTGGTCATGGCCTGCGACAAGCTGCACAACGCGCAGTCCATGCTGCGCGACATCAGGCGCGACGGACCCGCGACACTGGCCCGTTTCAATGCCGGGCCACAGCAGATCCTGTGGTACTTCCGCAGCGTGGCCGACGCCCTGTCGCGGCACGGGCCGGCCGTGCCCACGGCCGACCTGCTGCGCACGGCTGACGCGATCGAGGCGCTGGTCGCGGAACACCAGCAGCCGGCCGCGCTATAGTGTTGGAGACATAACGGCTCGGCCTAGCCCGCGCCCCCGCGAAGGCGGGATCCAGAGTCGCGCAGGACGGCGCGCTTGTGTCCCTGGATCCCTGCTTTCGCAGGGATGAGCGTGATCGCGAGAGAGCCTCAAAAAATGAAAACGGCGCGACGGGGTTACCCCTGTCGCGCCGCATTCAGGTCCTTGGGACCCGGCCCCACGTGGAGCCGGGTCGTTCCGGAGGCGACTACTCGGCTGCCTGGCGCGAGCCGAGGACGGCCTTGATCTCCAGGAAATCGTGCATGCCGTACTCGCCCCACTCGCGGCCATTGCCCGACTGCTTGTAGCCGCCGAACGGTGCAGTGAAGTCGGCACCAGCGCCGTTCAGGTGCACGTTGCCGGTGCGCAGGCGGGCTGCTACCGCCTTGGCGTGCTCGACGTCGCCGGACTGCACATAGCCCGACAGGCCATAGACCGTGTCGTTGGCGATGCGGATCGCGTCCTCTTCCGTGTCATAGGGCAGGATCGACAGGACGGGCCCGAAGATCTCTTCCCGCGCGATCGTCATGTCGTTGGTGACGTTGGCGAAGATCGTCGGACGCACGTAGTAGCCGCGGTTCAGCCCTTCCGGACGGCCCGGGCCACCGGTGACGAGCGTCGCACCTTCCTTGATGCCCTTCTCGATCAGCGCCTGGATCTTGTTGAACTGCACCTCGCTCACGACCGGGCCGATCGTGGTGTCGCCCGCCGTGGGGTCGCCCACCTTGACCTTCTCGGCTGCGGCCTTGGCGATCTCGGCCGCCTGGTCGTGCTTGTGGCGCGGCACCAGCATGCGGGTCGGCGCGTTGCACGACTGGCCCGAGTTCATCATGATCTGCTGCACGCCGCCGCCCACGGCCTTCACCAGGTCGGCATCGTCCAGGACGATGTTGGCCGACTTGCCGCCCAGTTCCTGGGCGACGCGCTTCACCGTCTCGGCCGCCGCCTTGGCCACCGCGATGCCGGCGCGGGTCGACCCCGTGAACGAGACCATGTCCACGCCCGGATGGCTGGAGATCGCCTCGCCCACCGACGGGCCATCGCCGTTGACCAGGTTGAACACGCCCGGCGGCACGCCGGCCTCGTCCAGGATCTCGGCGATGATCAGCGCGTTGAGCGGCGCCACTTCCGACGGCTTCAGCACCATGGTGCAGCCGGCGGCCAGGGCCGGCGCCACCTTGCACATGATCTGGTTCACCGGCCAGTTCCAGGGGGTGATCAGGCCGCAGACGCCGACCGGCTCATAGACGATGGTCGTCGTGCCGTGCGGCTTCTCGAACTCGAAGTTCTTGAGGATGTTGGTGAAGGTCGTCAGGTGGCCGACGCCGGTCGCGGCCTGGGCCGCCTTGGACAGCCACATCGGCGCGCCCATCTCCTTGGAGATGGTCTCGGTGATCTCGGGGTAGCGGCTCTGGTAGATCGCGGTGATCTTCTCCAGCAGGGCCACGCGCTCGGCCTTGGTCGTGCGCGAGAAGCTCTCGAAGGCGCGGCGGGCGGCGGCCACGGCCTTGTCCACGTCGGCCGCGGAGCCGAGGCTGATCTGCGTGATCACTTCCTCGTTGGCGGGATTGATCACGTCGATCGTCCGGGGGGTCACGGGATCGACCCACTTGCCGTCGATGTAGAACTGCAGGTTATGTGCCATGTCCAGCGTCCCTCGTGGATCTATGCGGCTGCGGGAATAACGGTCGACCCAAAGGCAGGCTGCGCCCCGCGCCCGCCGGCCAGTGCCGGCTTCGCGCTCCTGATTACCCGACCTTGCCCGAACAATGAAGGGGGTCGTTCGGATTCATCGTACCCCAGGCTGACCGCGCGGCCGTGCCAGCGCGACATCGCGCGCCCTTAATCGCGTCTTCAGGGACAGCCTATACTCTGCCTCACCATGACCGACCTGTTGCGTATCCTGTTCCGGCGGGAGCCGCCCGCCCGCCCCGACCTGTGGCATCGCTGGGAGCCACTGTTCCCGGTCCTGCTGGCCAATGGCTGGCCGTCCCTGCCGATCGGCCGCATCTGGCGGCGCCGCACCGCGCGCGGCTGGGAATACCAGCAGGACCGCCTGCGCGACGTCGTGGCCGACCTGGTGGCGGGCTTCAGGACCTGAACCGCCGCGGCTGCGCCTGCTTTACGGAGGCCGGCCGCCGCCCCACATAGGGGGCGGATCCGCTGACCTGGTGCGCCGACCATGCCTGCCTACCGCGCTGTCTTCCTGGCCCTGGCCATGCCCACGCTCGTGCTTGCCGGGTGCCAGACGGCCCCTGCCGCCCCGCCACCCAGCGGGCCGATCCTGTCCGGCACGAACTGGCAATTGTCCGAGATCCGTCCGGGCAATGCGGGTGATGCCGTCCGGCGGCCCGCCGACCCGACCCGCTATACCTTGAGCTTCGGCGCGGACGGCCAGGTCGCCGCCCGCTTTGACTGCAACCGGGGCGGGGGGCGCTGGACCAGCGTCGGCGGCACGGGGCCGGCGGGTGCCCTGGACCTGGGGCCGCTGGTCAGTACCAAGATGTTCTGCGGGCCTGAGTCACTGGGCGACGCCTATGGCCTGGGCCTGTCCACCATCAGCTCCTACATGCTGAAGGGCGACGAACTGGTCCTGGGGCCGACGCCCGATGGCGGGCTGCTGGTCTTTGCCCCCGGCGCGGCCAGCCCCTGAGGGCGCACGCGAAGCGCCGCCAGGGAGATGCAATTCATGCTATAAGCCCTTCCAGAATCGCATGATGTCCAGCGTCGTCGCCGAGCCCCCAAGGCACCAGTCCGGTACACGGGGCGATCAGGTTGTGGTCGACCTGAGCGCCGTCGTCGTGACCGCCGACCGGGAACAGCCCCGTGTCCTGACCTTCCGCAAGGACGGCCAGCCCGACGCCCTGCCCTCGGGCCCGCTTGAGCCCGAACACCAGACGATCACCTCGGGTCTGCGCGCCTGGGTTGCGGCACAGACGCGGCTGAAGCTGGGCTATGTCGAGCAGCTCTACACGTTCGGCGACCGCGACCGCCGCACCGACGGCACCGCGGGCAGCGCGCGCGCCCTGTCGCTTGGCTATCTGGCGCTGGTGCGCAAGGCGGTGCCGGTAGAGACATCGGGTACCGCATGGGAGAGCTGGTATCACTACCTGCCGTGGGAGGACTGGCGCGAGGGGCCGCCCGCGATCCTGACCCGGATCGAGACGCAGCTTGAAGGCTGGGTCGCCGGTGCCAGCGGGCCGCAGCGCCGCGCCAGGCGCGAGCGGGTGGGCCTGGCGTTCGGCTTTGGCGCGGCGGGTCAGCCCTGGACGGACGAGCGCGTGCTCGACCGCTATGAACTGCTCTACGAGGCGGGCCTCGTCCCGGAGGCCGCGCGCGACGGGCGACCCAACGCCCTGCCAAAGGGCGAGATGCCGTGCGACAGCGCGGACATGATCTCTGACCACCGGCGGATCCTGGCCACCGCCATCGCCCGCCTGCGCGGCAAGATCAAGTACCGTCCGGTCGTCTTCGAACTGATGCCACCGGAATTCACGTTCCTGGAGCTTCAGCGCACGGTCGAGGCGCTGTCCGGCGTGCGCCTGCACAAGTCGAACTTCCGCCGCTTGGTCGAGACGCAAGGCCTGGTCGAGGAAACCGGCGGCATGACGGCCGAAACCGGGGGCCGCCCGGCGCGGCTGCTGCGCTTCCGGCCGGAAGTCATGCTGGAACGCGCGGCCCCTGGCTTGCGCCTCTCGGCGGCGCGCCGCACGGCCTGATCGCCCGCCGCGGCGCGAGGCGAATGCGGATCGCGGGTCCGCACGCGGCCGCATTCGTGCTACACCTCCGGGGATAGAACAGGCGGCAGGCCCGCGCCGGGCTCAGCCGACCGACCTGGAGGAAACGGGATGAGCCTCAACGACGTGGCCGCCGCTGCGGCCCAATCGCCGCCTGCGCTGGACTTCGACCCCTATGCCCTGCGCGAGAAGTACCGTCAGGAGCGCGACCGCCGCCTGCGCGACGACGGCAACAACCAGTGGGTCGAGGTCAAGGGCGACTTCACCCGCTATGTCGACGATCCCTATGTGGAGCCAGGCTTCACCCGCGCCCCGATCTCGGACGATGTCGACGCGCTGGTCATTGGCGGCGGCTTCGGCGGCCTGATGGCGGCGGCCCGCCTGCGCGAGGCGGGGGTGAAGGACATCCGCATCGTCGAGAAGGGCGGCGACTTTGGCGGCACCTGGTACTGGAACCGCTATCCCGGCGCGCAATGCGATATCGAAGCCTATATCTACCTGCCGCTGTTGGAAGAGACGGGCTACATCCCCAAGGAGAAGTACAGCTTCGCCGCCGAGATCCGCGAGCATTCGCAGCGCATCGGCAAGCACTTCGGCCTCTATGACAAGGCGCTGTTCCAGACCGAGATCCGCGAGATGCGGTGGCTGGAGGACGAGTCGCGGTGGCTGGTCACGACCAACCGCGACGACAGGTTCCGCGCCCGCTTCGTCGTGATGTCGAACGGCCCGCTGAACCGGCCAAAGCTGCCCGGCATACCCGGCATCGACAGCTACAAGGGCCATGCGTTCCACACCAGCCGCTGGGACTACGCCTATACGGGCGGCTCGAACGAAGGGAACCTGGACCGCCTGCACGACAAGCGGGTGGCGATCATCGGAACGGGTGCCACGGCCGTCCAGTGCGTGCCACACCTGGGCAAGGCGGCGAAGCACCTCTACGTCTTCCAGCGCACCCCCTCCTCCGTCGACGTGCGCGGCAACCGGCCGACCGACCCGCAATGGGCTGCCTCGCTGAAGCCCGGCTGGCAGAAGCGGCGGATGGAGAACTTCAACAACCTGGTCAATGGCGGCTTCGAAGAGGAGGACCTGGTCAGCGACGGCTGGACCGACATCATCCGCAGCCTGTCGGGCCTGGTGGCGATGCGTGCGGCCGATGGGGCCGACATGTCGCCGGAGGAGATGGGCCGGCAGGTCGAACTGGCCGACTTCCGGAAGATGAACCAGGTCCGCGCCCGCGTGGACAGCATCGTTAAGGATCCCAAGACCGCGGAATCGCTGAAGCCCTGGTATCGCCAGTTCTGCAAGCGGCCCACCTTCAACGACGACTACCTGCCGACCTTCAATCGGCCCAACGTGACGCTGGTGGACACGTTGGGCCGTGGCGTCGACCGGGTGACGGAGAAGGGACTGGTGTTCGACGGCGTCGAGTACGAGGTCGACTGCATCATCTTCGCGACCGGGTTCGAGGTGGGCACGGCCTACACCAGGCGCGCCGGCTTCGAGATCTATGGCCGCGACGGGCGCAGCCTGACCGATCACTGGAACGACGGGGTCAAGACGCTGCACGGCTTCTATAGCGACGGCTTCCCCAACTGCTTCCACATGGGCGTGCTGCAGAACACGCTGACGCCGAACTTCCCGCATCTGCTGGACGAACAGTCGCGCCATATCGCCGACCTGGTGGGCCGCGCCTACCAGCGCCAGGTGCAGCGCCTGGAGCCGACGCAGGACGCCGTCGCCGGGTGGGGCCAGACGATCCGCGACAAGGCGCTGATGACGTTCGAGTTCCGCAATGCCTGCACGCCCGGGTACTACAACGGCGAGGGCAAGGCCGGCGCTGGCGAGGGCCTGTTCGACGGCCTTTACGGTCCCGGCCCGATCGAGTTCTTCCAGCTCGTCAAGGATTGGCGCGCCCAGGAAAACCCGCCGGGGCTGGAGGTCCGCTGAAGCAGCCGGGACCGGCCCTCATCGAGGGCCGGTCCCTGCCTCCAGCAGCACGCAGCGGGAGAGCCCCTGCGTGTTGCGCAGCTCGGCATGGCGGCCGGCCGGGATGATGTGAACGACCGCGACATCGCCCGCGAAGACGCGCAGGGTCCTGGGCCCCTGGGTCGAGCAGCTCTGCCGGTCGGCGACCTGGAAACAGTCGGGCGGATCCTCGCCGTCGAGCGCGCGGGTCAGGATATCGCCATGGCGCTCCGCGGGCTTTGTGTAGGGTCGCTCGAACACCAGCTTTCGCGCCAGGGCCTCCGCGAAGGGGATGGACGGGCAGGCCGGGCCCGCCAGTTCGGGCGACCAGGCGCTCCACCACCATGCCGCGTAGGCGCTGCCGACCAGGAAGGCCGCCACGAACAGGCCGGCGAACCCAGCCACAAGCCACTTCCAGACCGGCACGGCCTACTGGCCCAGCAGCAGCGGGTCCGGAATGCGCGCATAGGGGCGATAGGCGGGTGTCCACATGCGCGCGGCGATCGCCGTCTCGACGACCGCCGCCGGCAAGTCGGCCGCCTGCCCCTCGCGAATTGCCTGAAGCGCCACGGCCCGGGCCACGGTCACGGCCACGGCGCGGAGGTCCGAGACGGGCGGCAGGAGGTTGGCCGTGGGATCGCCCCGTGCGGGGGAGGCCTGGGCCAGCGCCTTGGCCGCTTCCATCATCATGCCGTCCGTGATCCGCCTGGCCTGGACAGCCAGCGCCCCCAGGCCGACGCCGGGGAAAATGTAGGAATTGTTGGTCTGGTCGACCTTGAAGCGGCCGCCGGCGCGCTCCAGCGGCGGGAACGGGCTGCCTGTGCCGATCACGGCCCGGCCGTCGCTCCATGCCGCCACATCCTGCGGGGTCGCCTCCGCGCGGGACGTCGGATTGGACAGGGGGAAGATCACGGGACGCGCATGGCGGGCCGCCATCTCCCGCACGACGGCCTGCGAGAAGGCCCCGGGCTGGCCAGAGACGCCGATCAGCACCGTGGGCGCTGCATTGCGCACCACGTCGAGCAGCGCGACCTTGTCCGGCTGGTCCAGGGTCCAGGCGGCGGCCACGGCGCGCGGCTGCAGGAAGGGCTCCTGAAAGGGTGCGATGTCGTTCATGCCCTGGACCAGCAGTCCGGGCCGGTCGACCAGGTAGAAGCGCCGCGCCGCCTCGGCCTGGCTCAGCCCTGCCTCGACCAGCGCCCGCTGGATCAGGCCGGCTATGCCACAGCCGGCGGAGCCCGCGCCCAGCACTGCGATCCGCTGGTCTTTGAGCGGCACCCCGGTCACGTTGATCGCGGACAGCAGCGTGCCCGTCGCCACCGCCGCCGTGCCCTGGACATCGTCGTTGAAGGTGCAGAGGCGGTCGCGATACCGCTCCAGCAGGCGGGTCGCGTTGTTCTTGGCGAAATCCTCCCATTGCAGCAGGACATGCGGCCAGCGCCGGCTGACCGCGCTCACGAATGCCTCGACGAAATCGTCATAGGCCTGGCCGCGAACGCGCTCGTGGCGCCAGCCGACATAAAGCGGATCGGCCAGGCGGTCGGGATTGTCGGTACCGACGTCCAGGATCACGGGCAGCGTCGTCGCCGGGTCGAGCCCGCCGCAGGCGGTATAGAGCGCCAGCTTGCCGATCGGGATCCCCATGCCCCCTGCCCCCTGGTCTCCGAGCCCAAGGATGCGCTCGCCATCGGTCACGACGATGGCCTCGACCCGATCGAATCGCGGATTGGCCAGGATCTGGTCGATGCGTGCCTGGTGTGGTGGGCTGAGGAACAGGCCGCGCGGCTTGCGGAACAGGCGGCTGAACTGCTGGCAGCCGTCACCGACGGTGGGCGTGTAGACGATGGGCAGCAGTTCCTCGATGTTCTGGACCAGGAGCGCGAAGAACACCGTCTCGTTCGTGTCCTGGAGTTCACGCAGGAAGGCATAGCGCTCCAGCGGCTCGCTGAACCCGCGCAGCGCCTGGAGCCGCCGCGCCACCTGCTCGTCCAGCGTGCCGATATTGGGCGGCAGCAGGCCATGCAGGTCGAAGGCATCGCGCTCTGCCTCGGTAAAGGCGGTCCCCTTGTTCAGCAACGGGTCCGCCATCAGGTGATAGCCGGACAGGGCGGTGGCGACGGTCCGGGCGTCGTGGGCTGCGGTCATCGGGTCCTCCGGCTGCGGCGCATGTCCATTGCCGCATGGGCGGCGTGCTACGCCAAGGGCTTAGTGGCGGACGTGCGCATGGCACCTTCGCGCCGTCGCGGGAAGCCGGCGCAACGTGCCGCGAAAACGTCATAAAATCCCCTTGACTGGCTTATACTCATCCCCAGTATAAGAGGGAAGCCGCACAGGCGGCCTCTTCTTTGTGCCTGGTTATACTCATAACGAGAATAAGGAATCGCCCCATGTCCAGCCTGGGCCCCCTTCTCGACCGTGCACCGGCCGCCACCCCGTTCGTGGAGGCGCCTGTCGTGGCCCTGAGCACCATCGAGCGCCTGAAGCGGGTCGAGGCCAAGGTGCCGGAATTCGAATGGCCGGTCTTTGCCGACGACATCGCGGCGATCGAACGGCTGAAGGTCGAGCGCCGCGCGGTGGTCCTGGCCCACAACTACCAGACGCCCGAGATCTATCACGGCGTCTCGGACCTCGTGGGCGACAGCCTGGCCCTGGCCCGCGACGCGCAGGCGGCGGCCAAGGACGCGGACGTGATCGTGATGTGCGGCGTGCACTTCATGGCCGAGACGGTCAAGCTGCTGAACCCGGAGAAGACCGTGCTGATCGCCGATCCGGAGGCGGGCTGTTCGCTGGCCGAGTCGATCACGGGCGCGGACGTGCGCCTGCTGCGCGAGCGCTATCCGGGCGTGCCGATCGTCGCCTATGTCAACACCACGGCCGAGGTGAAGGCCGAGGTCGACATCTGCTGCACCTCCGGCAACGCGGTCCAGATCGTGCGCAGCCTGAACGCGCCGCGCGTCATCATGCTGCCCGACGAGTACCTGGCGAAGTGGGTCGCGACCCAGTGCCCGGAGATCGAGATCATCGCCTGGCACGGCCATTGCGAGGTGCATGAGCGCTTCACGCCCAGTGACATCGCCATGCTGCGCGACAGTCATCCTGGCCTAGTCGTGCTGGCCCATCCCGAATGCCCGCCCGACGTGATCGAGGCGGCGGACTATACCGGGTCGACCGCGCTGATGTCGGCCTATGTCCAGCGGGAACAGCCGGCCAAGGTCGTGCTGATGACCGAATGCTCCATGGCGGACAACATCGCGGCCGAGAACCCGAACGTGGAGTTCGTGCGGCCCTGCAACCTGTGCCCGCACATGAAGCGCATCTCGCTGGCCGGCATCCGCCGCGCGCTTGAGACCATGACCCATGTCGTGGAGATCGAGCCCACCCTGGCGGCACGGGCACGCGGGTCGATCGACCGCATGCTGGCCGCCGGCAAGTAGCGCAGGCACACAGCACGCCCAGTCAGTAGTTCGCCCAGTCACTCAGGCCCTACAGCCAAAGGTCTATGCCATGAACGCGGTCACGGGCTTCATCCCGGTACGTGCTGCAGTTCCCCACCGGTTGCGACCGGTTGTCGTCGGCTGTGGCATTGCGGGCCTTGCGACCGCGCTGCACCTCGCCCGCTTTGGGGAGGTGGTGGTGCTGTCGCGCGGCTCCCTGGGGCCTGACGGGGCCGCGACCGCCTGGGCCCAGGGCGGGATCGCGGCGGCGATGGCCGCCGACGACGCGCCGTCGCTGCACGCGGCGGATACGATGGCCGCGGGCGCCGGCCTGACCGATGCCGCCATTGCACTGGCCGTCGCGGAAGCGGCACCCGGCGTGATTGACGACCTGGCCCGCTGGGGCGTGCCCTTCGACCGGCATGGCGACGGATCCTTGAGCCTGGGGCTGGAGGCGGCGCACAGCCGGCGGCGCATCGTCCATGTCGGGGGCGATGCCACGGGCTTCGGGCTGCTTGTGGCGCTGGTCAAGGCGGTTCGTGCCAATGAGCGGATCGAGGTGATCGAGGGTGCGGCCCTGACCGACCTGCTGCAGGACGACCTGGGCGTGTGCGGCCTGGTCGCGGTGCGCGACGGCGCCCCCCTGACCCTGGCGACGCGGGCAGTGATCCTGGCGACCGGTGGCGTGGGTGGCCTTTATGCCCACACCACCAACCCGCTGGGGGCCGCCGGTGCGGGCCTGGCCATCGCCGCGCGCGCCGGGGCCACGATCCGCGACGTCGAGTTCGTGCAGTTCCATCCCACGGCCATCGCCGCGGGCCGCGATCCGATGCCCCTGGCGACCGAGGCCCTGCGGGGCGAGGGCGCCATCCTGGTCAACGACCGAGGCGAGCGCTTCATGGCCGACCTGCCGGCCGCCGAACTGTCGCCGCGCGACGTGGTGGCGCGCGCCGTCTGGGCGGAGCTGGTGTCCGGTTCCAAGGTGTTCCTGGATACGCGGGCGTGCCTGGGCGCCGACCTGCCGCGCCGCTTCCCCAGCGTCGCCGCGTTGTGCCGGGAAGCGGGCATCGACCCCGTCACCCAGCCCATCCCGATCCGCCCCGCCGCGCACTACCACATGGGCGGGATCAAGGTCGACGCCCGCGGACGCTCCACGCTGCCGGGGCTCTGGGCCTGTGGCGAGGTCTCGGCGACCGGCCTGCACGGCGCCAACCGGCTGGCCAGCAACTCGCTCCTGGAAGGCGCGGCCTTCGCCCGCTGGATCGCTGAGGATATTGCCGGCCAGGCGGCCCTGCGCGCGCCCAGGCCCGTTGAATGCGCCACGGTCGCGGACGCAGGCCCGGTCGATGCCGCGGCCATCCACGCGCTGCGCCATGACCTGGAACAGGCGGCCGGTGTCATCCGTGACGCCGATGGCCTGACCCAGGCCATTCTCCGCGTGGCGCCGCTGGCCCAGGGGACTGGCGTCCTGGGCGACCGGGCGCGGGTCGCCCTGATGATCCTGGTCGGTGCCCTGGATCGGCAGGAAAGCCGGGGTGCCCAGTGCCGGCGCGATCATCCCCAGGTCGCGGCCGAAGCGTGCCACAGCGACCTGCTGCTGCATCAGGTCCTGGACCGCGCCCACGCCCTGTCGAACATGCCGGCACGCGCCACCGCCTTCGCCTGATCCCCTGCAACGGCCGGTCCGCAGGGCCGGCCGTCACGACGAGCCCGTTCTCATGCCCCTGACTCCCCTGCCCCGCCTGATGGTGGAGCCGATCGTGCGCGCCGCGCTCCTTGAAGACCTGGGCCGCGCCGGCGACGTCACGACCGAGTCCGTGATCGCCGCCGATGCCACGCTGAGCGCCGTCATCGCGACGCGCCAGCCGGGCGTGATCGCCGGCACCGACTGCGCCGTGATCGCCTTTGACCTGATGCAGCCCGGGATTTCGGTGGTGGTCGAACGACCCGACGGCAGCGCGGTTTCGCCCGGCGACGTCGTCCTGCGCGTGCAGGGCAATGCAAGGGCGATCCTGTCGGCGGAACGGGTGGCGCTGAACCTGCTGTGCCACCTCTCTGGGGTCGCCACGGCGACCGCCAACCTGGTGCAGGCGGTCCAGCCGCACAAGGCCCGCATCATCGACACGCGCAAGACGACCCCCGGGCTGCGCGCGCTGGAAAAGCGCGCGGTCCGCGCCGGTGGGGGCGACAATCACCGCTTCGGCCTGGATGACGCGGTCCTGATCAAGGACAACCATATCGCCGCCGCCGGCAGCATCACGGCGGCGGTCGCCCGCGCTCGCGCCCATGTCGGCCACATGGTGAAGGTGGAGTGCGAGGTCGACACCCTGGACCAGCTGCACGAGGCGCTGGCCGCCGGCGTCGACGTCGTCCTGCTCGACAACATGACCCCGGCCCAGCTGAAGGACGCGGTCGCCATCGTCGCCGGCCGCGCCGTTACCGAAGCCTCGGGCCGCGTCACGGCCGCCACGGCGGGCGCCATCGCCGCCAGCGGCGTCGACCTGATCTCGTGCGGCTGGATCACCCACAGCGCGCCGATCCTCGACCTCGGCCTCGACATCGGGTGAGCGAAGCGGGCGAAACTAGGCCCGCAGCTTGGCCAGGAAGGTCGCGACCTCGGTCCGCAGGGCCTCGGCATCGGTGACCAGGGCCTCCGCCGCCTGGTCCAGGGCGGCGGCCGAATCGACCGCGGCCAAGCCCCCGTCGGCCGCGCGGCCGATATTGACCGCGGCGGAGGTGTTCATGTCGGCGACGCGCCGGGTCTCGCCGGCGATCCGCTCCGAAACCTGTTCCTGCGAGGCCATGGTGGCGCCGATCCGCTGGGCCGACGTGTCCAGCGACTGCACCGTGCGGCTGACCTCGGCCATCACGGTCACGGTGCGCTCGACCGTCTCGGTGATGGCCTGCGCCTCCGCCCCGATTTCCTCGGTCGCGCGGGCGGTCTGGGCGGCCAGGTTCTTGACCTCTCCCGCCACGATCGCGAATCCCTTGCCCGCTTCGCCGGCGCGCGCCGCCTCGATCGTGGCGTTGAGCGCCAGCAGGTTCGTGCGCTCCGCGATCTCGGTGATCGCATGCACGATCTGGCCGATGCGCGCGGCGCCCGCCTGCATGCGGGTCACCTCGTGGTTGCTGCGGGCGACGACGGCCACCGATTCGGTCGCAAGGTTCGTCGCCTGGCGGATCTCGGCCTGGAGCGGCCGCAGCGTGTCGAGCAGGTTGCCGGATTCGGCGACCGCGCGGCCGGCCGTGTCCGTGGCGGAGCGCACGGCCCCCTGGCTGTCGGTCAGGCTGCGCGTTCCCTGCTCGACGCTGGCGCGGGTGGCGCCGGCCAGGCTGCGCACATGATCGGCCGACTGGGCCAGGTCACGGATCAGGCTGCTCAGGCTGCGCTCCAGGTTGCCGGCCATCTCACGCGTGGCGGCGGCACGGGCGTCCTCCTCCGCCTTGCGCATGGCGTCGGCCTGGGCCGCCTGCTCGACCTGAAGGCGGCGCTCGGACTCGGCCGCTTCCCGGGCCAGGTCTAGGTCACGCTGGCGCAGGCGCTCCGTCTCGGCCGCGGCGGCGGCCAGGGCGGCACTGGTGCGCTCAGCCTCGGTCACTGACCGGTCCGCCTGATTCAGGGTCCGCTCCAGCGTCATGGTCAGCCAGGACAGGACACCGCATTCCAGGACGACGACCACGGCATGCAGCAGCACGCGCGGCAGCGAGCCGCCAGTCGGAAACACCGCATAAGGCAGCAGGAAGTTCAGCGCCAGGTGGTGCACCGCGGTCAGGCCACCGGCCAGCAGCACGATGCGCCAGTCGCAGAACGCGGCCAGCATCGCAAAGACTGCGAAATAGTACATATGCAGGTCGAGCTGCCAGGGGCCCGCCGCGCGCAGCACCAGGGCGGATGCCGCGATGACAAAGCCCGCCGCGATCAGCGCATGGGTGGAGAAGGCCTCGGGCCGGGCGCGGACCGCGACCGCCGACGCGACGCACACAGCCAGGACCAGCAGCTCGACCCCCAGGCCCAGCGTGCCGTTGATCCAGCCGACCAGCGGCACCAACGGCGCATGAACCCACAGGATGGCCCCCAGCAGGCGGGCCGCCGCCTGCCGCTGCATGGCCAGGCGCCCGGCCGGCTGTACGGCGGCGGCAGCCCCATGGCCTCGCGCGTCCTGCGCCATCAAGGGCGTCCCGATATCGACCAGGCTCACGATTCATCCCCTTCGTTGGGCCAGTTCCCGGGCAATCCGGCCTGCCCGCAGCCCTGCATCAGTCGTTCGTCAAGCAGGATCGAGCCACCGGCGCGCAGTCGGCTGAACGCCGCTGCATCGCCCGTGACCAGCCAGGTGCCGCGCGTGCCACCCGGCGCCACCGGCAACGCACCGGCCGCAACCAGACGGGCGAGCGCGTCCGCCCCGTCATGGCCGGGCACGATGGCGACGGCGCGCCCGGCATCGGCCCGGCTGACCAGGCCATCGACCGCCAGGATGGGCAGGCTGCCCAGACCCAGAACCAGGGCCGGCACCAGGCCGGTCCAGCGACTTGCACGCACCCGAGACACTCCTGCGCTACGGTCGCAAGATTGCCTAGAAATTCTTACTAGAAGGTGAACAAAACCTTTTCAGTATTTATCTAAAACTTGATTCATCTTTAGCGAAAAGATCTCGGGAACAAATCCGCCTACGCAGCATCTAGGTGAGAGGGGAAGGTTCCTTAAGCTTGGCAGCATCATGATTACAGAGCTTGAGTTCGCCACCAGGATTGGTTGTGCGATGCTGGCGGGTGCCGTGCTCGGCATTGACCGCGAGGTGCGCGGCAAGGCGGCGGGCCTGCGCACGCACATGCTGATCGGCATCGCGTCCGCCGCGATGACCATGGTGTCTATGGAACTGGGCAACCGGCTGCCCGACGACAACAGCGCGGTGCGGGGCGATCCGATCCGCGCGGTGGACGCGGTCGTGGCGGCGCTGGGCTTCCTGGCGGCCGGCATCATCATCCGGGGCGAGAGCGGCGTGCGCGGCCTGACGACGGCGGCGACAATCTGGACGTGTGGCGCGATCGGCGTCGCCTGTGGCGCCGGGCTGATCGAATGGGCGGCGATCGTCCTGGGCTTCGCTGTCTTCGTCGTGACCGCGCTTGGCATGTTCGAAGGCAGGCTGAGCCCGCATGGCCGGTCCGACGACGAGGATCCCGACCCGCCCCGCGCGCTCCCCAAGAGCCGCTGAACCGCCGGCCGCGCAGGGCAACCGGCGGCCCGGCGTTTCCGGGAGCTAAACGGCCAAGCGCTGGCCGCCGCCGTGGACGTTCACCTTCTCCCCCGTGACATAGCCGCAGGCGGGGGAGACCAGGAAACGCACCACGTTGGCAATGTCCTGCGGCTGGCACACGCGGCCGAAGGGCATGCCGGCATCCAGGTCGTGGATGTCCTTCACGCCGGTCGTCGCCTTGGCCAGGCGGGTTCCCATGTCGGTCTCGACCAGGCCGGGTGCCACGATGTTGACGCGGATGTTGTGCGGCCGCTCCTCCTTGGCCAGCGTCAGGGCCAGCGCCTCCATCGCCGCCTTGCCCATGTTGTAGGGCGCGCCATTGGCGCCCATCGACAGGGTGGCCACGCTGGAGATCATGATGATGTCGCCGCGGCCCGTGGTGCGCATGCCGGGAAGGGCCAGGCGCGCCAGATGGTGCGGGCCAAAGGCATGCGCCCGCACCACGCGCTCCATTTCCTCCGGATCGGTATCCGCGACGGCCCGGCCGCGGCTGGCGATGCCGGCATTGTTGACCAGGATGCTGATCGGGCCCATGGCGTCCTCGATCGCCTTCACCATCGCCTCGTCATCGGCCAGGTGGTCGATCGAGGCGCGAAAGGCCTGGGCCTTGCGCCCCAGGGCCTGGACCTGGGCGACCACCTCCTGGGCGGCGGCTTCTTCCCGCCGGTAGTTCACGGCGATGTCGGCACCGTCCTCGGCCAGCGCCAGGGCGATCGCACGGCCGATCCCGCGGCTGGCGCCGGTGACCAGGGCCAAGCGGCCCGCAAGCGGCAACGCGGTCATGCTCACGCTCCCTCCCTTGCCGCATCCCGCAGCGTTCGCACGACCTGCGGGCCTGGGGCGCCGTCCGCCTCGATCTGCACCTCGAAATTCTCCAGGAAGCGCGATACCGCCATGTAGTAGCCGATGGTGATGACCAACTCGGCCATCTCCTCATGGCTCAGGTGCTGGGCCAGTTCGGCCCAGGTCTGGTCGCTGGCCTTCACGTTGAGGACGACCTCGTCGGTGAAGCGCAGGACCAGCGCCTCCAGCGGGGTGAAGGCGGGATCGCCAGCACCCACCTTCAGGCCCTGGACCTTGTCCTCGGCCATCCCCAGGTCGCGGCTGATCCGCTCGTGCTGGTAGACCTCGTAGGTCGCCCTGGACAGGTGGCCCACGCGCACGATCGCCATCTCGCGCAGGATCGGGTCCATCTTCGTCTTGAACAGGGCGGCGGTGCCCAGGTCCAGGAACGGCTTCATCAGGACTTCGGTATGGGTCAGCTGGCGGAAGATGTTGAGCTTCGGCAGCTTCTCCATCTGGGCCCGCGTCGCCGCGGACACGGTGGCCGGGTCGCGAAAGGGCACGCGCATCGGATCTCCTCCCCTCTTGTTCTGGTTGGCTGGTGCTGGTGATTGAATCGCGGGCGACGCTAGCACGCCGCCCCCTGCCGCCGCCAAATGCCGCGATCGCTCAGCGCTGCGAGGCGGTCGCGCCCGGCCAGGGCAGCGACGGCTCGGTCAGGCCGACGACGCGGCCATCGGACCGGCGCAGCACGCCAACCGGGCAGGCGAACAGGCCCGGATAGGGCTGGCGATCGACCATCCGCACGTCCTCCACCGCGCGGATCGCCGCGACGACGGCGGGATCGGCCGCGCGGTCGACCAGGATGGGCGCCGTGCCGCTGGCGTCGAACCGCGGCCGCTGGAAAGCGGCTTCGAAATCCAGGCCATGGTCGATGACCGACAGGGCGATCTGCAGCACGGCGGGCATGATCTTGCGCCCGCCAGAGGCGCCCAGCGCGAACCAGGGCGCCCCATCCTTCAGCGCCAGGATCGGGCACATGTTGGACAGGGGTCGCCGGCCCGGGGCGATCGAATTGGCGCGGCCCGGGCGCGGGTCGAACCAGTACATCCCGTCGTTCATCAGGATGCCGCTGCGGGGCAGCATCACCCGCGCGCCAAAGGTATTGAGCAGGGTGTTGGTGAGCGAAACCATGGTGCCGTCGCGGTCGATGACCGACAGGTGGGTGGTGTGGCCGTCCCTGCGGCCCGCGCTCTCCTGCCCCTCGCCCATGCCGGCCAGGCGTTCCTCATAGGCCTGCATCAGCGCGGCAGCCAGTCGTGCCTCCCCTTCCGGCGTGTGCGGCCCGCTCATCGCCGGCGCGAGCTCCAGGGTGCGCGCCATGGTCGGCCCCGCGTTCAGGCCATCGGGCGCCAGGAGCGTCGCCCCGGAGCGCTCCAGGCGCAGCGGCGCGCTCTCGATCGCCTGGTAGTCGGCGAGGTCCCGCGCCGTGATGGCGGAGCCCGCCTGTCCCAGTTCCTCCGCGATCAGGCTGGCCAGTTCGCCGGAATAGAAGTCCTCCGGCCCCGCGGTCGCCAGCCGGTCCAGGCTGCGCGCCAGCGCCGGGTTGGGCAGATAGGCGGCCAGGCCCGCATCCGCCGGCACCGCGGGCAGGCCGCCGGGCAGGAACATCCCGGCACAGGCGGGGTCACGGCGCAGCGACGCCGCGTCGACCAGGATGCGCAGCGCGGCATACCAGTCCAGCAGCAGCCCGCGCTCCGCCAGCCGTGCCGCCGGCCGGACCAGGTCGGCCCAGGGCATGGTGCCGAAGCGGCGCAGCGCATGGGCGAAGCCTGCGACCGCACCGGGAACGGCGATCGAGAAGGGTCCCTCGGCATTGCGGTCATCCTTGACCCGCGGCCAGCCGAACCAGCCTTCCGCCTCCCCCACCACGGGATAGTCGGCGGGGTCGAGGCCGCCTGCGGCCTTCATGCCATAGGCGATCACGGCCGAGGTGCCGCTGGGCGCGTGATGCACCTGCATGAAGCCGCCGCCGCCAATACCGCTCATCCATGGTTCCAGCACGCCGATCGCCATGGCCGTGGCGATGGCGGCGTCCACGGCATTGCCGCCGGCATCCAGGATGGCGGCCCCGACATCGGCCGCCTCCTGGTTCTGGGCCGCGACCACGCCGCTGCCTTCGACGCCGGCCTTGGTCACGGAACGGCTACGGGAAAGATTCGTGTTCATGGCCGGATCATCGCCTGTTTGCCTCGGTCGCGCTGCTGGACCTATGATCCTAGGGGCGGAGCCCCAACGGAAGCTTCAGCAACCGTCAAAGGCCGACCGCAGGGATCACAAGTGCTTGTGCAGTTGTGGGAGGTCCGATGGCGAACCGCGCATCGTCCCAGGCACCAGGCAGGCCGTTGCACCTGGTGCGCCTGACCGACTTCATCGGCGGGTATCCGGTGGTGGCCGACGATCACCCGCTGTCCTGGCGCGGCCGCATGGTGCCGGCCGATCGCGTCATGCTGGAAGTGTCGCGCCTGGCCTCATCCTTGGGGCCGGTCTATCGCCGCCGCGCCCAGCCCTGTGCCGCGGCCGACTACAGCATCGCCACCATCTCGGACCAACGGCCCATGGTGCTGGCCTATCACAGCGCCAGCGGGCGCGTGGCCGGGGGCTATGTCGGCGGTAATCTGTGGGTGGTGCCGGAGCACCGCATGCAGCATCTGGGCGCGGAAATCGTTCGCGTCGCGGCCGGACTGTGGCCCTCGCCGCTGGACTTCCGCGGCAGCTACTCAAAGGCGGGGCTGGCCACGCATTGCGCGGCGCACCGGGTTGCGGTGATCAGCGCGCTCGATGCCGGGATCCGCGTGCCCGCGGAGGTGCTGGCCGACTATCCCGAGCTGGCCCACCGCCCGCCCCGCCTGCCACTGCTCGACCAATGGCTCAACCGCCAGGTCGCCGCCGGCTAGCGCAGCTGCTTAGCCGGCGGCGCGAAGTGCCGGCCAAAGTTCAGCTTTTCGGTTTGTCCGCCGGGCGTGGCGGAGTGTGGCTGGGCGGGTCGCTGGCGGGAAACGAATCCTGAAGCTCAGCATCCAGCTTCTGCTCCCGGGCGGCCACGCTCGATGCGGGCTTGCGGGGATATTTGGACAGCCATTCGGGATCCTTGCCCTGGACGACCTCGTCGGACTGCTTGGCGTCGGCGGTCATGGTCCACCTCCTTGAGAGTGTGATCGCGAACCTAACGGGACTGGGCGTACCGTGTTCCCGTCCCCGCATCGATCACTGGCCGGCGTGTACCCAGCGTGCACGGCACGCTGAGAATCCACATCGGAATCACGCTGCAATGCCTTGTGCTGTGCCGCACATCCCGGCGCATCCACAGCAGGCCTCGGCCTCGTGCAGGGCCATACCCTAGCGGGCGGGCGGCTCGGCCGGGGTAGTGTCGGCCTTGCCGACGATCGGGCCGCAGGTGCACGGCTCGCCCTGCGCCGTGGGGGTCGTCAGCGGACAGGGCTTGGTTTCCGGAACCTCGATCGCGCTGGCGCTGGCCGGCGGGGGCAGCGGCACGCAGACCAGGCCGGGCGCCGTGGCCGCGGGTTCAGCCGGAACCTGGGCCAAAGCCGGCCCGGCGCCGGCCAGCACAAGATGCACGGCCAGGGCCAGCCTCAGCCGGGCGGATCGGCCTGCGGCCGGGAGTACGTTTCGGACGGGCATGGCGTGCGGCTCCTTGCGCAGGCGGGGCCGGTTCGCGGCCCAATGTGCCGACAGGAACGCGGAAAGCGGTGCAAGGCTCCCGCCAAACGCGGCCGGCGACGGCGCGCCGCAAGACGGCACGGCGTTGAACGTGCTTTGATGCGCCCATGAAACGGGGTGGCACCGCCCGATTCCCAGTCTTTCGCCTGCGCCGCGACCGTCCCGTCACGGCCGCGCTGCTGTGCTGCGTGCTGGCGCTTCAGCTCCTGCTGATGGGTGTTGCCATGGGCCGCGGTGCCGCCCTGGCAGCCGCCCTGCCGGCGCTCGATGGCCTGGGTCCGTCGCTTGAGCAGTCGCTCTGCGTCGGCGATGGCGCCGGTGACCGATCACCGGCCAAGATGCCGGGCGCCAGCGACTGCTGCGGGCTGGGCTGCGCCCTGGCAACGGGGGCGACGTTCACGCCGCCGCCGCGGGTTGGACGGGCGCCCGCCCGCTGGATTGTGCCAGCACCGCAGGCCAGCGCGCGGGCGCCCGATCTGCGCCAAGCCGGAGCACAGGGCATACGGGGTCCGCCCGCGCGGGCCTGAGATCCTGGTTCCGCCGGGCAACCGGTCCCCGTCCCCATTCCCTGTCCTGTCAGGCCTGTCGCGGCGTCGCGGCGGGCCCCCCATTCCTGGGAGTCGCATCCATGTTCCGTATCCCTGCCATCGCCCTTCGCCTCGCCCTGGGCGCCATTCCCCTGGCCGCCGTCACCGTGCCGGTCTTCACCGCCCCCGCCTTGGCCCATGAATTCAAGGCCGGCGATCTGGTCGTGGAGCATCCCTGGGTCCGCCTGCCGCCCGCTGCTGGCCCCGTCGCCGGCGGCTATCTGGTGATCCACAATGGCGGCGCCGTCGCGGACCGCCTGCTGTCTGCTCAGGTCGCCGTCGCCGGCAAGGTGGAGATCCACGAGATGAAGGTGGACGATGCCGGCAAGATGACGATGCGCCCGCTGCCCGACGGCCTGGAGGTAGCGCCCGGCGGCAGCGTGGCGTTGCAGCCCGGCGGCTACCACTTGATGCTGCTGGAGCTGAGCCGGCCGCTGACCCTGGGCGAGAACCTGGACGGCAGCCTGACGTTCGAGAAGGCCGGAACCGTGACCGTGCAGTTCACGGTGGAGCCGATGGGTGGGCCGGCGGCGGGGGGCGACCATGACTGACGTCCTGACGCGGCGCCTGATCATCATCGGCATGTCCGTCCTGCTGCTCCTGGGCGTGGCGGCGGCGCTGATCATCGTCGACATGCGCGGCAGGTCCGACGGTGCCGGGGGCGCGGTTGCCATCGGCGGTCCGTTCAGCCTGGTCAACCAGGACGGCCAGCGCGTGACCGAGGCGACGCTGGCGGGCAAGCCCTTCGCGATCTTCTTCGGCTTTGCCCATTGCCCCGAGGTCTGCCCGACGACGCTGTTCGAGCTGACGGAAGCGGCAAAGGAAGCCGGCCCGGCCGCAGCCGACCTGCCGATCGTCATGGTGACCGTCGATCCCGAGCGCGACACGCCGGAGGCCCTGAAGTCGTACCTGACCTCGTTCGAGGGGCATGTCACCGGGTTGACCGGGACACCGGCCGAGATCGCCGCGGCGGCGCGGGCCTATCGCGCCTTCTACCAGAAGGTCCCGACCGAGGGCGGCGACTACACGATGGACCATTCCGCGTTCACCTACCTGATGGACGCCAACGGCAAGTTCGTCGACTTCATCGGGCTGCAGGAGCCCCGTGAGACCCGCGTCGCCAAGCTGCGCAAGCTGGTCGGCGGCGAGGCACCGGCGACGTGATCGCCACGCGGGCATGCGGCGCCAGGCTCTTTGCCTGGCTCCTCGCGCTCGCCCTCACGGCCCAGCTCCTGCTGGCGCCGCCCATTGCCATGGCCATGGCCGCCGCCGACAGTGGTGCCGTCGCCATGGCGAACTGCCCCGACCATGGCGCCGATGCTGGCAGAGGCCAGGGTGGCCATGCGGGCCATGACACCTGCCTGCTGTGCCAGGGCGGGCTGTGCGCGCTGGCCGCCGTTGCCGCCGACGTGCCAGTCCTCGTCCTGCCCCTGGGCGGGGCCGACGCCCAGATGCTGGCCCACCCGCCCGGGCGCGCCCATTCCGTCACCCGGGTCTATCGCAGCCGCGCTCCACCGACCGTGTCCTGAAACCGTTTCCACCGTTTTTTCAATCTGTTGCGGCTCAATCCTGCCGCCGAACGGAAACCAGGACCCATGGTCGAACTGTCTGCCTCCGGGGTGGATGCGCGGGATCGCGCGGCACCATCCGGCCTCTATCGCGCGGTCTGGCGCTGGCACTTCTATGCCGGCCTGATCGCCCTGCCCTTCCTTATCCTGCTGGCCGTCACGGGGGCCGCCTACCTGTTCCGCGACGAGATTGACGGCCTCGTCTATCGCGATCTGAAGACTGTACCGATCCAGGCGACGGCACCGCTGGCCGCAGGCGACCTGGTCGGCCGGGCGCTGGCGGCTCATCCGGGGACGGCGCTGAAGGTGGTGCCACCGGCAGTACCGGGTGCCAGCTTCGAGGTCCTGGTGAAGGCCGCCGACGGCAGCCGCCAGTCCGTCCTGCTGAACCCCTATGACGGCGCGGTGCTGGGCACGATCCCCGACCGGGGCTCGGTCATGTGGGTGGTGCGGCAGGTGCACAGCCTGGCGTTCTTTGGCCCGGTCGCCAACGGCGTGATCGAGATCGTGGGCGGCTGGTCGATCATGCTGGTGGCGACGGGCATCTACCTGTGGTGGCCGCGACGCCAGTCCGGCGGCGTGCTCAGCGTGCGCGGCACACCCGCCCGGCGTGTCTTCTGGCGCGACGTGCACGCCGTCACCGGCGCCGTGGTCGGCGTTTTCATCGCCTTTCTGGCCCTGTCGGGCATGCCCTGGTCGATCTACTGGGGCGACCAGGTGAATGCGGCCCTGAGCGGAACGCCAATGGGCTATCCCGCGGCCCTCTATGATGATGTGCTCCATTCCGGCCATGGCCTGGCGGACGTGGCGGACCCCGTGGGCTGGACCGTGCAGAATACGCCGGTTCCGCTCTCGACCGCGGCGCACGGCAGCCCGCTGTCGCTCGACCAGGTGCTGGCCCGGATCGGGGCGCTGGGCCTTGCCCCCGGCTATGCCGTTGCCCTGCCCCAGGACGCGGATGGGGTGTTCACCGCAACCGTCTATCCGGACGATCTGGCGCGCCAGCGGGTCGTGCACCTGGACCAGTACAGCGGCCAGGCGCTGGTCGACCTCTCCTATGCCGACTATGGTCCGGTCGCCCAGGCAGTCGAATGGGGCATCAACGTGCACATGGGCCAGGAATTCGGCCTGGCGAACCAGCTCTTCTTCCTGGCCGTATGCGTTGGGATCGTCGTGCTGGCCGTGTCCGCCGCCGTGATGTGGTGGAAGCGGCGACCGGCCGGGCGACTGGGCGTGCCGCCCCTGCCCGAACGCCGCGGCGTGATGGTCGGCCTGCTGGTCATCCTGGCCGCGTTCGGCGTGGCCTTTCCCCTGGTCGGGCTCAGCCTCGTGGTGATGCTGGCGCTCGACCTGCTGTTCACGCGCCTGTGGCGCAGCCCCGCCGCGAAGGAGGCCTGGTCATGAATGCAACAGCGGTCGCAGCGGCAGACCACGCCATGCGGCATTGGCAGGCGGCGGAGCCGGGGCCCGTGCGGCCCGGATCCGACGCGCACAAGCGCCTGTTCTGCCGCATGCTGCTGGACACCCACAATCCCTACAAGCCGGCCGTGATCGACTGGCCCCGGCTGGACGCGGACGCGCTGAACCGCCTGACCTCGCTGCCGATCTGGGACATCGCGGTGCAGACCGAAGGCCGCGCCTCGATCCGCGTGGCGACCTTTGCCGGGACCGTCAGCGACCCGCTGCTGCGCCAGGCCCTGGACATGGACGGGGGCGAGGAGGCGCGTCACAAGGTCGTGCTGAGCAAGCTGGTCGAGGCCTATGGCATCACGCTGGCGCCGGAACCCGCCTACCCCGCCCCGCGCGATCCGGAATGGGCCTGGCTGGTCACCGGCTACAGCGAGTGCATCGACAGCTTCTTTGCTTTCGGCCTGTTCGCGCTGGCCAAGGAGTCGGGCTATTTCCCGGAGGAGCTGGTCGATACGTTCGAGCCGGTCATCCAGGAAGAGGCCCGCCACATCCTTTTCTTTGCCAACTGGGTCGCCTGGCACAAGCGCAACCTGCCCCTGTGGCGCCGGCCGCTGTTCGCGGCCAAGGTCGCGGCCGTCTGGGCCTTCCTGATCTGGGAGCGGATCGGCATTGCGCGCGGCCTGGACACCAAGGGCGAGGCCCAGGACGCCAATTTCGCGATGACCGGCAGCGGCGCCGTCGGCGTGGAGCTGAAGCCGGGTGCCCTGATCGACCTCTGTCTGGCCGAGAACGATCGCCGCTTCCGCGGCTATGACAGCCGCCTGCTGCGGCCCACCACCGTGCCGCGCCTGGCCCGCCTGGCGCGCATCGTCCTGCCCGGCCGCAAGGCCGAGGGAGTCTCCGCATGACACTGGCCAGCCCCACCTTCGCCGGCGCTGCCGCCGCGGCACCGCGGATCGGCACCGCCCAGCACAAGCATCGCTTCTGCCAGGACTTCATCGACAGCCACCAGACCTTTGTCCCGGCCGAGCTGCCCTGGCCCGACCTGGACGACGCGGCCCTGGCGCGGCTGCGCTCCGTGCCCTTCTGGCAGGAGGTCCTGCACACGGAGCGGCGCGCGGGCATGATCGTCGCCGCCTTTGCCGAGACGGTCACCGATCCCGAACTGCGCCACGCGATCCAGCTGCAGGGCGTCGAGGAGGCGCGCCACGCCGAACTGCTGCGCGTGATGATCGAGCGCTATGGCGTCGAGGTCGAGGAGCAGCCCGTCGAACTGCCCGACATGGATGTCGAGACCGCGTTCATGGACTTCGGCTATGGCGAGTGCCTGGACGCGTTCCTGGGCTTTGGCGTGTTCAAGATCGCGCGCGAGTCGGAATTCCTGCCGCCCGCCATGTTCGACATCTTCGAGAACCTGATGCACGAGGAGACGCGCCACATCGTCTTCTTCATCAACTGGATGGCCTGGCAGGAAGCGCAGGCCGGGCGGGGCTGGCGGCGCGGGCTGACCAGCCTGCAGTTCTATGGCCGCGCCGGACAGCGCCTGCTGGGCACGGTGCGCCGGGGCCAGGACCAGAACGACGGCAAGGACTTCTCCGCCACCCAGGCCAGCGTGTTCCTCGACGGCTTCACGTTCGAGCGCTTCCTGGAGGACTGCCATTCCGAGAATGCCCGGCGCATGAGCCAGTTCGGCGACGGCCTGCTGCGTCCGGCGCTGCTGCCGGGACTGGCGGGCTATGCCCTGCGGGCACTGCGCCTGTGGAAGGCGAAGCGTCCCCACCTGCCCGACGCCTGAGCCGCGCCGCGCCATGCGCCTTGCCGCCATCCTGTTCGCCATCCTGGGCGTTGCCGCGGCAACGCTGCTGCTGGCCCACTACGGCGCGGGCGACGTCCTGGCGGTGGTCGCCTCGCTGGGGCTGGCGGGGCTGGCGATCGTCACCGCCGTCCGCCTGGCGCTGGTCGGCGTCATGGGCATCGCGTGGTGGTGCCTGTTTCCCCATGCGGCCCAGGTCCGCCCGGCCACCGGGGTGTGGGCCCGCCTGGTGCGCGACGCGGTCGCCGACGTCCTGCCCTTCTCGCAGGTCGGCGGCTTCGTCGCCGGGGCCCGCGCCCTGGTCCTGCGCGGGGTGCCGGGCGGCCTGGCCGCGGCCAGCACCCTGGTCGACGTGACGACCGAGGTGGCGGCCCAGATCCTGTACATCATGATCGGCCTGGTGCTGTTCCAGATGCTGCGGCCGGACACGGACTGGATCGTGCCGGCCCTGGTCGCCCTGGCGGTCATGGCACTGGCCATCGGCATCTTCATCCAGATCCAGCGGCGTGGGGCTGCCGGCATCGGGCGCCGCCTGGCCAATGCCGAACGCCGTTGGTTCAAGGCCTTTGGCAATGTCGAGGCGGCGATGACCGCGCTGCGGCAGATCCATCACCGGCCAGGCCGCATCGCCGCCTCTACCGTGCTGCACCTGGTGGCGTGGCTGGGCACCACGCTCGAGTCCTGGGTGGCGCTTCAGCTGATGGGTGTGGACATTCCCGTCATGGCCCTGCTGGCGATCGAGGCGATGCTCTATGCGGTGCGCAGTGCGGCCTTCCTTGTGCCCAATGCGCTGGGCGTGCAGGAGGGTGCCTATATTGCGCTGGGCGGCATGCTGGGGCTGGACCCGCAATCGGCCCTGGCCCTGTCGCTGGTCAAGCGTGCGCGAGACATCCTGATCGGCGTGCCGGCCCTGCTGGCCTGGCAGGCGGTGGAGGGACGCCGCGCCTGGCGCCGTTCGGCGCCCCAGGCCGGCAGCGATCCCGGTCGCGGCTGAATCCGGGCCCGCGGCCTCAGGCCCCCGAGCCCTCAGGCCACGACATCGCCCACCGGCAGGTGGCAGATCACGCGGGTGCCGTGATTGGGCTCGGATTCCAGGTCGACCGTGCCGCCGTGCAGCTCCACGAAGCTGCGCACCAGGGCAAGCCCCAGGCCAGCGCCCTGCCGCCGCTCGCCGGAGGTGACATTGCCCCCCGTCTCGAACCGCTCGAAGACCTGCTTCTGGTCGGCCGGGTCGATGCCGATGCCGGTGTCGGCGACCCACAGGCGAACGAAGTCGCCCTGGCGGTCGGCACCCAGGACGATGCGCCCGGTGGGGCCCGTGAACTTCAGCGCGTTCGACACCAGGTTGACCAGGACCTGGCGCAACCGCCGGGAATCGCCTTCGATCGTGCCCACGTCCGGGCTGCAGTCGACCTCCAGCGTCAGCTGCATCTTGCGGGCACTCTCCAGCATCAGCTGGGCGATCGCCTGCATCATGGCGGCGACGTCCACCGGCCCGCGCTCCAGCTCCATGGCGCCAGCCTCGATCACGGCAAGGTCCAGGATGTCGTTGATCAGCGACAGCAGGGTGCGGGACGAAGCCAGGATGTCGGCCGTGTAGCTCTTCTGCCGCTCGTTCAGCGGACCGAAATAGGCGTTCGCCAGGATCTCGGTGAAGCCGATGATCGAGTTGAGCGGCGTCCGCAGCTCGTACGAGACGTTCGAGATGAACTCCGATTTCAGGCGGTCGGCGGTCATCAGCGCCTCGTTCCGCTCGCGCAGCGCCCGCTCGATCATCACGCTGTCGGTGACGTCGATATAGGTGATGAGCATGTCGCCATCGGACAGCGGCACCGCCGCGAAGTCGACCACGGTGCCGTCCGGCCGCTCCATCTGGCCGCTGCCGCCCTGCCGCTCGGTCACGGTCGCGATCATGCTGGCGCGGCGCTCCGGCCAGTCGGCATCCTCGGCCACCAGCGCGCGGCAGCGCTCGACCACGGCGACGATGTGCGGATGACTGTCCAGGAAGCCGGCGTCAAGCTTCCAGATCGCGCCATAGGCCGGGTTGAACAGCTTCAGCCGGCCATCGCTGCCGAACACGGCGACGCCCTCGTACAGGTTGTTCAGCGTCTCGCGCTGGACGGCACTCAGGGTGCTGACCGAGCGTTCCAGCGCCAGGCGGTCGGTCACGTCCTCGTGCAGGAAGATCAGGCCGCCCAGGGGATGCGGCGCCGTGACGATGCGCAGCGTCGTGCCGTCGGACAGGTGCCACAGGTCCTCCTGCGGCTCGATCAGGGTCTGGTACAGGTTCAGGCGCTGCCGCTTCCAGGCGGGGAAGTCCGCCTGCTCGGGCAGGCGGCGGCGTTCCCGCAATGCCTCGACCACCTCGGCATGGAGGGGGTGGCTGTCCAGGAAATCCTCGCTCAGCCCCATCAGCCGGGCATAGGCATTGTTGTGGAACATCAGGCGCTTGTCGGGCCCGAAGATCGAGATCGCGGTGGTGAGCGAGTTCAACGCTTCCGAATGCGCCTCGATATGCCGGGCCAGGTCGGCGCGCGCTTCCTCCAGAGCGGTCATGTCGATGGCGATGCCGACCTGTCCCTCGGCCAGCGGCACTTCCCGCACGTCGAAGGCGCGGCGCTGGCCCTCGACGATGACGAAACGCTTCTCGCTGGTGGCCGCGCCCTGGCCGCGCGCCTGGGCGGCCAGATCGCGGGCACGCGTCACCATGGCCTGGGAGCTGAACTCGACCTGCGCGCCGGGCGCCACGCCGCCGCCTTCCGCCATCTCCATGGCATGGGCAAAGGCGCGGTTGACCCACGCGACGGACAGATCCTCGCCCCGCCGCCAGACGGGCAGCGGCAGCGCGTCAAGGGCCGCGTTCTGCCGCGCCAGTTCGCGCATCAGGGCGCGGTTCGATTCCGCCAGGGCACTGACCTCGATGGCGGCGGCGGTCCGGTCGCTGAGCCAGAGCGCCACGAACGGCACGCCGCCACTGTCGACACCGGCGCGGCCAGCGGCCGAGAAATGGCGTCCCGCCTCGCCCTCAAGCTCTAGATCAAACGATTGCCGCGTGCGGCGCAGGGTGCCCAGCGCGTCGTCCAGGCGCTCGGCACCGGCCTGGCCCAGGCCGACGCGAAAGCCCTCCAGCCCGTCCGTACCCAGGACGTTGCCGCTGGCCAGCACCCGTTCCTGACCGTGACGGTCCCAGACGACCAGGGCAACCGGCCCATCCTCGACCAGCCGGCGCAGATGGCCCGCGACCTGGACATTGGCGTTGGCGCGCTGGACCAGGCGCCGGCCCTGGACCAGCGCCAGGACGGCACCCACGGCAAGCAAGCCGGTGGGGATTCCCGCCGCAAGCAGCAGGTCGATCCCTTCGGCAGCCTGGGCGGGCCCCGCCGACGCCAGCAGGACGCTGGCGGCGGCGGCCATCATGCGCCTGTGCAGCCCCCTGCCCATGGCACCCCAATCAATTTGCGGGCGGAATCCTAGGTGCCAGACTCCGCCTGCACAAGCGCCGCCGCCCCCGGAAAATCCCCAGGATCCCCGGACGCGGCGGCCTGCCGTACTCTAGTACCGATAATGGTCGGGCTTCATCGGCCCTTCGACCGGGATGCCCAGGTAGCTGGCCTGCGCATCGGTCAGGGCGGTCAGCTTCACGCCCAGCTTCTTCAGGTGCAGCGCCGCCACCTTCTCGTCCAGGTGCTTGGGCAGCGTGTAGACCTTCTTCGCGTAGCTCGAATTGCGGGTCCACAGCTCGATCTGCGCGATGACCTGGTTCGAGAACGAGGCCGACATCACGAAGCTGGGATGACCGGTGGCGCAGCCCAGGTTCACCAGGCGCCCTTCGGCCAGGACGATCAGGCGCTTGCCGTCGGGGAAGACGACCTCGTCCACCTGCGGCTTGACGTTGTCCCAAGTGTAGTTGCGCAGCGCGCCGATCTGGATCTCGCTGTCGAAGTGACCGATGTTGCAGACGATCGCCCGGTCCTTCATCTCGCGCATGTGGTCGAGCGTGATGACGTCGATATTGCCGGTCGCCGTCACGAAGATGTCGGCATGCGGGGCCGCCTCTTCCATCGTCACGACCTGGTAGCCTTCCATCGCCGCCTGCAGCGCGCAGATCGGATCGATCTCGGTGACCAGGACGCGCGCGCCGGCATTGCGCAGGCTGGCAGCGGAACCCTTGCCCACGTCGCCAAAGCCGGCCACGACCGCGACCTTGCCCGACATCATGACGTCGGTGGCGCGGCGGATGCCGTCGACCAGGCTCTCGCGGCAGCCATAGAGGTTGTCGAACTTGGACTTGGTCACCGAGTCGTTGACGTTGATCGCCGGGAACAGAAGCGCGCCCTTGCGCTCCATGTCGTACAGGCGGTGCACGCCGGTCGTCGTCTCCTCGGTCACGCCCTTGATGTTCTTCGCGTTCTCGGCGAACCAGCCCGGGCTCTCGGCCAGGATCTGCTTGATCAGGGCGAAGAGGACTTCCTCCTCCTCGTTCGTGGCGCCGTCGAGGAAGGCGGTGTCGCCCTTCTCGGCCCGCAGGCCCAGGTGGATCAGCAGGGTCGCGTCGCCGCCGTCATCCAGGATCATGTTCGGCGTGCCGCCATCGGCCCACTCGAAGATCTTGCGCGTGAAGCCCCAGTATTCCTTCAGCGACTCGCCCTTGAAGGCAAAGACCGGGATGCCGGCGGCCGCGATCGCGGCGGCGGCGTGGTCCTGCGTCGAGTAGATGTTGCACGACGCCCAGCGAATGTCGGCGCCCAGCGCCTTCAGCGTCTCGATCAGGACGGCGGTCTGGATCGTCATGTGGAGGGAGCCGGCAATGCGTGCGCCCTTCAGCGGCTTGCTGTCGCCGAATTCCTGGCGCAGCGCCATCAGGCCGGGCATCTCGCCCTCGGCAATTGCCAGTTCCTTGCGGCCCCAGGTCGCCAGGCCCAGGTCGGCGACGTGAAAGTCGTTGGTTGCACTCATGACAGGCTCCGTGGTTCGGCGCCGCGGATACTGACCGCAGCAACCCGACCTGGCAAGCATAAAGATATCTTTATGTCTTGATTGCCGCTGCCTTGTCCGTCTTCGAGCCTGTCTATCCGAACCGGCCGAACAGGGTCTGGGCGATGACGTTGCGCTGGACCTCGCTGGTGCCGGAATAGATCGTGGCGGCCCGCACGGACAGGTGCTTCGCCATCGCGTGGGCGCCCTGCTCCAGCATGGGCGTGGGCCAGACGCCGGGCATCCAGGCGGCCGCGGCGTGGGGGCCTGCCACCTCCATGGCCAGCTCGGCCACCCGCTGGTGCAGTTCGCTGCCGACAAGCTTCAGCAGGGACGGCGCCGATGCTGCGCTGACGTCCGGCCGGCCTGCGGGCAGCGCGTCGCGCTCAAGGGCCTCGAACGCCAGCAGCTCGACCTCCATCGCCGACAGCCGCGCGCCCAGGGCGGGGTCGGCCTGCGGCCCCAGGTCCTGCAGCGCCGCCTGCGCCCGCCGCCACACCCGGCGCACCAGGGCGGCCGGCGTGTTGTTGGCGCGCGCCAGCTGCATCAGCCGCTTGGCCACCGCCCAGCCGTCGCCCTCGGCGCCGATGCGGTTCGCGACGGGCACCCGCACCCCCTCGAAGCGCACCTCGTTGAACTCGTGATGCCCGGCAATGTCGATGATCGGCCGGATGGACAGCCCGGGTGACGCCATGTCCAGCAGCAGGAAGGTCAGGCCTTCCTGGGCGCGCGCGGCGGTCGCGGTGCGGACAATCGCGAACATGCGGTTGGCGTACTGCGCCCCCGTGGTCCAGATCTTGGCCCCGTCCAGCACGTAGTCGGCGCCATCGCGCACGGCCCGGGTGCGGATTGCCGCCAGGTCCGAACCGGCCCCGGGCTCCGAGAAGCCCTGGCACCACAGGTCGTCGCCCGCCAGGATGGCCGGGATGTAGCGCGCCCGCTGGCCTGCGTCGCCCAGTTCGATCAGCAGCGGCCCGATGCTGCGTACGCCGGCCGCGAACAGGATCGGCGCATCGTTCTGCGCGCATTCGCGGTCGAACAGGAAGCGCTGGCGCACCGTCCAGCCCGTCCCGCCATAGGCGACCGGCCAGGTTGGCGCCAGCCAGCCGCGGCGGGCCAGGCGGTGGTACCAGACCCGGCTGGCCGCGATCTCGGCATGCACGCCGATCGTGCCGCGCCCGGCAGCGCGCAGGTCGGCGGTCAGCTCCCGCGCCAGGAAGCGCCGCACGTCCGCCAGGAACGTGTCGTCGTCGCCGGTGATCGGGGCTGGGGCGGGGTCTGCCCGCTTGCGCGCTGGTGCCATGGTCCTGTCCCTTCGTTTTCGGGACAAGCGTCCGGGATGCCGGTGCGCCAGGCCTTGCGCCAGATCAAACCGGTCTCAGCCAACAAGGTCACAGCGCGCCGCGAAGGCCCAGAACGCCTGGGCCGCCGGGCGCTGCTCGCCTGGGCGGCGGATCAGCGCAAGCTCGGTCACGACATCAAGGCCCGCAACCGGCCGCGCCACCATCGGCGCCTTCTCGCGGCCCAGGCCCGCCGTGTCGAACCAGCCAAGCGTGACGGCCGCGATGCGGAAGGTCTGGGCGTAATGCTCCACGGCGATCTGGTTGCGCTCCGGCGGCGTGAGCAGGACGGCACCGGCGGCGCTGAGCGGACCGGACAGGTCGTCGACCAGCGCCGGCCCATGCTCCCGGTCCAGCAGGGCCACGCGCTGCCCCGCCAGATCCGACAGCTGCAGCACGCTCTGGCGCGCCAGGGGGCTTTCCGCCGGCAGCAGCATGGCGACGGCCCGCGTCTGCAGCGTCAGGCGCTCGAAGCCGGGGGGGATGACCGTCTCGAACATCGCGCGCTCGGGCCGCAGGGCCCGCTCGTCCGCCACCGGTGGCAGGCCCAGGACCAGGGCAAGGTCGATCTCGCCCCGCACCAGGTCGCGATAGAGCAGGGTCTGGTTCCGGTTCGTGATCTCCAGGGCCGTCGCCGGAAAGGCCGCGGTAAAGCCGTCGGTCAACGCCATCCGCTCCGGGATGTGCAGGGTATAGACGGCGGTGCCGACGCGCAGTTCGTTGGAGCGGATGTCCTTGGCGATGCGCTTCATGCGCTCGGTCTCGGCCACGACGTGCCGGGCCTCGTGGATGAAGCTTGCCCCCTGCGGCGTCAATGCCACCTTGCGGCTGTCGCGGATGAACAGGTCGAAACCCAGGAGACGCTCTAGTTCCCGCACCTGGGCCGAGAGCGAGGGCTGCGAGACATGCAGGCGGCTTGCCGCACGCGTGAACGAGCTTTCCTCTGCGACGGCGATGAAATAGCGCAGCGGCTTGGCATCCAGGTCCATGCTCGACCCTCCGATCGAGGTAGATCAATAGGCAATGCCTATGGCCGGGACAATGCAAATGTATTGGCCCCCGAACAGCGTTTGACCGACCCTGGGCCCGGAAAAGAATGTGCGACGGACGACGTGCCGCCCAACGCCTCCGGAAGCTACCGGATTGCAGGATGTGCGCGCGGTGCGGGATGTCGTCGGGGAGTTTGGACAACCAGGACAACGGACATGGCGTGCTGCGCCTTCGGGCTCTTCCTTCTCAGCCAGATCCTCCTGCCGTTCCGCAGGGTGCGGACGCTTCTGTTCGGGCCTGAGTTGGAACTGGGATCACCCGGTGCCCCGAACGCCAGCGTGGCCTGGTCGCTGGGCGACGGTCCGGCAGCGGCCGCAGCAGCGGCCCCGGCGTCGCCGCGACTGGCGCGCCGCATGATCGTGGGCCTGGTTGCCACGGAAGTGCTGATGTTCGCCGCCGGCGGCTGGGCCGTGGTGACCCACGGACCGCACTGGATCGCGGAGGCGCATGCCGCAGTCTTCGGGCCCGACCCCGCCGATGTCCTGTGCCGGGTGGATCCCGCGGGGGATCCGCTGGCCCAGGCGCCGCCGCTGCCGGCCGACTGACAGAGACCGCGTACACGCGACCAGAAAACGCGCGACCAAGGGGAGGTGCCGCCATGAGTGTCCTGGAATTCGATCGGGTGGGCGCAGCCCCCCTGCCCCAGCCTGGGCAGACGGGGCCGGTCACGGCCGCGCGCCTGCGCCGCACCTATTTCGTCTATGCCCTGGCCTGCCTGGTCGGCATCACGCCGGTCGTCCTGCAGGCCCCCACCTTCTGGCAGGCGGCGGGCATGGGCCTGTTCATGCCGGGTGCTGGCTTCCTGGCGGTCGGCGGCTGGGCCATGCTCCTGTTCCCCGTCTTTGTCGGCCTGTTCGCGTTGTCGCTGGTCGCATGGTTCTGGGCGGGGATGGTCGTGGCGCCGGCGACGGTGTGGCTGGGCTCGGCCCTGCTGGCCGGGGCCTTCGCCGGGCCGCAGGTCTGGCTGCCCGGCGTCTTCCTGGCGCCGGTCGCGGCGTTGGCGACCCTGGCCTGGTTCCGGCTGCGGCGCGCCCAGCGGGATGCCAAGGGACGCGAGGCTTTTGCCTTCCGCCAGGGCTTCGTCGCCGAGTCGGTGAAGGAAGTGGCGGCGCAGGTGCCGGCGACGATGGTTGCCAACGCCGAGCGCGAGCTGCAGCCGGACCAGCTGGCGGCGGCGCGCTACCTGCTCGACCGGGCGCTGCAGCCGATCCCGGAATGGAACGGCTTCGACGTGATCGACCAGTTTCAGCCGGCGGCCCTGCGTTACCAGATCAACCACATGGGCTTTGCTCTGGCCAACTACCAGGGCAGCTACGCGCCAAACTTCTCAGGCTACCTGGGCGAGGCGCAGCGCAACCTGATCGACAAGTACCTGCTGCGCAAGGTCTGGGGCTATTGGGTCTATGAGTCCTGCTGGGGCCACCTGAACTTCACGAACTGGGACCCGGCCAACAAGGACAACATCATGCTGACCGGCTGGTTTGGCATGCATGTCGGCGCCTATATGCTGAATTCGGGCGACCGCCGCTATGCCGAGCCGGGCAGCCTGACCTTCCGGCTGAACGACAGGACCAGCTATGTGCACGACATCCACACGATCATCGGATCGGTGGTGTGGAACTTCAACACCAACCCCTTCTGCCTCTATCCGTGCGAGCCGAACTGGATCTATCCGATCTGCAACCACTACGGCATGAGCTCGCTGGCGGTCCATGACCGGCTTTTCGGCACGACCCATGTGCGGGACATCCTGCCCCGCTTCACCGAGAAGATGGACACCGAGTTCACGGACGCCAGCGGCACGCTGATCGGCCTGCGCTCGGAACTGACGGGGTTCGAGGCGCCCTTCCCCCATGGCGATGCCGGCTTTGCGCCGTTCGCCAACATCTTCGCGCCCGCCCGCGCGCAGCGGCAGTGGGCGATCGCGCGCAAGGAACTGGCCTTTGTCATGGCGCCGGGCAAGGACGGCCGCACCCGCATCACCCTGCCCAAGCGGGGTCCGATGGACAGTGTCGATCCCGGCAACTACAGGCCCGGCAATACGCCGGCCTATGCCTCGATCCTGAAGGCCGCGCGCGAGTTCGGCGAGGAAGCGATCGCCGACGCGGCTCTTGCCTCCCTGGCGGAGGATTGCGGCGAGACGTGGGACGGCGGCGTACTGCGCTATACCAAGGGCTCGAACCTGGCCAATGTCGTCGCGGCCGAGGCGCGCCTGATGCGGACCGGTGACTTCCGCCGCGTCTTTGTCGAGGGGCCGCCGGCACACGTCTTCAATGGGCCATTGCTGACCGGTGTTGCCTATCCCGATGTCCTGGTGGCGCGCGCCTGGAGCGACGGCGCCGACCTCGACCTCGTCCTGCGCCCGGGTCGCGGCGATGGCCCGCAGCTGCTGCACTTCGAGCGCCTCAAGCCCGGCCTCGCCTATGACCTGACGGGCGACGCCACCGGTACGGTCATCGCCGATGCGCAGGGCAAGGCCCAGGCGACTGTCACGCTCAAGGGGCGCACGGCGCTGCGCCTTGTGCCGCGAGCCTAGACCGGCGCGGCTGCAAGTCCCCAGGGCCTGAGGATTCCCTCCCCTCGGCCCGCCAGCCTCCTTGGTCCGTTGCGGATGACAGCGACGGACCAAGGAGGCACACTTGCCGTCAAGGGAGGAATAAGAAGCATGAGTGTCGTGATTACCGATGAGATGCGTCGCCGCTATGCCCATGACGGGGTGGTCTGCCTGCCGGGGGCGCTCGACGCACGGGCGATGGACCTGGCCCGCGCGGCGTTCGACTGGAGCATGGACAATCCCAGCACCTCGGCCTCGACCTTCGAGACGCGGGCCCAGAATGCCGGCCGGTTCTACCAGGACCTGGCCAATGGCGAGGCGCTGCCCGCCTATCGCAGCCTGATCGAGCAGACCAACGTTGCCGACATCGTGGCCGACCTGTGGGGCGCCAGCGACGTCTGGTTCATGTACGAGCAGGTCTTCCTCAAGGAAGGCGGCAACAGCCGGCGCACCCCCTGGCACCAGGACACCTCCTACCTGCCGATCGAGGGCGACGAGATCGCCGTGATGTGGATCAGCTTCGATCCCGTGAAGCAGGCGGATTCGCTGGAGTTCGTGCGCGGCTCGCACCGCGGCGTGCTCTATAACGGGTCGGCGTTCGACCCGGATGACGACACCGTGCCGCTCTATCCGACAGGCACCATGCCGCGCCTGCCGGATATCGAGGCCGACCGCGCGAAGTTCGACATCGTCTCCTGGGCCGTGGAGCCGGGCGACGTGGTCGTGTTCCACCCCTCCGTGATGCACGGCGGCGCGCCGACCCATCCGGGCGGTCGCCGGCGCACGCTGTCGCTCCGCTTCTTCGGCAACAAGACAATCTATGTCTCGCGCCCGAACGAGGGGATGCTGAACGCGCCGGACGTCCCAGAGAACATGTTCAGCCAGGTCGCCCGCACCCTGAAGCATGGCGACCCGTTCCGCCACGCCCGCTTCCCCAAGCTGCGCCCCGCGGCTTGAGGACGTAGAGAGCCACCTCATCCTGAGGTGCCCCGAAGGGGCCTCGAAGGATCGGCCACCCGGGCTCCGGTTGCCCATCCTTCGAGGCTCCGCTTCGCTCCGCACCTCAGGATGAGGTCGGAATTATTGTCAGGTCAGCCCCGAGGACCTTCATGCCCGACGCCCATTCCGCAAAAGACCCCGTCGTCATCGCCGCCTATGCCCGCACGCCGATGGGCGGGTTCCAGGGCAGCCTGTCGGCGGTCAAGGCAACCGACCTGGGCGCCATCGCCGTGAAGGCAGCGCTTGAGCGCGCCAAGGTGGATGGCGCCCAGGTCGAACAGATCTACATGGGCTGCGTCCTGCCGGCCGGCCTGGGCCAGGCCCCGGCGCGGCAGGCGGCGCTGGGTGCCGGCCTTGGCCTTCATGTCGAGGCGACGACGCTCAACAAGATGTGCGGCTCCGGCATGCAGGCGGCGATCATGGCGCATGACGCCCTGGCCGCCGGATCCGCCCACATCATCGTGGCAGGCGGCATGGAGAGCATGACCAATGCGCCCTACCTGCTGGCCAAGCACCGCGCCGGCGCCCGCATCGGCCACGACAAGATCAGCGACAGCATGTACCTGGACGGCCTGGAGGACGCCTATTCGCCGGGCAAGCTGATGGGCGCCTTCGCCGAGGATGCGGCGCGGTCCTACCAGTTCACGCGGGAGGCGCAGGACGCCTATGCCGTGGAGAGCCTGAAGCGGGCACAGGCGGCGACCGCCTCCGGCGCGTTCGCGCGGGAGATCACGCCGGTCACCGTCCAGGGTCGCAAGGGTGCTGAGACCGTCTCGATCGACGAGCAGCCGGGCAAGGCCGATTTCGCCAAGATCCCGACGCTGAAGCCCGCCTTTGCCAAGGACGGGACCATCACGGCGGCGAACGCTTCCTCCATCTCCGACGGCGCGGCTGCCCTGGTGATGACGCGCGAGTCGGTCGCCAACGCGCTGGGCCTGCCGGTCGTTGCCCGCGTCGTCGCCCATGCCGCCCACGCGCACGAGCCGGGCCTGTTCACCACGGCGCCGGTGCCGGCCATGCAGAAGGCGTTGAAGAAGGCCGGCTGGTCGGCGGCGGACGTCGACCTGTTCGAGGTCAACGAGGCGTTCGCCGTGGTCGCCATGATCGCGATGCGGGAACTCGACATCCCGCACGAGAAGCTGAACGTGAACGGCGGGGCCTGTGCGCTCGGCCATCCGATCGGGGCATCGGGCGCGCGGATCCTGGCGACGCTGCTGGCGGCACTTCAGGAACGCGGCGGCAGGCGGGGACTGGCCTCGCTCTGCATCGGTGGCGGGGAGGCGACGGCGATGGCCGTCGAACTGGCATGAGCGCCGTGGCAAAGGTGGCCGACCCGACCCTGGCCAGCACCTGGTTCATCGACGCCGACGACGCCAAGGTCCGGGCCTTTGCCGCCAAGGCGGTCGAGGGGGTGGAGGGGGAGAAGGCGCGCGCCCTCGCCCTCTACTACGCGGTGCGCGACCAGATCCGCTACGACCCTTACAAGGTCGACTATTCGAAGCCGGGGTTCCGCGCCAGCCGCTGCCTGGAGACGGGCAATGGCTTCTGCATCACCAAGGCGGCTTTGCTGGCGGCGGTGGCGCGTGCGGAAGGGATCCCGGCGCGGCTGGGTTTCGCCGACGTGCGCAACCACCTGACCACCGACCGGATGAAGGAACAGATGAAGACGGACCTGTTCGTCTTCCACGGCTTCACCGAGCTGTTCCTGGACGGCAAGTGGGTGAAGGCAACGCCCGCCTTCAACCTGGCCCTGTGCGAAAAGGTGGGGGTCAAGCCGCTGGAGTTCGATGGCGAGACCGATTCGATTTTCCACCCGTTCGACAATTCCGGGCGCAAGCACATGGAATATGTGCGCGAACGCGGCACCTATGACGACCTGCCCTATGACGAGATCATGACGACCTTTACCGAAGTGTACGGGCCGATGGTCACCACGATCTCTGGCGATGGCGATTTCGCGGCCGAGGCAAAGGCCGGCTGACGCGTCGGCGCAGGGCAAGCGAACAAGGGCCGCGCCGCAAGCGCGGCCCTTGTTTTTTGCAGCGCAGGAAAATCCCGTGCTGCACGTGCCATGCTCGATCCACGACGGGCAATCGAAACCATGCGCATCCCCCCCGGCATCCTGACCGCTTCCGGCACCGTACACGCTTCGTTACAGGCCGGCGCTTGACGCGGCCGGGATGTGGGGGCGCCATCCGTCCCCGATGGTGAAATGCCGCACGCCTTGCTGCGGCTGGTGAGCAGGGACCGACAATGGCGCAGGGATTCAGGGGGACGGGGGCGGGCGACGCTGGCGGGGCCCGCGCATGACCACGCCCGAACCCTTCGAGATGCCGCCCACTCCGCGGCGCCGTCGGCGCTGGCTGGGCAATCTGGTCGCCGTGCTGGCCGTCGGCGTGGTCATCGCCTTTGCCTGGGCGCTGGTGGAAAAGCCGTTCGGCCTGTTCGAGACGGGCAGCCCATCCGGCGCTGGCTTCGGCGGCCCGCCGGGCAGCCGACCCGGCCCCGGTGCGTCCCCCCCGGCGGGCGCTTCGGGCGGCCAGCAACCCGCACGCCCCCCTGGCGAGGCGACAGCCGCGGCCGCCGGTACCCCGGCCCCGCCCGCTGGCGGGACGGGCGGCCCCATGGGGGGTGCCTTCGGCCGCGGCGGTCAGACGACCGTCGGCGTGGCACCCGTGGCGATCCGCGACGTACCGGTGACGCTGGAATCCCTGGGCACGGTCACCCCCGCCGCGATGGTCACGGTCACGCCGCAGGTGGGCGGCATGCTGACCGAGATCCGCTTCACGGAAGGCGAGGTCGTGCAGAAGGGCGAGGTGCTGGCCGTGATCGATCCGCGCCCGTTCGAGATCGCCCTGATGGAGGCGGAAGGCCAGCTGGCGCGTGACCAGGCCCAGCTTGAGAACGCGCGCGTCACGCTGCAGCGCTACCAGACCCTGATGGACCAGGATTCGATCGCGCGCCAGGACGTGGACACCCAGGCGGCCACGGTGCGCCAGCTCCAGGGCACCGTGACGGCGGACAAGGCCGCGGTCGCCAGCGCGCAGCTGAACCTGGACTACACCCGGATCAAGGCGCCGGTGACGGGGCGGGTGGGCCTGCGCGTGATCGACGCCGGCAACTACATTGCGGCGGGAGCCGCGACCGGCGTTGCCGTCATCACCCAGGTCGACCCGATCGACGTGGAGTTCACGGTCCCGCAGGACCTGGTTCCGGAGATCGAGGCGCGCGTGCGCGGCGGGACGCCCCTGGGGGCGACCGCCCTGGACCGCACCCGCACCCGCGTCCTGGCCGAGGGGACGTTTTCCACCCTCGACAACCAGGTCAACACGACCACGGGCACGGTGCGGGCCAAGGCACGCTTCGCCAATGGTGACGGCCGCCTGTTTCCCAGCCAGTTCGTGAACCTCCGCCTGGTGATCAACACCTATGAGCAGGCCCTGGTCGTGCCGTCGGCGGCGGTGCGCCAGTCGAGCCGCGGGCCCTTTGTCTGGCTGCTGGCGGAGAACCAGACCGTCACCCAGCGCGCGGTCGAAACCGCTGTCGAGGCGGACGGCATGACCGTGGTCACGAGCGGGCTCCAGGCCGGCGATACCGTCGTGACCGAGGGTCTGGACCGCCTGACCGAGGGCGCGCGCGTCACGGTGCCCGGCGCCGCCCCGCCGGCCGCGGCGGGCGAGCAGCCGCGCCGGCGCAACCGCGACGGCGGCGGCCAGCCGGCCGCGGCGGCGACGCCGAACTGATGGCGCCGGGCGGCCCATGAACCCCTCCAGCCCCTTCATCCTGCGGCCGGTCGCGACGTCCCTGTTCATGGTGGCGATCGTACTGGCGGGCATTGTCGGGTTCCGGCTGCTGCCCCTGGCCGCCCTGCCCCAGGTCGACTACCCCACGATCCAGGTCCGCACGCTTTATCCAGGCGCCAGCCCGGACGTCATGGCGCAGACCGTCACGGCGCCGCTGGAACGCCAGTTCGGCCAGATGCCGGGCCTGGCGCGGATGAGTTCGGTCTCGTCGGCCGGCGCCTCGGTCGTCACGCTCCAGTTCAACCTGGGGCTGGAACTCGACTCGGCCGAGCAGGAGGTGCAGGCGGCGATCAACGCGGCCAATGCCATGCTGCCGGCAGACCTGCCCGCGCCGCCCGTCTATTCCAAGGTCAACCCGGCTGACGCGCCGATCCTGACCCTGGCCGTCACCTCGGACACGCTGCCGCTCACCGAGGTGCAGAACCTGGTCGATACCCGTCTGGCACAGAAGATCAGCCAGGTCTCGGGCGTTGGCCTGGTCTCGCTCAGCGGCGGCCAGCGGCCGGCCATCCGCATCCAGGCCGACACCCAGGCGCTCGCCTCCTATGGCCTGTCCCTGTCCACGCTGCAGACGGCCATCGCCGCCGCCAATGCCAACAGCGCCAAGGGCTCGTTCGACGGCCCCTCGCGCTCGTACAGCATCAATTCGAACGACCAGCTGCTGACGGTCGAGGACTATGCCGACCTGGTCGTGACCTATGCCGATGGCGCACCCGTGCGCATCCGCGACGTCGCGCGCGTGGTGTCCAGCGCAGAGAACGTGAAGCTGGGCGCATGGTCGGGGCTGAAGCCGGCGATCATCGTCAACGTCCAGCGCCAGCCGGGCGCCAACGTGATCCAGACGGTCGATTCGATCCGCGCCCGCCTGCCCGACCTGACGGAAAGCCTGCCAGCCGGGCTGGACGTCCAGGTGCTGTCCGACCGCACGACCAACATCCGCGCGTCCGTCGAGCACGTGCAGATGGAGCTGGCGCTGGCCATCGTGCTGGTCGTCCTGGTGATCTTCTTCTTCCTGCACAGCCTGCGCGCAACGCTCATCGCCAGCCTGGCGGTGCCGATCTCGCTGATCGGGACGTGCGGCGTCACCTATCTGCTCGGCTACAGCCTCAACAACCTGTCGCTTATGGCGATGACGATCGCCACCGGCTTCGTCGTCGACGATGCGATCGTGATGATCGAGAACATCACCCGTCACCTGGAGCGGGGGGCAAAGCCGTTCCAGGCGGCGCTGAACGGCAGCCGGGAGATCGGCTTCACCATCGTCTCGCTCACCATCTCGCTGATCGCGGTGCTGATCCCCCTCCTCTTCATGGAGGATGTGGTGGGCCGCCTGTTCCGCGAGTTCGCGGTGACCCTGGCCATCACCATCCTGATATCTGCCGTTGTGTCGCTGACGCTGACGCCGATGCTGTCGGCGCGCTGGCTGCACTCCAATCCGGATGCCGAACTGGGCCGCGTCGGGCGCGGGGCGCACCGGCTGTTCACCTGGGTGGAGGGGCACTATGCCGGCGCGCTGCGCGTCGTCCTGCGGCACCAGGGCCTGACCCTGCTGTTCGTCGCCTTCACCATCGCGGCGACGGTCGCGATCGTCATCGCGATTCCCAAGGGGTTGTTCCCGGTCCAGGACACCGGGCAGATCAAGGCCGTGACCCAGGCCGAGCGCTCCGTCTCGTTCGAGCGCATGGCCGAGCTGCAGCAGCAGGCCGCGGCCCGCATCCTGGAGGACCCGGACGTCGAAAGCCTGAGCTCGTTCATCGGCGTCGACGGCGCCAACAACACGATGCTCAACACCGGCCAGATGCTGGTGAACCTGAAGGACGCCCGCAGCACGTCCGACCAGCAGGAGATCATGGCCCGGCTGCGCCAGCGCGTGGCCAGCGTGCCCGGCATGACTGTCTATTTCCAGCCGACCCAGGACCTGACGATCGACGCGGAATCGGGACCGACGCTCTATCGCCTGTCGCTGGAGGGCGTGGACACCCCGACCGTCACCGCCTGGACCCGGCGCCTGGCCCAGGCGATGGCGCAGCGCCCGGAACTGGCCAACGTCCAGACCGACGCGGGGGCGGAGGGGCCCGCCGCCTTCGTCCAGCTGGACCGCGACACGGCGGCCCGCCTGGCGATCACCGCCGCCAATGTCGACGATGCCCTGTACAGCGCGTTCGGCCAGCGCATCGTCTCCACCATCTTCACGCAGACCAACCAGTACCGGGTGATCCTGGAGGCGCGGCCCGACCTGTTGACCGATCCCGCCTCGCTGGGCCTGCTGCACCTGCAGACCAGCGGCGGGCCGACGCCGCTTTCAACCATCGCCACGATCAGCGAGCGGACCGCACCGCTGCAGGTCACGCATGTCGAGCAGTTCCCGGCCGCCACGATCGGCTTTGACACGGCACCCGGCGTATCGTTGGGGCACGCGGTCGACGCGATCCGCGCGACGATGGCCGAGATCGCCCTGCCGGTCGGCATCACGCGCACCTTCCTGGGCTCGGCCGGCGCCTATGAGTCCTCGCTCAGCAGCCAGTTCTGGCTGGTCCTGGCGGCGATCGTCTGCGTCTACATCGTGCTGGGCGTGCTCTACGAGAGCTACATCCACCCGCTGACGATCCTGTCCACCCTGCCCTCGGCCGCGGTGGGGGCCCTGGCGGCGCTGTACTTCACAGGCAGCGACCTGGGGGTGATCGCGATCATCGGCATCATCCTGCTGATCGGCATCGTGAAGAAGAACGCGATCATGATGATCGACTTCGCGATCGAGGCGGAGCGTGGCCAGGGCAAGGCCCCGCCGGAGGCGATCTTTCAGGCGGCGGTGCTGCGCTTCCGGCCGATCCTGATGACGACGCTGGCCGCCCTGTTCGCCGCGGTGCCTCTGATGGCCGGACTGGGCAAGGGGGCGGAGCTGCGCCAGCCGCTGGGGGTTGCGATCTTTGGCGGCCTGCTGATGAGCCAGCTGCTGACCATGTTCACCACGCCGGTGATCTACCTGGCCTTCGACCGCCTGGCCCGGCGCGTCCGGCGGCGCGCCCCCACGGCGTCCGAGGCGGCCGCGCCGGGACCCGCCGAATGAGCCTGTCGGCCCCCTTCATCCGGCGTCCGGTCGGCACTGTCCTGCTGTCGCTGGGGCTGGCCATCGCCGGGATCGCCGCCCTGATGGTGCTGCCGATCGCCCCCCTGCCCCAGGTCGACTACCCCACCATCAACGTCTCCGCCAGCCTGGCCGGTGCCAGTCCGGAAACGATGGCGACCAGCATCGCAACCCCGTTGGAGCGCCGCCTGGGCATCATCCCTGGCGTCACCGAGATGACGTCGACCAGCAGCACCGGCTCAACCCGCATCACGCTGCAGTTCGAGCTGGACCGCGACATCGACGGCGCCGCGCGCGAGGTCCAGGGCGCCATCAACGCCGCCCGTGTCGACCTGCCGGCGACGCTGCGCAGCAATCCGACCTATCGCAAGTCGAATCCCGCGGGATCGCCCGCCATGGTGCTGGCGCTGACTTCGCCCAATCGCAACCTGGCCGAGATCTACGAGTTCGTCAGCAATGTCGTGACCCAGCGCATCGCCCAGGTGGAAGGCGTGGGCGAGGTCGACATCGGCGGCGGCTCCCTGCCCGCGGTGCGCATCCAGTTGGACCCGTTCTCGGTCAACAAGTACGGCGTGGCGCTGGAGGACGTGCGCGCGGCACTCCAGGCGGCGAACGCGCACCGCCCGCGCGGCGCGCTGGAGGGTGACGGCCGGCGCTACCAGATCTACACCACCGGCAGCGGCGGTCGCCGCGCCGCCGACTATCACGACCTGATCGTCGCCTGGCGCGACGGCGCGCCGATCCGCCTGGCCGACATCGCGACGGTCGTCGACAGCATGGAGGACACGCGCGCCATTGGCCTGTTCAACGGCCAGCCGGCGATCATCGTGCTGATCCGGCTGCAGGCCAACGCCAACGTGATCCAGACGGTCGACACGGTGCGCGCCATCCTGCCGGAGGTCGAGGCGTCGCTGCCTTCGGACGTGTCGATCCAGGTCGCCTCCGACCGCACCAACTCGATCCGCGCCAGCCTGCACGAGATCGAGCTGACGCTGGTCATCGCGATCGTCCTGGTGGTGCTGGTCGTGGGCGCATTCCTGCGCGACCTGCGCGCGACCATGATCCCGGCCATCGCCACGGTGCTGTCGCTGCTGGGCACGTTCGGGGTGATGTACCTGCTGGGCTTCAGCCTCAACAACCTGTCGCTGATGGCGATCACCATCGCCACGGGCTTCGTCGTCGACGACGCCGTGATCGTGCTGGAGAACACGACCCGCCATATCGAGGCGGGGCGCGACCGCCTGAGCGCTGCCCTGGCCGGCGCTGCCGAGGTCAGCTTCACCGTCCTGTCGATGAGCGTGTCGCTGGTCGCCGTGTTCATTCCCCTGCTGTTCATGGGGGGACAGGTCGGCCGCCTGTTCCACGAGTTCGCGGTGACGCTGTCGGTCGCGGTCCTGATCTCGCTCGTGATCTCGCTGACGACGACGCCGATGCTGTGCGCCACGCTGCTGCGCCGCGACGCCCACCTGCGCAAGCCCGGCCTGGTCGCCCGGCTGTTCGAGCGGGGCTACGCCGCGCTGGAGCGGACCTTCGCGCGCAGCCTGGACTGGGCATTGGTGTCCAAGCCGCTGGTCGTGCTGATCCTGCTGGTCGCCATGGGCCTGAGCTGGTGGCTCTATACCGTGGTGCCCAAGGGCTTCTTTCCGCGCCAGGACAGCAGCCAGCTGATGGCCGGCATCCGCGCCGACCAGAGCATCTCGTTCCAGGCCATGTCCGAGAAGCTGCGCACCGTGATCGACATCATCCGCAAGGACCAAAGCGTGCGCACGGTCGTCGGTTTCACGGGCGGCGGGCGGGCCGGCGGCGGCTTCATGTTCGTCGACCTGAAACCGCTAGCCGAGCGGGGCGAGAGCGGGCAGGCCGTCATCGCGCGCCTGCGGCCGCAGCTGTCCCAGGTGCCGGGGATCAGCATCTTCCTCAATCCGGTGCAGGACCTGCGCATGGGCGGGCGGATGTCGAGCTCCACCTACCAGTACACGCTCGAGGGCGACGACGCGGGCGAGCTGCGCACCTGGGCGACCCGCCTGGCCGAGGAACTGAAGGGCAGCACCCTGCTGACGGACATCGACACCGACCAGGAAGACAATGGCGCGGAGACGATGGTGACCGTCGACCGCGACAGCGCGGCCCGCATGGGCATTTCGGCCCGCGACGTCAACAACGCGCTCTACAATGCCTTTGGCCAGCGCCAGGTCGCCACGATCTATGACGACATCAACCAGTATTCGATCGTCATGGAATGGGCGCCGCCCTTCGTGCAGGGGCCGGAGGCCCTGGCCGACGTCCAGGTGCCGGTACGCATCGCCGGGGCTGCGGCGCGGGCCGCCGGCAACGTGATCGACCCCGGTGCGCGCGACCAGGCCAGCGGCCAAGCCCTGAGCACGTCAGACCGCGCCATGGTGCCCCTGCCCGTGATCGCCAGCTTCAGCCAGCGCGCGACGGCGACCAGCGTGAACCACCAGAACCTGTCCCTGGCGACCACCATCTCGTTCAACCTGCCCGACGGCGTTGCCCTGAGCCAGGCCCAGGCCGAGATCCGCGCGGCCGAGGCGCGGATCGCCATGCCGACCAGCGTCCGGGGCAGCTTCCAGGGGACGGCGCGCAATTTCGACGCGACCCAGAACCAGCAGCCGATCCTGATCGCGGCGGCCATCATCGCGATCTATCTCGTCCTGGGCGTGCTCTACGAAAGCACGATCCACCCGATCACCGTGCTGTCCACCCTGCCGGCAGCGGGCGTGGGTGCCGTGATGGCGCTGATGGCGTTCGGCCTGGATTTCTCGCTGATCGCGCTGATCGGCGTGTTCCTGCTGCTGGGCATCGTGAAAAAGAACGCGATCCTGATCATCGACTTCGCGATCGAGGCGCAGCGCACCCGTGGCCTGTCGGCGACCGATGCCGTGCGCGAGGCCAGCCTGAAGCGGTTCCGGCCGATCCTGATGACCACGCTGGCCGCGGGCCTGGGTGCGCTGCCCCTGGCCATCGGCTTTGGCGAAGGGTTCGAACTGCGCCAGCCCCTGGGCATCGCCATCATCGGCGGCCTGATCGCCAGCCAGGTCCTGACCCTGATCACCACGCCCGTCGTCTATGTCTACATGGACCGGCTGCGTCGCCGCCCGCGTGCCAGCGGCGGCCAGGCGCACCCATCGCCAGCGGAATGAGCCCCTTGCCCCCTGCACGCCTGTTTCCTCTCCTGGTCCTTGTCCTGGCCCTGCCCGGTTGCATCGTGGGCCCGGACTATGAGCGCCCCGCGGCGCCGCATGCCGACCAGTTCAAGGCCGTCCAGGGGTGGGAGGCAGCCGTCCCCGGCGACATGCTGGCCAAGGGCGACTGGTGGACCCTGTTCGGTGATCCCGACCTCGACGCCCTGGTGGTACGGGTCGCCATCTCGAACCAGAACGTCGCCGCCGCCGCCGCCAGCTATGCGCAAGCGCGGGCGATCGTGCGGCAGCAGCGATCCAGCCTGTTCCCCGTCGTCGACATCGGGGCCGGTGGCAGCCGCAGCGGCGGCGGCTCGGCCACGTCGGAGCGGTCGAGCTATCAGGCCAGCATCGGTGCATCGTGGGAGCCGGACCTGTGGGGCCGCCTGTCGCGGGGGGTGGAAGGCAGCCTCGCCAGTGCCCAGGCCAGCGCCGCCGACCTGGAGGCGGCCAGGCTCTCGGCCCGGGGCGAGGTGGCGATCAATTATTTCACCCTGCGCGAGACGGATGCCGAGATCGGCCTGCTGGACCAGACGATCGAGGCCTATGAGGAATCGCTGCGCATCACGCGCAACCGCTACGAGGCAGGCATCGCCCCACGGGTCGACGTGCTGCAGGCCGAAACCCAGCTGGCGACCACGCGCTCCGGCCGTGCCGGACTGATCCAGCAGCGCCAGGTGGCGGAGAACGCGATCGCCGTCCTGCTGGGCACGGCGCCCAGCACCTTCCGCATTGCGCGCAGGGACTGGACCCCGGTCGTGCCCCCGGTGCCCGTGGGCGTGCCGTCGACCCTGTTGCTGCGCCGGCCCGACATCGCCGCGGCCGAGCGGCGCGTGGCGGCGGCCAATGCCGGCATCGGGGTTGCGGAGAGCGCGTTCTATCCAAGCCTGGTGCTGAGCGGCGATGCCGGGTCCGCCGCGTCGTCGCTCGCCGACCTGTTCACGGCATCGGCCAGCGTTTGGTCGCTGGGCCTGTCGGCGGCGACGACCCTGATCGACTTCGGCGCACGGGAGGCGCAGGTGGAGCAGGCGCGGGCCGGCTACTACCTGACCGTGGCCCAGTATCGCCAGACGGTGCTGACCGCGTTGCAGGACGTGGAGAACCAGCTTGTCGCCGCGCGCGCCCTGGCCCGGCAGGAGGAGCTGCTGCGCCAGGCCTCCACCGCAGCGGACGAGGTGGAGCGCATGCAGATGAACCAGTACCGCGCGGGCCTGATTCCCTATACCGACGTGGTCCAGGCCCAGGCCTCGGCGCTGAGCGCGCGGCGCTCGCTGATCCAGGCGTCGGTGTCGCGCCAGAATACGGCCGTCGCCCTGATCCAGGCCCTGGGCGGTGGCTGGGACGCCGGTGCGCTCGACGCCCTGGAGCCGGCCATGGCGGAGCCAGCGTCCTGATTGCAACGCCTGCCGTCCCGGCCTAGGAATCAGGGGTCGCACCCCGGACGTGGCAGGAATGGAAGAGTTCTACGGCCTGCTTCTGCTGGTGCTCCTGGTTGTCGTCGCCCTGCGCGCGGCGCGCACCACCACGGCGCTGAACCAGGTGCGCGACCAGATGGCGGCGCTGGGCCAGCGCCTGGACGAGGTCCAGCGCAGCCTGGACGCGCTGCGCCAGGCCCCGGCAGCGCCGCCCGTTCCCACGCCCGTGGCCGCGCAGCCCCAGCCTGAACCCGTCCCGCCCGACCTGGTGCAGGACGAGCGCGGCGCCTGGGTTCCGCGCGACGTCCTCTACCCACCCGCGCCGGAACCGGAGCCTGCGCCGATCCTTGCGCGGGCAGACGTTCCTCCGGACCAAATCGTCGGCTGGGACCACGGCGAACCGCTCTACGCGGATGAGCCGCTCCAGCCCGAGCCGAGCATCGCCGCCCGGGCCATGCCGGAGGGCGCGGACCGGGAATCCGAGCCGCAGGCGCCAACGTCCCCCGAGCCGCAGCAGCCCCCGCCGCCACCATCGCCCCGACCGGTTCCCAAACGCGACTTCGAACTGAGCTTCGGCCGGCGCTGGACGGTGCTGATCGGCGGCGGCTCGATCGCCCTCGGCTCCATCCTCCTGGTTCGCTACTCGATCACGCAGGGGCTGTTCCCGCCCGAGCTGCGCCTGCTTGCGGCGGCCCTGTTCTCCGCCGCCATGATGGCGGGTGCCGAATTCCTCCGCCGGCGGCGCGTGTTCGGGCCCAGCAGGCTGCGCGCCCTGCCCGACATCCCATCGACCCTGTTCGGGGCGGGCGCCGCCGGGCTGTTCGCGACGCTGTACGCGGCCCATGTCGTCTATGGCTTCATCGGACCGGGCACGGCGTTCGGTGGCATGGCGGCGGTGGCCATCGCCGGGATCGTCGTCTCGCTCAGCTATGGGCCGCCATTGGGTGTTCTGGGTTTCGCCGCCGCCCAGGCCGTGCCGCTTCTGGTCGGCGGGGGCGAGCCCAGCCTGATCCTACCCCTTTATGTCTCCGCCGTGGGTGCGGCCGCCTTCATCGTTGCCAATCGTGGCGGCTGGCCGTGGATGGAGGCGCTGGCCGCCCTGGGCCTGTTGATCTGGACCGTAGCCCTGCACGACCAGTACCCGGCCTATTCCCAGATCGTGACCCTGGTCGTGACGCTGGGCGCGGTCGCGGCGACGGCCCGCCGCCTGCCCGCGACGGCGCGCGGGGCCGATGCCTGGGGCACCAGCAGCCTGGGCCTGGCCTTGCTGGCGGCGATGGTCGTGCTGATGCCAACGCCGGCAGGCATCGACTGGCTGGGGGTGACGCTTGGCCTGGCCGCGCAGCTGGGGGTGCTGGGGCTGGCCAGCCTGCGCGCGGGCGTGCCCGTGGCCGGCGTCCTGGCCGGTGCCGCCCTGGCGCTGAGCCTCAGCAACCTGGCGCAATACGTCCAGGCGCACGAACTCTATGGCTGGTCGGGGCCGGAAGTGATCGCCGCCGGCCGGACCGGCGTGTCGCTTGGCTTTGCCCTGACCACTGCCGCGGTGCTGGGCCTGGCGGGTCTTGCGCTGGGCCGCCTGGCGCCGCGCGCGCCGCGCGCCGCGGTCTGGGCCGTATGCGGGCAGGTCCTGGCCCTGGCCGGCGGCGCCTTCGCGCTGGACCTGGGCGGACAGCCGGCGGGCGCCACGGCGACGATCGCCGCGGTCGGCGCGCTGGGCCTGCTGGCCATCGCCTGGCCGCGCCAGGGACCGCCGGCGCCGGAGCGCGAACTGCCCGTGGTGCTGGCTGCGACGGGTGCCCTTGCTTTGCTGGGCCTGGTGCCGACCATCCTGTTCAGCGGTCCGACGCTGACGCTGGCCCTGGCCCTGGTGATGCTGGCCGCCGCCGGCCTTGCCGTGCTGTGGCAGGTGGCGAGCCTGGTGCCAGTGGCCGCCGCCGCAGGCCTTGCCATCCTGGCGCACGCCGCATGGCAGACCGTGCTGGACCTCAGCGCCGACAGGGCTGCCAGCGGTGCCGACCTGATTGCCCTGATGCTGAACAGCGCGGTGCCCGGCCTCCTTGCGGCTGGGGCGGTCCTGCTGCTGCGCCAGCGCCTGGGCCTGGAGCGCCTGACGGAAGGCGACGCCCGCTGGCGCGCCTGGCTGCGCCTGTTCCCGGCGTCGGGTGCGGGCGCTGCCCCGCCGCTGAGCCTGATCGTGATGACCAGCAGCGCAAGCCTGCTGCTGCTGGGCGGCCTGGGCCTCGCCATCCGCTGGATCGTGTTCGGCAATGCCTATGCCCCGGTCCAGGCCCCGACCGACATCGGGACGCTGGCGGCCTTTGTCCTGGGGGCCGCGCTGACGGCGCTGCGGCTGGATGCAGCCGTCCAACACCGGCACCTGGCCCAGGCCGCGCACGCACTGACCTTTGCCGGCACGGCGCTGGTGATCCTGGCCGCGATCCTGAACCCGTTCGTGTCCAGCGCCCATGTCGGAGCCTGGCCGATCCTGAACCTGATGCTGCCCGCCTATCTGGTGCCGGCGCTGATCGCCGCGGCCATCGCCTGGCGCGCGCGCGACCGGGAACCGCTGGCTGCCGCCGCGGGCGGCAGTGCTGTCCTGGGCGGGTTCGCCTGGCTGAGCCTTGCCGTCACGCAGGCCTATCAGGGGGCCTGGGTCGCCTTCGAGGCGGTCGGCGAGACGGAATTGTGGACCTATACGCTGGTCTGGCTGGCCTATGGCCTGGGTCTGCTGATGCTGGGCCTGCGCCAGCGCCTGCGGCCGCTGCGCCTGGTTGCCTTTGCCGTGATGATCGGCGTCACGCTGAAGGCCTTCCTGATCGACATGGACAACCTGACCGGCGTCGCCCGTGCCCTGTCGTTCATGGCGCTGGGCCTCGTCCTGCTGGGCATCGGCATGTTCTATCAGCGCGTCATGGCCCGCCAGGACGATGCCCGGGACGAATGAGCGTCAGGGGGCGGGCGCCGCCGGCCCCATGAACCAGTCCAGGATGGCGGCGTTCTCCTCCCGCGGATAGGTGTGGGAGAGGTCCGCGATCTCGCAATAGGTGACGTCGGCCCCGGCCTGGACCAAGGCTTGGTGGGCGCTGCGGGCCATGTCGACCGGGAACATCCAGTCCATCGCGCCATGGATCAGGCGGATCGGCAACGTTCTCAGCCGCGTCTCGTCGATGAAGTTGAGCAGCATCGGGTGAAAGCTGGAGGCGATCGGTGCCAGATGGGTGAAGGGCGACCCAGCACTAAGCCCTGACACGAAGGTGAACGTGCCGCCGTCGCTCATCCCCGTCAGCAGCAGGTGCTCCTCGTCGACCGTCCAGCGCTGGCGAACGAAGTCCAGCATCCGGCCCAGCTGTGGCCCATCGATCTCCGGCTCCATCAGCGACCAGGTCTGCCCCGCCGATGTCGGGCTGACCAGGATCACACCGCGCGTGCGGGCGTCGCGTGCCCACGTCCACAGGAAGTCGCGGCCATGCCCGCTTCCGCCATGAAGAGCAAAGACGACGGGCCAGGCCCGCGTCGGCTCGTAATCCTCGGGCACATAGATCGAAAAGCCGCCCTTGGACCCGCGCTCGTTGTCGGCGTGCATGATGCCGACACTTTCAACCGAATCGCGGGCGGCTTCGGCCAGGCGCCGGGCGCGGGCGTCACTGGCGTCGCCCCCTTGCGGGTTCAGGAAATAGCGGCTGACCGGCGGCAGCATCACCGCAAGCGGGTAGAGCCGCTCCATCGCCCGGCCGACATGGCGCAGCGCGCGATAGGCAGGGAGCAGGCCCTCCGCATCGCTGGCCGCCACGCGCAGTTCCTGGTAGGCGTCGGCCACTTCCTGCCCCGCGGCCTCCAGATAGTCGCGCACCAGGCCCAGGTTGTCGGGCCATGGGACAGCGCCCAGGGCGGCCATCGCCTCCCGCACCGGTGCATCGCGCGGGCCAACCGCCTCCACCAGTTCGGTCAGGCGGGGGGGATGAAGGTGCCGGCCGATCAGGACCAGGGCATCGAGCGCCCCCAGCAGCGGCCGCAAAAGGCCCGTGATCGCGCCATAGAGCGCCTCACCATCCTGTGCCGCGTCCGCCGCCATGGCCGGTCCCCCTTCGTGTCAGGGGACGGAGTCTAGCCGCGCCGGCCGCGTCGCGACAGCCGGCGGCTGCGGCGCGGGCGTGCGACCCCGAAAAGCGGCATTTCGGCACCGCAGCATGATATACCCCGCGCTCACGTAAGGAGCCGCAACTTGGCCTATCGCATCCACATCGTCGAAAAGACGGGCATCGGCTCGACCAGCGAGCTGGTCGAGGAAGCAACCTCGGCGCTGGAAATCGTCAAGCGCGGTCGCCAGCGCGGCGCCACGATCCAGGTAATCGACGCCAAGACCAAGGCGCCGATCAGCGACGCGATGCTGGCCCGGCACGCCAAGCGCAAGAGCGCCTGACGTCCTTCTCCCGACGGTACCGCCCTGCCGCCCTCAGTGCGGCAGGATGCTCGCGTTGGTTTCCACGAAGTCGGCAAAGGCCGCCAGGAAGCCTTCGACCTCAGGTGCGCCCACCAGGATCGACAGGGCCATCATGCCGCGCGCAGTCACGTACTGGCCGCGCAGCAGCATCTCGATCTGCCACAGGTGGACCAGGCGCGGGTCGGCGGCGGCCAGTTCGCCCGGCGTCGTCACCGGCCCGGGGACGAAGTTCAGGCTCATCATCGAGCCTTCCCCCGTCATGCAGGCGGCGATGCCCGCCTTGGCCAGGATCGCCTCCATCCCGGTGCGCAGCGCATCGCCATGCGCATTCATCGCCGTCAGCGCCTCAGGCGTCAGGACGTGGGTGATGCCGGCCAGGCCCGCCGCCATGCTGAGCACGTTGTTGTTGAACGTGCCGCCATGGCTGAAGGCGCCGGGCTGGGCCGGATCGAAGCGGTCCATCAGGTCGGCCCGTCCGCCAAAGCCGCCAAAGCTGGCGCCGCCGCCCATGTACTTGCCAAGGGTCGCCAGGTCCGGCGTCACCCCGCGCTTGCCCTGCAGGCCCGATGGTGACAGGCGCGAGGTCATTACCTCGTCGAAGATCAGCAGGATACCGGCCGCCGCCGTTTCCCGCCGCAGCATGTCCAGGAAGTCCTGGCTGGCCGGGATGCAGCCGCCGCCGCCCATCATCGGCTCCAGGATGACGGCCGCCAGGTCGGGCGCCAGGGCGCGGACCTGTGCCTCCGTCCCCTCGACATCGTTATAGGTCCCGAACTCGAACGGGAACGGCAGGTTCAGCGGCGAGCCGCCCTTGGCAAAGGTCAGCACGCCGCCGTGATAGCCCTCGCGGAACACCAGGATCCTTGCCCGGCCGGTGATGGCGCGCGCCATCGACAGGGCCATGATGTTGGCCTCCGTCCCCGAATTGCAGAAGCGAACCCGCTCGAATGCCGGAAACCGCGCTACCAGTGCCGCCGCCAGGTCCGCCTCATAGGTGTTGGGCGCGCCCAGCAGGATGCCCTTGTCGATGGCGCCCTTCAGCGCCGCGGCGATGACGGGATGCGAATGGCCATAAAGGGCGGCCGTGTACTCCGACACGAAGTCGACGTAGGTATGGCCGTCAATGTCGGTCAGGCGGCAGCCCTCGCCCCCCGCCATCGCCACAGGAAACGGCGGGTACCAGATCGTGCCGCGCGTATTGCCACCGGGCAGCGAGGCAGCGGCCGCTTCCTGCCGCGCCAGGCTGCGGGGGTTGGCGCGCGTATAGCGCTCCCGCGCATCGGCGATCGCGGCATCCAGTTCCAGGTTGGGCAGGGGCGTGTGCGCGTTCATCGGGCAATCCGTCGGCAGGGGGGTGGCGGCGTGGCGGGCTGGCCCGATCAGACCACATCCCCTTCGCAGGCGCAGCAGGCGCGGAGCGGACTCCGCCCATTTCGCCCAGTGATTTTTGCCGCGCACCCCTGGCCTTTGCGGCGCCAGTCGGCTAATGCCCTCGCCATACCCGAAAGAACGTTGTTTCACCGAGGAGCTTCCCATGGCCCGGCCGATTCCGATCGTGGCACCGGACGAGATCACGCCGGACTGGATGACCGACGTGCTGCGCGCGCGCGGCCTGGACGTGACCGTGACGGCCCTGGATTGGAGCCAGGTCGGCACCGGCCAGTTGGGGGAGACGCGGCGCTACCGCCTGACCTATGCGGGTGCCGCACCTTCGGGCGCCCCCGCAACCGTGGTCGGCAAGTTCCCCTCCGCCAGCCCGGTCAGCCGCGAATTCGCCGCGACCAATGGCCTGTACCAGACGGAAGTCAATTTCTACACGCAGCTCAGCGCCACCGCCGGGATCCGCGTGCCGCGCACCTGGTTCGCGGCGCTGGACCCCGCGACCATGGACTTCGTCCTGCTGTTCGAGGACATGGCCCCGGCCCGCGCGGGCGACCAGATGCGCGGCTGCACGCTGGCGGAGGCGCGCGCCGTGCTGGTCCAGGCAGCCAGGCTCCACGCCTCCCATTGGGACGATGCCGCACTGCTGGCGGCGGAATGGCCGGCCAAGGCGGAACTGACGCAGGACTTCTACACGGATGAGCTGCTGAACAGCCTCTATCCCGGCTATATCGAGCGCTATGCCGAGCGGATCGCACCCGACGTGCGCGCGGTCGTGGACGCGTTCATGGCCAACTATCCCCGGTGGAACAAGCCGCTGAGCGGGCCGCGCTGCCTGACCCACAATGACTTCCGACCGGACAACATGCTGTTCGGTACGGGCGACGGATCGCCCGACGTGGCCGTGGTCGACTGGCAGTCGCTGAACATGGGCATCGGGGCAGTCGACGTCGCGTATTTCCTGGGCGGGGCGCTGGACCGCGACCTGCGCCGCGCGCACGAGGACGACCTGCTGGCCGAGTACCACGCCACCCTGGTTGGCCTGGGGGTCAAGGGCTACAGCCTGGCGGACTTCCACCAGGACTACCGCCACTATTCGCTCCAGGGCATGACCACGGCCATCGGCGCCTGCATGCTGGTAGTGCGGACCGAACGGGGCGACACGATGTTCATGACCATGCTGGAGCGTCACGCCCGGCACGCGATCGACCGCGATGCGGTCGCCCTGCTCACGGCCTGAGTGTCGGGCGGACCTTGAACCGGTCCGGGATTTCCCGGGATGCGCGGCAATACTGATCGCGATTAGACTTCTGGCGACACTCAGCAGGATTCGTCATGTCTTCAGGAACCGGCCGCGGCCGGGACAGCCAGGCCCGGGAACGCGGTGGCCGGCGCAAGAGCACCGGGCACAGCCTGCCCCGCGCGGCCGTCAGCGCAAGCCAGGCGCCGCAGGCCGACCCGGCCCAGAAACTGACCCCGCGCGGCGAGCAGAAGCGCTCCCAGATCCTGGACGCCGCGGCCGCCGTGCTGGCCGACCGGGGCTTCGCCGGCACCACTTTGGCCGAGATCGCGGAGCGCGCCGGCACCCAGGCCGGCAGCCTCTACTACCACTTCGAATCGCGGGAGGATCTAGTCGAGGAGGTGCTGCACCACGGCGTGGCGCAGACTTTCGCCCATGTCCGCGCCTGTCTGGCGGCGATGCCGGCCGATGCCGGCCCGCGCGATCGACTGGCCACTGCGGTTCGCGAGCACGTGCGCTTCCAGCTGGTGGTCAGCAATTATGCCAGGGCCTCGGCCCGATCCAACGGCCAGGTCCCGGCCGAGATGCGCAACCGTATCAACGAGGAATTCCGCCGCTATGGCGCCTTCCTGGACGGCCTGTTCGCAGCGGCCGTCCAGGCCGGGGCGATCGACGGCTCCGTCGACCGCAAGGCGCTGCGGATGCTGGTGATCGGCGCCGCCAACTGGACGCCGGAATGGTACCGCGATGGCGGCTCGTCCAGTGCCGAGCAGATCGCCGACCTGCTGGTGCGCCTGCTGTTCCGGGGGGCCGGCTACCCGTCCTGAGCCACGCGCTGTCGCGTCAGCTGTTCCTCGCTGCGGGTCAGCTCCCGGCGCAGGCGCACGGCCCCCTCCGGCGTGGCGAAGGCCAGCAGGACGATCGCGAAGCGATGGCCCAGCAACGCCCGGAAGCGCCGTGCGTCCATGTCGATCCACAGCCAGCGCATCATGACCGAGCGGTAGACGTCGTCGAGCACGCTGGAGACCAGAGGCGGCTTCGCGTCGGGCAGCAGCAGCCCCTTCTCCATCGCCTCCGTCACCATGCCGGCCCAGTAATTGGCGCGAGGCCGCTGGAACAGACGGGCCAGTTCATGGCCCGACGTGCTGAACAACGCGCCGAACAGGGCCCGTGAATAGTCATAGGCGT